>NZ_NPJH01000001.1 GCF_002251365.1 Prevotella sp. P3-122
GAATGTTCCACTTGTGCAATATTCTTCAACTCGTCATTTACCGTTTCTATTATTGCTCGTTTCCTAAGCAGCAGCTTGTCAGACACGCTCATCAAGGCACCTTTCATGTTGTTTTTAAGTTTGGTGATAAGCTGTATGCCATCCACGAACAGGCGTTGGAAAAGGTTCTTGCTGATATACCCTTTATCTCCGACCAGCTTGCCATATATGAATTCTACGAAGGCTTTGTATTCCAATGGTTTCCTGTCATCCACATCTCCCGGGGGTTATCATAAAGTTCAGCAACTCACCCCTCTCGTTACATATCAGATGCAGCTTAAAGCCAAAGAACCATCCCATGGAGCACTTGCCTCTTTGCGCAATGCCCTTGAATACCTTGTGGATATGTATCCTCTGGTTCCTGCATACTCTAAGGGGAGTGCTGTCCACGAAACTTATGCCAGTACATTTTCCGAGCAGCACCTTCTTGATGAATAGAGCCAAAGGGATGGCTACTTCCTTTTCAAGTTCCACGAATCGGTTGTATGAGACAACTTTCGGGAAGAGGTGACGCATATGTCTGCATACCTTTTCTATATAGAAATGTTTCAGGCAACGGTAGCCTGAATCATGAAACAGTATCATGATTACCATAATTTCTGCCTTTGACATGGTTGACTTGCGGTGATATT
>NZ_NPJH01000010.1 GCF_002251365.1 Prevotella sp. P3-122
TGCGACTTAACAAATTTTAAATATAATTGTGATGCCTGTATTAAAAATTTTGTATAATTTTGCATCGGATAACAATTAATTTTAGAATTCATTTTAATTCCAACCATATTTTTTAATTAACAATTTTACAAAGTTATGCAGAAAAAGATTGCTATTCTTGCTGCTATGTTGATGATGGTTTTGTCGTCAGCAATGGCTCAGGTTACAACTTCTGGCATTAATGGTAAGGTTACACTTGAGGCCACCGGTGAGGAAGTTATTGGAGCTTCCATACAGGCTGTCCATGTACCTTCTGGAACAAAGTATGCCGCCGTTACAAACACCAAAGGCATCTATTCCATCCAGGGTATGCGTGCAGGCGGTCCTTACACCGTAACGGTATCTTACATTGGTGCTAAGACAAAGACTTTCGAGAACATCTCCTTGTCTCTCGGTGAATCCTACAACCTTCAGGTATGGTTGACTGACGACACCCAGACCCTCGGCGACGTAGTCGTTACTGGCGAGGCTGGCGTTAACGGCACAAAGAATGGTGCTGCGCAGACTATCAGCAACATGCGCATTCAGGAATTGCCAACAATTACCCACAGCGTGGCCGACGTTGCCCGCATCAATCCTTTCGTAAAGGTTTCAGAGGGTGGTGCCATGACAATCGCCGGTTCAAACAACCGTTACAACGCCATCCAGATTGATGGTGCCATGTCTAACGACGTGTTCGGTCTGACAGCCAACGGTGCTAATGGTGGCCAGGCTGGCACACAGGCATTCTCTATGGAGACTATCGACCAGATACATGTTTCTATCGCTCCATTCGACGTTCGTCAGTCAGGCTTCACTGGTGGTGCCATCAACGCTACCACCAAGTCGGGTACCAACGAGGTACACGGAAGCGTTTACTCTTACTTCCAGAATGGCGACATGGTATCTGACAAGTACGAGACGCACGACGGTAAAGAGTCTGCCAAATATGGCGACATGACCGACTGGACACTCGGTGCTACCCTCGGCGGTCCTATCGTAAAGGACAAACTGTTCTTCTTCGCCAACTTCGAGCGTTCAAAGAAGGAGTATGACAATGCTTATTCTACAGACAACGGCATGTCCAAGGTTGACTTCAGCGTTGCCAACGACATTCTCAACTATGTAAAGCAGCAGGCTGCCGCTCAGGGCGTAACCTATCGTGGAACTCTCGGCACACCGAAGGAGTACACATACTCTGACAAGGTAGGCTTGAAGCTCGACTGGAACATCAACGACCGCAACCACGCCTCTCTGCGCTGGTCATTCGTTGACGCAAAGCAGAACAACAATACAGCAGGTGCAAAGTCTCTCGTTACCAACGACTATGCTTATGACTTCTGCTCAAAGACCAACTCACTGGTATTCGAGCTTAACAGCCGCATCGGCGACAACATGAACAACGAGTTCCACGCAAGTTGGACATCTGTACGCGACAAGCGTAATCCTGGCGACCCATTCCCAATGATTCAGATTTCTAACGTTGGTGGCGGCACACTTAACATAGGTAACGAACGTTCTTCAATGGCTAACCAGCTTAATCAGGACATCTATACTCTTACCGACAACTTCACCATCAACGCTGGCCATCACTCTATCACCCTAGGTACACACGATGAGTTCTACAAGTTCGGTAACCTCTTCTGTCAAGATCTTTATGGCACATATATCTACAATTCACCAAATGATTTTTACGGTGGTAACATTGCACGTTTCCGTTATGGCCAGGGTGTAGAGTCTGTAACTGGCACAAAGCGCTGGATGCCAGAGTTCTCTGCCGGCCAGATTGGCTTCTATGCTCAGGACAAGTGGGCTGTTACCGACAACTTCGACCTGACATACGGTCTCCGCATCGACATGCCTATCATGTTTGACACACCTATACAGAACGCAGAGTTCAATGTATATGCAGCTCAGCAGGGATGGGATCTTAAGACCAACCATAAGATTGCCGTTGAACCAATGTGGTCTCCGCGTCTCGGTTTCCGTTGGGATGTTCTTAAGAACCGCAACCTCATCGTTCGTGGTGGTGTAGGTATCTTCACTGGCCGTGTACCTTATGTTTGGATATCAAACAACTTCTCAAACAATGGTATTGCTCAATTTAGCTATGACTCTCAGCAGAATAATGATAACATACAGATTCAATACAATGCAAACAATGCAGGTTTGGCAGACTTGCGGGTTAACCCACAGTCTCCTGCACAGAATGCTCAGACCATTAACGTATTCGACAAGAACTTCAAGTTCGCCCAGCAGCTTCGTGCAAATCTTGCTGCCGACTTCAAGTTACTCGGTATCGACTGGACCGTTGAGGGCATCTATTCAAAGACCATCAACGACATGATTGTCAAGAACTACGACATCACTGCGACAGGCAAGACTTACAATGAATATGCCGGTCTCGCTGATTATGGTGACAACCGTCCAATGTACGAGAAGAGCACCGTTCCTTATTCAGCCATCTACGTTCTCGACAACGTTTCCAAGGGTTACAGCTACAACCTCTCTGTTA
Source organism: Prevotella sp. P3-122 (assembly GCF_002251365.1). Lineage (GTDB taxonomy): Bacteria > Bacteroidota > Bacteroidia > Bacteroidales > Bacteroidaceae > Prevotella. The sequence goes on from NZ_NPJH01000010.1 coordinate 2,534, forward strand.
AGGCTGAGAAGAGCTTCGACTTCGGTCTCGACCTTATGGCAAGCTACACCTATGGCAAGTCTAAGACCATCAACAACGGTTCTTCTTCTGTAGCAGCATCTAACTGGCAGTACAACTATACTCACGGCAATCCTAACAAGCCAGAGCTTGCAAACTCCAACTTCAACATTCCTCATCAGGTTATGGTTTCTGCTTACCAGCACATCAATTGGAACAAGAACCCAGGCCGCACTATCGACAACAAGACTACTATCGGTCTTATCTACACAGGCAACTCAGGCTCACCATACTCTATCTATGTAAACGGTGACCTCAATGGTGACGGTGGTTACAATGACCTTATGTATATTCCTACAGATGCTGAGGTTGATGCCATGCTTAACAAGGGTCTCTTCGTACCTGTTACCAATAAGAATACAGGTGCTGTAACAAAGACTTCAGAGCAGCAGGCTGCCGATTTCAAGCAGTGGCTTTCAAGCGAGAAGTATATTAAGAACCATCGTGGTGAATACTTCGATCGCAACGCAGACAACGAGGACTGGGAGAACCGTCTCGACCTGCACATAGACCACAAGTTCGGTTTCAAGTGGGGTAAGGACATCCGCTACATCCAGATTGGTCTCGATATCATCAACTTCACCAATATGCTGAACAAGAAGTGGGGTGCCACTCTCTCACAAGGTGGCTACAACTACTATTCACCATTGTCATACGGAAATATGAAAGTATATAGCGTTGACAATGCTGGTACAATTGTTGAAAGCAAGAAAAGAGGTTATCAGTTCACAAACAAGGGTAGCTACGACATGCGCTCTTACTCTGACTACTACAGCCGCTGGCGTATGCAGCTCACAGCTAAGTTGACATTCTAATTATTAAATTGAAATCGACAATGAAGAAAATATTTGTTATAGCTCTGACTGCTGTCCTTACAGCAATGTCAGCAAACGCACAGTGCTGCGGTAAGGAAGAAGGAAAGGCTTGCTGCGGTGGATGCAAGTACAACCCAAGCTGGTTCGTAAACTTTCAGGGCGGCATTCAGTTGCCCAACACTCCCGGCATGAGCCATCTCATCTCGCCAGTGTTCGGTCTCAATGTAGGTCGCAACATCAGCCCGCTGTTCTCTACACGCCTCGGCATCGAGGGCTGCAACTCTAAGGTGTATAATGAATTTACCGGTGAGAAGCAGAGCTTCAAGTATGCTACAGGATCTTTCGACGCTATGGTGAACCTGCTCAACCTGATTTCTCCGAAGCGCCGCGCCCTGAACCTTTATGGTATCGCCGGTGTGGGCCTCAACTGGTCAGGCATGGCCACAACCAACTCAAGCAAGTTCTCTCCAAACATCCGCGTGGGCGCACAGCTTGACTGGCGCGTAGCAAAGAACCTCGCTTTCAACCTCGAGTATCGTGCCGACAACACCAACGACCAGTTCAATGGCCGTCTGGAACCAGGCTCTCACGACTGGTATACCTCCCTGCTTCTTGGTGTTTCACTCGTTCTTCCTGATGCCAAGCCACAGGTTGTCGTTAAGGACAACTCTGCTGAGCTGAAGGCTCTGAACGACCGCATCAACGCACTTCAGGCAGAGAACGCAGCCCTGAAGAACCGTAAGCCTGAGGTTAAGGAAGTTGTTAAGACTGTCGTAGATAAGCAGACCGTACTGCCTAACGTATTCTTCCAGTGTGCAAAGAGCGACATCAGCACTCAGCAGGCTGCCAACGTGAAGGCTATCGCTGACTTCCTCAAGGCTAATCCTAACTCTAATGTTACCATCAAGGGTTACGCTTCTCCTGAGGGCAACCCAGAGGTAAACCAGAAGCTCTCTGAGGCTCGTGCCAAGGCTGTTGCCGACATGCTCATCAACAAGCTCGGTATCTCTGCCGACCGCATCAAGACCGAGGCTGGTGGCGCAACAAGCGACATCTACCCAGTTAACGAGCTCAACCGTGTAGCTGTTTCTATCGCTAAGTAAACAACTTCACAATTCCATCTATATGCTCCTGCAAGCCCACGCTTGCAGGAGTTTTTTTATGAGGTCGAAGGACGAAGGTCAAAGGTCGAAGGACGAAGGACGAAGGACGAAGGACGATAACGAAGACAAAAACCAAGAAAAGCCCCTCGAACCTATCAAACCCTCTCATAACCCCTCGAACCTATCGAACCCATCAAACCAACAGAAATCTCCTTAAGGAAATGTTTATTTCTGTTTATCGCCTTGAAGAGGATGGCGGCCTTCTGAAAGAAGGTGCTGCCAGGCTTTCGCTTGGGGCGTTAAGAGCACAGCTCTTATAAGACCAAAGCGGAAGCCTGACAGCAAGGCTCTGCCTCCATCCTCCTCAAGGGGTTTATCATGGTTTTTGTCTTCATTTTGGTTTTCGTTTTGGTTATCGTTATAGTTTTTTCTGGCAAGCCTCTTTTCACGCAAAGCATTGCGATGGCGGATGCAAAGCTTTGCAGGAGCGGATGCAAAGCTTTGCGTGGGCGGTTGCAAAGCTTTGCGTCTTAGACAGGCAATAACTGGCACAGATACGGTCTGTCTTATTCTGGATTAGAGGAAAGCTCACCCCACGGGGCACAGTAGCCCAAGGAAATTCCTGTTGAACCATAAAGAAGCTAATGAAAAGACATGAGGAGGAATAAGAAAGGCGGAAAGAGGAGATAGTAAAAATACGAGGGAGGGATTATAAAGACACAAGGGGGGAGGGGGATACCAAAAACAGGCAGCAGAGCTCTATGGCCCTGCTGCCTGCAAGTTTTATGCTTTCACGCAAGCGACGGTTATCTCATTCTAACCTTCCTTGCAACCTGCTTGCCATCTACGGAATAGCGGATGACGTAGATGCCAGGAGTGAAGTGACGGTCGAGGCTGTCGGCAACAAACAGGCCATTGATAGTAAACACCTTCACAGCTGTTCCTGCGGGTATCAGCGAGATACCAGTAGTGATGTTGTTGAATATCTCAATATCACGGCGGAGAATTTTCACTGCGCGGTCTATTACATTCTGGTCCTTAGACTCTAATGCCGCAGAGTTGCGCTCGTAAGAGTCTTTCAGGTCTTGAAGGTCTTGTGGATCGCACTCAATCTCTCCAGCCTCAGCCTTGCGTATCAGTTCCTCCGCCTGTTCAACAAGGGCCTGCAGCTCAGAATAGTCGTTGTCAACGAATGACTCCACAAATTCATTGGTTTTATCAATAAGAGTCTCAGTCTCCTTGTCAACAGTTTTCTGATTTACCTCATTGCTCTTTGCAATGGCTTGTGCTGCTGCAATGGCAGTCTTCAGAGCCTCATACTTCTCAGGAGAGTATCTTCCCGGTCCCTCGCCAACGAAGTCAGCCTTGTCCTTGACAATCGTCTGCGCATCAGTTATGGCAAAGTTGAGTTCAGAGAAATCTATTACCACCTTGGCAGCAGCAAACTCAGCAGCAGCAGCCTTTAAAGTTTCAGTGGCCTCATCCACCTGCTCCTGTGTAGAGTTCTCGTCAGCAAGTACAGCGGCCGCAGCCTTATATACGGCATCATATTTGTCGATAGCCTCCTGTGGGAATTGTCCGTTGCAATCGCCTGCAACACTCTTATCAAGTGTTGCCTTGGCCTTATCCACCTCAGCCTTCAGAGCAGTAACGTTCAGGTAATCCCTGTCGTGAGCCTTGGCAACATAAACATCAATGTCTGCAAGCAACTGTGATGTGATGGCATCGAGAGCCTCCTGCGACTGCGCCTTGTTGGCATCACTCTTAGCCTTGCTGATAACCTTTGAGAACGCGTCTATGTCTTCCTGGAAATATTCACCCGTCTTGTATCCCGGCTTCATGGCAGCAAGAGCGTCCTGCGCTTTTGTCACAGCAGCATTGAAAGCTACACGGTCGAGAACTATGGCAACATACGCATCGATGGTCCAGTAGGCTCCAGTGTTGCCTACACCAGCCTTGTCGCTATATGTCTTAGAGCCGCTCCCCTGTCCATCAACACCAAGGAAGGTGGAGGTAGAGACAAACTTCATTCCGAGCCACTTGCCTTCGAGACGGCATACCTGTATAATGGCAGCAAGTGTATCTCTGTCGGCACGCCACTTGGTATTATAGTTACCGTCACGGACGAGATAGGAACCGTTGGCTACGGACTTCACATAGTATACATCCGTCATGTCCTGATAAGTAGCTTTCTCTAATACCATGAGCTGCTCATCAGAAGCTCCCGTTTCCTCCTTAGTCGTTATCGTGGCATTGCCCGATTCCGTTGTCGTGAGAAGGCATCCGCCATAATGGGTAACGGTATATGTCTCACCATTGGCAAAGTCAGGCAGCGGATTGAAAGAGCCGTTGAACTTCACAATGGCAGCTTCGAGGGCTGCAACGGCAACCTTAGCCTCATCTGGAGTGGTGATGGTTAGCAGGGCATCCTTGGCAGTAGTGATGGCAGCATTAAGCTCATCGAGTGCCGACTGCGGTACCTGATAGTATTCTGTACCAACCTCGGCAGAGGATGCTACGTCCTCAGCCTTCTCTATGGCAGACTCAAGTGCAGCCGTAGGAGTATGCTTTACAAGAATCCAGCAGTTTTTCGAGCTTGTACCGCCCTTGTTTGAATAAACTTCTGAGTTGTTAGTAGTTTTGTCCACACCGAGCACAGAGCCGCTACCCTCATTCTTTATCTGCACGAAGGTATCATACTCAACAACATTGAATATGGCGTTCTTGGCAGTTAGAGTTGTCTCGCCCGACTTTGTGTCCCACGAGCCGCTGCGCCAGATGTAGGTACCATTTGCATCACGCATATTGTAGCCAACAGCCTCTGCGCCCTCAGGAGCCTTCTCAAAGTAGAACACCTGTGTGCTGTCGGCAAAGTCGGGAGTGGCTATACGCACCGTACCGTCGCCTGATGTCAGACTGAGCGAGCCGGCAACATTAGTGATTGTATACCCCACGCCGAGCTTGAACGGAGGATTCATGCTTGCCGTGTATGTCTTTACAGCTGTGTCGAGAGCCTTTTTTGCATCATTTATCTCATCCTGTGTTGTAGCTGTATCAAGTACATTCTTCGCTGCGGCAATGGCATCTGAAAGAGTCTTACGTACGGCTGTTGTGTACTGGCCTTTCTCATCACCTTCTTCTGTGGTATCCAGGACATCCTGAGCTGCAGCTATTGACGCTTCAAGCGACGTCTTCAACAGCTCGTTGCTCTTCTCCATCTCGGCAAGGAAGAAGTATGCAAAGCTCGATGCCGCATCGAGCCAGGCGAATTTGGCTACAAAGTAAGCCTTTTCGGCAGTAAACACAAACTGGCTCTGAACCCACGTGTCAGCCTGGTATTTAATCATTCCTATCTCTGTGTTGGCATCAGTCTCGCTATTGCCCTGCCATACCTGGCTATACTGAGTATTGGTCGACATTCCGCTCTGTGTGCGGTAAGCCCACACCGTGAATACGTATGTCTTGCCACTCTCGATAGCCCATCCTGTCTTGAGGGTCTGGTTAGAACTGCTTCCTGCACCACCGAGAGCGTGAATACAAGGACCGCCATCGGGACCGCCATCGGGAATAATCTCGAAATTGTCGGCAGAAAGGTCAGAGTTGTCACCGGCCTTCCATCCCGTCAGTCCTTCACTGAAGTCTGAGTTGGGAATGATATTGTCGCCTGTGACGATGTAGATACCATCATCGGTAACAATTTTGCCACCTTTAACTGGAGTGTAGGACTCCGCTTCCGCAACATGAATTCCGATGAGCGAAAGCAACAATGCTAATAACAATTGTTTAGTTCTCATAATTGGTAATAGTTTTAGTTAATCATAAATATTTTCTTTTTTATTGTTTCGAATCTGTTTCGAGGACGTGGCCGGGTCGGGAGTCGCCAGTGCCGAGCCTCCATATACGGCATTGACAGCTGGCTTCCCGACAGCCGTGGTTATCCTCATCATATCTGGTTTTACCTTATTCACCATCCATTCCGGCACATTGTAGCTCTTGAACAGGTTCTCATAGTAGTCGGCCGACTGCTGTGGCAGCAGGAAGGGCTTGTGAGCAATGCCCTGGCGGTCGAAATATGACACGTATAGCCTTGTATAGCTACCGTCATCCCTTCGCGATGCGAACACTATCCATCTGCCATTTGACGACCAGTTATGGTAACTCTCAGTATCGGGGCTGTTGGCCTTGCGAAGCTCCCTCATCACACCAGTCTTAAGGTCGAGGACATAGAGGTCGGAAGAGCGATGCCAAATATGGAACTGACCATAGTCGGCAAGTGCCATGAGAAGATAACGTCCATCGGGAGACACCCTCGGAAAAGAGGCACTCTTGCCCATAGCAGCTGCATCAAGAACGAGTCTTCGTTCTCCGAACTTCTTCGAGCGGCTGTCAAATGTCCTGCTATAGACATTGTACTTGAGCGACTGATAGGCAGAGTCGAGCTCGGCATCTATGTCATCGGTCTGGCGGACATAGTGTGCAGAGGCATAGTAGAGCATGTCGCCGGCAGGGCTCCACGCAGGGAATGTCTCAAACTCGTCCTTGCTGTTGTCGATGTCATACACCTTTGAGGTCTTGCGGTCATAGAGTATAAGGTCGCTGGCATAGTCAATAACCTCTATCTTCTGCAGGTCACGTGTGTGGAACACCTGCCCAGTCTCGTTAACCGAATATGCCACCAGTTCCTGCTTAGGATGCCAAGCTGGATAGACACCCGCAGACAGCGTGCTGGCAGTCTTGAGGTTCACCTTCGTCACCTTTCCGTCATCTATGAACACAGTACCGCCATTATACTGCCTTACATGAAACTGGGAGTGTCCCTGCCTGTTGTAGTCTTGCGCCACATGACAGTTTATGCACTGTCCGTTGTCACCTTCGCCATGCATACGGTTGCTGTAGAGCACACGCTCGTCGAAGGAGGTCACGTCACGCTGGCAGAGCACCATATCCTCATAGTCCACGTAAGACGGTTCGATGAGTCTGTAGGTTAGATACTGATCTACTGGCTCCAGGGCAACAGGATTGACTATCGTCACGAACTTATACCAAGTATCTCCATGTCTGACAAAGATATCGGTAAGCAGGTTGCCTCCCTTGGCCTTATCAAGAAGCTTGTGCCAGTCATCAACGTCAATATCCACCTCGGGGCCACGCACTACTATCTCATTGCCTGTCTTAGCGGCGGCAATTCGTACTATGCACTCATCACACTCCGTCTGTACACGGAAATTCAATGGTGCTATGTTAGGCGGCAATGTGGCCCCACTGTTGTCAGGAAACACTTTAGCAAGCATGTTGTTGTCGACAGCCTGGTCGGGCACGGAAGGTGTGCAGGCCGACAAAAGCAACAATGGCAGGAGTGCAAAGATTAGCTGTTTGACTTTATCCATAGAGATATATTAATTAGTTTTCAATCCTTCAACGAAGAAGTAGTAGTACCAGTAGGTATCACCGAACTCTGGCCGCAGCATGTAGGCATTTGAAGCCTGGTCACCATTCTGTGCCGACAGTTCAACGAGTCTTTCGAACCTTTGCCTTACGGTATCATCGATAGGCAGGACCGACACGTCAACACCACCCTTGAGCTGGGCCACCATAAGTGCAGCCTCCTGACAGTGAATGGGCACATGCCCCTTCCATCCCTCAAGCAACGACATGAACCTTGGCCAGAAGCCATCAAGGTTTTTCATTATCAGACTGTTCATCAAAGCCCTCTCAACAATCTCGCGAGAGCCTCCCGAAGAGTAGGCATAGCTGTTGAGCAGGTAGACCTCTATCATACCTCCGTCACCATCGAGCACATCACCATACCTCATCAAAGGCAGTATGCGCCTCATCTCCTTGTCTGCGGCAACCTTTGACGGATTACCGATGAGACCAGAATATTGGTCAGCAATATGGCTATACCATAATGTATGGCGCAAAGACGAGGCATACTTCTCTGCAAGCTTGGCCTCGCCGTTTATGACGGCACACTTAAGCATGTATTTCAGGTAGTCGGGCCGGAGACCATACTCCACCATATCCTCCATACACCAGCGGTAAGCATAGTTTACCTTTCCCTCATAATAATACAGCAAACGGCCACAGAGCAGACGAAGATACTGGAAAGGCCGAGGACTGGCACATGGTGCATCGCCATCGGGACAGGCAAACATCATGTCGCCCGCCCTTCCTGACTGCCATAGTGCCTCTCGGGTGAGCATCACCTGCAAGCGTGTAGGGGGCTGTTCCTGCGAGCGGGCTATTTCTACAACCTTCTCGTAGTCACCACTCTCAAAGGCCTGCTTCTGTCTCAGGGTGTTGAGGAAATTGGCATCTGTAAACGTAGAGTCCAACAGCCACAACACTCCACCTGTCAACAAGGCAATGGACAAAACAACGGCGGGCCAGGTACCCTTGCGCAACGGAGCTAGAAGCAGAAAAGCCACTATGCCATACGATGCCAGTACGGGCCACCAGAGGAACCTCTCGGCTGCATTCCACAAGTAGTCGGGCAAGCCGACAACATACAGTTCCGAGGCTTTGAGATGAACAAGTCCTGAAGTATAGTACATCCGTGGTGCAACGGCTGTCACAACTAACAGACCTAAAATAAACAGAAGACATTTCTTCTTGCGAAAGGCAGCAAATGCAACCATCTCCGACAATGCCGCCATCATAGCTGCCCAGAGCGCAAAAGTACCTACAAGCCAATAGCCCACGCACGGCACAGCCAATGTCCACAGAGCTTTCAGCCATACGTTGTCTGTTCTAAGCCAAAGGCATACTAAGCACACTGAAAACAACATGCCAAGTGGCATGGTAAAGGCTAAGGCTGGAGTCTTGATGAGCCAGAACAGGTAGCCCGACTCTGTATAGGCCAGCAACAACAGCAACGATGGCAGGAGGCACAGGGGCGACCACGCCAGCGATATGCGGAACGCCCTGCGTAACGTCTCTGCAAGAAGCGCAAGTACTGCGGTCAGCAACAAGGCACCCAGCCACGGCAATGCAAAGCAACTCTGCAAGAAAGAGCCTACATAGAACAGCAGTCCACAAGGCTCAGACACCACGTCGCGGAAAAACCACGATGTGGTATAGAATGGTGTCAGCGCTGCTGTCTCCAACAAGAATGGGGTAAGCCACCCCAGAAGGATATAGAGCCCAAGCACCACAAAGGCTATCATGCACAATGGCCAAAGAAATTTCTTTCTGTCTGTCATTTCACTATTATCTTCTTTCCACCTATTATATATATGCCACTTCTCAAACTTTTCCTGTCAACCCTCTGTCCGCTCATATTATAGACAGCATCATCAGCTGGACTGATAGAAGGAATGGTCTCTATGGCAGTCTGAATTTCCATCTTCCTGAGGTTTTCCTCACGATAGTTGCGACTCCATATATCAGCCTCCTCGTAGTCGTCATGCTTCACGGAGTCGAAGTATATACCAAACGTCTGATGTATGGTCTTGCTGTCCTCATTGAGGTAGATACCAGAGCCTGCCAGTGTGGAATTGCCCGATACTGACAGACAAGAGCCGTCGGCAACATTCTTTATCTTATAGCATCCGTCCTCCTGTAGTATGAAATACCATTTTTGCGCCATTTCATCGGCATTATCAGTCATCCACCTCATTGTGCCATACACAGCCTGCATATATTTGCCTGTGGTAGTGTCCTCTATACGGAAGGCATAAGGGTCATCGGTGGCATGAAGACGGAACATAAGGTTGGTCGAGCCGTCATCCTCAATGGTAAGCACACTCTGAGGCCTCGATACAAACCTGTTGGAATAGCGGTCAAGGATATAGCACTCCATGCCGTCGGCAAGTGTCTTCACGCGCTTCATATCATACATATGGTCAAAGACCGAAAGATCCCAGCTGTCATACCATCTGACAGCAGGATAGCCCGAGCGTACGCTCAGCGGCAACCATACATATTTCGAAGACTGAATATTGCCGGAATTCCATCTGTCACCATAATATATAAAGCACTTCTCCTTGCCATGCACCGGTATCACATATGCACTCTGGCTTGTATATGTTGTAGACGCACCGTCGTCTACACAGAAGTTTATACCCGTCGTACCATCGCTTGCCTTAAAATCGGCAGGAGCAGTCCACGTTCCCATGAGGTCGGTGGTCCACATATATCTTCCGGGGTTGGGCGACCAGCCCGTACACCCCGAGAACAGTCCATAATAAGTCTCGCCCACCTTGAATATTGATGCAGCCTCATATTTGCGTCCTTTAAGCTGAGTGTTATAATCAGTCAAAGGTGTGAGATAGTCATCGGCGAGCTCTTCGCAGTTAGTATTTGAGTTCATGTTGGTGGAATAGACATGGTATGCCTTTCCGTCGTCATCCTTGAACAAAGTCTGGTCGCGGGCGTCGCAGTTGTTCGGTCTGTACACGTCAACAAGTGTGTATGGTCCGCTAACCTTGTCGGCAATGCACACACACGACTTGGCCTGTCCGTAATCGGAACCGTTCTCCCAGTGTATCCACATCACCCACTTCCCGGTTTTATCGTTGTATATCACCTTCGGACGCTCAAGCGTTCTGCCGCTTGCTATATCCCGACATTCATCTGTCATGGTGCCTGTTGGCGTTACAGCAAGCCCGAGTCTTTCCCAATTATAGAGGTCTGAGGAGCGGTAACAGCTTATGCCCGCACTTTTACCACCATTTCTGTTCTCACCGAACCAATAGTAGTAACCATCGGAATAGACTATGCATCCACCATGTGCATTGATGGCAGAACCTTGGGTATCGTTCCATGTCTGTCCCGGCGTGAAGGTGTTAGCTGACACAACTGGTTGCGCCATTGTCACGGCAAGCACCCAAGAAGTGAAAAATCTTTTCATATGTTTCCTGTTATTTGTTATATGGAAGTCAAGGGATTTCCGTGTCATCCCCTGACTTCCAAAGATTAATTATCGGTTTACAACCTTCGTTACTTTCTTGTCTCCACCATTAAAGGCAGCAACAACATATATTCCAGAGCCTGGCAGAGCTATGCCCATACCCTGCGTATAATTGTCGACAGCAGCAACTTGGGTTCCGTTTGCTGCGTAAACGACTACCCTACTGCCATCGGCTGCACCATATACAGTGAGCATATTGCCAGAAGCAACAGCCCTGATGCCATCGGCATCTTCTGCGATGACATTCTCTATTGCATCAGTAATCTCCTGAGCGGTAAGACCTGGCAACATAGGTGCAAAGGCTCCATTGTTATCAAATGCGAAGTAGGCTATGTCTGCACCATTGTTCTTAAAGCCTATCTGTTGCTCCACATTGCGTGAATAGCCGCGCAGGCTGACATCGTCCGCCTTAAGAGAACTGATGGATGCGCCCCACTTGTCGCGTTCCAGTGCGAACACAACGCGTATCTGCTTGGTGTTGGCAAGAGTCTCAAAATCGCATGAATATTTCTTGTAGCTATCACTTGTCACCTGCAATGTGGTCTTGTTGTCAGCATTCTGAAGGTCATATATACGTATGCTTCCGAGTTTGGTGCCATCGCTCTTTATACCACCTTTGGCAAGGGCAGAGAATGTGTATATCTCATTAGGAGCAACATCTACAATCTGCGAAATCTCGCCTGCTGACCAGCCGTCATTCCATTTGTATCTGCTTACAGACAACACGTGGTTGTTCTGGTCAACCTCGTTACTGCGTTCCTCTGCAACAATCTCCTGAGTTGAGTTGTACTGGTCGTAAGGATATACGTCCCAACCCTCTATGCGGGTAACGATGTTACGGCTCTTGGAGAAGTTCCACTCTCCCTCGAAGTCAGAGTTCTTCAGAAGGTTACGCAAAGCCTTTCCTGTCTCTACACTCCAGTCGGGCTGCAAGGCAAGGTCGGCAACACGGAAGGTGTCTACGGCCAAGCCGTCACGGTATACGAACACGCGTTTGTCGGATGTCACGGCATAGCGGTATGTATGATACAGTCCGTCGGTGTTGTAGAATGTACCACCATTGGCGGGGTTGCTTATTTCCTCATTGCTGATATATGAATTGGCACCATTGAGCATACCCATTGATGTAGAGTTGATATAGCTCTGGAAGCCAACCTTGTCTGCTGTAACGGCAAACGGTGCAAGTTCCATAGAAGGATCGTCAACCTTAGCCCTTACCTCTACAGTAAATCCGTCGGTACCGGGAGCAAAGCCCTCAAAGGTTTTATTCATGTCATCACCTCCAGTATAAACGGGATTCTGACTGATATCCTTCACATCAAGGGCTGAGCCGAATGAGCGTACATCAACATAGGTACGCAAGTCACCGCTTCGGAGTATTACCTTACCTGTATTCTCTGCAAGAGTTGTAGTATTTACCACTGTCAGTTTCTGGTCACCACCGTCTGCCTTTATGGTTGTCGGAGACACGGCAAATCCATGTGTCGCCGACACCTTGATGTCGGAAACAAGATTCTCAGCATGGATAGTGAAGGTTGCGCTGTTTCCTGTACCATCGATAACAAGTGAATCTGTTGATGCCGTCAGGCTGGCGAAGGCAGGAGCGTAGGCACCTGTGGTATCGTAGGTGAAGTATGCTATATCGGCACCATTGTTCTGGAAACCTACAGTTGCGGCAACGTTGCGGTCAACGCCAGTGAGCTTGACATCATCGACCTTAAGTGAACTGATGGATGCACCCCACTTGTCGA
>NZ_NPJH01000100.1 GCF_002251365.1 Prevotella sp. P3-122
GAAATATACATTCCTCCTTTATTTTTGAAATGATTTGATTTTTAATTATCTTGCGTGGAGAAAAGATAAAGGCATATCCAATTTTTTCTGACTCAATAGCTTTTGACATTTCGATGTCATTCGCCCACCACACCATACTTTTTATGGCACATTCTGAGCAATCAATAGAATCAATATAAATAACATAGGTATATTTAAAACTTCTCTTTTGATAATTGTCCTCATTGAGAAAAAGCATGGAATCCGTACACAACGAAACTTTACTTCCGATAAATGACTCCAGTAGAACTCTGTTATTATCTGTATTGCATGCGCAAATGGTTAAGATTAATACCATAGCACTAACTAAGCACTTCATGTTTGATCTGAATTTTTATAATAGCGGGACTTTTTGTTATGTTTACTATTTTTTCTCTAATGGAGACATCCTCGATGTAATCAGGATAAATAATTCCATAAATATATTCATTATCTGCGCCTATTATCATTATCCCCGTACCTTGTGGCGAAGGTCCTATAACATGCTTGTTATTTCTTTTATCATAGAAGAGAGAATAAAAAGTTTGATTCGGTCCTACAAATTTCACATAAAGAATATTGCGTGTTTCAAATGCCTGGGTAATACATTTGAAATAATTAGGTTCGCTGTCAATTTTTTCAAATTCTTCATAGGTTTTGGAGCTCAGTTTCTCTGGCAGAGCCATAGTCCCAAAATCGAAAGAGTATGTTTTAATTAGTTCACCATCATTGTATGTATCTATATAAAAATCTCCGTAACCGA
>NZ_NPJH01000011.1 GCF_002251365.1 Prevotella sp. P3-122
TTTATATGCGGTCAAGATGATATTTTACAATGGAGAGTTTGATCCTGGCTCAGGATGAACGCTAGCTACAGGCTTAACACATGCAAGTCGCGGGGCAGCATTCACTTAGCTTGCTAGGTGAGATGGCGACCGGCGCACGGGTGAGTAACGCGTATCCAACCTGCCCTTGTCCACGGGATAACCCGGTGAAAACCGGCCTAATACCGTATGAGGTCACAAGCGGACATCCAACTGTGACGAAAGGTTTAGCGGACAAGGATGGGGATGCGTCCGATTAGCTTGACGGCGGGGTAACGGCCCACCGTGGCTACGATCGGTAGGGGTTCTGAGAGGAAGGTCCCCCACATTGGAACTGAGACACGGTCCAAACTCCTACGGGAGGCAGCAGTGAGGAATATTGGTCAATGGACGGGAGTCTGAACCAGCCAAGTAGCGTGCAGGATGACGGCCCTATGGGTTGTAAACTGCTTTTGTGCGGGGATAAAGTGTGGGACGCGTCCCATATTGCAGGTACCGCATGAATAAGGACCGGCTAATTCCGTGCCAGCAGCCGCGGTAATACGGAAGGTCCGGGCGTTATCCGGATTTATTGGGTTTAAAGGGAGCGTAGGCCGGAGATTAAGCGTGTTGTGAAATGCCGCGGCTCAACCGTGGCACTGCAGCGCGAACTGGTTTTCTTGAGTGCGCGCGACGCAGGCGGAATTCGTGGTGTAGCGGTGAAATGCTTAGATATCACGAGGAACCCCGATTGCGAAGGCAGCTTGCGGGAGCGCAACTGACGCTGAAGCTCGAAGGTGCGGGTATCGAACAGGATTAGATACCCTGGTAGTCCGCACGGTAAACGATGGATGCCCGCTGTTCCGTTATATGATGGAGTGGCCAAGCGAAAGCGTTAAGCATCCCACCTGGGGAGTACGCCGGCAACGGTGAAACTCAAAGGAATTGACGGGGGCCCGCACAAGCGGAGGAACATGTGGTTTAATTCGATGATACGCGAGGAACCTTACCCGGGCTTGAACTGCAGGAGAACGATTCAGAGATGATGAGGCCCTTCGGGGCTCCTGTGGAGGTGCTGCATGGTTGTCGTCAGCTCGTGCCGTGAGGTGTCGGCTTAAGTGCCATAACGAGCGCAACCCCTCTCCGTAGTTGCCATCAGGTTAAGCTGGGCACTCTGCGGACACTGCCACCGCAAGGTGTGAGGAAGGTGGGGATGACGTCAAATCAGCACGGCCCTTACGTCCGGGGCTACACACGTGTTACAATGGGTGGTACAGAGAGCGGGCCGTCCGCAAGGTCGGTCAAATCCTAAAAGCCATCCCCAGTTCGGATTGGGGTCTGCAACCCGACCCCATGAAGCTGGATTCGCTAGTAATCGCGCATCAGCCATGGCGCGGTGAATACGTTCCCGGGCCTTGTACACACCGCCCGTCAAGCCATGAAAGCCGGGGGTGCCTGAAGTCCGTGACCGCGAGGGTCGGCCTAGGGCAAAACTGGTGATTGGGGCTAAGTCGTAACAAGGTAGCCGTACCGGAAGGTGCGGCTGGAACACCTCCTTTCTGGAGCGGAGTTCCTTTGTATAACACAAGTCAAGGTTGGTT
>NZ_NPJH01000012.1 GCF_002251365.1 Prevotella sp. P3-122
TCCCATTCCGAACAGAGAAGTTAAGCCCGCCATCGCCGATGGTACTGCAATGCAATGCGGGAGAGTAGGTAGCCGCCTTCTTTTATCAGGGCTCCGAGGACGAATGTCTTCGGAGCCCGTTTTTTATTGCATCGGACAATGGAATAATAAATGTCCGCACATAATTAAACCATAGACTTTAAGAGAATAAGTGCATCATCTACTTTCCTTCTTTTCTCTTATGGTTTTTAATTATACTTTATGTTGCAAGCAGTTGTATTTGTCTGATTACTGTTCAGGCACTACCTTATGTACAAAGTTACGTATTACACCTTAACGGACTTTAATATAATAATCCATTCTTTTTATGATTAATTCCTTGTTTTTTCTCATTATCTCTTTATATCTTTGCAACCGATAATCTATCTATAACTATTTGATTAAAACAATTTCATTTATGAGAATTAAATTTTGCTTATTCGTCCTTTGTTGTTTCTTGTTCTCTTTCCAGCATCTATATTCCGATAACCGGCACATAGCTGATGTGACATGGGATAATCAAAGTCTAATTATTGACGGTAGACGTGTGGTGCCTGTAATGGGTGAAATCCATTACTCGCGTATTCCTTCTGACGAATGGCAGCATGAGGTTCGTAAGATGAAAGAAGGTGGGGTAACAGTTATTGCCACATATGTTTTTTGGAATCACATAGAAGAGCGAGAGGGGATATTTGACTGGAGCGGTCAGAGAAACTTACGTCGTTTCATAGAGATTTGTCGTGCAGAGAATCTTCCCGTAGTGCTTCGCATCGGTCCTTTCTGCCATGGAGAGGCTCGCAATGGCGGTATTCCAGACTGGGTGTTCTCCAAGGGTGTGAAAGTACGCTCAGAGCAACCTGGTTTCCTTGCGCTCGTGGAGAGCCTTTATCGTCAGGTTTATAGCCAGATACAGGGGTTGCAATGGAAAGACGGAGGTCCAATAATGGCCTGTCAATTTGATAATGAGTATCGTGGCAAGGGCAGCTATCTCATGTCTCTTAAGCGCATAGCAGAGAATATTGGTTTTGATTTACCTTTCTATACACGAACCGGCTGGCCAGAGCTTGCCACACCAGTGCCTTTTGGCGAGATGCTGCCCCTTTATGGCGATTATGCGGATGGTTTCTGGGAGAGAAGTCTCAAGGAGACATCAGGAAACTACTACAAGGCATTCAATTTCAAGGCGTTCAGAAGCTCCACTGCCATTGCAACCGAGCAACTTGGCCAGCAGAAAGAGACTGTGAATAAAGGTGATGAGTCATATCCCTATTTCACTTGTGAGTTGGGTGGTGGCATGATGACTGCCTATCATCGCAGGCCATATGTCTATCCGGAGGATGCCTATTCGATGGCACTTGTGAAGTTGGGAAGTGGCAGCAATCTGTTGGGATATTATATGTATCATGGCGGCACAAATCCTGAAGGGATGACATACCTACATGAGAACCAGCGAACCATAGCAACCAATTATAACGATATGCCTGTGAAGAACTATGACTTCCAGGCTCCTTTGGGAGAGTTTGGCCAGACGTTGCCACATTATTATATGTTGCGCAAGCTCCATCTTTTCATGCACGACTATGCAGAGACGCTTGCTCCTATGGATGCAACCTTCCCGTGTCCTCAGGACATTGCCAAGGGCGAAGACGGGCATCTTCGCTGGAGTTATCGCTCGTTGGGTGACAGTGGTTTTGTCTTCGTAAACAATTACGAGCGTCTTCAGAACCTTAGTGCGAAGAAGAATGTAAGGTTTGAGCTTTGTGGCATGACATTCCCACGCCGCCCGATTACCATCCCTGCAAATGCCATGTGTATATTCCCAGTAAATATTTCCGGCATTCGCTATGCTACAGCTCAGATTATAGCCCAGCGTGACGGTAAGGTCTACATGGAGCAGATACCGGGTATCCCCACCGAGATAGTGCTTAAGGATGGCAGGACGTTGCGTAATGTGAAGCCACGTGGACTGTCGCGTCCTGTAATAGGAAATATTTATCTTCTAACGTCTGGTGATGCCGGGAGGCTGTTTCTGGATGTGAAGCCAGATGAAGCCTGTCAGGAAGTAGCGTATACAAAGGTGCGTGAGGCATCTGCTGATCAGAGAGTCATTACACTTGGTGCGCAGAAAGTAGCGGAAGAGCCGTCAGATGATGATTTCGCCAAAGCAGCTGTTTACCGCATAAGCATTGCCCCGGATGCAGCCAGTTCCCGTCGCCTGTTGCGCATAGACTATAGAGGTGACGTTGCCCGTCTCTATGTCAATGGCAAGCTTGTAGCCGACAATTTCTACAATGGCCGCCCATTCCTATATGGTTTGTGGCGTATGCCATCAGGCTGTACCGAGCTGGAGCTGCGCATATTGCCATTGCAGAAATCAATGCCTGTATATTTCCCCCGTGAGGCTGACACCACTCCAGGAGAGGCTGTTATGGGAATGAGTATGTGAGGCAGAAAGAAAAATGATTGATGCCTGCATGCAATAACTTCACCTCGGCAAACGTTATTCTAACATGCAGTGGACAGACAGAATACGACAGGTAAAGATAATATTGGTTGTCGCGGCTATAGCCATAGCCGTGGCATCCCTTTATTTCTCGCATGTTCTCACCCACGACCTTGAGACAGAGGAACGCAACAAGATGGAGGTATGGGCAGAGGCTATGCGCACATTGAATGTAGCTGATGAGAATACCGACCTCAATCTTGTGTTGAAGGTTATAAATGAGAACAACACCATTCCTGTCATAGTTGTCGACCGTAATGGAGCCGTGCAGGTGTTCAGGAATATTCCTCTGAAGGCCAACACCCAGGCAGATAGCATATCGGAAGTATCGGGACTTGCCCAGCGTCTTCGTCAGGCAAACCGTACCATAAGAATATATCTTGATGACAGTCAGACAGCCGACTTTATCGATGTCTGTTATGATGATTCGCTGTTGCTGAAACGCCTTGCTGCCTATCCTTATGTTCAGCTGGGCATAGTACTCATCTTTGTCGTTGTGGCCATATTTGCATTGCTCACATCGAAGCGCGCGGAGCAGAACAAGGTATGGGTGGGGCTGTCAAAGGAGACTGCCCATCAGCTTGGTACACCCATATCGAGTTTGATGGCATGGATAGAGATACTCAAGGAGAATTATCCTGATGATGGGCTGATCCCCGAGATGGATAAGGATGTAAAGAGATTGCAGCTTATTGCCGACCGCTTTTCCAAGATAGGCTCGCTGCCAGAGCCCGTTCCTACCGACTTGAAGGCTGTATTGAATCATGTTATTGAATATATGGACCGCCGTACATCCAGCCGTGTTGTCATCAACAGGGATTTTCCCGACCACGATGTTGTTGTGCTGCTAAATGGCTCGCTGTTCGAGTGGGTGATAGAAAATCTTTGCAAGAATGCTGTAGATGCGATGGGAGGAGAGAATGGCAGCATAAGTATAAAGGTTAGTGTTACCAACGAGATTGTGGCCGTCGAGATTAGCGATACAGGAAAAGGCATCCGAAAGAAAGATATTAGAAACGTATTCCGTCCAGGTTTCACAACAAAGAAACGTGGATGGGGACTGGGACTGTCGCTTGCCAAGCGTATAGTAGAGGAATACCATCATGGGCACATATTCGTCAAGTCGTCAGAGGTTGGCAAGGGCACGACTTTCCGTATAGAACTGAGGTCGTGATGTCTGGTGCCGTTATTGACTCATAGTGTATTCCTTTCTCTTTTTATTGCGAAGGCAATCATAACAATTATGGAGTAGAATGCCAAAACGTGCCATTCCTCAATCTCTATATTCTCAATCGAGGCCAATGGCAGCCCTGCAATCCACTTAATCGAACTGTACATTACTCCTGCAAGCCAGGTAACTGCTATTGTTATGGCTGATGGTGTTACGACGGTTGCCACAATCCACGACAGCAGGGTGCCATAGATGATAAGCATGGTCAAAGGTATGACGATGATGTTGACTATAAGAAAGTAGCACGAGAACCGTCCGAAATACAAGGCCACCAGTGGGGCTGTACCAATCTGTGCAGACAGCGATACTGTAACCAGGCTCCATAACCATGTGCCAACCTTGGTGCGTGGATGGTATAGGTTTAGGAAGTGCCTGTTGAAGACCATGATTGCAGCCACAGCCATTACCGACAGTTGAAAGCCCACGTCCCATAAGGCAAGCGGGTTTGCAGCGAGGATTATGATTACTGTTAGGGCAAGTGCGTTGAGTGACATCTTGTTTCGGTTGGCAATTGCCGCTATGGAGTAGATTGTCAGCATGGTGGCAGCCCGGATGATACTTACTGGCATGCCAACCATCAGTACATAAGCCCAGATAAGGGTAAGCACCAGGGTCATCACGATAGTATTACGGCGTAGGCGACATCCCACAGCCATTGTCAGCAGTCCGAATATTATGCTGAGGTGCAGTCCTGACAGAGCGAGGATGTGAGATGCTCCCGAAATGGAAAACTCCTCCTTCATCCTGGTGTCCAAGGCAGACTTGTCGCCTATGGTCATAGCGTTTATTATCGCTCTCTTGGCATCTCTGTCTTCCCATCTCCTCTGTCCCATGTGCTCGGTTCTGAACTTGTCTGCCGCCATTTGTATGGTCAGGGCAATCTTCTGTTTCCTTCCCATATTCTCCGTGCGCACGTTGGCTGCAGTCCATTGGTCTTTGGTTATGAAGGTCTGCCCGTTGTAGCCATGGCAACGCATCCATCTCACGTAGTTGAATTCCTTTGAGAAGTTGGTAGGCTCTTTCAGTTTCGATACGGCTTCTATTCCTGCTCCCATTTTCAGGTTTCTCCATCTTGTATCAGAAGAGTCCGTCATTATGCTCGCCCTGATATTCAGGGGTCGTTCCAGCAGAGTGTTTCCAATCTCTGTTACCGTTAGGTCACATCTCAGTGTTTTCCCCTTTACGAAGGGTCTGCTGCTTACCACGGCCTTATATTCCAGCCTGTGTATGGGCAGGCTGCTATCATGTTTGTTGTTGTATGCAGACAGCAATAGCCCGCCAATGCCCGTCATGGTGGCCATAAGGAGTGTGCTTTGCGCAACCGGATGGCTGCGTGTGAGAAAGACAGCAAGAATAAATACTGCCGCTATTGTTGCCCACGAGTAAGATGGCATAGCGGTAATGTCAGCAATCCATATGCCGAGGATGAGGGCTAACGCTATGCGTAGGAGAGGAGACAGCTGTATTTTGCCATTTGTCCGCATGCACCCAGCTTTTTCTGTGAATGGAGGAGGACTCTTTGTCGCTATCCTCTTTTCTAATCTTTTTTCTCCATTACCTTGCTCACTAGTGAGTCTCCCGATGGCAGCACGTAGAAAGCCACTTTCACCACTCTTCCCGTGTCGGCACTTCCTTCCACCTTGATGTGTGCGGTCTTGCCATAGCTGAAAGTGTCGCGTCTTGACGGATAGCTCAGCAGCTGAAGAGTCTGTCTGTCGCTACCGCTACCTATGTAGAACACGTCTGCGCTGTCCTTGACGATAGCGGCAACCTTTGCTTTCTTCTTCTTGTTAATGGCTGCCGTGTCCTTGGGTGCGAATACGCTTGCCGCAACGGTATCACCAAGCGGTTCCTCATGGGCAAACCTGCATCCCGTTGTCACGCCGATGGCAGCTGCGCAGATATAAGCGAACAATAATAGTTTTCTCATTGATGTTGGATAGTGAGATTTTTGAAACAGTATTTATGCAAAGATACTGCCGTTTTCCCATATAGACAAGCAAAAAAGGCCTTTTTGTTTGATTTGTGTCAAGAAAGACGTAGAAAAGAGCCGAAAACCCAACCAGAAATCTATCTTATTCGTCATGAAATGTTAACTTTGCACCGTCACTAAGTAAAAAGATTGTTTATGGAAAAGGAACTTATCATGACCAATATGTTGGTCGACAGCGACATCAACAGCCGTTGCTCAAGAATTTTGAACGAGCGTCGTGAAGCCTTGCGCAACCGCAAGTCCTCTAAAGTTAATGACTGATTATTAGCAAGTAATCAATTAGTTGGGGTTACGGTTTCTGATACCGTCTGTAAAAACGTCTGTCCAATAACCTCTGGCAAAAGCCTTACGGATATTGGACAGACGTTTTTTTAGTTACGGTGGGAATAATTAGCCCCACCTTGTGTGAATACTGTATGGTATATCATTCATATACCTTAGCCTCACATTTCCCCCTCATTACGGCCAGGGCGTTCATGGCCAGGGCCGCCATCTCGTCTTCTCCAGGGTAGCAGTAAGTGGGAGCCAGGAAGTCGATGCGCTTGCGTATTCTTGTGGTGACATATTCCGAGCGTGCCATTCCTCCCGTAAGCAGTATGGCATCGACGTTGCCGCATAGCACGGCGCTCTCGGCAGCGATGTTTTTAGCCACATGATATATCATCGCGTCAACAATCAGCTCGGCGTGCTTGTCACCGTTGGCAATGCGTTTCTCTATCTCCTTCATGTCGTTGGTACCCAGATGTGCCGTCAGCCCCGCCTTTCCTGCGATACGCCTCAACAGCTGTTGCTCGGTGTACTTACCGCTGAAGCACAGCTTTATCAGGTCTGCCGCAGGCAGCGAGCCTGCCCTTTCCGGTGAGAATGGTCCCTCGCCATCCAGTGCGTTGTTAGCGTCAATGGCTTTGCCATGCTCATGAGCCGCTATGCTGATGCCGCCTCCCAGATGACATACTATGAGGTTTAGTTCCTCATATCTCTTTCCTATCTGGCTTGCGAACTTCTTGGCTATAGCCCGTTGGTTGAGTGCGTGCCATATGCATATCCTTGGCATAAGCGGCGACCCGCTTATGCGCGCCAGAGGCGATAGCTCGTCGACGACTCCAGGGTCGGCGATGAAGCTTTTGCATCCAGGAATGTCCTGCGCTATGGAGTATGCTATGATGCATCCCAAGTCGCAGGCGTGCTTGTGTCCGGCATGCCTGACATCGTCAAGCATCTGCTGGTTGATCTCATATACGCCACCAGCCACAGGCTTTGCCAGTCCGCCCCTTCCGATAACGGCATCGAAGGCCATGGGGATGTCCATTCGCCTTAGCTCGTCGATGACCAGCTTTCGCCTCATGGGTTCCTGGTCTGTAATGTCCTTGAAGCTGGCTATTTCCTCAGCAGTGTGGGTGACCGACCTCAGCATGACGGGCTTGTCGTCCTCATAGACAGCCATCTTCGTAGAAGTCGAGCCTGGATTGATGACTAAGATTCTCATTTTGCTATATTATTTCTTCAAGTCGAAGCCAATGCGTACTCCGTCATAGTTCTTGCTTATCTCTCCTAAGGTGCTCAGCTGAGAGCTGCCAGAGAGTGACGAGAGAGTCTGAACGAGTGACAGCAGCTTCTTCGACTCGAAGAGTACGGATATGCCGCTTGTCTCTTTCTTCACGTATCCCGTCATGTTCAGCAGCAGTCCCTTGAGCTGAATCTGGCTTTGCGTCTCGTCGAAGGTGTAGCTGCCATTCCATGCTTTGCCCTTGATGCTTGCAGCAAACGTGCCGTCCTCCTTGAACTGTATGTATGTGTTCGATTCCGACAGTCCGAGCTTGCTGTATTGTGCTGACAGCTTTTCCTCTATCTTGCTTGCCGCAATCTCGCCCCCAGCCTTGGCCAGCATGTTCTCAGAAGTGAAGGCACATCCAGGGCCGTTATATTTCCATGTGCCTATGAGAGACTCCTGAGTAATCTTGTCCAGTCCGATTACGCTTGACAGGATGTTTCCCAATGCGCCCAATGTGCTGTTGGATGATGTTGTGTTTGTTGATGTCTGAGTGCCTGTGGCAGCACCACCGGCAAGGTTTCCTAAGCCTCCGCATCCGCTAAGCAGCATGCAGAAAGCTACTGCTGCAATAAAAATCTTTTTCATTTACTTAATTTGATAATTGGTTTGTTGTATGAGCAGGCAAGATGTTCCTCCCTTGGAAACACTTCATGCTCCGTGCGCTGCAAAGATACGCAAAAATATCTATACCGCGTTTATCCATCGAGTTAAAAAATACGTTTCGGTGTAGTATGGGATGTGTTTTTTATGGCTTGTCCGAAAAAAATGTCAAAGACCCCAAATTCGCAACCACCCTCAAAAAATCAGGTTCATCAGAAATATGGAGTGACGCATAATAATATATTATTCCTGAAGTATATTATTAAATGAAGTGGGTGAAACCGTTTGCCATAGGAGATGAATACGTTTGCATCCCTGATAAGGTTAATAACCTTACGGCTGAAAG
>NZ_NPJH01000013.1 GCF_002251365.1 Prevotella sp. P3-122
CTGTGGCGTATTCATATTTGCGGTTCATGCTATATCTCGAGTGACAATATATTGTTGCGTGGTCTATGCATATATATATCATTGCCGATAAGGTTAATAACCTTTCGGGCGTAAGGTTATTAACCTTTCAGCCGTAAGGTTATTAACCTTATCAGGGTTGCAAACGTATTCATATCCTTTGGCAAACTATTTCACCCACTTCAGTTAATAATATACTTCAAGAATAATATATTATAATACCCTTGCAGAAGTTGCAACAACAGAAATTGCCCGCCAGCGACAGACGCAAGGTATGAGTGAGAGTCGTCAGGCTGCACAAGCAGGAGGTCAGATTGCGAAGAACACCCGCGATGATTTGGAGCGTCAACTTGGTCGGACTGTAATATCCTCCGAAAGTGCCTCCGACTATATCAAGCCTATCGAAAGTAAGGATGCTGAAATACGGCCACTTCCAAAAGAAGAATAATAACACTATCAAGTAAGTAGAACATGAGTGGATAGGACATAACATAGAACGACATAAGGAAGCGTTGACTTTTTGATTCTTGGTTTCTGAAATTCGCCAAATAAGGAACGCCCAAGGATGATATAAGTTGATGCTCACGCAAGATTGCGTGAGCTGATACTTGTATCTGGGCGTAAGGCGTTTGGCGATGCCTCAGAAACCGATGCGGAATCAGTTTCACGCCATTTCTTTTCTGATTAGGAAAATTTAACGGCCTCGGAGGCCATATTTCCGTGTGAACAGGGTTAATAATAGTAAGGACAAATATAAACGAAAAGAACAATGAAAAATGCGATTAAGAGAGAGCCAAGCAAACTTGTTTGCAGATGGCCGATCGTGAGCATTTTATGTAATAAAAAAACGATCATCACCGCACTGCTCGCCCTCATCATGGCACCCGTCGGCGTGGAGGCGAAGAAGAAAGTGAAGACGGTGGAGGTGCCGCAACTGGTGAACTACCCGAGCGCCGAGGTGAGCGAGTACCGGCTCCACGGCGGCGAGGTCTTCATCAGGGGGCGCATCGTTGCAAATGACCCGCAAATCATCAAGAGCATGGAGGGCAGAATCATGGCCATCATGCGCGACTATATCGTCAGAAAGGAGGAAACCACGCTGTTCGACATCAAGGCCGACGGCGCATTCTCGATGAAACTGCACGTGCCTTACCCGATGTTCGTGCTCGTCTATCCGCTGACCGAGGTCTATGCCTGTCCGGGCGACACGGTGGACGTGACGATGGACACGACGAAGCCCAGCCGCGAAGAGGGCATCATCCTCGACGGCACGGGCGTTAGTGGCGAGGTGAGCCGACTCATTAACAACATAAGAACAACATATTGCGATTTCCCTGCGAGAGACAACATACACGAGAAGGGGCCTGACTCGCTCATGACGTGGAGGGATGTACAGGTGGCTTGTCTTGATGATGTCACCCGCCAAATCAACGCTGGACTGCCAGAACTTGAAGGCTGCTCACCTTTGGCATCTGACATCCTGCGCACATATATTATCTCACAACATTTGGAGCATATTTGCCACTACTACATGCTTACGGATATGGAAAACATAGACAGAGCGGCTTATTGGCAGCAGTTCTTCAGCTTCGTAGCGCCTCGCGAGAAATATCTGCTCGACAATCCGTTGCTGATGATTGCTGGTAATGAATTCTTTTTCAATTATGTTGAGTATACTGTTATGCGTCCATTGTATGCAGGCGGAGTGTTAGAATATATTCCCTTCGAGTACGACCCCAAGATTGCCGAGACCAAATTACAGGGAAAACACACCTTCCGACGCGAGTTCAGAAGAAACGCGATGAACGAACTGCAAGACAAGCTATACCTCAGCCCCACAGACTTCAGTGCACAGGTATGCCAACTTCGCAACATCTTCAGCTCCACAAAATGGAACAATGACCAATATGATGTTATTGCTGATGACTTTGCTGCCACAATGGCCGTCATTACTCACCCCGAACTGATTCGTCGCGCCGTACTCACCTATCGCGACTTCATTAAGGAAAACGAGGTGAAGGCCATAGAGCAGAAGCCGATGACCAAGGGCGACTCTATTTTCCAGCGCATCGTCGAGCCGTACAAGGGCAACGTGCTCTACATCGATTTCTGGGAAATGTCGTGCGGCCCATGCCGTGCCACGATGCTCCAGATGCGCGACGAGGTGGAGGCCAACAAGGACAAGCCCGTCAAATACCTCTACATCACCGACGACACGCCCGAGAAGTGCCGCCCGTTCCTCGAACCCAACAACATCCAAGGCGAGCATATCCACATCACGCCCACCGAATGGGGCTATCTGAAGGAGAAGTTCCAGTTCACAGGCATCCCCTTTGTCGTCCTCTTCGACAAGAACGGCAACCGCCGTGACGACAAGACCGTTGAGCAGTTGCTGGAGGAAAGGAAATAAAAAAAACGAAACAAATATGAACAAGCAAACCATCATCACCGCACTGCTTGCCCTCGTCGCAATGGCGGGGCAGGCGCAAGTGAAATGCCACGTCGTCGGCACGGTGGCCGAAGGGACAACGTCCGTAGAACTGAGGATATACCGCGACGGCGAAGACCCGAAGAACAGTACATTGCGATCAGTGGTAAAGAACGGACGCTTTGAGTGCGACGTGGAGGACGCACAGATAGAGCGCTGGCACATCGTGGACTTCGGCGAGGTGATGGAGAAGGGCATGACCCTCCGCTCGGAAGTGTTCTTCTCAGAGGACGGCGCAACTGTTACCATCCGGCTCGACGGCGACAAGTTCGACATCCAATCTACAGGCAAGGAATACCAAGCATGGCACGCTATGGAACAAGAGGCTGAAGCGAAGTTCATGCCAGCCTATGAGAAATTGGACGAGAACGATGATGCGGCGATGGCGGAACTAGAAAACGAATATCATCAATGGACACTCGACTATTATAAGACCCACCCGATGCTTGGTTTCCTGTTCGAACTCGACGGGCGGCTCAAGGGCTTTCATTTCAATGACACGGGCCTTGCCGCTATGCTTGACATTTACCACCGCCAATACCCCACGCTCTATCCTGACCACCCCGTGCATCAGCGTATCGCCGAGCAAGAGGCTGTGGGTTATCAGATTTGCGGACGAAAGTACAACGACTACGATGTGCGCACAATAGACGGGCAGCAAGTCCGCGCCTCTGAATACTACAAGAATAAGTTGACGCTCGTCATTTGCTGGGCCTCGTGGTGCTCGCCCTGCATCCGCGACGCCTGTGACATCATCCCCATCTACAACGAGTACCGCAATCGTGGTCTGAACGTGTTCAGCCTCGCCCACGAATTCAAATCCACCGATGCCATGCGCAAAGCCGTCGAGCGTCACGCCTTCCCCTGGCCCTGCCTCGTTGACCTCGATGACGAGTTCGGAATGTTCAAGAAGCACGGCACCGCCAACAGTGCCCTGTTCCTCATCGACCGCGACGGCACCATCATCTCTGTACTCAACAGTGTGAACGAATTAAAAGCGAAACTTGTGGAGATTTTCGGTGAGTAGTTGTTCAAAATACCAACACCCTATCTCGTAAATCCCTTGCTGGAACTTCTCTATTCGCCCATCGTATCTGCCATCGGCAATGCAGCCAAAGTAGTTTACCTCAGCCGACTTTTGGAGAATGGAATTAACGAGATACGACACTATACACCTGACGATATAGGTATGTTGGCATCACAGGCTCTTCAACTCCCTATGCCTACCAAACTCAACAAACTTAAAAAGACACATCCCGAGGGATTCTTCTATCTAAACGAGATTCAACGAATGGGATAGGGCGAGGGCGGTTCTGAGACGTGTTTTAATGATGGAGCTTCCCCGTGGGTGGGAGAATGAGCCGCTGTGGCGATAGGCACAATTATACAAGGTGGGCGAGGATGGAAATTGTGTACA
Organism: Prevotella sp. P3-122; assembly: GCF_002251365.1. Lineage (GTDB taxonomy): Bacteria > Bacteroidota > Bacteroidia > Bacteroidales > Bacteroidaceae > Prevotella. The sequence goes on from NZ_NPJH01000013.1 coordinate 3,924, forward strand.
TTCTCGCCCTTCTTTTAAAAAAATGTCTTTCATTTAAATCTTTTTCGGACTTTTAGAGTCTTTATATCAGATGCATCTCAAAAACGTAAAGATAATGAATACAGAAAACGACATCAAAATGAAAGAAATCGCTGAACACTTTCAACAGGAGCAACCGCACTTGATGAGGTATGCCTGCTACCGTCTTGGTGATACAGACGATGCGAAAGATGCGCTGCAAGATGCCTTCCTCAAAATCAGCTCAAAATTCTCTGATGAGAAGAGCGTTGAAGTGAGAGACTGGCGCAACTATATCTTTCGTGTACTCTCTAACTTGTGTTCCTCACGACTTACTGCGTTGGGAAAACTCAGGACAATACCCTTGGACGCTCGCCTTGACATAGCAGATCTCACAACGGAAAACGACGAATCGGACTACCAACGAATTGCCAGGCTACTTGTGGAAATCCCAGAGGAACAGGCCGAGGTCATACGTCTTCGAATCTATGGAAACAACAGCTTTGCTGATGTAGCCGAGATTCTTTCTCTACCCCTGCCCACGGTGAAATCTCGTTTTCTCTACGGACTGGAGAAAATCCGCAAGGCAATGAAACAAACGAATCATTAACATTAAAAAGTACATTGACTATGAATTGCAAGGAATTTAAAGATAAGGTGGTTGACCTTTTTGATACCACAATCGACATGCAGACGCAGGCAGAATGTAAGGCACACATGGCTGAGTGTCCCGAATGTAAGGCCTATTATGAAGAACTGGCCGAAGCGTTTAATGCCTTACAACCACAGGAGACATCTGCCCAACCATCTATCAGCAGACCAGCCCGTAAGCAGAACCATCTCTGGCGCCCCATCGCTGCCGCCGCAGTGTTCCTCCTGGGATTCTTTATCGGTTGGAGCCACCTTTTCTCCACATCCTCTGTGGCCGAGACTCCACGCGGCCAACTCTTTGAGCAGTGGATTAAAAGTGTGCAGAATGTGGGCAGTTTCCAAATGGCAGTCTATGCCCGCACAACGTCCAATGAAAACTTTGCTTATTTCGACCCAAAAGCCGACTTCGTGAGAATAGACATCGGACTCCTGAGACAGAATGACAGCGTGTTCTATCGTGTAGAGAAGCAGAATGGGCGTGTTATCGTATTCGACGGCCAGGACCAATATATGTGGGTTCCTAACGCGCGCTACGTAAAAGGGCCTCGTGCTGCCAATTTCCTAGAATACTTTATCAACCTGATCTACCCCGAGCGTCTGCTGACTATGCAGAAATCTGCCATCGATTTTTCCAAGAAGAACGAAGTGATGCGTACAGAAAGTGATTCAACCATCACCTTGACATTCAAGGGAACAGAGAAAAACAGCGACCTGCAACAACTGCTTGAGACTGGCAAGATGGGGGATTGTGAGGTGGAAGTGGAGAATGTATTCACAAAAAACGACGGGCTGCTGCGCTTTGTCAAGTTCTGGGTTGTCAATGATGGCCAGAAGACCCTCCTGCTTCATATCGATAATATCCAATATAACGTCATGATGAGTCGTGCCAATCTCATTCAAATCCCAGACACTCAATGGACGGATGTAACAGAAATGACATCTTCGACAGCCGATGACAGACTCTGTAAACTCCAAAATGAGACTGCTACACAAGCCGCCCAGCGCATACTCCAAGCCATCATCAGCGCCGACAACAGCCAAGCCAGTGAAGCACTTATAAATTATAAGAGCGAACTACCCGCGCTGAGCGAGAATATGAAAGGATGTAAAGTCTCAGAATTCAAAGAACGTCGCGATGGTGATTATGTTGGCACCTATGTGTTCTACACCTTGACGCATCCCGATGGGAAACAAGAGCAGAAGCACATCGCAATCAGAAACGATAACGAAAAGCATATCTGGGTAGCTGATGGCGGGCTATAGTTAATCGCACCAGTACCAATAAGCATACCTCTCCGTTTGCTTGCTACTGCAAGTAACGGGGAGGTTCTTTGTAACATTAACCTATCTAGTAAGTCCTTGCTGGTACTTCTGTATTCGCCCATCGTATCTGCCCTCGGCAATGTCGTGGACTTCATGGTCGGCACGTCTGATGGATGATAGCAAGATAGAGGCTACTGTTGCCCATCTGGTCAATCCTCTGGATAACGCCATCAACGAGAAATGCCCGCGCATAAAACGGGCTTTTTTGAGATTATGGATGAATATTCCGCATACTACTATATCATTAGCGGTCACTCTGAATTCAATGTCAGGAACTCCAATAAGAAATGGTATAAGCGGCTAAAGGTGATACTTCTACCAAGAGATTTGGTGAAAGATGAAAGTTTGATGTTTACAGTTTAACGCTTAATGTGGGTAGTTTTGTTATGAAATTATAAGTGCCGGAGCAGATTACTATATCTGTCCGGCACAAATTTTTGATTGACTACATATATATAATATGTGTATGAATAGCTTACCTTATACGGTCCATGCTTCTTACAAGTTTCTCATCACTCATTATCCCATGCCTTGCCATCCAACACAAGATAATGTTGATGAGTGGCAGCAAAGAGGAGAAGCCTACATGGAAAGTACCTGATACAGAGAATATGCTTGTCCAGCAATATATCAGGTATGCATACCATACTACAAGGAGCAAGATGCAACTGATGCACAATTTTGCTTGTAACAATCTGTTCTTGTAGAGAAATATGGTGAGAAGCGAGATGACGAATACAAGTACATCAAGGATAAATAATGGCAATACTGATAATGACATGCCACCATCACCTTTTCTGATACAAATGTTGTAGACCATATCGCCAACACCCATTCCTTCGGGTTCTATTGTTCCCAATGGCAAGAGCACTCCCACAAACGAGAGTATCATCACGCATAGCAGGAACAAGGTCTGTTTACGTTGCAACATCCTTAATACTCCTCTTGGGTTTCTTTTGATGGGTCACGCCAGTAAACGTTACCCTCTATGAATTCCTCTGTAGCAAGAAGTGATGGCTTTGGCAATTTCTCGTAATATCTGGAGATTTCTATCTGCTCACGGTTCTCGAACACTTCCTCCAGCGAGTCGTTGTATGATGCAAACTCTGCAAGCTTTTTGTTCAAGTCCTGCTTGATTTCTGTTGAAATCTGGTTAGCCCTCTTGGAGATAATGGCAACGCTCTCGTAGATGTTGCCTGTTTCCTCGCACAAGTCAAGAATGTTGCGCGTAACGGTGTTTGTCGGTGCCTTAGATTTTTTGTAATCCATTTATGTTCAATATTAAATTAATCCTTAGTTACTTGTTTACATTTCTTTATGTATTTCTCTGCCGTAGCTCTCTCCTTGGAGTCTGGGTATTCATTGATGAAGCCGTAGCACTCGTCTTCTGCATCCTGAAACCTCTCCAATTTCTTTTCCTCCACGCTCTGTTGAGCCAGTTCAAACTTGCTCTTCATGATAAGAACGGCAAACTCCTCACGCATATTAGTATAAGGGTAGTCCTTTAGTGCGTTCTGTGCTGTAATTATGCAAGCCTCATAGTTGTTGTCGCCTCCGCCATTGCAGTTGCCGAAGTACGGGCCAAGATCAAAGTACAGCTGTGCAGAATACAGTTCCTTCAGTACGAGCTTGTCCTGAAGATCAAAGAGCCTTTGCTGTGCTTTTGGTTTGAGTTTGGAATCTGGGAAAAGGTCGAGAAACTCCTGAAACGAATTTATGGCCGATACAGTCATAGACTGGTCAAGCCTTGGCTCTGGCGTGCTCATGTATAGACTCTGGCCTACATGGAACTTCGCCATTTCGGCATATTGTCCGCGTGGATAGCTTGAATAATATTTCTTGAAATACTCTGATGCAGTCTCATAGTCCTTGTTGCAGTACTCGGCCATGGCAAGCATGTACAGGCTTTCCTCTGCATTCTCTGTTCCTTTTTCCAGAGTGATAAGCTCCTGAAGCAGGGTTACAGCTCTTGTATATTGACCTTTGGCGAAGCACTCCTTGGCAAATTCATACTTATAATGGAAGTTATCGCACTTGTACACCTGATTGAACTCGTGTGCACAACTGCTGAACAACAGCAAGGATGAGAACGCGTAAATGATGGTTTTCCTCATATATTTTTAAATTGACATGCAAAATTACACATATTTCCTTTATTATCAAAGCTTGTTACATGTTTTTTAGCAAAAAATGACTATAAATAATGGAAAATTAGTAATTTTGCGTTATGGATTTCAAACTAACATCTAAATATAAGCCAACTGGTGATCAGCCGCAAGCTATCCAGCAACTTACCGATGGTGTGCGGGAAGGTGTTCCAGCGCAGGTGCTGCTTGGCGTTACTGGCTCAGGCAAGACCTTTACCATAGCCAATGTCATAGCGAATGTTGGCAAGCCTACTCTGATACTCAGCCACAACAAAACGTTGGCTGCACAGTTGTATGAAGAGATGAGAGACTTTTTCCCCGAAAATGCTGTCGAATATTATGTATCATATTATGACTATTATCAGCCAGAAGCATATATTCCGTCAAGGGATATATATATAGAAAAAGATTTGGCTATAAACGAGGAAATAGACAAACTCCGTTTGGGTGCAGTAAGTGCTTTATTGTCAGGACGTAAAGATGTAATAGTTGTATCTTCTGTTTCGTGCATTTACGGTATGGGGGGGCCTACTGCAATGAACGAGAGCATCATTCGGATCAAATGCGGACAGAAGCTTAACCGTAATGATTTTTTGCGCATGCTGGTGTCTGCACTCTACATAAGAAACGATGTAGCCCTGGAACGCGGGAACTTCTCCGTTAAGGGAGATACCGTAAACATAGCCATGGCCTATAGCGACAACGTTCTGAAAGTATGCTGGTGGGATGACGAGATTGACTCAATAGAAGAGGTGGATGCAGTGACCATGAAACGAATAGCCAAGTTTGAGAGTTATCAGATTTACCCGGCAAACCTCTTCGTGACAACAAAGGAACAGACCGAGCGTGGCATAAGAATGATACAGGACGACCTCGTCAAGCAGATAGACTTCTTCACGGAACTTGGTGACAATATCAAGGCGCAGAGGATAAAGGAACGCGTGGAATATGACATGGAGATGATAAAGGAACTGGGTCATTGTTCGGGAATAGAGAATTATTCCAGGTATTTTGACGGGCGTGAGCCTGGCCAGAGACCTTATTGTCTTCTTGATTTCTTCCCTTCCGACTATCTGCTTGTTGTAGATGAGAGTCACGTGAGCGTTCCTCAGATTAACGCCATGTATGGAGGCGACAGGGCACGTAAGCAGAATCTTGTTGAATATGGCTTCCGTTTGCCCGCAGCCTTCGACAACAGACCATTGAGATTTGAGGAGTTCCATGAGATGATAAATCAGATAATCTATGTTTCCGCTACACCGGCCGACTATGAGCTTCAGGAGGCCGAGGGGGTTATTGTAGAGCAACTGATACGACCCACCGGACTACTTGACCCAGAGATAGTGGTACGTCCGTCTGCCAACCAGATTGATGACCTTATGGACGAGATTCTCACGCGTACAAACAGGAATGAGCGCACTCTTGTTACCACTCTTACCAAGCGTATGGCTGAGGAACTTACGGAATATCTGCTAAACCACGACGTGAAGGCGAACTATATACATAGTGACGTGGCTACGCTTGACAGGGTTAAGATAATGAACGACCTGAGATCTGGAGTCTTCGATGTGCTCGTAGGAGTCAATCTTCTGCGTGAAGGTCTCGACTTGCCCGAAGTATCTCTTGTGGCCATACTGGATGCCGACAAGGAAGGTTTCCTAAGGAGTCACCGCAGCCTTACGCAGACCGCTGGCCGTGCTGCACGAAATGTCAATGGTAAGGTAATTATGTATGCCGACACCATTACAGAGAGCATGCGCAAGACCATCGACGAGACACTCAGACGGCGTACCATTCAGCTGAAATACAACGAGGAACACAACATCACACCACAGCAGATAGAGAAATCCATAAAGGGTGGACTGGCAGGTGCTGCGAAATCTACGCAACAAAAACAATCGTCCCCCTACTCTACGACAGCATATCAGGGACCTGGTGACGGTGCCTTTGCTGCCGACCCGATTATTAGAAAGATGTCGGCTGCAGAACTTAGAAAGAGCATAGAGAACACAGCTGCCCTAATGAAGGAAGCTGCCAAACAACTCGACTTCATGCAGGCTGCCCAGTACCGTGATGAGATGCTACGATTGCAGAAACTGCTCGACGAGAAAGAATAACTGCAATTTGTTTGGTTAAAAATTGCTTAATCAGTATGTAATAACACATAATTTATTACTTTTGCATGAAATTAATATCTAAATCAGTTATTTAAGATGAAAAAAACTATTATTGCAATAATGCTCCTATGCCCGACTCTGTCTTTTGCACAGAATACCTGGGAGGTTCCAACACAGAAAACAGAGGTAAGAGACACCACCAAGCGCAAGGCTCTCTTTGAGACCAAGAAGAAAGTCGAGGACCCCAAGTATCTGTCTGGTGCCGTTCCTGTTGTTGACGGTAAGGTGACGTTTACCCTCGACATGGATGTAAAAGGGAAAACGGCCCAGGAGATTTATGATATCCTTTATGGCGTTCTTGATAATATGACAAAGGAGGAGAACCAGTTCAAGGAGAGCAAGATTGCCATTGTCAACAAGGGCGAGCACACTATAGCCGCACGCTACAAGGAATGGCTCGTATTCCGCAATTCGGCTCTATCCCTTGACCGCACGGTATTCAACTACACCATTATAGCCCAGGCCACAGACGGACATGTAAACGTGAAGCTGTTTAGAATAAGCTATCAGTATGAGCTTGAGCGCGGCATCAACGACGGTATAGAGGTTGTTGCAGAAGAATGGATTACCGACGAACAGGGATTGAACAAGAAGAAGGACAAGCTGGCAAAGTATTCCGGCAAGTTCCGCAAGAAAACCATTGATCGCAAGGACAACATTTTTGAAACCATAACAAATGCTCTTAGATAATAACTTAGACCGCAGCAACGACAGGTTCTTGAAAGCTCGCAATTGGCTGAACGTAATTTTCATTATATTTGCCGTTGCGGGCATGGCCGTATATTATTTCTCCAACCATACGGTTGGCACCATTGTCATTATAGTGGGAATGGTATTCAAGTTTGTAGAATGTATATTACGATTTCTCCGTTAATGAATAAAGCACTCTCAATGTTGTTGCTGCTTTCGGCATGTGTCGCAGTACAGGCTCAGGACCGTACTTTCAGTCAGATGGACGAGAGCGGAAACATTACTTCAAGGGGCGGAGGAGCAAGAAACCCGAAGGACTCTCTTGGCTCTGACAAGAAAATTCCCAAGGGCATGTATGTGTGGACGGTAGACAAGATGTTTGGAGATATCAGGCGTGCAGAGCCTGATACTGTCTCCCACATGTATATGAACAGCATCTTCACTACGGGACTGCGCGGGGAGTATAACACCACTGGCAACCTTGGAGCTCCGCGCATAGCACGAATATTTATCGACCGCCAGGAGGCAGACCAGTTTATCTTCACCCAGCCATATGACTTCGTTCTTACCCCTGTAGAGAAATACCATTTCACCAATACTCTCTCACCTTTCACAAACCTTAGCTACAACACGGCCGGCAACAGGACAAATGGTGAGGACCATTTCACGGCCAAGTATGCCGTTAACGCAGGGAAGAAGCTTGGTGCAGGCTTCAAGTTTGACTATATCTATGGGCGTGGATATTATCAGAACCAGAGCACTTCTCACTTCAACTACTCCATGCATGCGTCTTACCTTGGAGACAGATACCAGGCACATGTACTATTCTCTACTCTTCATCAGAAAGTTACAGAGAATGGCGGTATCACCAACGATGACTACGTAAAGCATCCTGAATTGTTTAATGAGAACTTCTCTACCTCAGAGATACCCGTCAACCTTGACCGCAACTGGAACAGAAACGACAACCAGCATCTGTTCTTCACCCATAGATACAGCGTGGGGTTCACGCGTAAGGTACCTATGACGAAGGAAGAGATAGAGGCACGAAAGTTTGCCATCTCCTCACAGAAAGAGGCCGAGGAACGAAAAGCCCAGCAAAAGGCACGTGAGAAAAAGAACGGAGACGAGGACACTGATGATGACGAACCAGCTGTTCAGGACAACTTTGCTGGCAGACCAGATAATGCAAAGGTTGTTAAGGCCGTCCAACCAGCCGACAGTCTTTTGACAGCAGACTCTACCCTACTGGCGGCCGGACAACCGACTGGCGAGTTAGACCGCATAGCCGTTAACGGAAAAGCTGCCGCAGACTCCATACTTGCAGCCTCGTCAACAGCCAAGGAGGATACGTCATGGCTCAAGGACGAGTATGTGCCAGTAACAAGTTTCATACATACGGCAGAGCTGAACAACTACAAGCGTATCTATCAGGCTTATGAGACTCCAGATGATTTTTATGCAAACACATACGACGTGGATGAGAAGTTTTCTGGTGACTCTATTTACGACAAGACAAACCTGCTAAGCCTCAGAAACACATTCGCTATATCGCTTCTTGAAGGTTTCAACAAATGGGCCAAGGCAGGCCTGAAGGTGTTTGCAGCCCATGAGCTCAGACATTTCACCCTGCCCGACGTCGCTGGTACTGCCAAGTACAACGAGAATAACATAAGTGTGGGAGGCCAGCTTATCAAGACCCAAGGCAAGACCTTCCATTACAATGCCCTTGGCGAGATTGTGCTTGCCGGCGAGGACGCAGGCAACGTAAAGATTGATGCTACCGCCGACCTCAACTTCCCATTGTTTGGCGATACGGTAACGCTCGCAGCAAGCGGATTTTTCCATCGCACCAATCCTACGTTCTATTTCCGACATTATCACTCGAAACATCTCTGGTGGGACTATGATGACCTTGATGCCATCGTACACACAAGAATACAGGGACTGTTCGGCTACAAGAAGACAAGGACAACCCTTAGGGTGGCCGTTGACGAAATCAAGAACCTGACTTATTTCGGACAGGGCTATACCATACATGATGATTTCAGCAGAACAGGCACATATGTATCTGTTAACCAAGAGAGCGATGCAGTAACTCTTGTCACGGCGTCACTATGCCAGGACCTTACACTTGGTCCGCTCAACTGGGAGAATGTCATCACATGGCAGAAGTCTACTAAGGAGAGTGTTTTGCCTGTACCATCTCTGAACATATATACAAATCTGTATCTCCGCTTCAAGATAGCCAAGGTGCTTAAGTGTGACCTGGGTGCCGACATGAGGTTCTTCACGAAATACTACGCTCCTGACTACAGTCCACTGATGGGACAATATGCTGTGCAGACAGGAAACCATCGTACTGAGGTTGGCAACTATCCTGTTGTCAACGCATACATAAACTTCCATCTTAAGCACACCCGTTTCTTCGTAATGATGAGCCACATCAATGCCGGCAACGGAAAGGCCGACTATTTCTTCACACCACACTATCCGCTCAACGAGAGGATATTCAGGTTTGGAGTGAGCTGGAACTTCTTTAACTGATACTATACTTTTTATGACTATGCGTATCAACGACGATAACATAGAGGTTAGACGCAATTCCATGCAGGCCTGGCTATTGGCTGCACGTCCAAAGACCTTGTCTGGTGCGGCAGTCCCCGTGATGCTTGGCATATCTCTTGCTGTCAACGATACACAGATGGCGGGGTTCATGCCCGTGCCTGCCTTGCTGTGTGTCTTGTTTGCTTTCCTTATGCAGATAGATGCCAATTTCATAAACGACTACTTTGACTGTGTGCGTGGAAACGACGATGAGACACGTCTCGGACCGAAAAGAGCCTGTGCCGAAGGATGGATAAGTCTTGAAGCTATGAGAATGGGAATAGCCATTACTACCCTTTTGGCTTGTCTGACTGGTCTGCCATTAATATTTTATGGCGGTATTTCCATGATTGTTGTCGGTTTGCTGTGTGTAGTCTTTGCTTTCCTTTATACCACTAAACTCTCATACCTTGGTATGGGCGACCTGCTGGTACTGGTATTCTTTGGATTAGTTCCCGTTTGTGTCACCCGTTATCTTTGTCTGGGTGGCGCAGGACAACCAGTGACGTGCGAGAGCCTGACAGTATCCATAGCCTGTGGTCTAGTCATAGACACCCTGCTCATAGTAAACAACTACCGTGACATAGATAACGACAGGAAGGCCGGCAAGATAACACTTGTCGTAAGGCTTGGCGAGCCACTCTCACTTAGATTGTACCTTTTGATAGGGTATCTTAGTGTTTTTCTTGTCTCTGCCTGCTGGCTATATGATGCTGTATGCGAAAGCAGGTATTTGCTGCTGCTAAGTGTAGTCGCTCTTGTTGGCATCTACGGAAGACTGCATGGACTGACTTCAAGATCCATGCGTGAGAACAAGGATAAACGTGAGCTTAACAAGCTTCTTGGAAAGACCGCACGCAACATATTCCTGTTTGGACTGATTACGGCCTTGGCCTATGTCTTCACGGCATTCCTTTAGATTCAGGTACTACCTGTATCTCGTCTATGTACAATAATAATAAAAGAACAAACCCAACATATACAGAGTCATGATTCAGCAAATAGACCTGTCGCTTATGGAGTTTATCGACCAGCAGATTCTGCCCCGATATGCCAGTTTCGGAAAGAGCCATGGCCTTTTCCATGTCACCCGCGTCATCAAGAACAGCATCGTTCTGGCACGGCAGCTTGGTGTCGATATCAACATGGCGTATACAATAGCGGCATACCATGACCTGGGTATGGATGGGCCAAGAGCCATACATCACATTACAGGTGGGAGGATATTGGCTATGGATGCCAGGCTCAAGAGATGGTTCTCTCCAGAACAGATAAAGATTATGCGTGAGGCTGTAGAGGACCATCGTGCCTCAGCATCACACACGCCACGCAATATCTATGGAAAGATTGTTGCAGAAGCCGACCGCGACATCGACGAGGAAGTGGTCTTCACACGTGCCATAGAGTATGGAATGGAGAAAAGTCCCGACAAGGACAAGGAATGGCAATGGAAACGCTTCGTCACACACATGGAGGAGAAATATTCCATCAACGGGTACATAAAGCTTTGGATTCCACATTCACCCAATGAGAATAAGCTGAAAAGCCTGCGCGAGGTAATCGCAAACAAGTCCCTGCTAAGGCAACGCTTCGATGCCATCTACGACAAGCTTCTTCAGGGTAAGTCTGAATAGCGCCTTATGCCCTTGGCATAATATTGCCATAAGAGGGAATAAGGTTTCAGTAATGCGGCATCCTTCTTGTCCCCGATATTCTGCAACCTGTCTGAATCGAAGTCGTGTTTCCAATTGTTGAAATCACGACGTGCCCTAAAAACAGCCTTGAAGTCTCCGGCATTATGCTCAATGAGAAGCATTTTTGTGGCGGCAATATAGTCGAGCCACCATCTGACTCTCATCACCCTTCCAAGTTCCTTCTCAGGCAGATTCTTATACAGCATGGTAAGGTTGTTCCTGAAGTTCAGGTAAGTCTTCATAGGATTTCCCTTTGGCAATGTTCCTCCGCCAACATGGTATACCTTGCTCGACGGCTCAACCATAATCCTATACCCCATAAGCCTCATTCGCCAGCATAGGTCTATCTCCTCGTTGTGGGCAAAGAACCTTCCATCCAAGCCTCCAACTTTCCAGTATACGTCTTTCCTTACCATCAGGCATGCACCGGTAGCCCAATGCACTTCCGTGGCATCGTCGTATTGCCCATGGTCCTTCTCTATTGTTTCCATCAGCCTTCCCCGGCAGAAGGGATAGCCATATCTGTCAATAAAGCCACCTGATGCTCCTGCATACTCAAAAGAGTTCGTGTCGTGCATGGCCAAAAGCTTTGGCTGACATGCCGCTACGTCCTTATTCTCATCCATGAGTCTCACCAAGGGTGTAAGCCATCCCTCCGTAACCTCCACGTCAGAGTTTAGCAACACCATGTATTGCGTGTCAATATCCCTTAAAGCCCTGTTGTATCCCTCTGCAAAACCATAGTTCTTGTCAAGCTGTATGGTTCTCACCTCAGGATGGTTATTGACAACCCACTCCATAGAGCCGTCTGTCGAGAAATTGTCCGCCACCCATATGTCCGCACTATCTGCTGACATGGCAACGACGTTTGACAGATAGGTCTGTAGCATCTTTAACCCATTCCAGTTGAGAATAACTATTGCGACTTTTTTAGACATGGCGTTCTTGATTTAATTGATGTATGTTTCCTAAATGTGGCTTATTTTTTATAGATAGTCTTCTGTGTGTTATGGTGTTTCCAGTATCTCGGCCTTCAGGGCAGACTTGTCATGATTGAAGCCTTTGAGCCTGACCTTTATAATCTGATTGTCGTAGGATTCCCTGGCTATTGATGCCGGCAGCTCCACTCGGATATAGTTGCGTGTGAAGCCATGCATAGCCCGTCCTCTGTTTGACTTTTCAAAGAGCACATCAGCCAGAGTGCCGATATGCGACTCATAGAAAGCAAGCCGCTTCTCCTCAGAGAGATCGAGAAGCAATTTCGACCTTCGCTTTTTCTCCGTGTCGCTGACGATATATGGTATCTTCAAGGCAAGTGTTCCCGGACGCTCGCTATATGGGAATACGTGCAACTGTGTTACGTCAAGCGACTTTAGGAAATCGTAGCACTCGTCGAACAGTTCTGGCTCCTCACCACGGCACCCTACCATCACATCCACGCCTATGAAGGCATCAGGCATTAGCTTCTTGATTAGTTCCACCTTTCTGCGGAACAAGTCTTTGTCGTACCTGCGGTGCATGAGCTTAAGTACTTTGTCACTACCGCTCTGCAGAGGTATGTGAAAATGTGGCATGAAAGCTCTTGAGCCAGCACAATATTCTATAAGGTCATCACCCATGAGGTCAGGTTCGAGGCTGCTTATCCGGAAACGTTCTATGCCCCGCACGTTATCAAGAGCCTTTACGAGGTCGAGGAAAGACTCGTCTGAGTTTTCGCCAAACTCCCCAATGTTTACTCCCGTCAGCACAATCTCCTTTCCTCCCTCGCCAGCAGCCTTGGTAGCCTGCTCTACAAGTGACGAGATGGATGGATTGCGTGAGAAACCACGTGCATAGGGAATGGTGCAATAGGTACAGAAATAGTTGCATCCGTCCTGCACCTTCAGGAAGTAGCGTGTACGGTTGCCACGTGAGCAGCTTGGCTGGAATGTCTTTATCTCCTTGGTCTTTACCGAATGGTATTGATGTTCCTTTCCCCACGCGTCAGACAGAAACTGTATGAGGTTGGCCTTCTCATTGGCGCCGAGCACGAGGTTTACACCTTCGATGTTGCTTACCTTCTCTGACTCAAGCTGTGCGTAACATCCTGTAACGACAACAAAGGCGTTAGGGTTCTGGCGTACAAGCTTATGTATGGCTTGCCTGCATTTATGGTCGGCAACCTCAGTAACCGAGCATGTATTAATAAGACATATATCAGCAGGCTCATCTTTGCCGGCTTCTACCACCCCCATCTCTTCCAAAGATTTGGCAAAGGTTGATGTCTCCGAGAAATTCAATTTGCATCCCAGGGTATGATAAACGGCTTTTTTGCCTTGAAAAACAGAACTGTCAATCATCTATTAGTTATTAATAATGTGTACCTGTTATGGTCTAAGTAGCGAGCTACACATATAGTATTGTACATAATGAAATGCAAAGTTACGTCATTTTTTTCATCTGTTCGAATTATTGCGAGTTAAAGAAGCTAAAGATTTGTCTTTCGTGGATAAAGAAACAAGGTTTTGTATTCTTTTATTTGCCTTCTTTTTTGTAACTTTGCGTCCGTTTTGCGCCAACCTGCCATAGCGACGGGGGTGGTAGCGCTTCTATCTAACACAATTTCAACAAACATGAACAACTCTATAAAGGATAACATTCTTACAGACTCCATCTTGGAATCTGCCATGCCCCACATCTTCCATCTGACTCCAGATGGAACCATTGCCGAGGGCAACGCCATGGGTAATACTGAGGGATGGATATACATACCCGATGGATGGATATTGGAGGAAAACAGCAATACTGATATTGTTGACGTACCGACCAGTGACAAACATACAGCAAAGCTTATTCATCTTTCGAGGACTGACGTAGGCCCTTATCGACTTACTAATGAGGATGACGAGTATATTGATTTCTTCCCAGGCTGCCATCAGTCATCCACCGTTGCTATCCCCTCTCCAGAACTTGTCAGCCCGTTCATAAAGACTCCACTCTATCTCGATGGCAATGTCAGTTTTGCCAAGCATCAAGATGGCGAGGAAGATAAGCCTGTGAGGATGTCGATGATAATGTTCAGGCGTGCCGAGTCAGACAAGTGGCTTGACGATGCACCGCTGGGATATATCTATGCACGAGCCCTGACTATGGACGACGACTTTGTAAAGCCGGTCCGTATGCTTAACCTTGGCGTGTCTCCGGCAAAACTTATCGACATTGTGGAGACAACAGACAAGAAAGTGACATTCCGCATCTCTTGGCCTCTGGGAACAGTAGAGGTACAAGGAGGCAGGGAAACAGAGCAGGGATATGAAGTGGCAAGAACCAGCCTGAGTTCAGACCGTTCGGTAAACTGCATATTCACATCGAAGGTTGGAAGAAAGAGTTTTGCCGTAAGGATTGAACTGCCATTCCAGAGCTTTGCCGTATGCCATAATGGTGAGGAAATTGGGCAGGGACAGTTTACCATTCCCGTATCTATGATCGAAGATTATACTTATCAGTTGCCAGCGACGAATAGTGACGAGCGGCTTGCCATAACCTTCGAGCAGCCTGCCCGCTCATTGCTATACCAACTGACAGAAAGAAACACTCTGGCCGTAAGGGATATGGCTGATATGAGCCTGAAGCTTGGCGAGATACCAACAAGCGGTACCTTTGCCGACTTGCTCCTGGGTGCTGAGAACATTCGTACAATACTGGAGCCTACGGCCGGCAACTGGAATAAGACAAGGACTAACATCATACTGAAACATAAGGATGAGAGATGGAGAATACATCTCGCTAACCACCCCTACCGCCTGATAGAGAATTGTGGATCATGGCAGATTACATCTAAAGCCCTAAAGACCGTCATAGTAGAGGATTTAGAGCTGAAGGCTATGAGGCTTGAGGCAGGATGGACCAATACACAGACTGTTACCATGCAGCGTAGTGATGACGGCATCTACACCTTGCCTATGGAAACAGGCAGTTGGCAAAAGGTGCTCATCTACTGCAGCCACAGCGGAATAGTCTATCCCAAGGCTTTCTGTATCTCAGAGTCGAGCAATAGGAACTTGTTTGACATGCTTGCCGATGGCCCTTTCATGAATGTTGCCTGGACTGAGTGTATTGCAGGATATGATGCAGCAATCGCCCATTCATGGCCTGCTGACTCTATCCCAGAACTTGAACAGATGTCTGACTATCCAAAGTTGCTCTCAAGGTTTGCTTTCCATCTATTCCTCAAGGCACAAGCTGACGGCAGTATGGACAACATGGAACAGAATCTCTTGCAGTTGCAGGCCGACCTCGCATTCCAGTGGTTCTGGCTTGAGGAAGACGACTATGACTATTCTGAAATCTGTAGTCTTGCAGATACCTCTAATCCGAAATTCATGGAACTCTTCAAGGTATGGAAGTCGAAGACTTTTGGTGAGGAATTCGAAATCCCAACCAAAGGAGAAGACCTTAATATGCTGTTCGCCCTGCTCATCAATCAATTCGGAAGCTTCATGTCAAGACTCTCCGAGAAATCTGCCAACAACAAGGTTTGCTCTGAGCCTGACATGCTCGATGTAAGGAGAAACAACAGGAAAATAACAAGGGTGATGCAACGTCTTTCGGACCACCTGTCAGGAAAGCAGTCACTATGGAAATTACCGCATGACGACAGGAAGGAAATACTTCATGTTTATCGCAACTATCATGCTGCATTTCAATCTATAACGGACAAATAGTTTATTTTTACGACAGGCTACGTCAAAATCGGCGTAGCCTCTCTGCAATGCTTTGCGTTGGCTAATGCAAAGCTTTGCGTTGGCGGATGCAAAGCTTTGCGAGGACGGATGCAAAGCTTTGCGTTTTTTTAGTTGGGGTCACGTGACAATAAACCTAAAGGGTCATGAGGTCAAACCTTTTTTCAGCTATTGAATTTTTGGTTAAAGCCGAGAAAGTACGCAAGGGGGAGCATCAATAGTTCTCTGCTCCACAAATAGGGCATCGGCCCTTGTCGTGCATCTGCGCTCCACATTTGCCGCATCTGTATGGCATACGGCTGAATTTCCAGAAACGGTAGAGGGCGAAATAGACATAGGCTGCGAGCAGGAAGTAACCAATATAATATAATGTGGCAATGCTATAGATGATATAGTTGGCAGCGCATACGGCCATCAGGCCGCTGAGATAGAGCACGGCATCGCCAAATGGCAACTGATGACGAACGTCATCAACGGCTGCAAGAGCCACTATGAGCAGCATCCATACCATCAGAAGGAAAAGGCCAAGCTGGAATGGAAGGACAAAGGGGTTGAGGGTGGGATGATAGTAGAAGTGCCGCCACATCTCCGGATAGAAAAGCTGAAGATGTGCGTAATAGGTTGCCGACGCTGCCACGAGGATGGTGAGAAGTGTGGGATAAAAGGTGTTTATGTCGCGGAAGTGGACTATCGGAGCCTTCAATGCAAGAAGGTGCCTTATCCAGTAGGAGACGGTGATAACGCCAATGACGACAAGGAATATTATGAGGTGTGTGTCGGAGAAGAAAAGGATAAACTGCGATATGGTGTCAGCAGGCACCACGTTTGGGATGAGCGCAGACTCGCGTGTCCATCCAAACTCTGACTGTTCCGTCGCAAGCTGCACCCATACGGAGTCGATGCTGTCGCTTGGGACTATCCTTATGTCGGCCACAACGAGCACGGAGTGACGCCCGGCAGCAAAAGTATCTATCGGCACGTTGGCTGCAAGAAGCTCCTCGGGCTGTTGCCTTAAGAGCGTCAAGGTGTCACAGTTCACCACAAAGTTGAAGTTGTTGGTATAGTGATGCTCTGAGAAGAATGACAGTGAGTCTATCTGATGCTCGCTGAGCTGCACCATTGCGTCGTGGACTTTCTCGCCACGGTTGTAACAGGAGGCGAGCAAGAGAGCGAAGACTGCGAGGGTAAAGAGTGGGCGGATATGTATGGACATGAGGATATGTGTTTCTGTTGAATGACTGGGGCTATCTGCGCTGACTATGGTTCTGCAAAGATATTCATCTGGCATTCGTCGCACTTGAACTGCAACCTGAAGCGGCGGCCATCAGCAAGACGCAGGAAGAGAGGCTCGTGCCATCGCGGTACTACGTCGCCCCGCTTTGCACAATGTCCAAGGGAATAGCGCAGACAATGACGGCACTGCATGATGAGCGGAGAGCGCGAGGGTGCGACCTCGAAGGCTGGAGTGGGATTAGAGATTCCGTGGGCAATGTAGAAATCAGTAGCCTGACCGTTAGATATATTATAGGTATAGGGGAACCGTCCGTATTCTGGCTGCCACTCTTCCGCCTTGTATGTTTGTGAAGACGGTTTGGAGACACCGGGCACTTTGTCATTAGCCTTGTCGCATCGTACGTCTGTATGCATGAGTTTGTCTACAGCCCTACGCCTGAGGTCAGACAGAGCACTCGACGGAATGAAACAGTCAGCAACGCCAGGACCAAGCCTCACATCGTCGCACACGAATGGCGTATTACCCAGCTTCGTAAGCTGCCGGCGTATGTTGTCGGCCTGTGGCTTGTCTGCCTTCTGATGCTCTGTTTCCAATGTTGCCTTGACCGTACCATTGATTGAGAGGACAAAGCCGTCATCAGACAGGTCGAGCGACATGGTGACGGGCAGTTGCCTTACCGCGGAGACTCCCGACAACAGCTTTGCGAAAGCCATGTCGGCATTGCGGTAAAGGGCCATGCCTGCTCGCAACTCCTTGGGCATACGCAAGGGGAACAACCTGTTGCCGACAGCCCTGTTCACCCTAAAGCCCTCCAGCTCGCCCGTTCTGTTCAGGAAGCACAGGCCGTCGCCGTTGGCAAATGCGGCCGTTCCTGCAACGGTCAGGCTATCTGCTCGTATCTCCTTGACCTTTCCTACATATTCGCCTAACGACTTTGGGGTATCAAAAGAGGCAATATCGCGCTGACGTCCGTTGAGGAAATAGGTGGTGAAGCCACGGTTGAAGGTCTTTCTCAAGTCGGGCTGGAACCTGTGCTCCACCCTGCCCTCGGCAGCTCGCCTGTACTCACCGCTCCGTTTGCGGATGATGGTGTCCAGGCGTTGCGAGTATGCCGCTACGACATTCTTAACGTATGTGGCATCCTTGAGCCTTCCCTCTATCTTGAACGAGCACACACCCGCATCAGCGAGTTGTTCAAGATGGTCTATCTGGCACATATCCTTCAGCGAGAGCAGGTGACGCTGGTGTACGAGTTCCTTGCCATCAGCATCTACGAGGTCGAACTTCATCCTGCAGAACTGTGCGCACTCGCCACGGTTTGCGCTGCGGCTGAAGCAATACTGCGAGGCGTAGCACAGTCCCGAATAGCTCACGCACAGGGCACCATGCACGAAGGCCTCGAGCTCTACGTCTGGCACCTCGCTGTGTATGTGTGCTATCTCCTCCAATGACAGTTCCCTTGCAAGCACCACTCTGCTCATGCCCTGACGATGCAGCCATGCCGCCTTGTCAGCCGTGCGTGTGTCGCATTGTGTAGAGGCATGGAGTGGCAACAGCCCCCGGCAAGCCTCAGCCAGTCCCATGTCCTGAACGAGAATTGCGTCAGCACCGGCATCGGCAATCTGGCGTGCCGTAGACATGATGTCCTCAAACTCGTCGTCGTAGATTATGGTATTGAGCGTAACATAAACTTTTGCCCCAAAGCGATGGGCGTACTCACAGAGACGGGCAATATCGGCTACGGAGTTGCCTGCCGCAGCCCTTGCGCCAAACCTGTCAGCACCAATATATACGGCATCGGCACCATGGTCGATGGCAGCGATGCCGCATTCGAGGTTCTTTGCCGGAGCCAGAAGTTCGAGTGTTCGCATGTATGATTCTCTGTTTGTGGTTATTCTATCTTACTGATATCGTATGGAGTCTCCTGATATACGTAATAGTTTATCCAGTTGCTGAAGAACAGGTTGGCATGTGCCCTCCACGTCACTACTGGCCCATTGTCGGGATTGTCATTCTGATAATAGTTCTTCGGCATCTCAACATCGTCACGCTTGCCTATGTCGCGCCTGTACTCCTTGTCGAGGGTGTCTGGCGCATACTCCATGTGTCCCGTAACGAAAAATTCCCTTCCGTTACGTGCCATGACGATACTCACTCCGCTTTCCTCCGACTCGGCTATGACGGTCAGACGGCTGTCGCGGGCGATGTCGTCACGCCTCACCTCCGTATGCCGGCTGTGAGGCATGGCGAACACGTCGTCGAAGCCACGGAAAATGGGCAGGGCAGCCACCAGCGTGTGCTGCGGGAAGATGCCGAACATCTTTTTCTGCAGAGGGTATTTCGGAATGTCGTAGAAATGGTACAGTCCTGCCTGTGCAGCCCAGCATATGTAGAGCGTGCTCGTGACGTGGGTGCGCGCCCAGTCGAAGATAGCCTTTATCTCACCCCAGTAGGCAACATCCTCGAAGGGCATGGTCTCTACGGGTGCGCCCGTTACTATCATGCCGTCCCATTTCTGCTCCTTTAGAATGTCGAAGTCCTTGTAGAACATCATCATGTGTTCCACGGGGGTGTTCTTCGGCGTATGGCTCCTGAGCTTCATGAAGTTTATCTCCAGCTGCAGAGGAGTGTTCGACAACAGCCTTATGAGGTCGGTCTCGGTTGTTATCTTCAAGGGCATCAGGTTTAGGATGACTATCTTTAGCGGTCGTATCTCCTGATTATGTGCCCTGCTCTCGTCCATAACGAAGATGTTCTCCTTCTTCAGAAGGTCGATGGCAGGGAGTTTGTCTGGCAATCTTAATGGCATTTCTGAATATTGTTTATGTACCCTATCTTACCACAAATTCACTCTCTCGGCGGCAGGCACGTACATTGGGCTGTCGGCAGTTATGCCGAAGGCATCATACCATGCGTCGATGTGTGGCAGGGCTCCATTCACACGCCATTCTCCAAGTGAGTGTGGGTCGCTCTTTGTGCGGTTGCGTATTTCCTTCTCGGTAATGTTGTTGGCCCATACTCCGGCATATGCCATAAAGAAGCGCTGCTCTGGTGTGTAGCCGTTGATGTTCTTAAGAGGCTTGTTCTTGGTGGCGTTCCTAAAAGCGTTGAACGACACCTGCAGACCGCCATGGTCGGCAAGGTTCTCACCAAGGGTGAGCTCACCGTTGGCGTTCAGGTCGGGGAGCACTTTGATGGCAGAGAAGTAGTCCACGCACTTCTTGGCACGCCCGGTAAACTTCTCGCCGTCCTCTGCTGTCCACCAGTCGGTCATGTTTCCGTCCTTGTCGTAGTGGCGTCCCTGATCATCGAAGCCGTGGGTCATCTCATGTCCGATAACGACACCGATGGCACCATAGTTGAACGCGTCGTCGGCCTTGGCATCGAAGAACGGGTATTGCAGAATGCCAGCCGGGAAACAAATCTCGTTGGTTGTAGGGTTGTAGTATGCGTTGACGGTCTGCGGAGACATGAACCACTCATCGCGGTCTACAGGCTTGCCGGCCTTGGAGTCGATGGCATACTGGTTCCAGAACTTACGGCAGGCAAGAACATTGTCAAAGTAGCTCTTGGCCGGGTCAATGGTAAGGTTGGAGAGGTCCTTCCACTTGTTTGGATAACCAATCTTCACATAGAAAGTAGACAGTTTCTCAAGAGCGGCCTTCTTGGTTGCCTCGCTCATCCAGTCCTGCGCCACGATGCGCTCAGCGAGACTCTTCTGCAGATTTGCAACGAGCTGTTCCATGCGTGCCTTCGACTTGGCGGGGAAATACTTGTCACAATACATCTTGCCGAGTACCTCGCCCATCTGACTCTCAGTCTGCATGGTGGCACGCTTCCAGCGGGGGTAGTCCTCAGCACGTCCGCGCATGGTCTTTCCCCAGAAGTCGAAACTGGCGGCCTGTACCTCATCGCTAAGATAGCCCGCCGACATGTCGATAAGGCTCCATTCCATGATTGCCCTTAGCTCTTCGACATTCTGTGTGGCGATGAGCTTGTCGGCACCTGCGAAGAACTGTGGCTGGCCGACCACCATTTCCTGCATACAGTCGTCCTTCACTCCCTCTGCCCTAAGCAGCTCGGCCAGAGCGATGTTGGGATAGCTGGACTGGAACTCAGCAAGGGTCATCTTGTTGTAGTTGGCCTCTACGTCGCGTAGCTCCGTCCTGTTCTTCGATATTAATGCGAGAGCAGTCTCAAATCGCATTATGGCACGGCTCCTGGCCTTTGCCTGCGCCTCGCTGAAACCATAGATACCGAACATTGTCTCTATGTGTCTGGCGTATGCCTGGCGTATGTCTGCCGTAGCCTTGTCGTTGTCAAGATAATAGTCTTTCTCGCCCAATGTCAGTCCGCCCTGCATAAGGTTCAGGATGTTCATCGTGGCATTCTTCTCGTCAGAGCCGAAGTAATAACCGTAGGGAACACCAAGGCCTATGACGGCATATTTGAGCTGAAGCTTTCTCAGGGCCTCGATATCCTTGGCAGCCTCTATCTCGTCCATTACAGGCTTCACGGGAGCCACACCCTCGGCGTTGCGTCGTGTGGAGTCCATGGCGAGCTTGTAGAAGTCGCTGAGCTTCTTCTCCACGCTGCCCTCAGCGAATTTCTTTTGTGTGAGGCTTGCTATGATGCCGTTGATGCGCTGGTTGTTGTCTTCCTGCAGCTGGTCGAAGCTGCCGAAGCGCGAGTATGCGGAAGGCAGCGGGTTAAGCTTCTGCCATCCGCCACATGCAAACTTGTAAAAGTTCTCAGACGGGCTTACTGTCTTGTCTAAGTTTTCCATCCTTATGCCGGCCTTGTTCTGTGCCATGCCCGCTTCCGGAGCTGCGATGAGCAGCAACATCGGTATTATTTCCTTCATTGTCATTATTTGTTATAATATGTTATGTTAATCTATACATTATATAATACTCATGTATATATATATCCAAATCCAACCTAACTACATTCTCCCTCAGAACTAATTACTCCCCTCTCTTTTGGAGAGGGGTTGGGGGTGAGGCTTTCTCCCCTCTCTTTTGGAGAGGGGTTGTGGATGAGGCTTTTATTACTCCATCCCTTCCGCCATCTCAAACCAGCGTTCATTCTCCTCGTCGAGCTTCTTCTTTATTGAAGTATACTCCGTAACGAGAGTCATGTCGGAGGCGTTCTCCGGAAGCATAAGCAGGGAGTCAAGCTCCGCTATTCTCTCTTCCATGCTCGCTATTCGCTTCTCGCAATCCTCAAGTGCCTTGCGTGCCTTGCGCAGTTTCTTCTGGTCGTCCTTGCGTGCATCATAATCCTGCCGTGCTGTCGACTTATCAGGCTGCTGCTCAGCCTCCTTTGGCTGTTGTGCATATACGGCCTGCAACTTGTCGTCGATGGTGTTGTGACCGCGCAGGTAGTCGTAGATGCCGCCGAGGTGCTCGCGGACATGCCCAGCCGCAAACTCATAGACCTTATCAACAAGGCCATCGAGGAACTCACGGTCGTGGCTCACGATGATTGCCGTGCCGTCGAAAGCCTTGATGGCATCCTTCAGCACATCCTTCGACATCATGTCCAGATGATTGGTAGGCTCGTCGAGAATGAGCAGGTTTACAGGCTCCAGCAGCAGCTTGATCATGGCCAGTCGGCTACGCTCGCCGCCACTAAGCACCTTTACCTTCTTCTCCGACAGCTCCCCTCCGAACATGAATGCTCCGAGCAGGTCGTTCACCCTCAGTCGCATGTCGCCCTTGGCCACCTGGTCTATGGTGTCGAAGATTGTTATCTCCTCCTCCAGAAGCTGTGCCTGGTTCTGTGCGAAATATCCTATCTGGACGTTGTGTCCAATCTTTAGGTTGCCAGTGAAGGGTATCTCTCCCATGATGCATTTCACGAGCGTTGACTTACCCTCACCATTCTTTCCCACGAAGGCTACCTTCTCACCGCGCTTGATAGTCAGGGTCACATCGCTGAACACCGTATGGTCGCCATAGCTCTTCCCTACTCCGTCGCATATCACGGGATAGTCGCCGCTTCTCAGACATGGCGGGAACTTCAGTCTCATGGCCGATCGGTCCACCTCGTCAATCTCTATAGGCACTATCTTTTCCAGTTGCTTTATCTTGCTCTGTACCTGTATAGCCTTAGTGGGCTTGTACCGGAACCGCTCTATAAAGTCGCGCATGTCTGCAATCTCCTTCTGCTGGTTCTCGTATGCCCTTAGCTGCTGCTCACGCCTCTCGGCCCTCAGCACGACATACTGGTCGTACTTCACCTTATAGTCAACGGCTCTTCCGCATGTCAGCTCTATTGTCCTGTTGGTGACATTATTGATGAATGCCCGGTCGTGGCTAACCAGCACTACGGCCTTGGCGCTCTGAGCCAGGAACTGCTCCAGCCATTGTATGCTCTCTATGTCGAGGTGGTTGGTAGGCTCGTCGAGCAGCAGCACGTCGGGTTTCTGCAACAGTATCTTCGCCAGCTCGATACGCATCCTCCAACCGCCCGAGAACTCTGACGTAGGGCGTTCCAGATCATCGCGGCTGAAGCCCAGTCCACAGAGCGTACGCTCCATCTCGGCCTCATAGTTGTCGCCACCCATCATCAGATACCGCTCGTGCTCCTGCGTGAACTTATCAACCAGTGACAGGTAGTCCGGGCTATCGTAGTCGGTACGCTCGGCCATTTCCGTTCCGAGCCTGTCTACCAACTCCTTCAGTTCTGTACATGCCGAGAAAGCCTTGCGCGCCTCCTCGCGAACGGTTGTGTTGTCCTGTAGTCTCATGACCTGTGGCAGGTAGCCAATGGTCGTATCGTTGGGTATGGAGACAACGCCCGCCGTAGGTGTCTGCTGTCCGCAGAGTATCTTCAGCATTGTCGACTTTCCGGCTCCGTTCTTGCCCACAAGGGCTATACGGTCCTGGTCGTTGATGACGAAACTGACGTCATGGAACAATGGGCGCGCGCTAAACTCTACTTTTAATCCTTCTACTGATATCATCTTATATATGAATGTCGTGCAAAGTTAACACAATTCAAACACTCTCACAAATAAAGCAATTAATTTTTTGTTAAATGATGAGTACCAGGTTACCAATATTAAGTTTAAAGTTGAATAATGTTAAATATCTGTTTCCCATATAAACCTTTTGACATTGGATTTATCGAAAAAAGCAGAACATGGAACACGAATATGGCTGTCATAAAGAATTGCCCACAGGATATCTAAGTCAACATTAATTATATAAAAAATGAACAACATGCTGAAATCAATGGCCCTGGCCATTACCCTTGCCGCCTTGCCAATTGTAGGACAGGCTAAGCAATGGACTCTGCAGGAATGTATAGACTACGCCTTGCAGAACAACATCACACTGCAGAAGTCAAGACTGCAGACGCTAAGCGCACACGAGGATGTACAGATGTCGAAAGCTGCACTCCTGCCATCGTTGAGCTTACAGACATCACAGAACGTTACTTACAGACCATGGCCGGAGAGCAACAGGGCAACAGTGACCAACGGCTATGTAGAGACGAGTGTAGACAAGGTATTCTACAACGGAACCTACGGACTGAGCTCCAACTGGACTGTATGGAACGGTAATCAGAACATCAACCAGATAAAACTCAACAAGGTAACGGAGCAGCAGGCCGAGCAGGAGACTGCCGTGACGGCAAACAGCATACAGGAGCAGATAGCACAGCTGTACGTGCAGATACTATACTCTAACGAGGCCATAGAGGTGTGCCGTCAGAGCCTGCAGACGAGCAAGACCAACGAAATGCGGGGACAAGAGTTCGTCAACGTAGGAAAGATGTCGAAAGCTGACCTGGCACAGCTCACGGCACAGAGGGCGCAGGACGAATACTCGCTCGTCGAGGCAGAGGGAAACCTCCGCAACTTCAAACGACAGCTCAAGCAACTGCTGCAGCTCACTACTGACGAGGATTTCGATGTTGTCATACCACAGACCACTGACGATATGGCCCTACAGACCATACCCGTCATGACAGATGTCTACAATGCTGCCCTCGCCACCCGACCCGAGATTAAGAGTGCGCAGCTCGGCATAGAGAGCAGCGACCTCAACCTGAAGATTGCGCGTGCAAAAAGACTTCCAACCATTGGCGTTAGTGCCAGCGCAGCTACCAACACCACATCGATGAGCGACAACGAATGGGGTCAGCAGCTCAAGAACAACTTCGACCTTGGAGCAGGACTGACTCTCAGCATTCCCATCTTCGACAACCGGCAAGCCAAGACGGCCATCAACAAGGCGAAGCTGCAGAAACAGAGCTACCTGCTCGACTTGCAGGACAAGCAGACTACGCTCTACTCTACTATCGAGAACTACTGGCTGCAGGCAACAACAAACCAGAGCATGTTTCAGGCTGCCAAGGCCAGCACCGAGAGCGCACAACAGAGCTACGACCTGCTGAGCGAGCAGTTCCGCCTCGGCCTGAAGAACACCGTAGAGCTGATGACAGGAAAGAGCAACCTGCTCAACGCACAGCAAAACGAGCTCCAGAGTAAGTACCTGACCATACTCAACATAAACATGCTCAACTTCTATGCATCAGGCCAGCTCCTAAATAAATAGTCTACCCCCCTATATTATCTATCTTATCTATCCCATCTATCTCATCTATATCAGAGAAAATAATCCTATCACAATAATGAAGAAAATTAGCAAAATCTGGATTGCGGCAGCAGCCATCGTGTTGCTGGCCGTCATCGCCTGGATATTATCAGGCTCGAAGAAAAAAGAGGAAGTGACCTTTGCCACAGAGAAGGTTGCCAAGGCCAACATCCATAACAGCATCACGGCTACAGGTACCATCGAGGCCGTGACATCAGTTACAGTCGGTACGCAGGTATCTGGTATCGTGAGCAAGCTCTACGTTGACTACAACTCAGAGGTGAAGAAAGGACAGGTCATTGCCGAGCTCGACAAGACAAACCTCACCAGTACGCTCAACTCCGCACGTGCCAATCTGCTGAGCGCACGTGCCAACCTTCAGAGTGCGGAGGCCAACCGCGACTACCAGCTTGCCAACTACAACCGCTACAAGACTCTCTACCAGAAAGGACTCGTGAGCGCAGACGAATACGAGTCGGCGCGGCTGAGCTACCAGCAGGCCGTGGAGCAGGTGGCATCGAACAAACAGAATGTAAACTCGTCGCAAGAGGAGGTACAGAGGGCACAGACCAACCTTGGGTATGCCACCATCACCTCGCCCATAGACGGAGTGGTTATATCGAAATCTGTTGAGGAAGGACAGACCGTAGCAGCGAGCTTCAGCACACCGGAGCTATTCACCATTGCCAAGGACCTTACCAACATGCAGGTAATTGCCGATGTCGACGAGGCTGACATAGGCGAGGTGGCTGTTGGCGACCGTGTGTCGTTCACCGTAGACGCATACCCCAACGACACATTCGAGGGCAAGGTCACTCAAGTGAGGCTGCAGGCCACCACAACCAACAACGTCGTGACTTACGAGGTGGTAATAAGCGCACAGAATGCCGACCTGAAGCTCAAGCCCGGACTGACTGCCAACGTTACCATCTACACCGCTGAGCGTACCGGCGTCACCTGTACTTCGGCCAAGGCCCTGCGCTTCACTCCCACCAAGGAGACCGTAGGCAACAAGAAGATTGTAGACTGCAACGGAAAGAACAAGGTGTGGACATTAGAGGGTAACACTCTTAAGGCTCACGCTGTTAACATAGGCATGACCGACGGAATGCATACAGAGATTCTCTCTGGCATCGCAGAGGGGACCGTCATCGTAACGGAACTGAAAGTGAATGCCAGCGAGACTGCCGAGGCTGGACAACAGCAAACAGAAAGCAGCCCCTTCGCACCAGGCCCTCCGGGAAGGAAAAAGAAATAAAAACTGAGGTTGCGGATTTTAAGGAAAACCGTGTCATCGAAATAACTTCACCTTTCCAAACAACAACCATCATATCAGCAAAATCATGACAACAGAAAACAGAAAAACCGTCATAGAGCTGCAGGATGTCAAGCGCGACTTTATCGTGGGAAACGAGACTGTACACGCCTTGCGGGGCGTATCGTTCAAGATACACGAGGGCGAGTTCGTCACCATCATGGGAAAATCGGGTTCTGGCAAGTCTACGCTGCTGAACCAGCTCGGATGCCTTGACACTCCGACGAGCGGCGAGTACCTTCTCGACGGCATAAGCGTCAGGACAATGTCGAGGTCACAGCGTGCCGTACTGCGAAACAGGAAGATTGGGTTCATATTCCAGAACTATAACCTCCTGCCCAAGACTACGAGTGTTGAGAACGTGGAGCTGCCGCTGATGTACAACGCCGAGGTTACGGCCAGAGAACGCCAGCAGCGTGCCATTGACGCCCTTACAGCGGTAGGACTGGGCGAGCGGCTCTACCATAAGTCAAACCAGATGTCGGGAGGCCAGATGCAGCGTGTGGCCATAACACGCGCTCTGGTCAACAACCCTGCCGTGATACTGGCCGACGAGGCAACGGGAAACCTCGACACGCGAACATCGTTCGAGATACTCGTACTCTTCCAAAAGCTGCACGCACAGGGACGCACCATCATCTTCGTTACACACAATCCCGACATTGCAAACTACAGCAGCCGCAACATACAGCTGCGTGACGGACGTGTCATCAGCGACGAGCAGAACACGAACATACTCTCGGCAGCTGAGGGGCTGGCAGCATTGCCTGCGGCAAATGACGAATAGGCCAATATCTGGACAAGTCTTACACAAATAAGAAACAACAGGAAAATCATGAACTATACAAATCTTCTGAAGATAGCCCTACGTGCCATAGCGGCCAACAAGCTCAGGGCATTCCTAACGGCCCTGGGCATCATCATCGGTGTGGCGTCGGTCATAACGATGCTTGCCATAGGACAAGGCTCGAAGAGGAGCATACAGGCCAACATTGCGGAGATGGGCTCAAACATGATTATGATACACCCCGGTGCCGACATGCGTGGCGGTGTACGCCAGGATGCCTCAGCCATGGAGACGCTGAAGCTAACCGACTACGAGAGCATAAAGGACGAATGCAACTACATCAAGGGCATAAGTCCCATGGTCAGCAAGAGCGGACAATGGATTTACGGCAACAATAATACGCCATCGTCAATATACGGTGTCAATCAGGACTACCTTGAAATAAGGCAGCTCAGCGTCAGCGACGGAGAGGTGTTCACGGAGGCCGACATTAAGTCGAGCGCAAAGGTGTGCATTCTCGGACAGACCGTCGTGGACAACCTCTTCCCCGACGGTGCAGACCCTATAGGAAAGGTGGTGAGGTTCAACTCCATCCCCTTCCGCGTCATTGGCGTGCTAAAGAAGAAGGGCTACAACTCCATGGGAATGGACCAGGACGACCTTGCGCTTGCTCCATACACAACGGTGATGAAGCGCATCCTCGCACAGACATACCTAGGGAGCATACAGTGCTCGGCGGTCACGGAGGGTGTCACCGACAAGGCCACGGAGCAGATTACGACTATACTGCGCCGTAACCATAAGCTAAAGGACGCTACGGAGACTACAGAGGCCGATGCCGACGACTTCAACATACGCTCACAGGAGGAGCTGGCATCGATGATGAACTCTACCACCGACATGCTCACCATTCTGCTGGGATGCGTGGCCGGCATATCGCTCATAGTGGGCGGTATCGGCATCATGAACATCATGTACGTATCGGTAACAGAGCGCACGCGTGAGATAGGACTTCGAATGAGCGTCGGCGCACGTGGCATTGACATTCTCAACCAGTTCCTCATCGAGGCCGTGCTGCTCAGCGTCACGGGAGGACTCATCGGAGTACTCCTCGGAGTGGGTGCCAGCTATGCCGTTAACCTCATCGTACATTGGCCCATATACATCCAGCTGTGGAGCATCATCATGAGCTTCGCCGTCTGCACCTTCACCGGAGTATTCTTCGGATGGTACCCAGCCAAGAAAGCCGCACAACTCGACCCCATCGAGGCTATAAGGTACGAGTAGTTACTTGAGGTAATAAAAACAAAAGTCCTCCCATTTTTTACGAAGGTAATTTCGTGGGCTTATGAAGTTACCTGTATAAAAAACGGGAGGATTTTTGTTTGACTATTACTGATTTTACTTCACAGATTTGTATTGTGAATAAGACATACCAAATATAAATCAGTCGAAAAGCGATAGAGACGTGTCGACTGGCTTAATAGGCTCAGGCTTTTCCTCTACCTCATCCGTGAAGTCAAGCATCGTCTGGATGTAACGTGTCGACCGTATGTTGAGGCAGTATTTCCCACGTGAGCCAGTACTCTTTACCGTGCCGTCAGGATGCTTGGTCTGGGCATAGATATAGCTGACTATACTACGGTAGACCTGCTCGTAGGTTACAACCTCAAACAGACCGTTGACAGAGTTGTAAACATGATGGGCTATCTTCCGGAGTGATAGACCGGAAGAGCCAGCCTCTTCGAGTATGAACAATATTTCCTGTTCGTAGTTCACTATTATTGAATGTTGTTTATGCTATTCTCTCATGTCAGCGGTTTAGCATCAGCTCTGTGATCAAATCTCTCTATGGCCAAATGAAAAAGAAAAGCCGCAACTATATGATAAGTTGCGGCTCCTCTTTATCGTTTTGATAATTATGCGAGAACCACTTTACCGTTCTCACCCTTTACCTTTCCTTCCTTCAACAGCCATCCTATGCCAAGAAGAACCTCTGTCTCTGTCTTCTCTGTTGCCTTTGCAAGCTCACATACAGAGAGAGCGCTACCAGCTGCAGAAAGTGCCTGATAAACGTCACCGGCGCGGAAGCCAGCGTTCTCAGCGTCTACGAGGGTTTCTACCTTTGCTGCACACTTCTTTGTTGTTGTAGCCTTCTTGGTTGTTGTCTTTGTTGCTGCTGTCTTTGTTGCAGTAGCCTTAGTTGTTGCTTTCTTTTCTGCCATAATTTACATAAATATTAAAACTGTCACTTCCTGAATAATGAGTGATTTTTTAAATTTGCTGCAAAATTACACATATTTTTCCAAACTCTGCAATATTTTTACAGAAAATATGGCCAGAAATGCATAAACTATTGGTAATCACATAATTTCTTGATATATATCAAGTAAAAACATGCCTACTCTTTTAGGTCTACCTTGATTTGCAGTTCGTCAAGCTGTTTCACATCGATTGCCGATGGAGCATCGAGCATCACGTCACGTCCGCTATTGTTCTTCGGGAAGGCTATGCAGTCGCGGATGCTGTCGAGACCAGCCATGATGCTTACGAAGCGGTCGAGACCAAAAGCAAGACCTGCGTGAGGAGGAGCACCATACTTGAAGGCATTCATAAGGAAGCCAAACTGAGCTTGGGCACGCTCTGGGGTGAAGCCGAGAACCTCGAACATCTTCTCCTGAAGCTTAGTGTCGTGAATACGTAGACTGCCGCCTCCGACCTCAATACCGTTACATACGAAGTCGTAGGCCTTGGCACGTACTTTCTCGGGATGGGTGTCGAGCAATGGAAGGTCGTCGGGGTTGGGCATGGTGAAGGGATGGTGTGTTGACATGAGACGCTGTTCCTCATCGCTCCACTCGAAGAGCGGGAAATCGACAATCCACAAACACTTGAAGACATTCTTGTCACGTAGGCCCAGACGGTCACCCATCTCCAGTCGTAGGGTGCAGAGCTGCGTGCGCGTCTTGTTGGCATTGTCGCCGCTTAGAATGAGCAGTAGGTCACCATCCTTGGCACCAGCGGCCTCCTTGACCTTGATGAGCTGTTCCTCGGTATAGAACTTGTCAATGGAACTCTTGACTGTTCCGTCGGTATTGTATTTAATATATACGAGTCCCTTGGCTCCAATCTGTGGACGCTTTACAAAGTCGGTAAGCTCGTTGAGCTGCTTGCGGCTGTAGTCGGCACATCCTGGTACGCAGATACCACCTATGTACTCAGCTTCATCGAAGACGGAGAACGTTCCAGTGCCCTTGAGCACGTCCATAAGCTCAACAAACTCCATGCCGAAACGGAGGTCCGGCTTGTCGCTGCCGAAACGGCGCATGGCCTCATGCCACGGCATCTGCTCAAGCTTGGGAAGCTCTACGCCACGAACCTCACGGAACAGATGGCGGGCCATCTCCTCAAAGAGCTCAATGACATCCTCCTGGTCGACGAAGCTCATCTCGCAGTCTATCTGTGTGAACTCTGGCTGACGGTCCGCACGAAGGTCCTCGTCGCGGAAGCACTTGGCAATCTGGAAGTAACGGTCGAAACCAGCCACCATAAGCAACTGCTTAAGGGTCTGCGGACTCTGTGGAAGAGCATAAAACTGGCCAGGGTTCATACGTGAGGGAACGACGAAGTCGCGGGCACCCTCGGGAGTAGAGCCAATGAGAATCGGGGTCTCCACCTCAATGAAGTTCTGACTGTCGAGGAAGTTGCGTATGAGTATTGTCATCCTGTGACGCAACTCAAGGTTGCTCCTAACTGCAGGACGGCGTAGGTCGAGATAGCGGTATTTCATGCGGATATCATCACCTCCATCGGTATCGTCCTCTATCTTGAATGGTGGTGTCTGGCTGTCGCTTAGGACATTGAGCGTGGAAACGAGTATCTCTATGTCGCCCGTCTCCATTTTCGGATTCTTGCTCTGCCTCTCACTGACTTTTCCTACCACCTGTATGCAGTATTCCCTACCTAGCTTGTTGGCGGCCTCGCACAGGGCTGCGTCATCAGCCTCGTTGAATACCAACTGCGTGATGCCGTAACGGTCGCGCAGATCGACAAATGTCATACCGCCCATCTTACGTACTCGCTGCACCCATCCAGCCAAAGTAACTTCCTTACCGGAATCGGAGAGTCGAAGCTCCCCGCACGTGTTTGATCTATACATATTATATATATAAGATAATTTAAGTTTCGTGCAAAAGTACAATTTTTCTTTGAAAGTACGAAAAAAAATCACGCAAACTATTCATTGTGAGGTTTTATTTATTATCTTTGTATGCGAAAACAAACATAACTTTATCTACATGAGAAAAATCATCACATTAGCTACATTCCTGTCATTGGCTTTTATGGCCAATGCGCAAACAGCACAGGACGTACTGGAAACGGCGCAAAAAGCCAACGACTACTTCATGGCAAAGTACGATGACCCTACAAAGCCCACTTTCGTAAGGAAAATCAGACCAAGCTCGTTGTGGACAAGGGCCGTATACTATGAGGGACTGATGGAACTATACACCATTGACCAGCAACAGAGATATATAGACTACGCCATGAGATGGGCTGACTTCCACAACTGGACTCCACGAAACGGGGTCACGACAACTGATGCCGATGACCAATGTTGCGGACAGACATACTATCTGCTGCAACCATTCACCGAGAGGCAGAACCCAATGGAGAAGGTACTGGAGAACCTCGATAAGCAGATTGCAAGCGGACGTTGCGACTACTGGACATGGATAGACGCCATACAGATGGCCATGCCGCTATATGCCATGGCGTACAAACAGACTGGCGACAGGAAATACATCGACTACGCCATGAAGGCATATAGATGGAGCAGGAACGAATGTGGGGGCGGACTCTTCAATACAGCCAACGGATTCTGGTGGAGAGACAAGGACTACGTACCTCCATACAAGGAGGCGGACGGCAAGGACTGCTACTGGAGCCGAGGTGACGGATGGGTGTATGCAGCTCTTGTAAGGGTGATGGACGTAATAGGAAAGAAGGACAAATACTATAAGGAACTGAAACGCGACTTCGTGATGATGAGCAAGGCTTTCGCATCATGCCAGCGGGAGGACGGCTTCTGGAACGTAAGCCTCGTATCGCCAGTGACATACGGAGGAAAGGAAGCAACGGGAACATCGCTCTTCCTATATGGTATGGCATGGGGTATGCGCAACGGCATCCTAAAAGAGAAGGAATACCGCCACATTGCCGACAAAGCATGGACGGCACTGGCAACGGAAAGCGTGCATGCCGACGGCTTCCTCGGATGGGTTCAAGGAACAGGAAAAGACCCGTCGGCTGGGCAACCTGTGACATATACGAGCGTGCCCGACTTTGAAGATTATGGTACTGGATGTTTCTTAATGGGTGCTACAGAATACTACAAACTGGTTAAATAATGTAAAAGATTTAGCCTGTCTTTACATTCTTATTAATCTTTTTATAACTTTGCACGTCATTAGGGTAAAAGGAGCACAAAATGGCGTAGGACTGGTGTGCTGATGCTACCAACGAATAGACGCCATATTGATATGCACCTCCTATATAAATAACAAATGCAAAAACTTCAGAACGATGAAAAAGATTTTATCTATTGCCCTGATGCTTATAGCAAGCCTAAACATGGCTATGGCGCAGCAGAATGAGGCCCAAATCAAATTCGACACCCTACAGCACAACTTTGGAACGTTCAGTGAGAGCTCACCAGTACAGGAATGTGTGTTCACATTCACAAACATCGGCACTGCCCCACTCGTAATCAATCAGGCTGTGGCAAGTTGTGGATGCACCGTACCATCATACACCAAGACTCCTATCCTACCGGGCAAGAAAGGACAGTTGAAGATTACCTACAACGGGAAGGGCAAATTCCCAGGCCATTTCAAGAAGAGCATCACCGTTAGGACCAACGGAACTCCTGAGATGACACGTCTCTACGTTGAGGGCGACATGAAGGAGGCAGAGACTTCTGAGAAATAAAATTAAATACAGGAATAATTAAAAACAAACCTTAACCATACCTTATTGGCGGATGACCACACGTTGGTCATTCGCTTTTTTTATGAGCTACGATGAGATTCGGTTCATTAGAAATTTCCTAGGGGCAAAGTGCCCCGTAGGGTGAGTCTTTTCCCCTTTTATCTTATCCAGAATAGGACAGACATTTCTGTGCCAGTTCAGTTCAACTCTCACGCAAAGCATTGCTACCGCTCACGCAAAGCATTGCAATCGTCCACGCAAAGCATTGCATCCGCCTACGCAAAGCTTTGCATCTGTCCCCCCAAACATATGCTACTTTTACATAACGTTTATGCCAATCTAAGTGAACGTAACATAAAAATGGGCGGAGAATTGGAAAAAGACTTAAAACCTTAGAGAATAAGTAAGATTATTGATAACTTTGCAGACGAATACACAAATGAAACAATAACATGAATAAAAACTTCTTTTATGCAGCAATGGCTGCCGCATTATTAGCATCATGCTCTACATCCCAAAAGGCAACATCGCTTACAGCTCTTAACGGAGAGTGGAACATTGAAAAAATCGAGGGAAAAGCCATAGACAAGTCGCTTAGCGAGAACGAGGCTTTCCTTGGCTTTGACACTGCGAAGAAAAGTGTGTATGGATGCACAGGATGCAACAGGCTTACAGGCTCGTTTGGCATTGACAGCAATAATGTTCTTGACCTCAGTAAAATGGGAAGCACAAGGATGATGTGCAAGGATATGACAACAGAGACCATGGTGCTCGGGGCTTTACAGAAGGTAAAAACATTCAAGGTTGACAAGAAGGGCAACCTATTGCTGACCAACGAAAAGGGAAATACCATTATCGAGCTTACCAAAAAGAAATAACAATTGGGGAGTTCAACAAATTAGCCTGTCAGCAGCCCCCCACTAAAAGAAGCCGCTTCCAATAATATAATAATGGAAGCGGCTTCTTAATTTATGATTTCCAAAACTGAACTCTCGGGATCAGTTGTTGACAGAACCTCCGACAATGTCAAGCAGCTCGTTTGTGATAGCCTGCTGGCGACTCTTGTTGTACTGGAGGTTGAGACCACGCAGCAATTCGTCGGCATTGTCAGTAGCAGTCTGCATCGCAACCATACGCGCCGCATGCTCACTGGCAATACTGTCGAGCAATGCCGTGTAGAGCAGGAGGTGGGCATACTTCGGGAGAAGCGCCTTGAGGATAGTGTTCATGTCAGGCTCGACAACGAAATTGTCATTCAGGGGCTTTCCGTCGAGCATACGTGGCGAAGATGCCTGTTGCTCTGTATCACGCTTGCGCAGATACTCCTGCGACTCCTTGGTAGCCACAGTGGATTTGAGGTCGCGATAGTGGTCCTTGGTGAGTTCCGACTTCAAGTCGATGGGTAGGAAGGTCTTGCGTGTGAGGATTTGCGATCCGGCAGACTTGAAATGATGATATACCAATTCCACCTTGTCGATTTCTCCATCAACAAACTTTGTTCCTAATTCCCTCGCCAAGTCGATACACTGCTTCACGTCCGCCTTATCGGCCAACTCGGTAAAAACGCCCCCGAGGGGATATCCCAACTTAGCAGCCTTCTCAGCGACCTTACGTCCAACGGGATAGATGACAATATTCTCCTTGCCCAACGCCTCATATTCAGCCGCTACCGTCTGCATCAGTTTGATGATATTGGCATTGAATCCACCACAGAGACTGCTGTTCGACGAATAAGCCACGATAGCAACCCTTTTTACCGGGCGCTCGATGGTGAACACATTCGATGCGTCAGCCTCCGAGGCGAGGAAAGTCTTGAGTATGTGCTCAAGCATAGTCTCGTATGGAAGCATGTTCTCAATCATCACCTGTGCATGGTGAAGTTTCGACGAGGCCACCATCTTCATCGCACTCGTAATCTTACGCGTACTGTTGACACTGGCAATCCTGGTCTTTATCTCTTTTAGCGACGGCATAGGCTATTAATTTTTATACTGTCCTGCGATGTCAGCCATCACCTGTTCGATGACTGCAGTCACACTGTCGTCAATCTTTCCGCTTGCAAGAGTCTCGATCACTTCGGGATGAGCCGAGCGCAGTTTGTCGAGGAATGAGTCCTGACACTGTCTTACGCTCTCCACTGGCACGTCGTGCATCAATCCACGTGTACCGCAATAGATGATAGCCACCTGCTCGCCTACGGGCATTGGGCTGTACTGCGGTTGGATGAGCAACTGGTTGTTCTTGCGTCCTCGGTCGATAGTCATAGCGGTAACAGCATCCATATCACTTGAGAACTTCGAGAAGGCCTCGAGCTCGCGATATTGAGCCATATCAATCTTCAGTGTACCAGCCACCTTCTTCATACTCTTGATCTGTGCCGAACCACCCACACGGCTCACCGAAATACCCACATTCACAGCGGGACGGAAGCCCTGGTTGAAGAGGTCGCTCTCAAGATATATCTGTCCGTCGGTGATAGATATCACGTTGGTAGGGATATATGCCGACACGTCACCGGCCTGAGTCTCGATGATAGGCAGGGCAGTGAGCGAACCGCCACCCTTCACCTTGCCCTTCATGCACTCGGGCAGATCGTTCATCTGCTCAGCCACTTCCTGCTGGTCGTTGATACGGGCAGCACGCTCTAGCAGACGGCTATGTAGATAGAACACGTCTCCGGGATAAGCCTCACGTCCAGAAGGACGGCGCAGGATGAGCGACACCTCACGATAGGCGACCGCCTGCTTGGAAAGGTCGTCATATACTACGAGAGCCGAGAATCCTCTGTCTCTGAAAT
This sequence comes from Prevotella sp. P3-122, assembly GCF_002251365.1. Lineage (GTDB taxonomy): Bacteria > Bacteroidota > Bacteroidia > Bacteroidales > Bacteroidaceae > Prevotella. The sequence goes on from NZ_NPJH01000013.1 coordinate 40,664, forward strand.
ACTCTCCGATGGCAGCACCTGCAAACGGAGCATAATACTGCATAGCAGCAGGGTCGGCAGCTGTAGCGCTGACGATGATAGTGTAAGGCATAGCGCCATGCTGCTTGAGGTTTTCCACAAGAGCGGCAACAGTAGAAGCCTTCTGTCCGATGGCTACATATATACAATACACTGGTTTTCCAGCCTCATAGAAGCTCTTCTGATTGATGATGGTATCAACGGCGATAGCAGTCTTACCCGTCTGCCTGTCACCAATGATAAGCTCACGCTGTCCTCTTCCGATAGGAATCATCGAATCGACCGACTTGATACCCGTCTGCAGAGGTTCCTTCACGGGCTGGCGATAGATCACTCCCGGAGCCTTTCTGTCGAGTGGCATCTCAAAGGAGTCGGTGAGGTCGATGTCTCCCTTACCGTCGATAGCCTGTCCAAGAGGATTGATGACACGTCCAAGCATGTTGTCGTTGACGCGTATAGAAGCGATTCGCTTCGTACGCTTCACCACCATGCCCTCCTTGATGCCCTCGGTAGAACCGAGCAGCACGCAACCTACGTTGTCCTCCTCAAGGTTCATCACGATTGCCATAGTGCCGTTCTCGAATTCGAGAAGCTCGTTGGCTTCAGCGTTTCGCAGTCCGTAGATACGAGCCACACCGTCGCTCACCTCGAGCACAGTACCGACCTCGTCAAACTCCTGTCCTCCGCTGATGCCCTGCAGTTGCTGAAGCAGCATCTGTGACACTTCGCTTGGTTTGATTTTATCTGACATGTTATTTCTTTACGTTTTTGATTACTTTTTAAGCTGTGTGAGCACCTGTCTGAGCTGGTTCTGCACACTGGCATCCAGTCGGTAGGTGTCATATTCGAGTACAAAGCCGCCAATGATGTCTGGGTTGACCTCAGTCTCAAATTCCACAGTACCCTTTGTCTTACTCTCCACCATCTTTCTCATCTTCAGCTCAGTAGCTTCCGACACAGCGACGGCGGTAGTCAGTTTGCCGCGGATGATGTTCTTCTGTTTTCTATAAAGAGTGATATACGAATTAGCCATGAACTGCATCACGCTCTCTCGGTCCTCACGCAGCACTATATCGACAAATTTCGATGTTAGCTCCGATGGTTTACCGCCCATGGCAGTAACCATCAGACTGCGCTTCTTGTCCTTAGGGAGCATGGGATTGTCTATCGTAAACCTCAGGCGGGGCACGTCGATATAGCTCTGTGCGAGCACAGACATCTCCTGATACACCGTGTCCTCGAGCTTAGCGTCCGTAGCTGCCTTGAGCAGCGCCCGGGCGTATCTTACCGATATTACTCCAATGTCCATAAGCGTTATCTTTTATCTTCAACAGCCACTTCATCCAACAGCCTATCAATCGTCTCCATCTGCTTGGCGTCGGAGTCAAGTTCCTTGCGCAGGATTTTCTCCGCCACTTTTACAGACAGCTCAGCCATCTGTGCGCGAATCTCGCTGATGGCAGCCTGCTTCTGGCTCTCGATTTCGCTTTTGGCCTCAGCAATGAGTCGGTTGCCCTCTTCGCGTGCTTTTTCCTTGGCCTGAGCCACGATAGCATCGCGAGTGTCGGCAGCCTCCTTCAATATCTGGGCCTGCTTCTGTCGAGCTTCCTGAAGCATGGTTTCACCCTCTTTCTGTATGTTTGCCAGTCTTTCGGAAGCCTCGTGTGCTTTCTTGAGGCTCTCGTCGATGTACTGCTTACGGTTTTCCACCATACCGATGATGACGGGGAATCCGAATTTCGCCACGATGAAGAGTACCACTAAGAAAGCCAGCAGCATCCAGAAGAGCAAACCCAGGTCGGGGGTAAGTATTGATGGCAAATTCTCCATTACTAATTATTTAATAAGGAATGCGCATGCTGCGATAGCGAAGAGGGCGCAACCCTCAACGAAAGCTGATGTAAGAATCATGTTAGTCTGAATCTTACCAGTAGCCTCCGGCTGACGTGCTATGGCATCCATAGCGCTACCGCCAATCTTACCAATACCCAAACCAGCACCAATTGTTGCAATACCTGCACCGAGACCGCAGCCCAGCTGTGCCAGACCTTCAGCAGCCAAAATTGTTGAAATAATCATAATTCTATAAATTTTAAATTGTTAATACTTATAATCTTAAAAAAATTAATGATGTTCCTTGTGCGCCAAACCGATGAACACTGCCGAAAGCATTGTGAACACGTATGCCTGGACGAAGGCAACAAGGAGCTCAAGGCAGTTCAAGAACAACAGCATGAGAATGCTGAACGAGTTGAGTCCGAGTCCGAATCCCACTCCCATCGACCATCCGAGGAAGATGACGCATGTGAAACTCAACATGACGGCATGTCCCGCCATCATGTTGGCAAAGAGACGGATCATGAGCGCGAATGGTTTGGTGAACACACCGAAGAGCTCAATCACCGGCATTACGGGCACTGGGTACGCCTTTAGGAAGATGGGCACCTCAGGCCAGAAGATTTCCTTCCAATATTCCTTGTTGCCGAAGATGTTGATGGCTATCATCGTGCATACGGCAAGGAATAGAGTGATGTTGATGTTTCCCGTCACGTTAACACCACCAGGGAAGATTGGGATGAGTCCAATCATGTTGGTGATGAGGATAAAGAAGAAGACCGTGAGAAGATACGGAGCATACTGCTTGTAGTGCTTCTCTCCTACGGATGGACGAATCAAGTCGTCGTGGATAGTCATCACGAGCATCTCCATCGCCCCGACGAATCCTCCGGGAGCCTCACTTTTCTCGTCTCTTTTCTTATACCAGCGTGCGCAAGGGAGGAAAATGGCAATCATCACAAGGACAACGATCCATATCTGCGCCACAATCTTGGTGATGCTGAGGTCGATAGGTCTCACCTCAGTTCCGTCGGCCATCTTCTCGTATATCTTGCCGTGATGAGCTGCATCGAAGAAGAATGGAGCGGGCAGACTGTGAGCTGTGCAGACATGCCATTCGCCAGACTGTGAGCTGCGCACGATAATAGGCAGCGGAATGCTGATGTGCTTGCCCTCATATGTGGCTATGTGCCACTCGTATGAGTCGGCAAGGTGCTCGAGCACAATCTCCGGTATGTCTAATTCCCCTCCAGCCTCAGAGCCGTGTGCCGCCCATGATTTCATGGGCATCACCGTCATCAGCATCAGAAGAATTATCGTTCCTATATGTTTCATCTTGCACATTATTTATTATTAATATTGAGTTTGCCGCCGTTTGACAGGCGTGAAAAGAAGATTGAGTGATGTGCCAGCATTGCAAAGTAGAAAACCAGCAGAACCAGTATGTAGGGCATTATCGCATCGCGTCCGACGATGATGTAGCACACGAGCATCGTTGCCATTGCCAGAAGCATGCGGAATCCCGACACAGCGGTGTAGAATGTAGTGAGACTGTCGGGCGACTTCTTTGCCACCTTGCGCCATACCAGCGCGTCAGCCGACTCCACCACGATGGAGAACACTGCACTCACTGCCACGGGATACATCAGTCCGGAGAACAAGCCGAGCTTCTCAAAGATGAAGCAACCTATCGTAAGGATAAAGATGTAAACCATGCTCCATACTATATATCTGCCACACAGTTTGTCGATATCTGCCATAGCCTACAATTCCACGCAAAGACTCACATTGTTGTTCTGCACCTCGGCAAATCCCCCTGCTATCGTCAGTTCCTTTCTGCCTTCGGCGCAGTCATACACCACGTTTCCGGCTTCGAGCGACGAGATCAGTGGGGCATGGTTGGGCAGAACCTGAAATTCTCCCGTAGTGCCCGGCACCGTCACACTGTCAACATCTCCTACAAAGACAATTCTTTCAGGAGATACAATCCTCAACTTTAAACTCATATCTTTAATGTTAATTTAAATTCTATATTAGGGAGTTCAGGGAGATTACCCCTTTGCAGCCTCGATGAGCTTCTTGCCCTTGGCAATAGCGTCCTCGATAGTTCCCACGTTGAGGAAAGCCTGCTCGGGCAGGTCGTCCACCTCACCGTCGAGTATCATATTGAATCCCTTGATAGTATCCTCGATAGGCACCATCACACCCTTGACACCAGTAAACTGCTCAGCCACGGCGAAAGGTTGCGAGAGGAATCTCTGCACACGACGGGCGCGGTTTACAGTGAGCTTGTCCTCGTCGGAGAGTTCGTCCATACCGAGGATGGCGATGATGTCCTGCAACTCCTTGTATCTCTGCAGAATCTGCTTCACCCTCTGTGCGCAGTCATAGTGAGCCTTACCCACGATGAGCGGGTCGAGGATACGCGAAGTAGAACCCAATGGATCCACGGCAGGATAAATACCGAGCTCAGTAATCTTACGACTCAACTCCGTAGTTGCGTCGAGGTGGGTAAATGTAGTGGCAGGTGCAGGGTCGGTCAAGTCGTCGGCAGGCACATACACAGCCTGTACCGATGTGATAGAACCCTTTTTAGTAGATGTGATACGCTCCTGCATGAGTCCCATCTCGCTTGCCAGCGTAGGCTGATAACCCACAGCCGAAGGCATACGTCCGAGAAGAGCCGACACCTCCGATCCCGCCTGAGTGAAACGGAAGATATTGTCGATGAAGAACATGATGTCTGCAGCCTCACCGTCCTTACCTCCGTGATCGCGGAATTCCTCGGCAACGGTAAGTCCCGACAGCGCCACCGAAGCACGCGCACCAGGCGGTTCGTTCATCTGTCCATACACGAGTGTAGCCTGCGACTTCTTGAGTTCCTCAGGATCGACGAGTGAGAGGTCCCACTTGCCTTCCTCCATAGCCTTCTTGAATTTGTCGCCATATCGGATAACTCCCGACTCAATCATGTCTCGGATAAGGTCGTTACCCTCACGCGTACGCTCTCCCACTCCGGCAAACACCGAATAACCATTGTGTCCCTTGGCGATATTGTTGATAAGCTCCATGATAAGCACGGTCTTACCCACGCCGGCACCTCCAAAGAGTCCGATCTTACCACCCTTCATATAAGGTTCGAGCAAGTCGATCACCTTGATACCCGTAGCGAGCATTTCCTTGTGAGTCGAAAGGTCTTCAAACTTAGGTGGTTCTCTGTGAATAGGGTATGCACCTTGCATATCCAATGATTTCATACCATCAATAGGCTGTCCGATAACATTCATCATTCGGCCCTTGATCTGTTCGCCAGCAGGCATCACAATAGGTGATCCCGTCTGCTTTGCCTCCAGTCCTCGCTGCAGTCCGTCGGTGTTATCCATAGCCACGCAGCGCACGGTGTCCTCACCAATGTGCTGCTGCACCTCGACAACAAGTTCGCGCCCGTCGGGACGCTCAATTTTCAGGGCATCGTGGATTTTCGGCAACACCTTCTCAGCGTCTTGTCCCTTAGTGTCGAAGAACACGTCGATGACCGGACCGATAATCTGAGAAATGTGTCCACTAATTTGTGCCATAATTAATTATTTAAAGTTTTATTCCAATTATCTGATTTTCAGCTGATAGCATATTAGATACTCAACTCGTTCAGCACCTTTATAAGCTTGCGGTCAAAGGGCTTGTCAGAGCGTATGGCCTCGCTTAGCGGAACATACACTACCTCGTTATTCCTTACGCCAACCATGACATTGCGTTGTCCCTGCATGATAGCCTCTACAGCTCCCACGCCAGTACGGCTGGCAAGTATGCGGTCACGGGCTGTCGGTCGGCCACCGCGCTGCAAGTGTCCGAGAATAGACACACGTACGTCAAACTCCGGGAACTCCTTAGTCACACGGTCTGCATAATACAACGCTCCGCATTTCGGACTTTCCGACACTATGACGATACAGCTCTTCTTCGACTTACGTATTCCTCTCTCCATGAACTGCGCCAGCTGGTCAACGTCCGTGCTGTCCTCCGGTATGATGGCGGCCTCGGCACCCGATGCGATGGCAGAGTTCTGAGCCAAGAATCCTGCGTCACGCCCCATAACCTCGATAAAGAAAATCCGCTCATGGCTCTGAGCCGTATCGCGTATTCTGTCCACACATTCCACGATGGTGTTCATAGTGGTGTCATATCCTATGGTATTGTCAGTGCCATACAAGTCGTTGTCAATTGTACCCGGTAGGCCGATGCAGCATACGTCATACTCACGGGCGAAATTCATGGCTCCGGTGAGCGATCCGTTACCGCCTATGACGACAAGGGCGTCAATGCCATGATTCACCATGTTGTCGTAAGCCTTCTGCTGTCCCTCCGGAGTCATAAACTCCTTCGAGCGCGCGGTTTTGAGCATTGTTCCGCCCTGATTGATTATACCACTAACGTTCTCGGTAGTGAAATCCTTAATCTCTCCATTGATTAAGCCATCATAACCACGGTATATGCCCTTGATATTAAAACCATTATAGATACCTGCTCTTGTGACGGCGCGAATAGCGGCGTTCATTCCCGGCGCATCGCCTCCCGATGTCATTATTCCAATAGTCTTAATCTTTGCCATACATTCTATGTTTTAATTCTTAGTTAGTCATCTACATTAATTACACTCTACATTATAATGCGAGCATGATAAGAAACCCCAAGCTTCCGCCAACGAGTGCTTTCCAGCCGACGTTGCGGAAGAACCATGATATCCTCATCCTCTCCATCTTCACCAGAGCAATGCCGCTAAGCGAGCCTATGGCGAGGATGTTTCCTCCGACGGCTGACGTGTATGCAACCACTCTCCACAACAATCCGTTCTGTGCGAATGCCGCTTCATAAGCATCCACATCAACCGCATGTTCACATGCTGCCGTCATGTCGAAGAGCGAGAACCAGCTGAAGGCGTTCGCGAAGGTGTCTATGACAATGCTGAACAGCCCTGACAACAGGCCCACAATCCAAACGTTATGGATGTTATGGTCGATGAAATCGCGGACACAGGCAAGTGCTCCTGTTTCATCAACAACACCGATGGCAAGCATCATGCCCATTACAAACAACATCATCTGCAGAACACCATACTGAAGGACGCGCGGAACAGGACGCTGTATCATGGCATCATCGTTCATAAGCTTGCGGTTGAAAATCTCGTTGACAACCCACAGCACCACGAGCACGCAGCAGGCACCAAGGAATGGCGACAGCTTGGTAATATTGTGAAATGTCGGGATGAACCACAGTCCACCTATTCCCACGAACAGCATCATCAGTCTCTGCCACACGTTCAGCCTGGTGTCGTCACCTCTATATGGCATTGTTATCCATTCAGTCTGCACCCTTTCCGGCAGCATCCTCCCTATCCACCAAGTAGGCAGGAGCCATGCAGCGAGACAAGGCAGGAGCAAGCCCATGGAATAGCTTGTCGCCGTAACGGCTCCGGCATTCCAAAGCACCAGTCCCACAGGGTCGCCGATAACGGTGAGCGCTCCGCCACAATTAGCCGCCAGTACTATTGCCGAACCGTATATAAGGCGTTGCTTACGTGCGGGTACAATCTTGTGCATGATGGTTAGCATCATGACTGTTGTGGTAAGATTATCGAGATTGGCTGATATTATGAAGGTCACGCCAGCAATAATCCATAGTATTCTCTTTGCCGAGCGCGTGCGCAACAGCTGCGATACGAAATCGAAACAGCCGTTGTTGTTAAGAATCTCAACGATGGTCATTGTTGCGAGCAGGAACAGCACAATGCCACATGCCTGTCCAACATGCTTTAGGAAAACGTTCTCTGCAATGAACTGCTTCACCAAAGCACTGCTTGGCAACGCCCCATTGAGAAACTCTGTATACTCCCTTGCATACTGTCCCATCACGAAATCCGTGCCGTAGCATATATACAGCACCCATCCAATGGTACCAGCAAACATGGCTACGGCCGACTTGTTTACCTTGGTCAGGCTCTCCGTAGCTAGGAGCAAGTAGCTGATACAGAGAATTGCAACAATAATTAATGACATACTTTGACTATTAATTGAGGCAAAATTAAAAAAATATATTCAAACCGCCAAGCAAACTGCCCTTTATTTTAATCCGTTTAACGTGAATGTAATAGTTTACGACGTAAAAAAAGCCAAAGAGAACAGTTTTTCAGCCAGAAATATATCCTCTCCTGCATTCTGAACAACCGCCACGAAAGCCGCAAGGGCATATATCCGAACTTCCATCTGTTCCTTGCAGTGAGCCTTTCCACTTCTATGCCCTGCCACGTTTGCCTTATGAGTTTCTCGCCGGAGTCTATATCCTCCGGCGACAGCACATTGCGGTTGCGATAGATAAAATACATGGAGTCGACGACGTTCAGCCACCTGACATTCTCGTACAGGGTAACAATTCTGTCCTCGGCTCCCAGCTCCAGCAGCATCCTCTTCATGCTGGCGTTGGCACGAAGATAGTCGAAGCGCCTGGCTGAGGGTTTGTGGGTCACGGAGCCTTCATGCTGTCGGTAATAATATCTGCCCTTGCAGCAGCCCACTTGTCGCGAGACATAGTAATGCAACCGCGTAGTATTGTCGTCACTATACGCCCGTGCAGAATCGTCGTACGGGAACCTCTTATGTATCTCTGCCCTGACAATGTATACGCCATGTATCTTCCAAGTCAGTGATGCCTCGAAGGCAGCCTTGCCGCTCATCCTTGCAAACAGCTCCATGGGGTATGCCTCTTCCCGGTCCGGGTATACATAGACGGTGTCGAAGAGCAGGGCGTCGAGCGTATCATCTGCATCAAAGGTACGGCATGCCTGCTCAAGGCAGTCGGACGACATCCAGTCGTCACTGTCCAGAAAACAGACATATCTGCCACGTGCCCTTTCCAGAGCTTTGTTGCGGGCGTAGGCCTGACCATGGTTCTCGTTCAGGGCAACTACCTCTACCCTACCGTCCCTGGCGGCATAGTCACGCAGTATGGCGAGCGAGCCGTCGGTCGACGCATCGTCAACACAGACAATCTGCACGGCATCCATAGTCTGGGCACAAAGCGAGTCAAGACACTGGCGCAGAAAAGCCTCGCTATTGTAAACGGCCACCAGGACAGTGACTAAAGGTGCAGCTTCTGCCCGATTTTCTGTACAAGTTTCTCCCATAGTGAAGTCTTGTTATGAAGTATATAAATAGACACAGCCGACGACGACAGCACAAGCAGGCATCCCATAACCCAGTAAACGACAGAGGAATCTGTCATAGTAATTAAAAAAGACATCAGTGCAAAGGGAAGCAAAACGCCCATGTATCTCACCACGTCACGCGACATATCATACCCGTAGCGTATTTTCATCACCGCATAGAGCATCACACAGTCTATGAGCAGAGACAGCGCAAGGGCGGCTCCCGTACCTGTCAGCCCCCACAAGTTGTATGCCACCACTGTCAACCCGACAACCATCACGTCGTATACTGCCTCTACAACCAGATAGAGCACGGAGTCGCCCTTAGAGAGAGGAAGATAGGCTATGGGCAGGGAGACAGCCCGGACAAACATGCCAAGCACCACAAACTGCATCATGCCTGTGACTGCCATGAACTTACCTGAATAAAGCAAAGGCAACAGCAACGGCATTGCCACCATAAAAAGCACCATCAGAGGAGAAACTAACAGCAGCGTTACTTCTATCTGCCTGTTCACACACATGTTCTGCTCAGCCACATCACTGCCAACGGCTGACAGACGTGGGAAGTAGTCGGTCTCCATGGCCGTAAACACCATGCCCGCATAGACGAACGTCATCACATATCCCGCATTGTAGAGTCCTACGATGTCGAGTCCACCGTTATTGTTCAGGAAAGAGCGTATCAGGAAGTCTGCCCCGCTGCCCATAATGCCCGCCAGAACAAAGGCTATGCCAAGCTTTATCATGCCCATACCCTCAGCAAACAGTTCCCGTCTGAACTTGAACCGAAGCGGATATTGCCTGAACGAATAGGCTACGGTGATGAGCATCTGCGCCAGGGCGGCGAGAAACAGCGACGGAACGATACCGCTCTCACCATATATATAATATATGGGCACAGTCATCAGCAGCACCGCTACCATGCTGTAGAAGGATATCGCAGCAACAGCCGACAGCCTGCGAGTACCTTTCAGTATGGCCACCTCGCCACCTGTTATCGCCATCAGGAAGATTACAGGCGACAGCAGGACAAAATGCAGCGTGTGGTCGCCCCAGCTGAAAGTCCACGCATCGAGAAGCGGACTGAACAGCACGCAAATGACGAAACCGAGTATTCCCGTCAGCAGGCTCCAGAAGCGGATCAGGGCCACATGGTGAAGCACACTACTCTCATCGCCACTGTCTACCTCTGTGGAAATATTCTTCACGGCGCTCATGGATATTCCAAGGTTTGTCGACTCCGAGACCAGCTTTATCGTGGAGTTGAACAGCGACACCAAGCCCATTCCGCCAGGGCCGAGTATTATGGCAACGAGCTTGTTGCGGACAACACCCACCAATATGTTGAGAAACTGGACACCACCAAAGAGCCCAGTATATTTCATTATATGCGAATACGAGTTTTTCTTGTCTTTAGATTCCATCGTTGTATATTAAACGGATAATTCCAAAATATATTGTTTCAATGGAGAATATCATAAAGAGAAGGGCGAAGAACTAAGTTACCTCTCCCTAAACCTGTCATAAGGCGATAAAATTCTGACTTCACGGAGAGAGTTTAAGGAAAAAAGTATTAACTTTGCCGATGAAACAGAACAATGGATGCCTTATTCACTAAATGAAAATCAGAGACAATAGACAATGACACCGACACAAACACTTGCACTCGCCATGATTGACTACAACAATGGCGACCCGAAACGCATACAGCACACGACCAAAGTCCATGCTTACGCCTCGATGATAGGCAGAATTGAAGGATTAGATAAGGAGACGCTGTTTATCCTCGAGAGTGCTGCCCTTGTTCATGACATTGGAATAAGGGCGAGCGAGCAGAAATATGGACATCAGAACGGTAAGCTACAGGAGCAAGAAGGGCCTGCTGTAGCACGTGAGATGCTAACACGTATTGGAGGTTATTCGGAACGGCAGATTGAACGAATTTGTTGGCTTGTAGGCCATCACCACACTTACCATGTATGCGAGGACTTGGACTATCAGATACTCATCGAGGCCGATTTCATAGTCAATCTGTATGAGGACAACGAATCCCCTCATGCCATACGTGCTGTTCGCAAGAACATCTTCCGCACAGGAAGCGGCACAAAAATGCTTGAAACAATGTTTGGTATAAATGAGTAATAGAATGACCAACACTCGCATAGAGGAAGAGAAGACTGTTGTGGAACAGATGATACGGCTGTATTGTCGGAAGCACGAAGGAAACGTCGAACTGTGTCCAAGATGCAGAGAGCTGTTAGACTATGCCCACAGCCGACTTGACAGATGCCGTTACGGCGGACAGAAGCCTACATGCAAGAAATGCCCCATCCACTGCTATCGGCCAGAGATGAAAGAGCGTGTCAGGAGAGTAATGCGTTGGGCAGGCCCCAGGATGGTATTCTATCATCCCCTTGTGGCCATCGGACATCTGCTTCGTGAGATGAGTTGTAGAAATAAAGGTTGAAACAAAATATAGCATGAGAGAAATTTACATTCAATATTACACCTCACCATGTGGGGAGCTCATCTTGGCATCTATGGGTAATGAGCTGTGCCTGTGTGACTGGAACGGAATGTCGTGTGCCGAGCGGAACAAGCGCAGAATCAGTAAATACTTGAATGTAGAATTCAGAACAGGGTCTTCCTCTGTCATCGAAAAGACAAAGACGCAGCTTGACGACTATTTTGCTGGCAAGCGCAAAGTGTTCAACATTCCGCTGTGTCCTTTCGGAACTGATTTCCAACTTCAGGTATGGAAATCATTGCTCGACATCCCATACGGAGAAACAAGAAGCTATATGGATATTGCCAGGACTATCGGCAACCCAAAGGGGGTAAGAGCCGTGGCACAAGCCATTGGCGCCAACGGCATAGACATACTTATCCCCTGCCATCGTGTCATTGGCAGCAATCATTCACTGACAGGATATGCGGGAGGATTGGATAAAAAAAAGTATATGTTGGAACTTGAAAGCAAATCATTTATGAAGTAAGTACTATAGGTCTGCATGCTAAAGATACAAATCCGGTTCATCAGAAATATGGAGTGACGCATAATAATATATTATTCCTGAAGTATATTATTAAATAGGGTGTTCTGTTTGATGTGCAAAAATTGAACATCCTAATTCTGAAGTTCATGTCGGTAATTGTCGCGCTGTAAGCGCAAAAGCGCATAGCCCAGGGTAGAGCGCAGCGACACCCTGGGTTATTTCATGTAGTTGATGGTCGCGCTGTAAGCGCAAAAGCGTAGATAACAGCAGGACAAATAACGCTTTTGCGCTTACAGCGCGCATTGACAATGTCTCCTTACACCCAGGGTGCCGCTGCGCTCTACCCTGGGCTATGTGCTTCTGCGCCTACAGCGCGTGCTGGTCAATGTATTTTCTGCGAGCAAGTAGTCAGAGTAAATCAGGCGCAGTTCCATTTTGGGTACAACAAACTGTACACCCTAATTATTAAATGAAGTGGGTGAAACCGTTTGCCATAGGATATGAATACGTTTGTATCCCCGATAAGGTTAATAACTAGGGTGTCCAGTTCTATGTTCCACTTTCTGATATTACAATATAATTCCAAAGCTTTGATATTTAAAGTGTTACTTATTTGAAATGGACTAATTTTTAATCATAAGATAGCGATGTATAATTGAGGGGGTATTCGTTGTTTGCATAACATCTGATTCTCATAATGTTAGAAGAAGTACAAGCTTCTTTTTAACTCGAAAATTAGAACACAGAACTGGACACCCTAGTTATTAACCTTATCGGTAATGATATATATATGCATAGACCACGCAACAATATATTGTCACTCGAGATATAGCATGAAGCATTTTCCGTTATTTTGTTCTTCTACAAAAGAGCCCTGTGCCAATTAACGTTTTGGCGGCATTGCGATGGGTATATATAAAAATCGGGTAGGAGGTAAATGCTAATCACAGAAAGGCATTTGCCTCCTACTTTCACATTTACCGACCTCCCACACCACCGTACAAGCGGTTCCGCATACGGCGGTTTCGCGCTTTCTCATCTCACGATGTGTGGCAAGTTGTTTTCAGCCATCCCTCGGACTAGCGTCACTCCTACTCTATTGTCGGATTCCGTCCTATCGTGGTGAGTAGGGAAGCTCCTTTCGGACATCTGACTACAAAAGAGTCGCAAGGGTAGCAGTCATTTACTATTGCACTGCGCGATTCGGTCCTTCCCCATAGACACACGTGTCTTAGGTACTATGACCTCTGCTGACTTCTCACGGCAAGCTTTACTCCGTCAGGGCACATCGAATGGGTACATCTTCGCCATGCGTCCGTGAGACCTCCTCGGATAAGGGCATTGTCTTTCCATCTTATGCCTACTTCATTTACACCGACCGTTCCGAATAGCTATCGGGCTTTGGTTTGTGTTGCAACCTAACCCACGGTCATATGCCTTGCATGAAGTTTCTGTTCGTTAGGCCAGATGTTTGCCGCCGGCTTCCTTCAGATTCCACCTCGCGATGGACACCCTTGCCCTTGGCTATGTGATTCCCGCTATTAGGGCTCACTCGGGACTTGCACCCGTTAGACAATGCTCATGCCGAGCGTACAACATCGGCGAGAATAGTCACGTGGAGACTCTCTCGCCGATGGCGTTATGTAAGGTGTGCGCTGTCAGCACTTATTTTGCAATCTTGATGGCATCGGTGGCAGTGGCTGCTATATATATGCCATGAGAGAGCGACGACATGTCAACGCATGTCTCTGCGGAAGCCACAACAGCTCCGTGTGCATTGTACACGGTGATGCGTGTGCCTGCCACACTGCTGCGAACGGTGCGACCATCATAGGTTAGAGATGCAGTATCAGTGGCAATGATGTCGTTGATGCCAGTGGGCTCTTTCACTTCTATCTTGACGGTGCGGGTTAATGAGCCGTAGCTTACGGTGATGGTGGCGGTGCCTTTGGCTACGGCACTGAAAGCTACGGTTGCCGTGTTGTCGGTTGGGCAGGAGGTCTCTACGTTAGCGATGACATTGGCATCGTTCGACACTTTGATGTCCATATTGGCAGAGTTGCCACCCACGAGAGTGAAGGTTACGATGCTGTTATCTCCCACGTTGAGGTATACCGTCTCGCTGTCGGCGGTGAGAGCCTTAGGCTGCTCTTCGTAGTAGAGCTTGGGGGTAGTAGCGGCAGAAGCCTCATCCCAGGGCGAGGTGGCGTCGGTGCCAAAGGCAAAGCCGAGACCTTGCAGGAACGACTTGCTAAGTTCTTCGGTGGTGACAGTACCGCCCTCTACGCCATCAGGACCGGCATAAATCTCCCAGTCATTGATAATGGGCATAGGCGCAAGGGCATAATTGTTGCGCAGATAACCGTCTTGACCTTCGCCGTAGGCGTTGAAGTCGGTCTCGCCCACAATACGGTGAGCTGTCTCGCTGGAATACTCAACGCCTGTGATAGGCTCGGGCATAGTGAACGATATGTTCTGCTGAGCGGCGATGTTGCCTTTGATGTTGTCGCCGGAGCCGGCGAGGTAAGCCAGCGAGCCAATGATACCGCCTATGCATGGGCCATAGATGCCTTTGGAGCCGAGGGCTTTGAGGGTGCCGTGAGCCACGTTGTTGGCCACAAGGCTGTGGTCGTCGCTGCCGATGATACCGCCGAGGGTGTGTTGGGCAGTTATATCGGCGCTGACGTGGCAGTTGGTCACAGCGTTTGCGTGGTTCATGTCGAAGGTATTACCTACGATGCCGCCCACCTCATTGTCGGCTATGATAGAGCCGTTGAAGGCTGAGGCATCGATGGAAGCAGCCGTGCGCAGGCGAGCTGCGATGCCACCCACGGTGACACCTTGTGGCAGGTTGATGTATGAGTCGTTGACGCTGACTTGCGAGGCAGAGGCATAGTAGGTCAGCTCGCCGACGATGGCGCCAAAAGAACTATCAAAGTCTGCGTCTTCAACATTGAGGCCATAGACGTGCACATTTGAGATGCTCGCATATTGCGATACCGAGCCAGCCAGCAGACCAGATAGAGACTCTTTTCTGTCAAGGTCTATGGTAGGATTGTAAAGGATAAGATCCTTAATCACGGTAGTAGATGGTGTGTTCTCATTGGCTGGTTCTACGCCCACGATGCTGCCGAGCAAGCCGGTGGAGGCTACGCTGAGGTTGCTAATCACATGGTTACCGCCGTCTATTGAGCCGCTGAATGAGTTCTCGCTCTGGGGCATGGTAATGTTTTCGGCATCAATGTCGTTGTTTACGCGGAAGTGTGCGTCAGGCGTATTGATGACTTGCATCAGGTCGCCGACAGTGCTGATGAGGTATGGGTCTTCTACCGTGCCGCTACCGCCTGCCTCGAACTTATTCAGCGGGAGGCTGAACAACTCTATCGAGAGAGCGTCATTAGCATCGCGCAGCACTACGGCTATGGTGGGCTTGCAGTCTAAGTTGAATGTCCACACAGTATATATATCGACATTAGCGTCCTCAGGCATGTAAGTGAAGATAGGCTCGCTGTTTTCGTTGACGATGTAAAGTTCGGTCTTGGTCTTTGATGATACACCGGTGTTTCGCTTGACGAGGTACATGTATTCATAGTCGTCATCGGTATTGACCAGGAAGCGGCTTACTGCCTCACCAGTTATGTTTGCCACGGCGGTGGCTACGTTCGTGCCAAGGTAGATGTGGTGGGTGTCAATGTGTTGGCCATCGGGAGCAATCCAATAGATAGCCTCGCAAGCGCGTCCTTGGTCATCGTTCTCGGCATTGGCGGTGGCGGCAACATACTTATAGCCATATTCTGCGTCTGCCACACGATCCATCTGCGTGGTGACAGTGTTGTCGTCAACGATAGCGGGCATGGTCAGCACGTTGTCGTAGGTATCCATGTCGACGAAATTGTATATGTAGTTGCCGGTGTTGTCAGTAGTGATGAAGCAGTTCTGGCGAGCGAAGCCTTTGACGTCGGACATTGGCTGCACATTGTCGGCATCCTCAAAGATGGTATTGAGGAGCTCGCCTGCGCTGTTATACACATAGTATGAGTCGGCATGGCTGTCGGTGGAGATAATCCACTTCTCTTTGGTGATGACAAAGGTGGGATTGCCCTCAGCGTCAAACTGCATGTCGTCCATATAGTCAAGCTGCCCCACTCCATAAAGCGAGAAGGGAGCGTCATCGCTCTCGGCTTGGGTCATGGGTATTGTAGTGGTACCCACCTGTGTCAGTTTGCCGGTGCCGTTGATGGGCATCTCATAGCGGGTGAGCACAAAAGAGTTGTTTTCTGACAATTCCCAATTGGATGCATCGCTGAAGAATGGCTTCTCGTAAGAGGCTGAGGCAACGTGCAGTGTGCCATCGTTGACGCCTAAGATTACGGGCAGACCATCGCTATACGACGCTTTGTCCTCGGGCAGGTCAAAGTAGCCAAGGTTCTTGGGCTCGCTGCCATATCCTGTCTTGCTGTAGATGGTGAAGCGCTGGGCGCGTACAGCCGCGGCATCGTGGTCGGCGCTTGCTACCACAAATGATTTGTTAGGGTTGACATATCCATCAACGTCAAACACCATGAGCATATTCTCGCTCCAGCTGTCGGTGGAGGCATCGATGGCTGCAACTTGCATGCCCGGCATTACTATTATGGGGGCGTCGCCATCTGCGTTGCTGTTCTTCTTGATTGAGAAGACATAGGTGTAGGTATTGTTGACATACTTGGACGTATTGGCGTTGACCAGCACCATAACCTCGTAGTTTTTGTCATTATTGTAGAAGTTCTTAGAGAGCACATCACCAAAATCGATAGCAGAGATGCGAGTCTCGTTATCGTTAAGCTCGAGCTTAGCGTTGACGGTGCCCACCAGCTGATAGTTTTCATCATAAACAGAGAGCTTGAAGCCCGAAATAGTCACATCAGTATAGCTCGCCTTAGTGTCAGCCTGGGGCAGCTCAGTGCGGTAGATCTCTGCGGCATAGTACCACTCCACGCCGTCAGGTCTGCTGAGCCAGCCAAATGTGGTCGCTCCGTCGGCACCATCGAGTTTGATAGCGCCATCAGTGGCAGCAGCCATGATGCCTGCTTTAGCGGCGCGGCGCGCCTGTCGCTGATGCAGGGCATCGGTGACGCGTTCGTAGCACGACTTGTAGGGTGTCGTTGTCGTAGCTTTTGGGATAATAGTGGCGGCAGCGCTCCATAGAGAGCATAGTGCCAACACCGCAGTCAGAGTAAGAGTTTTTTTCATTGCGTATTCCTTTAATATTAATGTTGTACGTAAGTGATTATTTGCATATTTTGATTGTAAGTAGCGGTGCAAAGTTACTTATTATTAATAAGACATCAGCAATGACAGTGTTAAAACTTGTTACAACCTGTGGCCTCGCCACGGTTCTTTTATTTAAGGTAGCGTTGCACTCTCAAAGAATGAGCTATTTTTTATAGTGTAAGCTATGAACCTATGGATGGGAGTTATATGGCGCATGTACAAAATCATCTAATTATTCAGCATTGCATAACAGAAGCCAGCTATCATCTTTTAATTATTTTTTTGTGGAAATATGATTGAATATTAGAATATTATTAATACCTTTGCTGGTATAAAGAAATAAACAAATTGAACTTAGCTCCTATGTCCTAGACTTACTTAAAGTTGACAAATTGTCAACATGTCTATCAAACAGACTGGTTGAGCAAGAATAGGTCCGAAATGTATCATCATAGAGATTAACATATAATTTATCAAAAGAATGACTCCTCCAAATATTGAATCGTCTACAAGAGAAGAACGCCTGGAATTCGTTCGCAATGAGTGGCAATGCCTGAACAATTGCAGATTGTGTGGCAAATGCCACTTCCTCAAAGGTAAAAACGAGGAAGAACTCTACGCAGACTATATTGAAGGCAAAAAGTCATATAGAGAAATAACAATGAAAATCAGAGACAATAGATAATAACAACAGACACAATACAGAACTAAGGATTCTTGTCTTTAGCATATAGATATTGAGATATATTTACACTACTGTCCCGTAAAAGTGGACAGTAGTGAAAAACGACATAAAAAGAAACAAAAGAAACATGAAACAGATGATATTGATATTCGTAGGGGGCGGTACGGGCAGCATGCTTAGATACCTTATTAGCAAATGGCTCGGCTCCGCTGTTTTCCCATGGGGAACATTCGCAGTAAACATCATCGGATGCTTCCTCATAGGACTACTTGGCACATGGATTGCGCGTCACAGCCTGTCGCCCGAGCTCCGCCTATTGCTGGTGGTCGGGGTATGCGGAGGTTTCACCACCTTCTCAACGTTCAGCAATGAAGCTCTGACAATGCTTCGCAGTAACCAACACATACTATGTCTCGCATATATATTTCTTAGCATAGCCGCAGGACTCGCAGCAACATTCGTCGGGGCAAAAATATGTAATTTCTCATCATAACACCCCATCATCGTCGCCTGGCTCAGCCTCTTTGACATTGCAACTGCTCACGCAAAGCTTTGCATCCGCCAACGCAAAGCTTTGCAAGTGCCAACGCAAAGCTTTGCAATTGTCCACGCAATGCATTGGCCTGCGACAAACGTTTGTACACGTCAGAGACAGAGGCCAACAAACTTGTTTGGTTGGACTATGCCGAGCCGAAGCCAAAGGTGTATTCTTAATCAAATGTTTATCTTGGTTTTTGTCTTCGTTATCGATATTGTAAATTCTTCTGCTGACACAGGACTTTCCTGTTGAACAGGAAAAGGCGCCTTCATTTAGGAATCCCTTCCCTATGAATTTTCCACTGAGCCGAAATCTTTGTGTAATTACGTAAAGAAAAAAAATATGGGGTAGGAAACCAGTTCCCTACCCCATTATTATACTTAAATGGTTTATCTATTATCAAAGATAAGATATCGTATAGAACACCATTTATAAGGAAGATTAAGCCTCGGCTGGTGCCTCCTCTGTAGCTGGAGCAGCCTCTGCCTCTGCCTTAGCAGCAGCGGCGGCAGCCTTCTTCTCAGCGACCTTCTGGGCGATAGCCTCATTAATCTTCTTCTCAGCCTCAAGCTCCTTAGCAGCCAGTTCCTTCTTCTGCTTAGCAGTAGACTCCTTTACAGCATTGAGCTTCTGCTCTTTGCCAGCCTTCCATGCATCGAACTTTGTCTGAACAGCAGACTCGTCGAAAGCGCCTTTCTTAACGCCGCCACGGAGGTGCTTCATCATGTAGACACCCTCACCACGGAGAATGTTACGTACTGTGTCTGTTGGCTGTGCGCCGTTCTCTACCCAATAGAGAGCACGGTCGAAATTCAAATCTACGGTTGCAGGATTGGTGTTTGGATTGTAAGTACCAATCTTCTCAGTAAATCTACCATCTCGTGGTGCTCGTGCATCGGCGATAACAATGCTATAGAAAGCATAGTTCTTACGACCGCCGCGTTGCAATCTGATTTTTGTTGCCATTTTTTAAATATAACTATAATTAGGTTTGAATTTTATACCTCCATCTCGTGAAGGCTGTGCAAAGGTACGACTTTTTTGTCTGACTGTGTGTATAAAAGCCTGTTAAATATAAACGTTTAATTTTTATTAACCAAAAATTATCCCCCGACTCACGTCGAGGGATAACAACAACACAAACACAAATATACGGTATGCCTATAAGACAAAACCGTAAAGTTTAAGGTGGGGATAAATAATTTCCACCTTATAAGTCTTGTCAGAATGACGGATTACATTACTCCGTCCTCGCGCAGCTTAACCTGCCATTTCCATGCACTTGCAAGCACATCCTCAAGAGGTGTATCGGCCTTCCAGCCAAGGACATTGTTGGCCTTGTCGACATTACCCCAGATTTTCTCGATATCACCCTCACGGCGTGGGCCATACTTCCAGTTGAGCTTTACGCCGGTAGCTTTCTCGAATGCATCAACAATCTCCTTTGTAGAGTTTCCATGACCTGTACCGACATTGAAATACTCTATCTGGTCTGTATCCTGGTCGAGGACGCGTGCCATGGCAGCAACGTGTGCCTTAGCAAGGTCTACCACATAGATATAGTCACGGATGCATGTTCCGTCAGGAGTGTTATAGTCGTTACCGAAGATGGTAAGTTCCTTGCGGATACCCATAGCGGTCTGGGTTACGAAAGGAATGAGGTTGTTTGGAACACCGTTTGGCAACTCACCGATGAGTGCTGAGGGGTGTGCGCCGATAGGGTTGAAGTATCTGAGCACGATACTCTTGATGTTTGCGCCGCTATGTATATAGTCATAGATAATCTGCTCGTTAATCTCCTTGGTGTTTCCATAGGGAGAGGTAGCCTTCTGATGAGGAGCCAGCTCTGTAACAGGCAGGTTCTCAGGCTTTGGCTGTCCGTAAACGGTGCATGAGCTTGAGAATATGATACCCTTGACATCGTACTGCGGCATAAGCTCGAGCAGATTGATGAGCGAAACGATATTGTTGCGATAGTAAAGCAGTGGTTTCTGTACACTCTCACCTACAGCCTTGCTGGCTGCGAAATGGATGATACCAGAGATTTTCGGGTACTTCTGGAATACAGCCTCGGCTGCATCTTTGTCTCTAAGGTCAACTTTCTCAAATGCCGGTCTAACACCAGTAATTTTCTCAATACCATCGAGCACCTCAATTTTCGAATTAGACAGGTCATCAACGATTACGACGTCATAACCAGCCTCAATGAGTTCCACAGTAGTGTGTGAACCGATAAAACCAGTTCCACCAGTGACAAGAATAGTCTGTTTCATTTGATAATATGTTTATGAGTAATAATATGTCAGTTCTCGGTTTATATCCGCAAAGTTACAAATTAAATTCGACAATAACCAAATAAAGTAAGATTTTTTTTTGCCTGCCACTCTTTTATACCTATTTTGACCTGTTGGACAAACAAAAGGAGCGGCCATTTATACTGTCCGCTCCTTTTGTAATTATGATGATGTTATATTACATCAATACTCTGACCATGCCTTGATATCAATATCATCGATATCAATGGTACAGAAGGCGTTGATGAATGCAGATGCAAGGCGGCTGTTGGTTATCAGCGGAACATTTAGGTCAATGGCAGCACGCCTAATCTTATATCCGTTGGTAAGCTCGGAAGCCGTAAGGTTCTTGGGAATGTTTACCACCATATCAATCTTGTGCTCATGGAGCATGTCGAGAGCCTGCGGCTGCATGCCTTCCTCGCTTGGCCAGTAGACAAGAGTATTGTCGATGCCATTCTCCTGGAGGTAGCGGTGAGTGCCTCCTGTTGCATAGATCTCGTAGCCGTTGTCAGCAAGCATGCGTGCCGCACCGAGCATGTCGGCCTTCTGCTTTGCTCCGCCCGTTGACAGGAGTACGGTATGCTTCGGTATGCGGTGTCCTACGGAGAGCATGCTCTTAAGCAGTGCCTGATTGGTGTCATCACCCAGACAACCCACCTCACCGGTAGAGCTCATATCAACGCCCAGTACAGGGTCGGCCTTCTGCAGACGATTGAACGAGAACTGGCTTGCCTTGATGCCGACATAGTCGAGGTCGAAGAGGTTCTTCGACGGTTTCTCTACTGGCACGCCAAGCATAATCTTCGTAGCAAGGTCAATAAGATTGAGCTTCAGCACCTTGCTTACGAATGGGAACGAGCGAGAGGCGCGGAGGTTGCACTCTATAACGAGGATATCGTTGTCACGGGCCATGAACTGGATATTGAATGGTCCGTTGATATGCAGCGCTGCAGCTATCTGCCTGCTCACCCTCTTGATACGCCTTACGGTCTCAACATATATCTTCTGTGGCGGGAACTGTATAGTAGCGTCACCCGAATGAACACCAGCAAACTCTATATGCTCGGAGATGGCATAGGCCATTATCTCGCCATTGCGTGCTACAGCATCCATCTCTATTTCCTTGGCATGCTCAATGAACTTGCTCACCACCACAGGATGCTCGGCGCTGACATTGGCTGCGAGCTTCAGGAATTTCTCAAGCTCGTCACGGTTGGAGCATACGTTCATGGCAGCACCGGAGAGAACGTATGACGGACGGACGAGGACAGGGAAGCCTACCCTTTCGACAAAGTTGTCGATGTCCTGCATTGTGGTCAGCGCGCTCCATTCCGGCTGATTGATGCCGTTGCGGGTAAGCATTGACGAGAACTTGGCACGGTCCTCGGCGTTGTCGATATCTGATGCTGCCGTACCAAGAATGGGCACATGCTCCGCATCGAGCCACATGGCAAGGTTGTTAGGTATCTGTCCACCCGTAGAGACAATTACACCGAACGGTTTCTCCATGTCTATGATGTCCATGACACGCTCGAAGGTCAGCTCGTCGAAATAGAGCCTGTCGCACATGTCGTAGTCGGTAGACACTGTCTCGGGATTGTAGTTAATCATTATCGAGCGGTAGCCCTGCCTGCGTATGGTATTAAGCGCCTGCACTCCACACCAGTCGAACTCTACGCTGGAGCCTATGCGGTATGCGCCTGAGCCAAGCACAACGACCGACTTCTTGTCCTCGCTAAAAGAGACATCGCTTGCAACGCCTGCATATGTGACATACAGATAATTGGTCTGGGCAGGATACTCTGCGGCAAGGGTGTCAATCTGCTTGACGACAGGCAAGATGCCATAGCCCTTTCTGATATTCCTTACCACAAGGGTGGCCTTGTGCATGTTTCCGAGTTCCCTCTCGAGTCCCACGGCACGTGCTATCTGGAAGTCAGTGAATCCATATACCTTGGCCTCACGCAACAGCTCCTTATCCAGTACGTTGATGCTGGTGCAAGCCTTCAGCTTCTCGTCAATGTCTATGATATGCTTCAGTTTCTGCAGGAACCACTTGTCAATCTTCGTCAGGTCGTGTATCTGGTCGATGGTATAGTCCTTGTGCATGGCCTTGGAGATGACGAAGACACGCTTGTCGGTAGGCTCGCGCAGTGCTGCATCTATGTCGGGTATCTCCAGTTCCTTGTTCTCCACGAAGCCGTGCATGCCCTGACCAATCATTCGGAGTCCCTTCTGCAGAGCCTCCTCGAAATTGCGTCCGATGGCCATCACCTCTCCTACAGACTTCATGCTCGAGCCAAGCTCCTTGTCTACACCACGGAACTTGGAAAGATCCCAACGTGGAATCTTGCAGACCACGTAGTCGAGGGCAGGCTCGAAGAATGCGCTGGTGGTGCGTGTAACGGAATTCTTCAGCTCAAACAGTCCGTAGCCCATTCCCAACTTTGCAGCCACGAAAGCAAGCGGATAGCCTGTAGCCTTGGATGCAAGAGCTGATGAGCGCGACAGACGGGCGTTGACCTCGATAACCCTATAGTCCTCGCTCTTCGGGTCGAAGGCATACTGGACGTTACATTCTCCGACAATACCGATATGGCGGATAATCTTTATTGCCAGCGCGCGCAGCTTGTGGTACTCGCTGTTTGTGAGTGTCTGAGAAGGCGCAATGACGATGCTCTCACCAGTATGTATACCGAGCGGGTCGAAATTCTCCATGTTGCAGACGGTAATACAGTTGTCATAGCGGTCGCGCACTACCTCGTACTCTATCTCTTTCCATCCTTTAAGGCTCTTCTCGACAAGCACCTGAGGGGAGAAGGAGAAAGCCTTCTCTGCAAGCTTGTCCAGTTCTTCCTCGTTATCACAAAAGCCACTACCAAGTCCACCGAGAGCATAGGCTGCACGCAGGATTACCGGATAGCCCAGCTCTGCCGCTGCCTTACGCGCCTGCTCAATGGTCTCGCAAGCCTCGCTCTTGATGGTCTTGACATCAATCTCGTTAAGACGCTCTACGAAGAGTTCGCGGTCCTCGGTGTCCATGATGGCCTGAACAGGAGTACCAAGCACCCTCACGCCATACTTGTCAAGGACGCCACTCTTATGAAGCTCAACACCGCAGTTGAGGGCGGTCTGGCCGCCGAACGACAGCAAGATGCCGTCGGGTCTCTCCTTCTGAATGACTTTCTCTACAAAGTGGGGCTGCACGGGGAGAAAATAAATCTGGTCGGCCACACCCTCGCTTGTCTGTACTGTTGCGATGTTCGGGTTAATGAGCACCGTCTGCACACCCTCTTCGCGCAATGCCTTGAGAGCCTGCGAGCCAGAATAGTCGAACTCACCGGCCTCACCAATCTTCAACGCTCCTGAACCGAGGAGCAATACTTTCTTTATGTTATTGTCTTTCATTGTCGTAAGTGTGATTCGTTAACCCTTCAACTCATTGATAAACTTGTCGAACATAAACTCCGTGTCGACAGGACCCGCGCATGCCTCTGGGTGGAACTGGCTTGAGAACCAAGGATTGGACTTATGCCTGATACCCTCGTTGGAGCCATCGTTCATGTTTACGAACAGCTCCTCCCAGTCGCTGCCCAGCGTCCTTGAGTCAACGGCATAGCCATGGTTCTGGCTTGTGACAAAGCACTTGTCCGTGCCCACCATGCGTACTGGCTGATTGTGAGAACGATGACCGTACTTAAGCTTGTAAATGGTTGCTCCACCAGCCTTTGCCAGCAGCTGATTGCCCATGCAGATACCACAGATGGGCTTGCGGCTGCTGCTCATCTGTTTTCTTATGATGTCTACAGCATCCTGACACATGTCTGGGTCGCCAGGGCCGTTGGCCAGGAACAGTCCGTCGAACTCCATTGACGTATAGTCGTAGTTCCACGGAACCCTGACTACTTCAACGCCACGGTTGACAAGGCAGCGTATTATATTGGCCTTAACGCCACAGTCGACAAGCACGACTTTCTTTCCGGCACCTTCATTATATTTAATGATTTCCTTGCAGCTGACCTTATCAACAAAGTTCACTCCCTCATAGTCGGCCTCTGGAATATTGTAGGGCTGGTCGTCGAAGAGTATCTTTCCCATCATCACACCATGCTCACGCAGCACCTTTGTAAGCTGCCGTGTGTCTATGCCCGTAATGCCGGGCACATGCTCGCGCTTAAGCCATTCGGCAAGACTCTCACAGGCATTCCAATGCGAGTACTCCTCGCTATAGTCCGAAACGATTATGGCACTTGCATAAATCTTATCGCTCTCCATGAACGTTGGGAGCTGGTCGTCTCCGAATGTGAATGGCGGCACGCCGTAGTTGCCTACCAGCGGATAGGTAAGGGTCATGAGCTGACCGGCATAGGAAGGATCGGTAAGGCTCTCGGGGTAACCCATCATGGCAGTATTGAATACCACTTCTCCAGCAACAGGAGCATCGTAGCCGAAACTCTTGCCATGAAACTTAGTTCCGTCGCTAAGGACGAGTGTTACATTTTTCATATATACTTTGATGTGTTAACTGTTTACAGGAAATGCGTGTGTACATTTCCACGCATACTTTATTTGTTTGCAGAATAGACATTCTCGTAATAGTTCACAAACGCCTTGTTGCACAGGCGTGTGCCTCCCGGTGTTGGGAAATGGCCGGTGAAATACCAGTCGCCACGATGATTAGGGATGGCAGTACGCAGTCCATCTATGGACTGGAAGACCAGTTGAATGGGAGTCTGAACCCCTTCCGGCCTAAGCATCTCGACTATCTTCGCATTGATTTCCTCTACACCAAACGGCTTGTAAATCTCACGCACGGCGTTGTGCATCTCCTCCTTGGACTTCTGGAGTTCAGCAAGACACTTCTCATATACCTCAGTAATGACATGCTCCAAACCACGCTCCTTAAGAAGCGCAATGGTTGCACGGAACACACAGAACTCCTCCAGACGCGGCATGTCGATACCGTAATAGTCGGGATAGCGTATCTGCGGGGCCGAACTCACTATTACAATCTTCTTAGGATGCAGACGGTCGAGAATACGGAGAATACTCTCCTTAAGCGTAGTACCACGGACTATGCTGTCGTCGATAACGACAAGGTTGTCTACACCAGGCTCAAGACTCTCGTAAGTTATGTCGTAGACATGTGAGGCAAGGTCGTTGCGGGAGTTGCCCTCGGTAATGAAGGTGCGCAACTTGATATCCTTCCATGCCACCTTCTCTGAGCGCACGTACTCGTTGAGAATGTCCGACAGCTCTTCTGCCGTCGGCGTATGACCAAGGCTTGCTATCTTCTGAATCTTCTGCTCGTTCAGATGCTGCTTGAAGCCATGCAGCAGACCATAGAACGCCACCTCCGCAGTGTTTGGTATGAACGAGAATACGGTATGAGCAGTATCGTTGTCCACCGCGCTAAGGACAGCCGGAGTAAGCTGCTCACCGAGTTTCTTGCGTTCCTTGTATATATCCCTGTCAGAGCCACGGCTGAAGTATATGCGCTCGAACGAGCAGGCCTTAATCTCTTTTGGCTCGATAATCTGCTGGAGGGAACACTCTCCAGCCTTGTTTACTATGAGCGACTGTCCGGGCTGCAACTCACAGATATCGTCACACTCAAGGTCGAATGTGGTCTGAAGGACAGGACGCTCGCTGGCAAGAACCACGAAGTCCTCATTCATGTAATAGAAGGCAGGACGTATGCCCCAAGGGTCACGCATGGAGAACATCTCTCCAGAACCTGTGATGCCACAGACTACATAGCCTCCGTCAAAGTGGCACATAGTAGTCTTCAGCACATTGCTCATCTTCACATGGTCCTCTATGTAAGTTGTTATGTCCGTGCCCGTCATCTCCATGGCCTTGGCAGCAACGAAATTGCGCTCCACCTCACGGTCGAGCCTATGTCCCATGAGCTCAAGCATAATATAGGAGTCGCTGTAGATACGCGGGCATTGTCCCTGCTCGGTAAGTGTCTCAAAGACCTCCTCAATATTGGTCATATTGAAATTGCCACAAAGACAAAGATTCTTGGCACGCCAATTGTTGCGTCGGAGAAACGGGTGGACATAAGAAAGGCCACTCTTTCCGGTAGTTGAATACCGGAGGTGGCCCATATATAACTCACCAATAAAGCTTCCTTGGACTTTGGAAAAAATCTCGGTGATGGCATTTGACCCTTCTGCACGCTCACGGAACATGTACTCATTGCCTGGCTCTGTGCCGAGCTTGACACACGAGATACCAGCACCTTCCTGTCCGCGGTTATGCTGTTTTTCCATCATCAGATAGAGCTTGTTCAGTCCGAAATACCTTGTTCCGTATTTCTTCTCATAGTAATCGAGCGGCTTTAGCAGTCGGATGAGTGCCACGCCACAGTCCTCATGAATTTCCTCTAACATGTTTTATTATCCTATTTTTATTTATCACCTTATTATTTATTCCACGGTTACGCTTTTCGCAAGATTACGCGGCTGGTCAACGTCCTTGCCCTTGCATACGGCAACATGGTATGCCATCAACTGTAAAGGTATAGTGGCTATGAGGGGCTCAAGACACTCGAGTGTGTCGGGCAGCTCAATAACCTCGTCGGCCAACTTGGATATGGTATCGTCACCTTTCGATACAAGTGCTATAACCCTACCCTTGCGTGCCTTGATTTCCTGTATATTGGATAGCACCTTCTCGTAAAGGTCATTATGCGTGGCAATAACGACAACAGGCATATCGGAGTCGATCAGTGCAATAGGCCCATGCTTCATCTCTGCTGCTGGGTAGCCCTCAGCATGAATGTAGCTTATCTCCTTGAGCTTCAATGCGCCCTCAAGTGCGACGGGGTAGCTGAAGCCACGTCCAAGGTACAGGAAATTGCGTGCGTAGGTAAATGTACGGCTGAGGTCTGCAATACGCTCATTGAGCTTGAGAACCTCACGTATCTTGTCAGGAATTGCCTGCAACCCTTTCACAATACTTATATAGTCATCGTGAGAGACTGTTCCCATAACGTTGCCCAATGCCAGGGCAAGCATGGTGAGCACGGTCACCTGCCCTGTGAATGCTTTTGTGGAGGCGACACCAATCTCTGGTCCTACATGTATGTACGAGCCTGTGTCCGTTGCGCGTGGAATGCTCGAGCCAACGGCATTGCAGATTCCATATATAAAGGCTCCTTTCTCTTTGGCAAGTTTCACGGCAGCAAGGGTGTCGGCGGTCTCACCACTTTGGGAGATGGCTATTACAACATCGCCTGTTCCAACAACAGGATTACGATAGCGGAACTCGGAGGCATACTCAACCTCAACGGGTATGCGACATAGGTTCTCTATCATCTGCTTGCCTATAAGTCCGGCATGCCAGCTAGTACCACAGGCAACAATGATTATCCGCTTAGCAGAGATAAGCTGCTTGCGGTAGTCGAGAACAGCAGACAGAGTGACATGGCTACCCTCGGAGTTGATACGGCCAAGCATACATGTCTTGAGGCATTCGGGCTGCTCGAAAATCTCCTTTAGCATGAAGTGCGGATAGCCTCCCTTTTCTATCTGACCAAGATTAAGGTTGACTTTCTTCACCTCTGCGTTCTGCTTCTCGTTGAAGACATCTACAACCTTCAATTCCTCGCCTGGCGCCATCACGGCGATATTGCCATCCTCAAGGTAAACTACCTTGTCTGTATACTCAACAATAGGACTTGCATCAGAGCCCAAAAAGAACTCGTTTTCACCAATTCCCACCACAAGCGGGCTTTGCTTCCTCGCAGCAATAATTTGTCTGGGATTGTTCTTGTCAAGCAGGGCTACTGCGTATGCTCCAATAACCTGATGCAATGCCACCTGCACGGCTGTCAGCAAGTCAACTTCCTTCTTGTTCTGTATATATTCAACAAGCTGCACGAGCACCTCGGTATCGGTATCAGATCTGAAGACTACACCGTTTTCCTGCAACTTCTTCTTCAGATCAGCATAATTCTCAATGATGCCATTGTGGATAATGGCCAGATTCTTCGACTCAGAATAATGTGGATGTGCGTTGACACTTGATGGCTCACCATGTGTAGCCCACCTTGTATGAGCTATTCCAACCGAACCGGTTATATCCTTGTCAGCACAATAAGCCTCAAGGTCAGCAACCTTACCTTTGGTCTTATACACATTAAGGTTATTACCTTCGCTTATCAATGCGACACCGGCACTATCATAACCTCTGTACTCCAAACGCTTTAGTCCCTTAACCAATATTGGGAAAGCTTCCCTATTACCGATATATCCTACAATTCCACACATATAATTATATATTAAAAAAAATTGAAAGACAGATACGCAAACAAACCAGCGTCTCAAATCTTTCAATTTTTCATATTCATGTTGTTAAATATTTACTTTTAGTCACGAAGAATGTTAACCAACAATGAGGCGATACTAGTAACAATACCAATGAACGAGAACCAGATAGTGGTCGAGCTACCAATAGCAGAGTTCTTAGCCTTTACGTTGTTTGGCTCCACATAGATAATATCATTCTGCTGCACATAATAATAAGGTGAAGTGATGATATTGATGTCGTTAAGATTCAGTCTATGAACAGTCTTTTTACCAGTAGCATCCTCACGTATAAGCATAACGTTGTCGCGCTTACCATAGATGGTCAGGTCACCTGCTGATGCAATAGCTTCTAAGACACTCATCTTCTCTGTCGACACAGGTATAACCTTCGGGCTTCCGACCTCACCAATGACTGTTACCCTAAAGCTCGACATCCTTACGGTAACGATGGGGTTCTCTGTAGATGCAAGATATGGTCTCACCTTCTCACATATAACGTCCTGACACTGTGTCTTGGTCAAGCCTCCCACCTTAATCTTACCAACAACAGGGAAGTTGATGTAGCCATCATTGTCTACCAGATAGCCTTGAAGTGAGCCTGCTCCCTGAGAAAGCTGACCTGTAACGCTAAGTGTGTTGGAGACAGAGAGATTGAATGGAGTAGCCGCTGCGGGTTCTGTTGTGCTGACGGTAATGGTAAGCATGTCCTTAGGCATTATCTTGGCATCGTAGAGCCCAGCATTATTTTCAAGTTCTACGACGTCAGCATTTTGGAAGTATGCGACTTTCTTGCTTCCTGTACATCCGCTAAGGGCCAGCACCAGCAATGATGCGAATACAATCGGTATAATTATCTTCTTCATGATTGAGTATATGTTATCTAAGAATAAGCGATGCAAAAGTAACATTAATTTTCGAATATAGCAAACGTTTGATGATTTTTCTTTTGAATTCCGCATAATTAGTTTGCAAGTTGAATTTTTATTTCTAACTTTGTAGATTGGAAACACTATAACGACATGGAGAAGTTCATTGAAATAAAGGGCGCACGCGTCAACAATCTGAAAAATATCAGCCTGAAGATACCACGTAACAAGTTTATTGTTGTAACGGGAGTCTCCGGCTCTGGCAAGTCATCGTTGGCATTCGACACATTGTATGCCGAGGGACAACGCCGGTACGTGGAGTCTCTGTCCGCTTACGCCAGACAGTTTCTTGGAAGGATGAGGAAGCCGGAATGCGACTTTATGAAAGGCTTACCTCCTGCTATTGCTATAGAGCAGAAAGTAACGGCTCGCAACCCACGCTCAACCGTGGGCACAAGCACGGAGATATACGAGTATATGCGCCTTCTGTTCGCACGCATCGGAAAGACCATCTCTCCCATATCCGGCGAGATAGTGAAGAAAAACACGATAGAAGATATTATTGGCTGCACACGCCAATACTCCAAAGGCACTAAGTTCATGGTACTCGCACCTATCCACATTGGAGAGGAACGGTCGCTGAAAGACCAGCTCGACACATATATTAAAGAGGGTTACATGCGTATACTTGCCGGAGCTGACATTGTACGCATAGAGGACTACTTGGAAGAGATGAGCCAAGGGCAAGTAACCGACCAGGCGAAGGACTTCTCGGGATGGCTGGTCATTGACCGTTTATCCGTGGATGACGACAAGGATACCATATCACGACTGACGGACTCCGCAGAGACCGCCATGTATGAGGGACATGGCAGTTGCAGGCTGACATTCCTCCCGTCAGACATAAGCTATGACTTCTCTACCAGATACGAGGCTGACGGCATCTCATTCGAGGAGCCAAACGACAACATGTTCTCATTCAACTCTCCTCTTGGAGCATGTCCGACGTGTGAGGGATTTGGCAAAATCATGGGCATTGACGAGAAGCTCGTCATTCCCAATACAGCCCTAAGCGTTTATAACGGATGCGTGCAATGCTGGCATGGAGAGAAAATGAAGGAATGGCAGGAAGAGTTCTGCCGACGCGCGGCAATAGACAACTTTCCCATCTTCAAGCCATACTACGAGCTGACACGCAAGGAGAAGGACATGCTCTGGCACGGACTTCCCTCCGACAAGTACCGCGACCTGACTGAACAGGTGAGCATAGACGCATTCTTCCAGATGGTCAAGGACAACATGTACAAGATACAATACCGTGTGATGATGAGCAGATACCGTGGTAAGACAACATGTCCTGACTGTCACGGCGCACGTCTGAAGAAGGAGGCAACATGGGTGAAGATAAATGGAATGTCAATTACCGACCTAGTTGAAATGCCAGTATCGGCACTGGACAACTGGTTCAACAACCTAAAGCTCGACAGTCACGACGAGGCTATTGCCAAACGCCTGCTCACAGAGATACGCAGCAGACTTCATTTCCTCAACGAGGTTGGCCTAGGATATCTGACTCTGAACCGCAGCTCCAATACCCTATCGGGTGGAGAGAGCCAGCGCATAAACCTTACGACATCGTTGGGCAGCTCGCTTGTAGGCTCGCTATACATTCTTGACGAGCCAAGCATCGGACTGCACAGCCGCGATACGGAAAGGCTCATTGGGGTGCTAAGGGACTTGCAGTCGATAGGCAACACGGTAATGGTTGTTGAGCACGACGAGGATATCATGAGGGCTGCCGACATGATTATCGACGTTGGTCCAGATGCAGGCAGCCACGGGGGTGAGATTGTGTATCAGGGTGTCCCACCAACCAACACAATGGACGGGCTGCCAGCCAAAGGGATAAGCCATACTGTTGACTACCTTAACGGCACCGACCAGATAGTAATCCCAACGTCACGAAGACAATGGAACAGGAGCCTGCTGCTTAAGGGATGCAGGATGAACAACCTCAAGGGAATAAACGCCAATATACCACTTAATATTCTAACAGTTATTACGGGAGTCTCGGGCTCAGGAAAGTCATCGCTCATAAAGGGCATACTATATCCCGCCATGAAACGGCAACTTGACGAGGTGGCCGACGCCCCTGGCGAGTATATAGGAATGGAGGGTGACGTCGCAAGCATAGCACACGTAGAGTTCGTTGACCAAAATCCAATTGGCAAGAGCACACGCTCAAACCCTGCTACATACGTAAAGGCATACGACAGCATACGCTCGCTATTTGCCGAACAGCCCTTGGCCAAGCAACTGGGATTCTCCGCCCAGCACTTCTCCTTCAATACAGAGGGAGGACGTTGCGAGGAATGTAAGGGTGCTGGAACCATAACGGTAGAGATGCAGTTCATGGCCGACATCGTACTTGAATGTGAGGCATGCCACGGAGAAAGATTCAAGCACGACGTGCTCGATGTGAGATACAAGGGCAAGAACATCAACGACGTGCTCAACATGACCGTCAGCGAGGCTATAGCATTCTTTGACGAAGACGCAAAAGGCAAAAAGACATCACTTCAGAGAACTATTACAGACAGACTTCGTCCACTTGAGGATGTAGGACTAGGCTATATCAAACTCGGGCAAAACTCGTCAACCATGTCGGGAGGAGAAAACCAAAGAGTTAAGCTCGCCTACTTCATCGGACAGGAGAAGCAGGACCCTACCTTATTCATCTTTGATGAACCAACAACGGGACTACATTTCCATGACATCAGCAAGTTGCTCCGTGCATTTGACGCACTAATTGAAAGAGGCCACTCTATTGTGGTCATTGAGCACAACATGGAGGTGATAAAATGTGCCGATTGGATAATTGACCTTGGGCCGGAAGGCGGAGACAAGGGAGGACAGATAGTGTTCGAGGGCACACCAGAGAGCTTAGCGGAATGCAAGCAGAGCATTACAGGACAATACATCAAAGAGAAAATAGGCTCATGAACGATAAGAATCTTTCCATAGCCATTCCGACAAGAAACGACGACTGCAGCCAGACTGTCAGCAAACTGCTGGAGCAAGCACGTAGGGAAACGTCTCTTGACTTCGAGATACTGATTGCTGATGACGCATCAGACAATGCGGAGGTTATCAGACAACTCAACATTATTGGCAATCAGGAAGGTTGTCGGTTAATACGTCTGAAGGAAAACGTTGGGAGGGCTCCCGTGCGCAACATGCTTGCGAGAGAAGCTAAATATGACAAAGTACTGTTCATTGACGCGGGGGTTGACATAAACAACCAGGATTTCCTGAAGACATACATACTTCATGCCAATGATGCCGACATTGTATGCGGAGGATGGAAGACTGAGGTCGGAGCAGAAACGGCAAAAGCCAATCTTAGAGCAAAATACGA
The DNA here is from genome assembly GCF_002251365.1 of Prevotella sp. P3-122. GTDB lineage: Bacteria > Bacteroidota > Bacteroidia > Bacteroidales > Bacteroidaceae > Prevotella. Next base: position 74,090 of record NZ_NPJH01000013.1, read on the forward strand.
ACTGGGCTGTGAGAAAAATCATACGCCACTGCAACGCAATAAACATCCATACCGCTCATTCCGTACCGTAAACTTTCTCGTTCATAAAGACATATTGCTGAATAATCCTTTTCCGGCCGACATGACCGGATATGGTTACGAAGATGTAGTATTCGGCAAACAGGCAGAAAAGGCTGGATGCACGGTTCTACACATTGACAACCCTGTTGTCTACAAGTCATACGAGGATAATGAAGCTTTTGTCAGCAAAACAATACAATCTGTCAACACATTATATATATATAGGGAACGCATCGGACAATATTCAAAACTCCACAGCATTGCTTTCAGACTACGCAAGCTGAGACTGGACTCACTTATGATCTTCTTGTACAAGCAGCGTTCAGAAACATGGAAAAAGCAACTCTGCGGCAACTGTCCATCATTGCGCATGCTAAGCCTACTGAAACTTGGCTGTTACCTTTCACTCCTCGGTAATGACGTAAGATGAACAGCCCAACGACCATTGTTCCCTAATATTTCCAAACAGAATGTCGCCTCCTCGCGCAACACGGGTTGCCGATCAATGCTGTCCATCTCCAGAAAATTGCGAACCAAAACTGTTGCCACAACACACGAGTCATTCACAATAACCGCATCAGGCATTACCTCTACTGTTGCGAGTTCTGTTTTTGTGTTGATCAGTTCCAAGTCATCTTGCGTCACTTGTGAGCCAGCATAGCTCAGCCAAGGCAAGGAACTATCTGTGGCATAAGATGCAGCCTTCGGATAGTCCCAGTTGAAATAAGCTACGGAAAAAGACTCCACAGCCTGCTCCCATGGAGCAAAATCGTCAGAATGGCTGCACGAGCCGAGCAACGTCAACAACATTGCCGCAAAGTATGGCAAAAAGGCTTGTTTCATATAAAAATCTTAAATTACGACAAAGGTAAGGAAATAATTTTGTAATATCAAACCTTTTGTGTACTTTTGTAGAAAACATAGAACAAAAATGCTACAATTCATATCCTTTGGAAGCGGAAGCAGTGGCAACAGCTGCTTATTGTTCACGGAGAATGAAGGACTACTTATTGATGCAGGAATTGGCGTTAGAACGCTGAGAAAGCACCTCCGTGAATATGGCATTCCCCTTTCCAAGATAAACAACATACTTATTACGCACGACCACGCTGACCATGTGATGTCTGTTGGAAGCCTGAGCAGAGACTTCCAACTTCCTGTATATACTACGGAGAAAGTACACAAGGGGATATATGGCAACTGGTGCGTAAAGCACAAGATTGCTCAGAGTCTGCAGAAAGTCATAGAGAAAGGACAGACTTTTCGCCTTGGAGACTTTGAGATAACACCTTTCGAGGTACCGCATGACAGTACGGACAATGTGGGTTACAAGATTGTTGCTCAGGGTGTATGCTTCTGCCTTATGACAGACATAGGCATAATCACAGACGAGATAAAAACAGTCATCGCTGAGGCACAATACCTTGTAATCGAGGCGAACCACGATGAGGAAATGCTCAAGAACGGACCATATTCACAGCATCTTAAAGGACGTATCCTCGGACCACGAGGACACCTGAGCAATACTGACTGTGGAAAGGCAATAGCAGAGAACGCCACAAGCAAGTTGAAACATGCATGGCTGTGCCACCTTAGCGACGAGAACAATCATCCGGAACTGGCAAAAAAGACAGTAGAGCAGGTGCTGCAAAGCTATGGGATAATTGCTGGCGTTGACTTTAGTCTGGACATTCTAAAACGGAAGACTCCTACTGGTATCTACGAGCTGAAGCCATGACGTGACAATTTCACAAGAAACCAAAACTTTTTAATACACGCAAACATGAAAAGAGTAAAACAGGCATTGCTTCTAACAGCTCTGATACTAACAACTTCATGCGAGAAAGTTGTACTTGATGAGACACTGTCAGGTGATGACAACGGCGTGAATACACCAACGTCCAATATCACCATTCACATATCAGGAGTGGGAAATGCAGAATACGAGGAAAATTCGGCTAAAACCACCAGGGCCATGCAACCAATAGAAGAACTGTGCACACGAATAAACCTCGCTCTATACCAGAATGGTGAGCGAGCGTACTATGTAAACCAAAAGTCAACAGACAGCGACTTTGGCAATTTCAACCTTAATGTCCCAACTGGTATATACACCCTAATGGTGGTAGCTCATTCGGGAGAGTCATCTGCAACGACAACCAACTTGCGGAAAATCACTTTCAACGGAAAAATCACAGACACTTTCCACTATGCAGACTCCCTCTTTGAGGTTCATGAGACAAACTCGCCCGTTGAGATTACTCTCGAAAGGGTTGTAGGAATGTTCAGACTCGACATAACAGACACCATCCCTACAGAAGTTGCACGCCTAAAATTCTATTATACAGGCGGTTCATCAACACTCGACGGGCTGACAGGCATTGGGTGCGTGGACAGCAGGCAGACCGAGTACCGCAATGTTGCTCCCGATGTGCATGTTTATGATGTGTATACTTTTCCACACGCCCCGGAAAAGCCCATAACGATGACTATAACAGCTCAGGATGCCAACGAGAGCACAATAGCTGAACGCAAATTTGTGGACGTTGGAATAAGCAAAAACAAAATTACCCGATACCAGGGAAATTTCTTCAACTCCACCACCACCCCATCGAAAGACTTCAATATCAGTATGACAGCCGATCCAGACTGGCTTGAAGAAACTACCGTGTCATTCTGAATTCCGAAATGCCTCTATTTCCAGTACTTTCACCATAACATATAAACCCTTATCGAACAAATTATACAAAACAGGGAGCGTAACCCATCATGGTGTCACGCTCCCTGCTATTTTTTACTACTTGCTTATGTCTGCAAGTAGCTGCTATTCTATTATTAGTCGAGCCACTTAACGTAGCAGAAGTCCTGACGGTGTGGCAGGTTCTCATTCTTCGGGAACATACGAACGCAGCAACGGTAAGAACCAGCTGCATATGGTTCAACATTAGCCTCGAAGGTATAGAGGTTGCCCTCATGACCAACCATATCAAAAGGATATACGTTGTGTACCTCACGGTCACCACCATCACGTACGTTCGACAATACAACAAGCTCCAAGCCTACAGCATCGTTCAGACCCTGCTCGTCGATAACGTAACGCAGCTTGTATGTAACACCTGTCTCAGCAGCATTGTCGAGGATAGGATTCTCCTTGGAAACAACCTTGATTGAGTCCCAACGCTCTGCTACGGTTTCCTTCCACTGTGCAATATCCTTTGCCAGACGGTTGTTGTCGGCAGAAAGCTTCTTGAAGCGGGCAGCCTCCTTGCAGTAGAAGCGATCGTAATAGTCATCGAGCTGACGCTTCATGGTGTAGTGAGGTGCTATGGTTGCGATAGACTTCTTGATAACTTGTATCCACTCCTCGCTGTAACCCTTCTTGTTCTTGTTGTAGAACATTGGAATAATCTCATTCTCAAGCAGAGAGTAGATAGTAGCAGCATCGAGCTGATCCTGATGACCCTGGTTCTGGTATGTACGCTTCTCTGTAAGTGCCCATCCAGCACCCTCGCGGTAGCCCTCAAGCCACCATCCGTCAAGTACTGAAAGGTTTACAACACCGTTCATCTCTGCCTTCTCGCCTGACGTACCAGAAGCCTCCAGAGGACGGGTAGGAGTATTCATCCAGATATCCACACCAGAAACAAGACGGCGTGCAAGCATGAAGTCATAATCCTCGAGGAAGATAATCTTACCAAGGAACTCAGGACGCTGGCTAATTTCGTATATCTTCTTGATAAGACCCTGTCCTGCACCGTCTGCGGGGTGAGCCTTACCGGCAAAGAGGAACTTCACTGGACGCTCAGGGTTGTTGACAATCTTAGACAGACGGTCGAGGTCGGTAAAGAGCAGGTGAGCACGCTTGTAGGTAGCAAAACGACGGCAGAAACCAATGATAAGGGCATTGCTGTCGATGCTCTCAAGCAGAGAAACTACGCGTGAAGGATCTCCCTGATTCTTGAGCCAGGTCTCACGGAATTGTACACGGATATAGTCTACGAGCTTTTGCTTCAGGCCCTTACGAGTCTTCCATATCTCCTCGTCATCTACATTATAGATGGCCTCCCAGATATTCTGGTTGCTCTGGTCAGACATGAAGTTCTTGTCGAAATACTTGCCGTAAAGCTGCTTCCACTCTGTTGCTGCCCATGTTGGGAAGTGAACGCCATTGGTAACATAGCCAACGTGATTCTCCTCAGGATAGTAGCCGTTCCAGATTGGAGCGAACATCTTCTGAGAAACCCATCCGTGGAGCTTAGACACACCATTAACCTCCTGGCAGGTGTTGCAAGCGAATGTAGACATGCAGAAACGCTCAGAATGATCATCGGGGTTCTGACGGCCCATGCCGATAAACTCGTCCCAAGAGATACCCAACTTAGCAGGATAGCCACCCATGTACTTGCCGAAGAGACCCTCGTCAAAATAGTCGTGACCAGCTGGTACTGGAGTGTGAACAGTATAAAGTGAGGATGCACGTACGAGCTCCATAGCCTCGTTGAACGAAAGACCACTCTCTACGTAGTCGCACAGACGCTGGAGATTGCAAAGGGCAGCATGACCCTCGTTGCAATGGTAGATATCCTTCTTGATGCCGAGTTTCTTCAACAGCTGCATACCACCTATACCAAGCAAAATCTCCTGCTTCAGACGGTTCTCCCAGTCGCCACCATAAAGTGAGTGAGTGATAGGCTTGTCAAACTCAGAGTTCAAATCGTTGTCTGTATCAAGCAGATAGAGCTTAACACGACCAACATTGGCAACCCATACAGAGGCGTGAACTTGATAATTTGTATATGGAACGTCTACGACTACAGGATTACCCTCAGCATCGAGAACACGCTCTACAGGAATAGAGTTGAAGTTCTGAGCCTCATACTTGGCAATCTGCTGACCATCCATGCTCAGAGTCTGTGTGAAATAGCCAAAACGATAAAGGAAACCGATAGCGCACATGTCAACATTGCTGTCGGAAGCCTCTTTAACATAGTCACCGGCAAGCATTCCAAGACCACCAGAGTAAATCTTCAGAGCAGAGTGGATACCATACTCCATACAGAAATATGCCACAGACGGGCGAGTAGCGTCAGGCTTTACATTCATATAGTCCTTGAATGACTTGTAAACAGCCTGAATGCGCTTCATCATTGCCTTATCGTTAACAATCTCCTCCTTGCGCTCGTAGCCGAGACGCTCGAGAAGCATCACAGGATTGTGCTTGACAGCACTGTAAAGCTTAGGATCGATGTCACGGAACAGGTCACGGGCCTCGTAGTTCCAAGCCCACCACATGTTATGTGCCAACTCGTCAAGACACTTCAGCTCTTCTGGAAGTCTCGACTTAATGGTTAACTCCTTCCATTGTGGAGCATTTGCATAATCTGATTTAATCTTCATAAATTCAATCTTTATTGAATAGTTATAATAATTTATTTTATCTCTCTAATTTGTTACGATTCTCTGAGGAACGCAGTGCAAAGTCATAAGCCTCAAGATAATAGGCGATAAACTTATCCCACAAAGCCTTCTTCGAGAGTTTCTCAGCGTTGGCGCGCGCCTTCTTCACCTCTGCGGCGCCGAAGGAGGCATAGCGGCAGACTGTGTCCTTAATTCTGTCGACCACCTCGCTGTAGTTGTAGTCCGTACGGTGTATAACCTCCACGCCATCCTCTATGGTAGAGATTCCACCCTTTACGCCGTTTGCCCAGAGACCAAAGCCAGCCAAATCGGTAGTGATACATGGAACCTTGAAAGCAACAGCCTCAAGAGGGGTATAACCCCAGGGCTCATAATAGGATGGATATACACAGAGGTCGTTACCAAGAACAACATCATAATATGTAAGGTCGAGGATGCCGTCGTCACCTGTCAGATAACAAGGAATAAAGACGAGTTTTACCTTATCGGAAGGTGCATTCTCCATACCCAGATATCTCATCATGCCAAGAACTTTGTCCTCGCCCATATTATTGAGCCAATGAGTAAGCATCGGATACTCCATAGGACCATCAAAAGATCCTTTGTCCATACGCTCCTTAAGGTCTGCACGTGCATCACCTACCCAGGCAGGAACCTCTATGAAAGCTACAACCTCTTTTTCTAATCCCTGCTCAAAACGCAATCTGTTCATAGCCTCGATGAACACATCGATACCTTTATTTCTGAACTCATAGCGTCCACTGGTAGCAACTATCATGGCATCATCGCCAATGACAGTACCGGTAAGACAGCTGGCAACCTTCAGAAGCTTCTGTCGGGCAGCTTTACGTCTGCGTGTAAAATCAGCACCACGGGGAACGAAATCATTCTCAAAACCATTTGGCAGAACAACATCCACCGGCTTGTCCATCAGCTCGGCACACTCACGGGCTGTAATATCGCTAACTGTGGTGAAACAGTCAACATTAAAAGCAGTTTGCTTCTCTATCGAATGCTTGCTCTGCATGTTGAGCTCGCCAGCCATCTGGTCGCCATTGTAGGCAGGCAGATAGTCATAAAGCGGCTTGTTATTTCCAGCTATACTCCTGCCGATACTTGTTGCGTGAGTGGTGAATATAGTAGCAATGGCAGGAACATGATGCCTTATATAAAGCAGGCCAAGTCCTGTCATCCACTCATTGCCGTGATAGATAACCTTCTGTGATGAATCAAGATAATAGTTGTAGAAACTCTCAACGACAAGTGCGGCAGCATATGAGAACATCGAGGCCTCGTCGTAGTCACCATACCCATGAAGACTGTCTACACCAAACAGTTCCCATAAACGGCTATAAATCTTGTCTTTCTGTGAATAGTAGTTTGCAAAATCAACGAGTATCGCTATAGGATTTCCAGGGATTGTCCATCTGCCAACCTTTACCTTAAGGTCTGAGGTAAGCACAGCCTTTTGCCAATCAGCAAAAAGAGTCTTGTCCTCTATAAAATACGGACATTTTTTTTCTCCCCAGCAATCAGGGCCTATAAAAACAACCTTATCATGCAACTTTGATTGCAACGTATTCGCCCTTGTTGAAAGTACAGTGTATATTCCACCTACTTTATTACATACTTCCCAACTTGATTCGAATATGAAGTCAGGAAACAATTTACTATTACCCATTACTATATATTAATATAACGGCGGCAAAGATACTATAAAAATTCTAAATTACCAATATAAACTTGCATATTTTTAAAAAAACACTTGTTTTCTTGATATAAACAAGTATCTTTGCAACCAAAAACACCAAATATATGAAACGTATAATTATCTATATCATCTGTTTGCTCTCCACAATTACAGTATACGCACAGTCGTCAGTAAGAGGCGACCAGGCTCCACGGCATTTCGTGGGAAAAATTTACAATAGCCAATACGACATATACATTCACATGGATCTGGAAAACAGCTCCATTATAGTGCCACAGCAAGAGATATTTGGGGAGATACCAGGATACCTCGGTGACAACAAAGACTCCAGAAAATGGCTGATTACCAATGCCACTATCACCTCCGACGGCAAGGCTTCCCTCTCCATTATCAACGATTATGGCAGCGAGGACCTAAAAGCTACGCTCCAAATGCTCAACGATACAACTTATATTCTGCTTCAGGAATCAGGAAGCACTATAAAACTGGCACGAAACCGCAAATGGGTAAAACTTCCTCAGAAACTCATATTCAAAAAGGATATTAGGAAATAGACACACCCGGATGTATCATCGCTTATTGTATGTTAAGCCACAAGAAAGCAGTGTATCCAGAACAAAGCACATTGGACACACAGCATAAATCTTTTAAGTTCTAAGAACTTATATTTCCGGTTCATCAAGCATTTCAAGTCAACCCTTATTGTTGCATAGTCTGTATATATTACTTTCAACGCCAATAAGGTTAATAACCTTTCGCCCGTAAGGTTAATAACCTTGCAGCCGTAAGGTTATTAACCTTATCAGTGGTGCAAACATTATCGTAGACTATAACAATATATCAGACTCTCTCTAAGATAGTATTATATAAGACATCACACCATATTTCGGATGAGTCACATATTATTATATATAGTATTTACTATTCCTTCAGATTATCGGGAATGACTGGCATGGCGCCGTTCTGAGTACATACATAGGCGCTGACGTTCACTCCGATGCGGTGTGCCTCTGCTATTGGCTTGCCAGAGAGTATGGAAGCGACAAACGAACCAGTGAACGAGTCTCCGGCACCTACAGTGTCGGCAACCTTTACCTTTGGAGTCTCAAGATATGACATAGCACCCTTAGAGAATACATAGCTGCCGTTGACTCCGCAGGTCAACACGAGCATGTCGAGGTTGTACTTGCCCAGGATGAGCCAGCACTTGTTCTCGAAGTCCATCCCCGGATAACCGAACATCCGACCGAGGATAACCAACTCCTCGTCGTTGATCTTCATCACATTCGCACGCTGAAGTGACTCCTGGATAATCTCCTTCGAGTAGAAGTTCTGACGAAGGTTGATGTCGAAGATACGCATGCAGTCCTTAGGGGTGGCGTCGAGGAAACGGTAGATCGTCTCACGAGACACCTCATTGCGCTGGGCAAGTGAACCGAAGCATACTGCCTGGCACTGCTTGGCAAGAGACTCTATCTCGGGGGTAAACGGGATGTTGTCCCATGCCGAACCTTCCTTGATGTCGTAGGTGGCAACTCCTTCCGCGTCAAGACTAACCTGTACCTGCCCTGTAGGGAAGTCAACACGGGGCATGACTAGATTCAAACCGTTGGACTCCAAAGCGGCGATGGTCTCGTCACCAAGTGGGTCGTTGCCTACGGCACTCACTGCATAAGAGTCAAAACCAAACTGGGACGCATGATAGGCGAAGTTGGCGGGAGCACCGCCAATCTTGCGGCCTTCGGGGAGGCAGTCCCAAAGTGCCTCGCCAAGACCTACGATTATTTTATTGTTCATAATATGTTATTTAGAAGATTTTATCCTTGATATATAAGTGAAGAGATACACGACTCCCAGTGCCATAACGGCAACTGCACCGGCCTGGCCCATGGCATCGCTGGCGAAGCCCATGAACAACGGGAACACTGTGCCGCCGAACAGACCCATTATCATAAGGCCCGAAATCTCGTTCTGCCTGCTTTGGTCGGAAAGCAAGGCCTGGCTGAACACCAAAGAGAATATGTTGGAGTTGCCGTAGCCTACAAGGGCTATCGCTACATACAACACGCTCTTGGATGTGCCGAAACCAAGACCCAGCATCGCAAGGGCCATCATCACGACACTGATGATGAAGAACAGGCGGTTGCTCAGGACACGGAGGAAAAACGAACCGGTAAGGCAGCCTATAGTACGGAATATGAAATACAACGAGGTGGCGAATGCAGCATCGTTGAGGGTCATCTCGTGGCGCTCCATCAATATCTTCGGGGCGGTGGTGTTGGTACCAACGTCTATTCCAACATGGCACATGATGCCTATGAAGGAAAGAAGGACGATGGGGCGGGAGAGCAACTTAACACAGTCAACAAAAGAGGATGCCTTGCCCTCGGGAGCCGGCTCGTTGATAGGAGTGGAGGCTAGAAGAAGTGAGGCAAGGATGCCTATCACCATGTATATGGGGAAAAGGATACGCCAGCCCATGCCGAAACTCGGGATGGTGGCAAGCGCACCCCACATCGCAATATAAGGAGCCAGGAAAGAGGCGATCGCCTTGACAAACTGGCCGAAGGTCAACGTAGAGGCAAGGTTGCCCTGGATTACTGAAGACACCAGGGGATTGAGGGATGTCTGCATTAAGGCGTTGCCGATGCCCAGAAGAGAGAAGGACACTAGCATGAGGGGGAAGTTCTCACCAAACAATGGCAACAGAAGTGATACAACTGTCACTATCAGGGAGAGAAGGACCGTCTTCTTGCGGCCTATGCGGTTCATCAACATTCCTGTGGGAACCGAGAATATCAGGAACCAAAAGAATACCAACGACGGCAGTACATTCGCTACGGAGTCGCTTAGTTGAAGGTCTTCTTTGACGTAGTTAGAGGCAATGCCGACCAAATCGACGAAACCCATGGCGAAGAAGCAAAGCATCACGGGTACGATTGCCATCTTATTTGTATTACTCATTATACAATGTTATTTATTCTATTTTATTAATGTTTTTATTGTTCACTCTTTTTGATATGTTGTCCTGAAAAACAATCTCCCTACCCAAAAAGACCAAATCATAAATAAATCTAATCAAAAACCGAAATAAATCTAACCAAAACCTAAATAAAACCTAAAATAAAACCTAAATCAATAACTAAAAACCTTACTAATATTGAGCTTATGCAAAAACAATCAACAAGACTCTCTTGTCTGTTTCTGTTTTCTGAGTGCAAAATTACAGTCATTTAATTATGTAGGCTTTAAAATATGTTGCAGAGACGAATAAAATTCGTTCAATGCAACATATTTCTGATATTTTGTATCAATTTTGGGTCTTAATCTTATATATTGCAGCCTTCGCCTTGCCTTTCACTATGATTTTGTCATAAGGAGTGCTCGGGAATACAAGGTTGGTCATGCACATCTTTCCGTCGCCATCGAAGGCCTCAACACTGCAACGGTCAACGAAAATGCGAAGCTGACGCACCTTGCCATAGGTGGGAGAAGACGTCGCAACGGGGAAAGCGTCGCTGAATGAGATATTGCCACTGCGGCGACGGTCCATGTCGAATGTCTCTTCCTCATCGTCGTAGGTCATCACTACCCTCTCGCCCTTGGCATTGCGCAAGGTGATCTGGGCGTCACCCTTAACGGTAACGACAATCTCGCAAGCCTCGGTAGGCTGGCTCACACGGGCACCACGCGCTGCCAACATCTCCTTGGCTGGAGTGATACTGCAATAGGTCTCACCCTTATATTCAAAGAGTCCAAAATCGCGAACGATAGAATTGGCAGAACGATACTGCTTTGTAGGAACCTGGTTGGCGTACTGCCAGTTGCTCATCCAAGCGATACCTACATGTCTGCCCTCGGGAGCATTGTCGAATGTAATGGTAGCATAGTGATCCTTGCCGTAATCCATCCACTTAGTCTCAGAGGGTTCGTCCTCACAGGTAAACTTATGTCCATCAAACTGACCGATGAAATACTGGGTGGCAGAACCACCGAAAGGACCACCGGGGTTGATGTTGCAAATGAGCGTCCACTTATCCTTATTTGTTCCCTTCACATTCATCTTCATAAGGTCGGGACACTCCCATACACCAACATGATTACCATACTCAGCACCGAAATCACTCTCGTGCTTCCACTCCTTAAGGTCCTTAGACGAATAGATGCTCATCTGCTGACCAGCTGCAAGAATCATATTCCAGAATCCAGCTTCTGCATTCCAGAAGACGTGCGGATCACGGAAATCAGGCACATTGGAAGTGATGATGGGGTTATCGGCATATTTTGTGAAGGTCTTGCCACCATCGGTGCTATATGCCAACGACTGAGTCTGACGTGCGCCGGCAGTAGTGTAGAGGGCAACAATAGCATCCTTGCCAAAACCTGCGGTGTTATTCTTATCAACAACACAACATCCGCTGAACATCATACCCAAGGCATCGGGTTCCAAAGCTGTAGGTTCTGTTTTCCAATTTATGAGGTCGGTGCTTGTGGAATGTCCCCATGAGAGGTTTTCCCACTGTGAACCATAAGGATTGAACTGGTAGCATAGATGCCATACACCATCCTTGTAGAACATTCCGTTGGGGTCGTTCATCCATCCATACTGCGGAGTGTGATGATAAAGAGGACGATGCTTCTCAACATTCTTAGTGTCAAAAGTATCAGAATAAGTCATGCGTTTCCAGCAGGTAAAGTCATTAATTGCCCCTGTAGAGCGCATATTTCCGTTGAAGGTGATGTCAAAGAGTTCACCCTCACCAATCTCATAAGGCACGAAATAATCGACATTGTTAACGGCAAGACGGCAATTGATTGTCTTTACCAATTGATTATTGCGCACCACTCTGATGTGTGCATGTTCTTCTTTCTCTTCAACAGGCAACAGGAGATATTTCTTACCCTGTTCCAACTTGATCATAGCATGTCTTTCGCCAAGGATTTTTTTAGCCACCTGGGCTTGTGTGCCAAGCGCCAGCATAAAAGCGCCTAAGCAAACCATTGTTTTAATTATCTTCATATTGTTATTCAATTAAGGTATTTATAAATATAATGGTAATTTATTTCCACACACGACGCAGGTTTCTCACCTTTGCCTCATAATTGGCACCACTAACTGAAAGTGTGTTATATAATGCCTGTGGGAATACGAGATTTGTTACTGAGGTAAGTCCGTCGGAAGCAATCAACTCAACTGATGACTGATCTACATAGAAGTCAAGAGAGAGTTTGTTGCCTGTGGCATTCAACGGAGCATTCATGGTCGGAATAGAGAATGTCGGGGCAAATGATGCAACACCAGTAGAAGCATTTCTATGTACAGAAAGCGACTGGGTAGAAACATTCACATCAATAGAATACTTTTCGCCTTGCGCGTTACTCAATGTGATAGTACTGTTGGCACTAAGGTCCATTTCGAGATGAAGCTGATAGGCATCCTTTGCGTCAAACGAAGATGTCACATCATTCCAATCATCAGCAATATCACTGATTTCACTTATCACAGGGCATGCAAGATGCGGAGTGCCATTATGCTCCACGAGTTTCAGTTCGCGAGGCAAAGACATGGCCGATCTCCATGGGTCGCAAGGTACACGATCGGCATATTGCCAGTTGTTCATCCAACTAATCAGAAGATGTCTGTCACCAGTGTTGTTCCAAGTAACACCAGCATAGAAATCCATACCATAATCCAACCAAAGCGGATAGTTCAAATTATCAGGTGTGAACTTCTTTCCGTCGAAGTCACCTACGAAATACATCATTCCAGAACCGATTACAGGACCACAGGGATTTACACTGATGAGCATCACCCACTTGCGCTGTCCATTGTAGTCAAACGGAATGAGGTCGGGACATTCCCACTGGAAGCTGGGACGTCCGTCAAGTTCTACAAGGAACTCACTCTCCTTAGTCCAGTTCTTCAAATCGGAAGAACTCCAGATTTCCATACCTTTCTTCCAACCCTTGGCAAGTGACATTATCCATTTCTTGCTTTCCTCATGCCAGAACACCTTCGGGTCGCGGAGGTTGTCGTCATTGTTCTTGATTACGGGATTGCCTTCATACGTGGTAAATGTCTTTCCATCATCCTTGCTATAGGCAATAGACTGCTGCTGGGCAGCATCGGCAGAGGTGTAAATGGCAACAAGGGTATTAGCACCAAAGCCTGCAGTGTTGTCCTTGTCACATACGGCAGAACCGGAGAAAATCATACCAAGAGCATCTGGCTGGAGAGCTACTGGCTGCTCTTCCCAATGAAGCATGTCGGTAGAAGTGGCATGTCCCCAGCTGAGGTTGCCCCAACCATTGCCCTGAGGGTTATACTGATAATAGAGATGATACGTGCCATCTATATATATCATTCCGTTGGGATCGTTAATCCAGTTTTTGGCTGGGGTGTAATGTATCTGCGGACGATATTTTTCGTTGCGACTGCTGGTTACTTCTTCACCAGGTTCTTCTGGTGTTGGCTCTTCCGTTTGAGGATTGTCAATAATCGGATTGTAATCCTGTTGGAAATCGTCGTCAGAACAACCGGTGAAGGTAGCCGCCATTGCAGCGGCTACCAACATTATAATGCTTTTACGTATCTTCATACAATTATCTGGTCTTTAGATATTCAAGTGAGTTCTTTGCCAAAGTGAGGACATTGTCCTGATAGATGTTGTTCTTTGGATGAGCACTCTTGTCGGGTGTGCCATCCAGATTCTTCATTGAGAACTCGCAACCACCGTTACCAATGCAGAGCAATGTGCCCTTGAAATCGGTGTTGCCCTGCTGAGCTTCCCAAACATTCATCTGAGATACCCAGTCAATTTGTGAATCCCATGTTCCGAGAGGATAGATACCATAGGTCTGTGTGAGCTGTGTATAGCAAGCTTCCTCTTGATTGCCAATACCGGTGTAAAGCGACGGGAGATTGAAGTAGAGACAGTTATGGTCTTCTGTCCAACCTGGACCCTTGAAAGCAATGAGCTTTGTACGATCGTTGCTTGTCACCTCAAGACCCTTGTAAATGGGATGACCGGAGTGGTCCTTGGTGAAGCGGCTGCCCGGATGAAGCTGTACTGCCATGCTCCATACATCGTTGTTAATACCACCGATGCCAAATCCGAATGCATGGTCGTTGCCCTTCATGTCGTCGAGGTTGATACGTCCGAGATAGCCGGCATATACAGTGGCGTGACTCCAAAGCAGCAAGCTTCCGCCGTTCTTGTACCATTCGGTGATTACGGGAGTTGCACCATTTACCACATCAGGCATAGTCCAAACGTCGCCCTCACTAACTCCTTCAAGGTCGCGCAACCAGAACAGTACGCGGAAAGGCTCAACATCATCAGCAGACTTGATAGAAGAGAACGGAAGGAACTGTGCTGATGGATATGTCTCATGCAACCAAAGCCATGCAGAAGCCTCGTCGTCATCACCATTCTCAACGAGTTCCTCTGGAGTGTCGTAAACACTGAGGAAACCGATGGCAGTCTTACCAATTCTCAGCGAAGCGGTTGATGCGAGAGATGTACCTTTTTCATTAACAGCTACGAGTGTTACTGTCCATGTGTCGCCTGTAACCACATTTTGAATGGTGTACATGGTGTTGTTGGCAGAGAGTGTCTCAGATATTGTCTGCTTGCCATTGGTAGCGGTAAACTGGACGCTTGAGGCATCGGCAGGCTTATTCCATTCCACTACCGCGTCGTAGCCTCCGGCCTTATCCACCTGGTGCATCTGTATGCCCGAGATACTTGAGGCTCCCTCACGGGTATAGGTCTTCACCACACCCTTAGAGAAGTTTGTACCATCGGTGAACTTGAATACATATTCGTATGACTCATTTGTCGGGATGTTCTTGTGAGCATAGCTTGTGCCGCTTACGGTCTCCGAAGAAGCAAGAGTTCCATTGCGATAAACGGTAACGTTCATCGAAATGTCGGCCGACTGCTGGGGCCACGACCATACATAGTCGTCGCCCTGAAGCTGTCCGTTAATATTTGCTGCGTCAGGTGTAGCAACAATCATCGCACTGCGGTCGAATTCGTTGTCCTGACATGATGTTATGACACATGCAATGAGTGTCATTAATATTATCGATAACTTTTTCATAAGTATTGCTCTTTTGTTGAATTAATAACCTTTGTTCTGAGAATAGAGTCCTGGAACATAATACAACTGGTTGTAAGGCACGGGATAGAACTCGTTCTTGCCTGGAGTATAGTGGGCATCCTTGAGATACTGTGCGTAGGTCTGTCCGTCGTAAACGTCGTTCTTCTCAGTCTCGAAGTATGCGTTCAGAGTCTTTGAGGCGATACCCCAGCGACGAAGGTCGAAGTAGCGGCCGTTCTCCATAGCCAACTCAAGGCGGCGCTCCCACTGCAGACACTTGCGTGCTGTCTCCTTATCCTTGAAATATGTGTCGGGATAGAGAGCGATTTCGCACTGGTCAGCAGCATATTGTATGTGCTTTACCACTGAGTTCTTGGCACGTTGGCGGATGTCGTTGATGATAGTGCGAGCCTCTGCGAGTTGTCCAGTCTCGATAAGAGCCTCGGCACGCATCAGCATCACGTCAGAATAACGGAAGACATAGTCGTTCATATCAAAAGCCTGCCATGGGCTATTGTAAGTCTCACCCTTTGAGCGCTGCGGCACTTCCTTCAGTGAGGTATAGTAGCCATAGGTATTCGGTGTACGTGAGTTGTCCTTGGTAAGGGTGTAAGACTCCTCATACTTATAGGGGAATGTAGGCATACCAACTGTGTGGAAGAGGCGCGGATCCCACTTCTGTGCTGTAGGAACACCATTTATAGGATAGTCGATAGTCTTGTCGAAGTTATCGAAATCAGGCAGACCGTCCTTTGTCTTAAATGCGCTTACGAGGTTCTGAGAAGGTTTGTGGAAGTCCCATCCGCATGACCATATACCCCAGCAACCGTTGAGCATGTTGCTCCAGTTAGCACGTCCGAAGGTGGTGTTGTCATCCTTATAGTCGGAGCACTGTACTGCAAAGATGCTTTCCTTAGAGTTTTTGTACTCAGGCAGGAAGATGTCACCGAAGTCCTCAAGATAACCATACTTTGACGATTTCACAACATCGGTATATTCCACCACCTTATTCATATAATCCTGGTTAATGTGGCTTACACCGTTGGTTGCCTCATAACCGTCACCCCAAGCGAGAGTGAGGTAGCACTTTGCGAGATAACTTGCAGCAGCAATCTTGTTGACACGTCCTCCATCCTGCTGCTCTGCGGGAAGAACGTCGTAGGCAACCTTGAAGTCATCGATAACCTTCTGGAAGAGCTGCTCATAAGTAAACTCGTCGTTGCGGGTCTGCTCCTGTGCATTGTTCTTATACACTTCCTCGTCGATCCAAGGAATCTGACGGAACATTGTCAAAAGCTTGAAATAGAAGTGAGCACGCAAGAAACGGACCTCAGCATCTCGCTGCTTTGCAGTCTCGGCACCAAGTTTGTCCTCACCATATTCAGCTACAGAAACGAGTGCACGGTTGCAGCGTGAGATGGCGCAATATAGACGATACCAAAGTTCATCAAATTCACCAGGAGTGGATGTTAGGGTTGACCATATCTCCATGGGATGATAGCCTGTGTCGGTCGTTCCCGAACCACCCTTGAGACAGTCGTCACTTGCCACGTCGCCGTATGGCCAGAGGTTAAACGGATAGGTGTACCAGCAGTCACCGAGCATTGAATAGGCTGCAGTGACCATCTTGTCGGGATTCTCCATAGCGAGCTGCTCATCGATAACTCCCTCGGGCTCTACCTCGATAAAGCTGTCGCATGATGTGACAGAGAATAATGATACTGCCACAAGTATATATTGGAATATCTTTTTCATTGCTTAAAATTATTATATGTTATTAAAAACCAAGCTGAAGACCGAATGACACTGATGTGGCATGTGGATATGCCCAATTGGGGTTCTCAGGGTCAGAAACTGTAAATCCATCAGACTTGAGAGTGAAGATGTTCTGTCCAGATACATAGAAACGTGCGCTTGTCATATTGACTTTCTTAAGCAGACTCGACGGCATGTTATAACCAATCTGCAGTGAGCGCAACTTCAACCATGAACCATGCTCAACATAATATGTAGAGGCACGACCTTCGTCACCGGTATTGTTGGTGGTAAGAGCTGGGATAGTGGAAGAGGTGTTGTCCTGTGTCCATGCCTGAAGCATACGGTTACCCTTGTTGCTACCTGCATCGGTGATACTGTAGAAGTCGGTCTGGAACTTCTGGTTGTTGTAGATGTCAACACCGCAAACACCCTGGAAGAACATTGAGAGGTCGAAATCCTTGTAGTTGAGTGATACATTCAGACCCCAAGAGAAGTTTGGCACCGGATTGAAGATCCATGTCTGGTCGTCGGCATTGATACGTCCGTCACCATTGAGGTCGGCATACTTCAGACCTCCGACGCGTGCGTTCTCCTGACCGCATGCAAGCACCTCCTCACGGTTCTGATAGAGTCCGTCAACAACATATCCTACGATTGAGCCATAAGGCTTCTTTGCCTGAACGAGGTTCTCTGTGGTGGTATGTACGTAAGAACCGGTTGTTGTCTCGGGCAGATAAGTCACGCGGTTACGGAAGAAGTCGAGATTTCCGCTGATATTGTAACCTAGTCCGTAAGCTGTAGTGTGGCGATATCCGGCCGTGAACTCCATACCCCAGTTTTCAAGAGAAGGACCATTGCTCCATGATGCGCCGCCTTCACCGAGCGATGCGAGATAAGCAGGCTGGATAAGCATGTCCTCAACTTTCTTGAGATAGATATCGGCAGTACCGTAGAGCTCGTTGTTGAACAGGGCGAAGTCGATACCGGCGTTATACTGGATGGTGGTCTCCCACTTCAAGTTAGGATTCTCAGTCTGGATGGCGCGGAATCCTGAGGGGAAGATACCAGAGCCCTGAAGATAGAGGTCGTAGGCGGTAGAAGTGACGCGGTCGTTGCCATAGTCGGCAATATAAAGACCATAGCGGGCATTGTTGGATATGGCCTGGTTACCTGTTTCACCCCAAGAGAGACGAATCTTCAAGTCGTCGAGCCAGTCTTTCTTCAGGTTCTGCGAAAGACGATAACCAAGGGTTGCTGCGGGGAATGTACCATAGCGATTGTTGCGTCCGAAGCGGGAGCTACCGTCACGACGTATGGTGAACGATGCAAGGACAAGGTCTTTCCAGTTGTAGTCTGCCTTGCCGAAGAAAGACACGAGGTTGTAGCCACTGGCAATACCTGTTGCACGCTCAGTACCTGTAGCTGCGTCTGGCCACATATATTTATATGTCTCAAGGTCGAACATTTCGGCATAAGAAGAGAACTCGTCACGGCCCTGATGGTGCATCTCCATACCGAGGAGCACACCGAAATGATGGTCTTTCCACAATGTGAAGTTGTAGTTGGCGGTGTTTGACCATGTCCACTTCATATCGTTTGCCTCACTGAGAGTGGTGCTTGGAGTTGAGTTGTTCACCACATCTGAGTGGAAGGTGTAATTCACCGAGTGGATGAAGCCCTGGTCGTAGTCGATACCGAAGTTTGAGCGCAACACGAGTCCTTCGATTGGTTTGATGTCGATATAGGCATTTCCGAACACACGCCATACCTTCAGTCTGTTGTCGCGGTTGTGATAGAGTTCACGCAATGGGTTCTGACGGTCGCTCATACCACCCACAGGACCAGCGAATGTCTCGTTGTCTTCCTCATATACAGGCACTGTAGGCGACATCTTAAGTGCATTCTCCATTGGGAAGCTGTTCACCTGGTTCGTGTAGCTTATGGTAAGGTTCTCTCCGATGGTGACAAGCTTGTTGATATTATAGCTGGTGTTCACACGTCCAGAGAAGTTCTCGAAATCGGTATATTTCAAGATACCATTGTTCTTCTTGTAACCCAACGACATAAGGGCTGAATACTTGTCGGTAGCATTGGATATAGACAAGTCGTAGCTCTGTGAGAAACCAGTGCGTGAGATAGCGTCGAGCCAGTCGGTATCGCTGAAACGCATGGTCTTCTTGGAGTTGATAAATCCGTCATACAGACCATTCACGGTGTAGTTGTTATACTGACCGGTCTTAGGGTCGTATGCCTTGATACCGATACCTTGTGTGGCATTGAGGTTAAGACCATAGTTGCTTGCGTAAGCTACCGGGTCGAGACCATCGTTTAGTGCTGCCTGAGCCATTGCGGTTGCATACTCTGCCGAATTACACAAGTCCATTGTCGACTGCGATGTGTAGAACTGTGCAGTGAGGTTGGCAGAGAAGTCGATCTTCACCTTTTCGCCCTTCTTTCCCTTGCGCGTAGTAATGATGATAACACCGTTGGCGGCGCGCGAACCATAGATAGAAGCCGAGGCGGCATCCTTCAACACCTGCATGCTCTCGATGTCGTTCATGTTAAGAGAGTTGAGGGTGGCAGTTGTGGGCACACCGTCGATAACGAAGAGTGGGTCTTGAGAAGAGTTGAACGAGCCGATACCACGGATGCGCACGGTACCCGTTCCTGAAGGCGAGCCATCGGTGGTAACGGTCATACCAGCCACCTTTCCCTGCAACGCCCTCATGGGGTCGCTGTCGGAAGAAGTCTTGAGGTCCTTTGTCTGCACAACAGCCACCGAACCAGTCAGGTCAGCCTTGCGCTGTGTGGTGTAACCGGTCACCACCACCTCCTGAAGGCTCTGGGCATCTTCCTTGAGCACGATTTTCATCGTGGGCTCCGCGTTCAGCTCCTGAGTCATGAAGCCGATGTAGCTTACTACAATCTTGGCTCCGCTTGCAGTTGTCAACTTGAAGTTTCCGTCAAAATCGGTAACTGTACCGTTCGTCGTTCCCTTCTCCATAATTGAGGCACCGATGATAGTCTCGCCATTCGGGTCGACAACAGTTCCGCTAACCTCAATCTTCTGTGCGCACATAATGGTACTGACCATTGCCAATAGCGCACTTGCGATAAATTTTTGTAAATGCTTCATTTAGGATTTTAGTGAAAGTTTAAGAAAACTGCTGCAAAGATAAATGTGACGACTACAAATATAGCTAAAAAAACGTTCATCTGATGCAAATTTTGTTTCTATGTATCAAATTTTATAGGAAACGAACGAAATTTATCAAAGGGCGGAGGTCAAAGGGCGGAGGTCAAAGGGCGGAGGTCAAAGGGCGGAGGTCGGAGGACTAAGGTTTGAGGGATTTGATGGATTGTCATATTATGCAACATTACCGTTAAGCATTGAGACATATTTCGTTTTTAACTTTCATAGTGCTGCAAATCAAAAAATATATAACACCCCAGCAGACATGGCAAAAATAGTAATAAAAACAGGGAAGCCCACTCCTTTTGGTGGAATAATTTCGATTATGGAACAATTTGACTCAAATCACTCATCCGTCATAGATTCTACCCTTAGTATTATTGTGAGCTGTATGGTTATATTGTTTTTGTGTTTTTTTATAAGGGTGGCCGCGGATTTAAGAATTAGTTTTCGTATGTCAGGCAGTGATGCTTTGTTACGCTGCAGTCCAGGAGCAAAAACAAGCCGATGTGACAGATTACATGGATTTTGGGTTTAGATAACCAACAACCACCTATGACGGGGCAAAGGGCATTGCGACGGACTGGTGGTGAACGCAAAACTTTGCAACCGCCAACGCAAAGCTTTGCAACTGCCAACGCAAAGCTTTGCAAACGCCAACGCAAAGCTTTGCATCTGCTCCTGCAAACGTTTGCTTTGAAAGTGGCCTTCATTTTGAATCCTTTCCCATGTTTTTCTACAGAGCCGTAACAAACGGCGACTGTCCGAAGGATAAGGCTAGAAAACTATAAACAGCCGGACGCTACCACTGTTGCGACCGGCTGTTGGTTAGCCAATTGTTTCTATACAATTGAAGTGTTACCCTAAGTAACAATCTGAGTTACCTATAAGCAATAGTCTGGTGTTATCCTTTTCATTTTCATGATTGTGTTTAATCCAATACAACAAACTGCTGTTAATCCCAGAAGCTATAGTAATATCTGAAGTATCTCTTGAAGAGTATGCTGTTCTCTGGATTGCTTTCGTCCACGAGCTGGAATTCGGATGGTGACATTGACGTGCCGCTCGTTGGCACAATCTTGTATGTACGCCATTCGTCGGTTGTGGCTATGGCGTCGATGACATACTTGAAGCCAAGGTCATAGATGGTGTAGCCAAGTCCAGAATGTTCTGTGCCTGTATATTTCAGCGCTATTCTGTCCATTCCCATTTTCTTTATCTCGAACGGGAAGTGTATTTCACCGTTGCCGTACCACATATTGACCGTAAGGACAGTTTTTCCTTTGCCGTCGGGGTTGAATGTGATGCTGTACAGGTTTGTCGGCTTGTATTTACTGTTGTTCAGGGCCGTCCTCATTTTGTCCCACTCGCCCTGTGTGTATGTACCGAGACAGCTGTAGCCGAAGAAACGGTCGTCGTAGCTGTCGGCGTCATCGACGAAGTAGTCGGCATAGGGTCTCGGTATGATGCGGGCACCTGTAAGGTGGTCTACATATCCGTCTTTCTCCTCCGTCAGCTTCATCTCTTTTATTATATGTCCTTTGTACTCTATGTTCTCGAGCAGGTAGATGCCGTCGACGAGGTTTCCGTACGAATAGAGATGTTCCACCTTTGGCCCGTCTTCCTTGTCGGGATAGATAAGCATGAAGTTCTGGTAGCCGCTGAGGAACCGTGCCTGCACGGTATCGCCGGCACATACGAAGGCACAGTCGTAGGGCGAATACGTAGCCGTAATCTCGTCGCTGAGCCTCTGGTATTCATCGCCAGGCATTTTCATCTTTATCATCATGAACGGCAGCTGCTTGGTCTTTCCGCGTCCGAAGATGGTATCTTCGTTTTCAGAGTATCGGTCGAGACAGAACTCGAAGTCGGCCTGCAGGTCCTGTGCGAAATACTGCGACTGGTCGGCATAGTAGTGGAAGAATCCGTTGTAGGTATCGAACGAGAGTACTATGCCGTTGTCCATCTTGAACGAGTAAGTGCTCTGTATGCTGTCGAGTGTCGACACGTTGGGTATGCGTCGTGTAGACAGCGAGTTGTAGAAGGTGCAGTAGTCCTGGTCGAATCTTACCGCATACGTATACACACCCGGATGTCTGCCGTAGGTAGGATTGTCGGTATAGAGAGCCCAGCCATATTCATTGTTGTTGAACACCCTCCGGTAGTCTGCCATCCAGTTGTCCTGACGTGTTGCAGGGTCAATGTCAAACACGTCGTCCTCCATCATCTGGCACGATGTAAGCATAGATGCCGCCATTGTTCCCCATGCCAATATATTGAATATCTTTTTCATAAGTGTTTTCTGTTTACGATAGTTTACATACTGATATCATCGAAGTTCACCTCTTTCACCTTTGCCTCGCGTTCCTGAACGGCATCGCGCAGCGCGTCGATGTCAAGGTTCCAGTTCTTGGAGAAATACTCCTTCACCAAGCGCAGCTTGGCCGTAATCTTTCCGCTGCCGCTGTTGCCTGCCCGGTCTGTCAAGGCCTGGAATTCGTCCTTGGTGCTGCACACATACGTCGAGAATGTCTCGGCAAAGTCTTCGTCGGCGCTGTAGGCCGCGTAGGCCGTCACGAAGCCAAGCGCCTGTATCTGCGGGTCGTCGGGGCTTGCAAACTCAGAGGTGTACATACCACCGAGATAGTTGTTGCCGGTAATCTGGTTGAACTCCGTAGAATAGGCGACTTTCTGATGGAAGGTGTGCCCGAACTCATGGATTATGGTATGGAAGAAAATCTTGTTCAGCTCCGTACGGTCGCGTATCACGCTGTCCTTAGGCACCCAGTTCTCGTATACCACGTCGCCCAGGTGGTTGACGTACCAGAGGTTAATCTTGTAGCCACCTTCCGACGAGCCGAGCGTCATGGAGCTGTTGGTGTTCCATCCCGGGTTGCCTACGAGGTGTACGAGTTTCGGGAAGTTGTCGTGGATAAATTTCTTGCTTCCTGTCACCTCGTCGAAAGAGTCGAAACAAATATATTTCAGCAGGGTTGCCATGCGCACCGCATTCTTGTATGTAGGAGGCACGAGTATGTAGTTCATGCTTGTCTCGTTGTCCTCCCAGCGGTAGCGCAGTTCTATGTTGTATGGCTTCACGTAGTTTTCGTAGAGCCACTTGTCGAGGTCGTTCTGTGGAGTCTGCGTGTCCTTTATCACGCTGATGCCGTAGTCTACGTCTGGCTCGTCAGAGCATGACTGCATGGTAAAGGCAACAGCAGCCAGAACCATCAACCGTAGAATATTCTTTATGTTTGTCATATTATGTTCTCCTTGTCTTTACTTGGTTAGGTATAGTATGCGGTCTGCCATGCTTGCCGACCATGTATTTAGCTCTGCCTTCTCTTCGTCGGCAGTAGGACGTGCGTTAGGCACGAGTCCTGCTCCCTGCACCTCGAACGGCAACTGTATGGCCTGTCGCGGGTCACGGTACTCCATGCTGTCTGTAAGAGCAAGCATGTTCATTGATGTGTTAATCTCACGACGGTATATCTTTATGCCGTAGCGCTTGATGTCGAACCACCGCATGCCTTCGTGCAGGAACTCCAGACGGCGAAGCAAGAGCACACACTGGATGATGTTCTCCTTGTCGCTGCCTTCCTCAAGAGTCACCCAGTCGGGGTTGAGGTGTTTGCGAGGCAGAGGTCTTTCAGGACGGTAGTAGTCATACTTGGCAACCCACTTGCGTATGGAAGCCATCGTTATCTCGTTTTCTATCTGCTGCTCGTCATAGATGTAGTTCCAGTTTTCGTCGTACTTATAGGTATTGTACTTCACCTTATCGGAGACGAAGTTCTTTGTCCACATGGTCATGTCTGCAAGAGCCTCGTCGTATTTTCCCAACAGTGCATAGGCTTCGGCACGGTTGAGCAACGCCTCTTCCGCCTTGAGGGCTACGACCACTGTACGATAGTAGCCTGTGTTGTTGGTGGTGCCATACTGCTCATAGTACACAGGCTGCTTGGGCAGACAGAAGAGGTTCTTTGACTGACTGTAGAACCAGTAGAAGCGGAACATCTGCTGTGACTCCCTTGCCGTGGCGTTGTCTGGTTCCCAAGGTGTGGCGAAGAACTGTTCGGCCTGTCCGATGTAGCTGTTGTTGTTGAACCTTGAGCCCATGATGGTATATCCGCTGAAATAGAACTGGTCGGTAGAATATACCGGCAACAGAAGGAAGTTGGCCTTTTCCTTTGCCGAGGCATACTGCATGGAGCGTGGCTGCATGTTGTCGGTAGGCATATCCTTCATTGCGTCGTAGTCGCGCATTACTTCCTGCGGGTTGCTGCCAAGAGCCTTGGTGGCATATTCTATGACCTTTTCAGGCTTCTGGTAGAAGAGGTAGAAGCGTGAGGCGAATGTGTAGGCGGCCTTGGAGTTGAAGTGATAGCGTGGCACGGAATAGATGGCGTCGCTCATAAGCGACATGCCTTCGAGGAGGTCTTTCTCTATCATCTCGTAGTCGTGGGCAACGGTGCCTCGGTCGTACTTCGGGTCGAGTGTTGTCTCTGGCTCGGTAGTGTATGGAATACCGGGGTCTGTGTTGCTGAACTGCTTAGAGTAGTTCATGCAGAAGATGTTGGTCAGGACGAAGTGTGCGTATGCACGGCAAAGCAGAGCCTCGCCCTTCAGCGCCTTCAGTTTCTCGGTGGTGGCACCGCCCATCTTCTCTATGGCAGCCAAGGCGTGGTTGGCGGATGCTATGGCAGAATAGTAGTCCTGCCATATCATGGCCGTGTTCTCATTATCGCTTTCCGTAACAGGCTGCCAGCGGTAGCACTGTTCTGAGAAGCGGTCATAATTGCCGTTGAGATCGCCATTGATATCGTCGGCATTGTCGGAGGCAAGCTCGGTCACTCTTACAAATGATGCCTGTGGGTAGGCTGTAGCGAGCATGGCCTGCACCTTCTCTTCGTTGTCTACATTGATACGGCTGTCGGGCGTAGCATCCAGAAAGTCGTTGCAAGCCGTGAGCGACATAGCAAGCACGGAGCAGGCACAAAGATGTTTATATAGTGTTTTCATTGTTGTTCTGTTTATGTTCGAATATTGTTAGAAACCTAATCTGACGGTAAACGTATATTGCTTGGGCATGGGTGATGCCACACCGCCAGTGTTGAAGAATTCGGGGTCCATGCCGTTGAGTTTCTTGTCGGCATAGATGAGGAAGAGGTTTGTTGCCTGCAGCTTCAGGTTTACCGAGTTGATGCCGAGTGGCATGAGCCACTTCTTTGGCAAGGTATAGTCGAGAGATATCTCCTTCATGCGTACGAAGTCGCCCTTGGCAATGCGCTCACTGCTATAGTTATATGCGTTGTAGGCAATGGAGAGGTTGGGGTTCAGGAAGTTCTGGCGTACTGACGGTATCACCGGTACCGATGTGCGATTTTCCTCACCTGCCGACGACCAACGGTTGTTGAACTCGCGAGGTGTCGCCACAAGGTCGTTGTAGGTGTTGGAGAAGACAGGGTCAAGACGCACTACGTTGCCGAATGAGTATACGATGAAGACACTCAGGCGCAGACCTTTGTACTTGAAGGTGTTTTCAAGCGAGCCGTAGTCGGTAGGGTCTGAAGAGCCCTCGTACTTCAGCCAGCTGAGGTCAGCATACTCCTGGAAGTTGATGCCGTCGATGGTTGTCTTGCCTTCGGCGACGTTGAATGTTGGTATACCTTCACCATTTAGCTTGTTGAAAGGAATGGAGAAGATGGAGCGTACAGGATAGCCTTCGAGTGCAAAGCCATTGCCATGCACAAGGTCGATGATGCGCGAGGTGTTCTTCAGGTTCTTCACCTTATTATATTGGTGGGAGTAGAGGAACGTGGTGTTCCACTCGAAATCCTTGAGTTTGATGTTCTTGGTGGAAAGAGAGAGTTCAAAGCCACCAGACTTCATGTCGGCAATGTTACCAAACTTGTCGAGCTCGCCACCAACGCCCTGTACGGTGATGGCACCTATGAGATCGTAGTTATTACGGCGATACCAGCTCACTTCCATGTTGATGCGGTTGTTCAGGAAGCCCATGTCGGCAGTAAGGCTCAGCTCGTGCTTCTTCTCGTAGGTAAGTTCCGAGTTGCCAAGTTCGGTTATGCCGAGTGCTGTCTCCTGGTCAGCTCCGTCTGGACGCCATGTCACGAGACTGTTGATGATGGCACTTGAGTTGCTGATGTTATACGGTCCGCGGTCGGCAGTGAGCGAATAGGAACCTTTCAGTGTAAAGTGCGACATCCATGGCTTCAGGCTGTCGAACCATTTCTCCTCGTGAGCGTTCCATGCACCCGACACGTTCCATGTAGGCAGCCAGCGGCTCGTGCGGTCCTTGCCAAGGGTATTGGTTCCTTCATAGCGCAGCGTACCGTTCACGATGTAACGCCCCTTATAAGAATAGGTGGCATTGCCGAAAAAGGCAGCCGTTCTTTCCATAGCCTTGCTGACGGTGAAGTAGTCACCGCCTTCCTGCTTCAGCTTGTCAAATACCGTCGGGTCGTAGTTGGCAATGTTGCCAAAGCCGTAGATGCGTCCATAGGTGCGCACCCAGGTCTTGTCACGTTTCAGCTCATTGCTTTCCAGTCCGGCAAAGAGGTTCATGATGTGTGTGTCGGCAAAAATCTTGTTGTAGGCGGCAGTGGCACGGAAGTCCCATGATGTCATGCGATAGTCGCTACGCTGGTAGATACCACCGTATGGCAACACTGAGACTGGCACTGCATAAGGATTGGTAGGGTCGGTCCAGAGATAAGGGTTGGTATCTCTGATAAGTGTGTTATCCATGGCTCTGTATGCGTTTGCCTCATTTGAGTCTTCGGTCACATTGTGTTCCGAGGCAAACGAGGAACGCTTTACAGCACCTACTGCATTGAGCTCGAGACCTTCGATAGGATTATAGGTTACCTGTCCCTGCATCTTGAACTCGTGTGTGTTAAGGTCAATATAATTGTTGGCAAGTTCGTTGAAGATGTTGAAGGCGGCATAGTTGCGTGTGTAGGACTCTGTCGGGTCGAGCACGCGTGAGGTGTTGAGTGCGAAGGAGTAAGGGTTGATGTCGAAGTCGCGTGTCACTTCTCCGCTTACGATGTTCATTTCCGAATTGTTGGTGCCAGGTGCCTTCTGCGCTCTAGACGAGGCGTTGGCTATGAGCTGTACCTTGAGCTTCTGCGAGAAATTGAATGTCGAGTTGAGGTTTGCGGTATATCTCTTCACCCTGCTCTGCTTGTACCATCCCGGATCGTCCATAAGGCTTATGGAGGCATAGTGCTGGCTCTTTTCCGTTCCTGTGGAGATGCTTACCGAATGGTTCTGCATGATGCTGTTGCTGAAGAGCAGGTCAAACCAGTCGGTGTTTCTGTATTCCTGTTGTCTGAGCCATGCGTTACGTCCTGCATCGGTATTCTCAACCTCGCCCGAAGCGACAAGCTTTGCAAGCGTGCCGTATACACCGCTCTTGGATGCGTTGACCACATCGGCAGGGTTAAGATAGCCTTTCTTCTGCAGTTCCTGATAAACGGACATCTGCTCCTGCGAGTTCATGATATTGAAGTTGTCATAGCTGGGCTTCAGACGCATGGTAAACTCGCCTGTGTAGTTTATGTTGGTCTTTCCAGTGTGGCCTTTCTTGGTGTTGATGACGATAACGCCCGCCATGGCACGTGCACCATATATAGATGTCGCGGAGCCGTCACGAAGTATCTGGAAACTCTCTATATCGTCGGCATTGAGTCCGGCTATGGCTGACGAAAGGAGTGTCTCGGCATTACCCGACGACAGCTCGTCGGTGTTTACCTCTATCACATTGTCTTGAACCACACCGTCTACTATCCACAGCGGCTGGCTGTTGCCATAAATAGAGGTTGCGCCGCGTACCTGAATGCGTGGGGCGGTACCGAATGTACCCGTCACGTTCTGTACGGACACACCTGCAGCACGTCCTTCGAGCGAGCGGCTAATGTCGGGTACACCGTCGAGCTTTGCGTCCTGTGCGTCTATCCATGTTGTGGAACCGGTGAACAGTCGTTTGTCCATCTTCTGTATACCTGTCACGACAACGTCACTAATGGTGTTGATGTCGCTTTCGAGAATGATGCTCACTGGCTTGCTTCCAGCCTTGCGCTTGTAGGGCTTCATACCGATATATGAATATTCGAGCACGTCGGTGGGGCTTACGTCTTGCAGCTCGTAGCAACCGTTTATGTCGGTAACGGTGGCATTATGTGTTCCGACAACTTTAACCGATGCTCCTATGAGCGGTTCGCCGTTGGTATCCATAAGCTTACCCTTGGCAACATTGGCATCATGAGTTAACTGGACGGCCTCTCCCTTCTTTACCTGAATAAACTTTCCCTTAACATTCATCTGGAAAGGCAGACCTCCAAGGAGCTGCATAACGGCCTCGGGGGCTTCCTTATCCTTAATGTCAGCTGTTACCCTGTAGTTGCTAACATCACTGTAACTGTAGTGAATCTTGAAATAGCCCGACTGCTGTTCCACCCTGTTAAGGGCTGTAGGCAACGGAATGTTGTTGCAGCGCAACGAAATCTTTTTTCCTTGCGCCAAGACGTCTGTCACCTGAAAGAAGAGAAACAGGCAAAGACAGAAAATCATCCTGTAGGTTTTGCGTTTGTCCATACGAAAGATTATTATTTGAATGAAAAATGTTTGTTGCGTCGGGGGTACGCTTTACACTATAGACACAACTTTTGCGGAATGGGTACCACTTTTCTATAAAAAATCTCAAATAATAATCGTTTTGTATAGATATACCAAATTATTACTGTCGTTTTAGTCAAAGAGATGTCATCAACGCTGGATGAAAAAAAGGCTGATGTCATCTTACTGTTATCTCTGCATCGGAAAGTTCTACTACGAAACCGTCCATCTCATTCAGCGCCTCAACAACCTCCTCTATGGTCTGCACACGCTCTGCTACGAAATGCAGGCGTATCTGCATGGCCGCCTCGTTCTCGAATACAACCGTCTTGTTGTACCATCGGCCCAGCTCTACCATAATGTTCAGCAATGGCTCATTATCAAAATACAGATAGCCTGCACGGCGCTGAATTACAGGATAGGTGTCGACGCTCGTAATATCGAAGCCGTTTGCACCCAACTGAGCCATCATGCCTGGCTGAAGCCTGTATTCACGGGAATCATCACTTTGCATGTTGACACTGCCCTCAACAAGTGTAACGCTGGCATCGTTCCGAGAATATGCCCTCATGAGGAAAGAGGTACCAAGAACCCTTGTCGAGAAGAAATCGTTGTCAACAATAAAAGGATGGCGGGCATCTTTGGCAACATCAAAATATGCCTCACCTGTCATTCGCACTCTACGCTCCTTTCCTGTAAACGACTGCGGAAACTCCAATGAGCTCTCGCCATTGAGCCAAACTGTTGTACCATCGGAAAGAGTGAGCTCGCATTCATGTCCGCGAGGGGTCTTTATCACTACTTTAGAATTATTATTGCCATGCAGTGAAGAACCCTTGCCAAAAGCCAAAACATTTTCCTCAACCACAAGAGGCTCGTCATCACCACGTTTCATCGTAACATTACTATCGTTATCAATAGCTGCAAGTACCTCTTTCCCTGAAGGATGAGTAATATTGGAATGATACGACATTACGAACATAACGGCTAAACAAGCGGCCACAGCTCCACACAGCCACCATACAGGAGTATAGCGGCGTGAGGATGACTTTCCATTGTCTATGAGCTGACTGAACTTCTGCCATTCCTCATCAATATTGGGACAGGGATTGTCGCGTCTCAAGAAAAACTCGAGGAGCAAGTCTTGCTCTGTATCATTAGGCAATGAGCTGTCAGGGACTGTCTCATTAACGTCAAAAGTACTGATTTCTTCCATTATTTTCAAAACACACTTTATATAATGACTATAAATGATACAAATCGGGCACTACTTTTTCTCTTTAATAATGTTAAAACAGTTTCTCAACACAGCCATGCTTTTAGTAATGTGCTTTTTAACTCCATCAGTGGTTATGCCAAGCTCGTCGGCCACTTGTCTATAGGTTTGATGCTGATAATAGCATCTCTCAAGCACATGCCTGCTTCGCGGTGACAAGTTGCTGACAGCCTTCTCCATGGCAGTAAGCCTTTGCTCGCGCAACAACCACTCTGAGTCGTTGTCATCGGCCATTAGTGCGACGAGTTGCTTGTCAATAGCGGTAGTGCTTGGCTGCGGTTTGGCAAGCTGCGAGAGGCACTTGTTTCTTACGCAGGCTCGCAGATAGTTTTCGAGTTTTGTACCATCAATATCGTCACGCCTGCACCATGCTGCCATGAAGGCTTCGCTAACCATATCCTTGGCAAGCTCTCCGTCCTGAAGGTACCGGAGAGCTACATGATATAAGGATGAATATTGCTGTCGGAAAACAATCTCGAACTGGCGTTTGTCCATTTACTGAATTACGAATTGTGAATTAGGGGGCTACAATCTTTGACCTTTGACCTTCGACTTAGTTATATCATTTTAGGGAGTGTTCTTATGGCCAGACTATCCCCCCTATAGAACACCCCCTAAACAGAATAAACTTCTATTCCTGGAACTGTCTTATTCTCTGCTCCTCGCTGAGCTTGCAGATGAGCAGTGTGCCGTCTTTCTCTGCTACGATGTATCCGTCGAGTCCCTGTACTACGACTTTTTTCTGTCCCGTGGCATGGATTATGCAGTTGTGGCTTTCTATCATTTTTATGTTTTGGCCTATGCATGCGTTGCCGTAGAGGTCGCGTGGTGTCTGCTCGTGCAGGGAGCCCCAGGTGCCGAGGTCGCTCCATCCGAAGTCGGCAGGGCAGACGAATATCTCCTCGGCCTTCTCCATGATGGCATAGTCTACGGAGATGTTCTCACATTCGGGGTACAGGCGGTCTACGGTTTCCTGCTCTTGCGGTGTGCCAAGGATGTCGAGCATACCCTCGAAGACCTTGCTGAGCGATGGCTGGTAGACACGGAAGGCGTTGACGATGGTCTCCACGTTCCAGAGGAAGATGCCCGCGTTCCAGAAGAAATTGCTCTCCTGGATGTACTTCTGCGCAGTCTCCAGGTTTGGCTTCTCGCGGAACCTGTCCACACGGAATATCTCCTTGTTGCGTGGCGAGCTGGTACTGAGGTCGGCCTGTATGTAGCCGTAGCCTGTCTCGGGGCGTGTGGGCTTCATACCAAGGGTGACTATGGCGTCGGTCTCGCCAGTGAACTTCAGGCACTGTGTTATCACTCTCCGGAATTCCTGCGGATTGGCCACAAGGTGATCGCTTGGCGTTACGACGATGTTGGCCTTTGGGTCTTTCTTCTTTATGCGCCAGCTGACGTAGGCTATGCATGGCGCGGTGTTGCGGCGGCAGGGTTCGAGCAGGATGTTCCCGACGGGTATCTCCGGGAGCTGCTGGTGGACAATGTCCGCATACTTGCGGTTGGTGACCACCCACACGTTCTCCGGGTCGCAGATACCCTCGAAACGGTCGTAGGTGAGCTGCATGAGTGAGCGGCCCACGCCGAGCACGTCAATAAACTGCTTGGGTTTCTCTTCTGTGCTCATAGGCCAGAAACGGCTGCCAACTCCGCCAGCCATTATCACAAGATGATTGGTTATCTTTGCCATTAGCTGAAATGTATTATAATTCATAAAATATCATACCTGTTTGCAAAGGTAGCATAAAAAATATGAATACCCGCAAAAAAAAGCGATGATTTTTTGCGGGTATATTGTTTTGACGTATAAATCTATTGTAGGCAGGGAGGCTGTTGCCCGTGGGCTATAGTCTTACTCTGAGGTCGGCCCCGAACCTTATGGGTTGTGACTTCTGTGCGAACCATCGTGTGGCGCCTGTAGCCTGGCTGCCCACGGCGAATGTGGCATGGCGCGAGTTGGTAAGATTGGTGCCCCAGATGTCGACAGTAACCCTGCCGAAGTCGAGGAGCAGGTGCGAGCCGAGCGTTGCGTATGCCTTCTGGCTTACGGTGTTGGCCTCGTCCCACCATGTGCGTCCTTGTCCTGACACGCTGGCGCCTACAGTAAGCGAGCGCAGGGGAGCTAAGGACAGAGGTATGAGCCAGTCGGCGGTACAGGCGAAGGTGTGCTGTGGCACGAAGGGTACGTGGCGGCCACGGTAGTCAACGGCCTTGACGCCGTCGGCAGTCTGCAGGCTGTCGGTGTAATGGCGGAAGGTGGCGTGGGTGAAGCCGTAGCTTGCCGAATACGTCAACCTGTCTGAGAGGGCGTGGCCGCGCAGCGACACCTCAAGGCCATAGCTCGTGGAACGTCCGGCATTCACCATCATGCGTCCGAAGCCGTAGGTGCCGGCCATCACGGAGAGCTGCTGGTTGCGTACCTGCATGAGGTAGGCGGCGGCGTCTATCCGGATGCGTCCAGAGGGGAGGTTGAGGTGTGTGCCCAACTCATAGTTCCAGCTTGTCTCAGACTCGTAGGATATGGTGCTGATGATGTTCTGGTAATCCTGTTCGGTGTGTTCTATGTCTATGCTCTGGCGGCTGTTGCTATGGCTGCTCAGCTCCGTCTGCAGTATGTCGGAGAACATCTGTATGTTGAAGCCCCCGGCACGGTAGCCTTTTGCTATGGTGGCATAGAGGTTGCTGTTGTTGCCGTCGATGGTATACGCAAGGGCGAGCTTCGGCAACAGCTGTCCCCAAGAGCGGTGGGCATTGTCGGAGAGCGACGAGGCGATGCGTATGGTCTCGGTGCGTCCCATTACGCTGACTGCGCAGTCCATAGCCGCACTGGTCTGATAGTCTATGTCCGTGCGGTTCCAGTCGTAGCGCAGGCCGAGAGTCGCAGTGAGGCGGCTGCTGAGCAGAAGCGTTGTCTCATGGAAGAGACCGAGATTGAGAGTGGGAGTGTCGAAGATCCCGGGGACATCATTCATGTCGGCATCGACACACACTCCCCCTGCCCGCTCTATGGCAGTGGCGGCAGCCTGCTGTGCGGCCTCGTAGGGCATACCCTGACCTACGAACCTCTGTGTGAAGGAGTTGAGCATGGCGGCATACATAGGCTTGCGGATGTTCTCGGAAAGGAAACGGTCCATGTCACTGTTGAAATATACCGGAGCATTGGTATGCAGCCATTGCTGACTGCCGAAAATGCCTGTTGTCCATCTCCACATCCCCCTGTCGTTGTTTTTCAACACCAGCTCCTGCGTTATCGCGTTCTGCCTCTGGCGTTCTGTCATAAGCATGAAGTCCTGCGGCATATAGTCGATGTCCATGGTCATGAAGTCGTAGAGATGCTGGTAGGAGGTGGTGGAGACGAGGCTCATGTCGCCGAGCTTGCAGCCAGCCTCGACGGCAGCGTTAAGTATGTTGCGGCGGTACTTGCCGTCGTGGTTTGTCGAGGGGTCGGACAGATGGCCGTTGGATGTGTTTAGCTCGCCGTACGGGAAAGCGTTCTGATGGGTATACTGGTAGTCGGCAAGGATGTTGACGTAGGAGTTTGCCGTGGGAGCAATGACCCACTTCATGCGTGCTCCAGCCTCCTGCGACTTGTCGGCATCGGTCCCCAGGGTGCTGTTGGTAAGGAAACCACCGTCGGCGGAATAGAACGCGCTTAGTGACATTCCGACCTTGTCGGAAAGACGATGGCGTGTAGTGACATCGACATCGGCGCTGGAATATGTCCCCGCCCCTACCCTAATCTCCGTCCCGGGGTCAGTGAGCGGATTGCGGGTATATATGCGCACAAGTCCTCCCTCGGTATTCAGCCCGTAGAGAGTGCCCTGTGGCCCGCGCATGACATAGATGCGGGCGATATCGTGGAAACGGGTGTTGAAAGCCGACTTTCCTATGAGCGGCATCCCGTCGGAATATATTCCGACAGCAGGGGAATTGACACGTGAGCCGATACCGCGCACATACATGGCCGAGGTGTAGCGTGAGCCGTATTTGGGCATGACAAAGTTGGGGACGAAAGTGGCCGCTCCACGCAGGTCGGTGACGTGGGCAGCATCCAGCTCAGCAGCAGAGAGCATGGTAGAGCTTATGGGCTGGCGGCGCAGCAGGAAGCGGTCTTTTGACTGCCTGACTACCGTCACCTCATCAATGTCGTAGACGCGTGACGAGTCAAGAGCTGTGGTCTGGGTTACGGCTTGCTCGGTTGACGGGGTGGCTGATGACGTAATGGTGGCCATAATGAAGGCCGTAAGGATGTGTATTCTCATGCTTTTGTATTTTTGGTGCAAAGGTATGATTTTACACCAGAGCGCACAATCCTCATTTGTTAGGATTTCCCCCTCTGAAGGGCCATTGTTCATTTTGTGTAGATGGTGAAGTCGCGCAATTTTGCCCAGGACTTATTTGTGGAGTAGGTGGTCTGGTATGCTCCCACGGAAATGATGGTCTCAGAGAGGGTTATGGGCGAGCCAGGCATGTTCTCCCACGTCTTTCCGTCAGGGCTTGTGCGTGCGTAGAGCTGGTTGCCACGACGCTCGAAGTGCATATAGCGGTCGAAGGAGTAGCCTTTGTAGTTGGGGTATTGCGGACGGCCAGCACTGCTGAGCATAGTGAGCATGTTGCCGCAGTTGTAGAGCGGGAAGGCTCCAAGCTGATAGTATGTACCACCGGCCTTTAAGAGCAGTCCACACTCGTTGAAGCCCTTGACGCTGTGGCCGGACAGTCCCTCCATGTCGTCGACGGTAACCATGGCTACGAAGTCGCCCTCTACATCCATGTATGCCTCGCCTCCATTTTCGAGAGGACTGTCGTTGAAAGCCTCCGTCTGTGCCGAGAGCACGAAAGGCTCTGTCTTCTCGAAACCAATCCTCATGTCTGGCGAAAGCACGAACTTGCTGTCAGGGTCTATTTCCTCGAAGTCATCATCACCCAGCGAGGGCATTGATGCTGCCTTTGTCGACTCATACATTCTTAATATATCCTCTTCCGAAACAGATGTTGGCGATATGGTGAGCGAGTGGATATAGCCGGAGAAATTGTTTGTCCCGGCACCGTCAGATCCTATTGTAACTTTTCCTTCCGGGCGGACCATTATGAAATTGTTTTTTGCGATGACAAGCTTGCCGTCGCAATAGACACGCTCCATCCATCCGTCGAAGGTAACAGTCCAGAACTGCCATCTGCCCACGCCCTCACGTATGGCATCAGGTGCTCCGCAGCTCTCGAAGGAGCCATTATGGTTGACAAGTCCCGCCGCAGGGTCGGTGCCAAGACGGAAGGCGGTGGTGCCCAGATCTGCCCTTGAGGACGAGAGGGAGGCTACTGTCGACACAGGCCCGGTCTTTGTTGACATCACCCATGCTGATATGGTATAGGGAGAATTATACCTGAAGGCGGCAGGCAGCGGCTTGTCACTCTCAAGATGCTGGGTGCCATTGAAGAACATCGCCCAGCGTCCATCCTTCACCCTCATGCGTATGGGCTTGTTGGCCTTGAAGCCAGGTATCGCGCTGATGTCAAACGGCTTGTCGGCATTACCGGCTATCTCGTCCGCATTAATGGAGATGGGCGAGGCGAGCCTCTCATCGGGCTGTACGTCCTTACGGTGCATGCCGGGATAGGCATCGTTGGTGCCAACATTTATTTCCGGCAACTGCGGAGCCTTGTTCCACACCTTGATGTTCCATACGGCAGGCATGTGCCCGTTCTTCTGGGTGTCGGTGATGGTCAGCCTGACGTACCTTGCCTTGCAGCTGTGGCTGTCGACCATCGGCGAGCCTTGCATGACGTTGCCTGTACGGTCGGCAAACAGGCTCCATGTCTTTCCGTCTTCGGATGTCTCGATGAGATACTGATAGAAGAAGGTGGGATATTCAAACTGCGTCCATATCTCGCTTATCTTCCGCACCTTCCCCAAGTCTATCTGCAGCCACTCGTCACCGCGCTTTCCCGACGGTGTGTCCCAGTTTGTATGTCGGGCTTTCCACAACGTGGCGTTGTTGTCATCAACGGCATATTCCGGCTTAAACCACTCATCGTAATAGGACGATGCCGTAACCTTTGCGCCAAAAGCAAGATTTTTTTGTCGAGAAGGCTTGAGGAAGTCCACACCAATTCCGTTGTGCGTAGGCACGACTGGGAGTATATTGCCAGCGGCGTCGAAAGAAAGGCGGTCGACACACACCTGACGGTTGAAGCCATGAACGGACTTGGGATTGTTATGGCGGTGATAAACGATATAGTAGTTGTCACCTATATTAAGTATGGAATGATGGCCGGGGCCATTGACAGTCTCGTTCTCGTTGGTGGTTAGTATCTCTCCACGATAGGTGAAGGGCCCCATAGGACCTTCGGTAGAAGTGGCATACTGCACGCGGTAGGTGTCGGTATGGCAGCTGCCGGAGGAATAGGTGAGATAGTATATGCCGTTGCGCTTGAATACGAACGGTGCCTCGAAGACATCCTTCAGCTCGGTATTGGGAATAAGGCGTTTCTCACAGAAGAAGGAGTCTGCCGCTATCGGGAACGGCCTGTCCTCGTGCCACCGGCGGGCATCCCTTTTTATGCTGGCAGGCAAGGCGTTGACATCAAACTCTCCATCCTTGAGCTTCGCCACTCCACAGCCGAAGCCGTCGAAAATACCCCAGGTGGTAAAATAAAGGTACTGGCTCTTGTCGTCATCCTCGAAAAGCATAGGGTCGAGGGTGATGACATTATGTATGTATCTGTCGGGTACCATCACGGCATCGTCCTTGCCAAGTATGTTCTGCCACGGTCCTACTGGCGAGTCGCTCTCTCCGATATTGATATTGCACGGCTCGCAATAGTAATAGCGGTATTTGCCGTTTGGCTGCCTCACTACGTCGGGTGCCCACACCACCTCTGTTGTAGGCCAGTTCATGACGTAGTTCCTCCAATTGACAAAATCCTTGCTCACCCACACCTGGGCAGGTCCGTAGCCGTTGCCCGTGCCGTCGGTTGTGGCATATATATAATATGTGGCGCCGAACTTCCTTATCGTGGGGTCAGCGAAATAGCCGGGAATAATGGGGTTGAGGTTTGCGGCAGCATTCCATTCCGTGCCTGTGACAGGTGAATGGCGGTATTCCTCTCTCGTTGGGTTCTGAGCTGTGGCAGAGGCAGCAGTAATGGTCAGTAGTGTAGCGAGTGTAAGAGCTTTCATAATAAAATATGGTATAGTGAGTTACCTTGTCTGCTTAAACGTTTATTATAAGGCCTTCATGGGCCAGAATGGTGTCAGGGAAGATTGTCTTTGCCTCATCGAGCAACAGGCTCTCGTCGTCATAGCGTGCGCTGAAATGTCCAAGGACGAGCCTTTTCACCTGTGCGTCCCTTGCCACCTGCGCCGCCTGTGCTGCCGTGCTGTGATAATATATACGCGCACGCTCTACTGACGAGGCATCGTAGGTGCTCTCATGATATAGCAAGTCGACACCAGAGAGCATGGTGTGCAGCTGAGGCATATAGCAGGTGTCGCTGCAATAGGCATAGCTGCGGGCAGGGTCGGCAGGCAAGGTGAGACGGTCGTTGGCTATCTCCTCGCCATCAGCGGTCACCCATGTGGCTCCAGCACGGATATTGTTAAGCTGAGAGAGAGGGATGCCGTAGAAATCGATCATGTCACGACGGATGTGACTGTTGCCCTGCTTCTCACGGAAGAGATAACCGCAACAGGGCACACGATGGTTCAATGGGATGGTCTCCACGGTGAGGCTACGGTCCTCGTAGACAATAGCCTTTTGGGTGGTGTCAACGGGATGAAAGACTACGTCATAGCCCAATCCCGCACAAAACATCTGCATCAGGGAATTGAGCACTGGCTCAAAGTCGGCAGGGGCATAGACATGGAAGGGAGCCGTGCGGCCAAGCATTCCGAACGTGGAGATAAGCCCCATGATGCCGAAGCAATGGTCGCCATGCAGATGGGATATGAACAGCGCGCTTACCTTGGTGAAGCGGATGCGTGAGGCGCGCAACTGCATCTGGGCACCCTCGCCGCAGTCTATCATGAACACCTTGTCCCTCAGCTCCACCACTTGCGATGAGGGATAATGCTTGGCGGTGGGCATTGCGCTGCCACAACCGAGGATATGTACTTTGAAAGGTTCCATGGAAGGTTAGGGGGCGGGTAAAGGGTTATGGGGTTAAAGGGGTTAAAGGGGTTATTCAGAAACCTTACCTAACCCTCTTGTATGCGAAGATGCCGTTGTCGTTCTCAAGGTAGAGTGAGTCGGGACCAAGGACATCTATCAGGAAGGTATCGGTGTTGAGGATGATGCGTCCGTTGCAGAGCTTCCATGAAGTCCACGGATTGGCCTCTGCCTTGATGGCCGACTCCACCACTCCACCTTCCCTGATCTCGAAGCTCTTGTCGATGCTGCTCCACTTGCCTAGCAGCGAGGTGATGTTGATGACGCTCTTAGCCACTTGCCCGTTGTCTTCCTCGTAAGCCATGACAGCCACGCGGTCACCGGCAAGCATACCGCCAAGGACAATCGTAGAATTGTCGTCGGCATCGGTAAGCATGAACGACAGGGTATCGCCAACATCGGTTATGAGCTGGAGAGTGTGCATGGCTGTGCCGTCACCTACTACGCCATAGATGGTGCTGTCGGGAACAGTCTCTACTACGGCTATTGTATCTTGGCTGACATCGTCCGCCTTCTGACTGGACTTGCCGCCACATCCCGCTATGACGAACGGGGCTATGATAAACAAAAATATATACTTAAGCTGTTTCATATTTCTTGGTAAGGGTGAAGGTCGAAGGGCAAAGGGGTTCTCTTATCTCCTCTTATCTCCTCTTCACTATATGCTAAACTTCTTGCGTCTTTGCCTCGTTCCACAGTTTGTCCATCTCGGCAAGGGTCAGGTCCTTTACTCTGCGGCCTTCCTCATTTGCCTTTGCCTCGATGTAGTTGAAGCGGCGGATGAACTTCTGGTTGGTATGCTCAAGCGCGTTGTCGGGATTGAGCTTATAGAGCCGGGCAGCGTTGATGACGCTAAACAGGAAGTCGCCAAGCTCGGCGGTAGACTTGTCCTTATCCTCGCGCCGCAACTCACTCTCCAATTCATCAAGTTCCTCACGAACCTTTGCCCAGACATCACCCTTGTCCTCCCAGTCGAAGCCGACGTTGCGTGCCTTGTCCTGTATGCGGTAGGCCTTTATCAGAGAGGGCAACGCTGAGGGCACGCCGGCGAGCGTAGACTTGTTGCCGTCTTTCTCCTTGAGCTTTATCTGCTCCCAGTTCTGTATCACCTGCTGGGCCGTTGTCACCTCTGAGCCGTCTGCTTGTGCCTCGTCCTGGCCATAAGGCAAGGGCTTAGGATCAGCAACACCTACCTGTGATGGATGATAGACATGAGGATGACGGAAGATAAGCTTGTCGGTAAGGCTATTGCAGACATCGGCAATATCGAACTGGCTCTGCTCGCTTCCAATCCTCGCATAGAAGCAGACATGGAGCAACACGTCGCCAAGCTCCTTGCAGATGTTATGGAAGTCATCCTTCTCAAGGGCATCAGCAAGCTCATAAACTTCCTCTATGGTGTTGGGCCTGAGCGACTCATTGGTCTGCTTGCGGTCCCATGGACATTCGGTCCTTAATGTGTCAATGACATCGAGCATCCGTCCGAACGCCATCAACTTTTCCTCGCGTGTATGCATGATAAATTATGTAATATTTGTGCAAAGATACTATTTTTCATCGGAAATTTCGTAATTTTGCAGCGTTTTTAATAGAAATATTGTAAAAGCGAAGATAAACACATGGAACTACAAAGCAAGTATGACCCACAAGCCGTGGAGTCGAAATGGTATCAGTACTGGCTTGACAACAAGCTATTCAGCAGCAAACCCGATGGTAGAGAACCATACACCATAGTTATTCCTCCACCTAACGTGACCGGTGTGCTCCACATGGGACACATGCTCAACAACACCATACAGGACATCCTTGTGCGCAGGGCACGCATGGAGGGCAAGAACGCTTGCTGGGTGCCCGGCACCGACCATGCTTCTATTGCCACCGAGGCAAAGGTAGTGAGGCGTCTCGCAGAGCAGGGCATCAAAAAGCACGACCTGACACGCGACGAATTCCTCAAGCACGCATGGGACTGGACGCACGAGCACGGGGGCATCATACTCAAGCAGCTGCGACGCCTCGGAGCATCATGCGACTGGGACCGCACGGCATTTACCATGGACGAGACACGCTCTAAGAGCGTTATCAAGGTATTCGTAGACCTGTACAACAAAGGACTTATATACCGCAGTCTCCGCATGGTCAACTGGGACCCGAAGGCTCAGACGGCACTCAGCAACGAGGAGGTTGTATACATGGACGAGCAGTCGAAGCTCTACAACCTGAAATACTATGTCGCCCCCGAGTGCGACTGCTCTGACGTAGAGAACGCCGGCGAGGGAAACATCATCCACAAGGACGAGAAGGGCTACTATGCCGTTGTGGCAACAACACGCCCGGAAACCATCATGGGCGATACCGCCATGTGCATAAACCCCAAGGACCCGAAGAACCAATGGCTCAAGGGCAAGAAGGTGATAGTGCCTCTCGTAGGACGCGTCATCCCCGTCATCGAGGACCGCTACGTAGACATTGAGTTCGGTACGGGATGCCTGAAGGTGACACCCGCCCACGACCCTAACGACTACATGCTGGGCAAGACTCACAATCTGGAGACCATCGACATCTTCAACGCCAACGGAACAATATCCGAGCAGTCACCACTTTACGTGGGCATGGACCGCTTCGACTGCCGCAAGCAGATTGCCAAGGACCTCCAGGAGGCAGGACTCATGGAGCGCGTAGAGGACTATAATAATAAGGTGGGCTACTCGGAGCGCAATCCTGATACCGTCATAGAGCCACGACTCTCGCTGCAGTGGTTCCTCAGAATGCAGCACTTTGCCGACATAGCATTGCCACCGGTGATGAACGGCGAGATGAACTTCTATCCCGCAAAGTACAAGACTACATACAAGAACTGGTTAGAGAACATCCAGGACTGGTGTATCTCCCGACAGCTGTGGTGGGGACACCGCATACCGGCATACTACTATGGAGAGGAGAAATACGTTGTGGCTGAGACAGCAGAGGAGGCTCTCGAGCTGGCACGCAAGCAGAGCGGCAATCCAGCCCTGAAGGCCGAGGACCTGCGCCAGGACGACGACGCTCTCGACACATGGTTCTCGTCATGGCTATGGCCTATATCCCTCTTCGACGGCATCAACAATCCCGGCAACGAGGAGATAAACTACTATTATCCCACGAGCGACCTCGTGACAGCCCCGGACATCATTTTCTTCTGGGTGGCACGAATGATTATGGCCGGAGAGGAATACATGGGCAAATTCCCGTTCAAGAATGTGTATTTCACCGGTATCGTACGCGACAAGCTCGGACGTAAGATGTCAAAGAGCCTCGGCAACTCTCCCGACCCCATAGAGCTGATCGAGAAGTTTGGTGCCGACGGCGTGCGCATGGGTATGATGCTCTCTGCACCCGCAGGCAACGACATTCTCTTCGACGAGAGCCTCTGCGAGCAGGGACGCAACTTCAACAACAAGATATGGAATGCATTCCGACTGGTAAAGGGATGGCAGACCGTAGAAGCTGAGCAGCCCGAGGCTAACAGGATAGCCGTAAGCTGGTTCGAGGCCAAGCTCAAGGAGACCAATGCCGAGATTGACGACCTGTTCAGGAAATACCGTATTTCAGAGGCACTGATGGCTGTGTACCGTCTGTTCTGGGATGAGTTCTCAAGCTGGTACCTCGAAATGGTAAAGCCGGAATACCAGAAACCGCTCGACAAACAGACCTACGATGCCACCCTGGGTTTCTTCGAGACGCTGCTTAAGATGCTCCATCCGTTCATGCCTTTCATCACGGAAGAGCTGTGGCAGAACATCTACGACCGCAAGGAGGGCGAGTCTATCATGAGGGATAAGCTCAAGATGGACGCTCCTACGGCCGAGGAGAGCAAGCTGGTTGCCGACATAGAAGTTCTGAAGCAGATAATAGGAGGTGTGCGCACAATACGCAACCAGAAGAACATTTCTCCACGTGAGGCACTTACCCTGCAGATTGTAGGCAGCAACAGCCTTGAGGCATTCAACAGCGTGCTTACCAAGATGGCTAACCTCGATGCTATAGACGTGGTCAGCGAGAAGAACAGTACGGCATCATCTTTCATGGTTGGCACTACAGAGTATGCCGTTCCTCTTGGAGACAAGATTGACGTGGCTGCAGAGATAGAGAAGGCAGAGGCACAGCTGAAGCATCTTGAAGGCTTCCTTGCCGGCATCAACAAGAAACTGGCCAACGAGAAATTCGTTGCCAATGCCCCGGAGGCGGTCGTCGCGCTCGAAAGAAAGAAAAAGAGCGACTCCGAGGAGAAGATAGCCGCTCTGAAAGAAACCATAGCTGAACTGAAGAACAAATAATGAAGTATTTAGCAAAAGCATTTGCCGTCATAATGGCAATTACATTCTCACTTGCATCCTGCTCCGATGACTACGGGCAGGATGTAAGCGACTATGCCAAGCAGACCATTATTGTATATATGCCTTGGAGCGGCTCGCAGTCAACAAGCGGACTATACAGTTACCTGCTGGCAAACATCGACAGCATGGAGGCTGGCATCAAGGCCAAGAAGGGACTCGGAGACACGAGGCTCATTATATATCTGGCACACAGCAGCAGCCGGGCCGAACTGTTTGAGGTAACCTACGACAAAGGCATATGCAGCAGGAATACGATTAAGGAATACCCTACCACGGAGGGTGCGACGGCGCAGGGCATCACAACCATTCTCAACGATGTCAGGCATCATGCAGCTTCGCTCAACTACGCCCTTGTCATTGGCAGCCACGGCTCGGGATGGACATTCAAGGAAGACTGGGAGAACTACCCTTATAATGCCAAGGTAATGAAAACCGCGCACAGCGGCACACCTAAGGCCAACTATCCTACCACACGCTTCTTCGGCAGCGTAGACGACATGTCACTCGCCATTAATGTCACCACTCTGGCTCAGGCTATTGCCGATGCGGGGATGAAAATGCAGTATATACTGTTTGACAACTGCTACATGGCAAACGTGGAAACAGCCTACGAACTGAAGGATGTCACCAACTTTGTCGTGGCGTCAACAAGCGAGATAATGTCTGTGGGAATGCCGTATACGTCGATGTGGAGCAGCATGGCTACACCAACACCAAGCTATAGCGGCATGGTGTCGGCATTCAACTCCTTCTATAGCAATTTCAGATACCCCTACGGCTCACTATCGGCCATCGACTGCCGTAAGCTGGAAGAACTGGCTGCTGTTATGAGAGAGGTAAACGCTACGTGTACCATGGCAGACTCTCTGCGAGACAGCATACAGATACTGGACGGTTTCAACGAGCCGCTGTTCTACGACATGGCTGACTACACCGACCGTCTGTGCGGTGACAATGACATACTTAAGGCAAAGGTGAGAAAGCAGATTACTGCTGCCATAAAGAGCTGCAAGTCTACGTCTCAGCTGTATTCTTACCTGTATGTATATCAGTCACCTAAATACATTGA
This sequence comes from Prevotella sp. P3-122, assembly GCF_002251365.1. Taxonomy (GTDB): domain Bacteria; phylum Bacteroidota; class Bacteroidia; order Bacteroidales; family Bacteroidaceae; genus Prevotella. Next base: position 117,862 of record NZ_NPJH01000013.1, read on the forward strand.
CGTAAACACTTTCTCCGGCCTTACTATCTCTGACCCAAGCGTAAACAGAGTGGCTATAAAGGGAAGGGAGAAAACAAGATGGTATAAGGACACACATTAAAAAACTCATCTCCGCAATAGTTGCTTGGCGGAGATGAGCTATGTGTATCATTCATTGAATTACCTCTCGTAATTCAGTGATTTTTTCTCTTAAGCCAGTGGGGGATGATTGCAGACCAGTGGTTTCAATGATTATCAAAAACTGTCAGCTTATTACCTTCAAGACTTACTTCGAAAAACTTAGGAATTCTGATGGTACGTCCTTTAGAGTCAATCCTGTGACTGTGGCAAGACAGGAGTGTTCTGCCGTCGAATGTCTTGAAAATCATTCCGTGACCATAATTCGGAGGAGTTATCGGCTCCTTTTCCTGAATCCATGGACCATCAAGGGTGCCGTTCTCGGAGTATGCGACACCTTGAGTGTAGATATCAAATACCCAACTTGTCCACAACATTCCAAGTCTGCCTGTAGAGGTATGGAAAAGGAAAGGACCATCTGTAACCATGTGTGGCTTTATGTTTCCATTAGCATCCCTTTCCTTGCTCCAAGGAGAGTCGCTTGCCCTAAACAGTGTTTTGCCCTCCCCGACACTTCCACTAAGATCTGGTTTAAGCTCAATCTTGTCAATCGTGCCATTGAGGTTCTGAAGCCACTCCCAGCAATATACCATATATGGTTTACCATCTGAATCTATCCAGAAAGTGCCGTCAAGAGTCGGCTTGTCTTCTGGCAGATAATTTTCCTTGCCCACAGGGCGAAATGGTCCTGCGGCCTTGTCGCTCACAAGAATGTGGCTCGCCCTACGCTCTATGGGCCTTCCTGCAACGGTATCGATAAACACCTCCTGATTGGTGAACGTGGCAAAATAATAGTATTTTCCTTGATACTGATGCAGTTCCGCAGCCCAAATCATGGGACGTGGCCCCATCCACGACGAAGGATCTGTCTCGGCAACACGGTATGGGCCACTCCACAACTTCAGGTCTTTGCTCTTCCACATCATCCCTCCCGTACCAGTCATATAATATGTCATGGTAGCACTGTCCGCCAGTACAAAGGGATCACTGAGCCTTATAGAGTCTATGGGGACATTGTCCCTTGGCACAACTGGATTTCGCTGTGCCAACGTACATGTGGAAATTATTGCAAATGCAATAATAAAAATAATCTTCATTCTGCCCATTGAAAAAAGTCTGTTATAATATTTACTGACTATTGCAGGATTTTATCAAAGAAATAAGGAACCTGACGGCGCCAGAATGGCCAGTCGTGGTCAACGTCATGTCCCCAATAGTCGAACCATGCGTTGTTGACTCCCTTCTCCTTCAGTATGCGGTCCATCTCGCGCGTACTCCACAGCAGGTCGTCTTCCCAACGGCCCTGTCCCACACAGAAGACTATCTTGCTTTGTCTGTAGGCCTGCATCCAAGGATGGTCGGAAGGCATCTGCTGCAGGAAGTCCTGCGGAGAGTTCTCATATACGAGCCCGTCCATGTAGCCGTCGAAACCATAAGAGGCATGGTAGAGACCGCTCATGGCAAGCATGCCGTTGAACAGGTCGGGACGGCGGAAGAAGAAGTTGGCAGCATGGAAGCCACCCATGGAGCAACCGGTGGTTATAAACATCTGCTGGTCGTTGTGCCGGACGTTTGGCAACAGCTCGTCCGTGACATACCTGAACCATCTTTCTTGCTGCTCTATGCGCCACCGCTTGTCACCACCCTTGTTGGACCATGTCTCCCAGTCGATGCCGTCAACGCATATTATCCTTGCCCTTCCGCTGTCTATGAACGGTGCAAGGACATTTATCATTCCATAGTTCTCCCAATCAAAGTAGCGGCCATCCTGACAAGGGAAGGCCAGAAACGCCTGGCCATCGTGACCAAACACTTTATATTCCATCTCCCGGCAGAGGTTCTGACTCCACCATTTGTGATATTCTATATGCATAATCTATAATTTATCAATATATATATATAATAGGTGGGGTGATAAGCGGGGTTGTCCGTTATGCTCTGTTACAAGCATCGAAGAGGAAAGCATCACGCTCCTCGGCCGTTCTGAACCGAGCGATATAAGCCTGGTCACCCATTGCGCCCGAAAGAGCCTTTGCTATATGGGGGCTCATCATGATTGCACCCTTGTACTTCTCCAACATGGCGTTATGGTCGAGGACATATCTTACGTTATCGCGGCGGCCTGCAAAGACACAATAGTAGTCGTCATGCGGGTCGGGTGTAGTACGGTAGTCGAAGGCCACCATGTCTGCCCATATCTTGAACATGGAGATGTTGTGCGCATAGTTTATCATGTCAGGTGTATAACCACCGCCTGGACGCATGTTTACCTCAAGGGCAACGAAGTCGCCAACCTCTCCAAGACCGCGATGTGCCTTGTTGAGACGGAAGAACTCAAGATGTACAAATCTCGACTTCACGCCGAAAGCCTCAACAGTCCGCCTACCCCAGAAACGAAGGTTCTCCGACATCTTCTTCTCTACGAAATAGGTGGAGTCGAGGTTGTTGTTTACTATATCTGCTATACTCGGCGGACAAACGCACATAGACTCTACCAAAGGCTCACCCTTGGAATTGATTACCGCATCGTAGGTACAGATGTCACCTGTCACAAATTCCTCTATCACATAATTCTCAACCTGGGGAGTGTCACGGAAGAAAGCCTCAAGAGCAGCCTCGTCCTCAAGCTTATGGGCACCGCCCGCACCAACACCAACATCGGGCTTGGCGAAAAGTGGATACCCTGCATCATTGGAGAACCGCTTCACAGCCTCCAGCCCCTCAGAGGTCTTTATCTGCCTGGCTGTACGAATACCTCCCTTGGCATAATACTTCTTCATCTCCGATTTCTCCTTGAATGCCTCTATGCCGTCGAGCTTTACACCGGTAGTGACATTAAAGTCGGTCCTAAGCCTTGCATCAACCTCAAGCCAGAACTCGTTGTTGGACTCTATCCAGTCAATGTGCCCATACTTCCAGGCGTAATAGCCCACGGCACGGTACATCTCATCGTAGTTGGAAATGCTGTCAACATGATAATACTCTGTCAGCGAACGCTGAAGTTCTGCACTCAGCTCTTCCTTTCCTGCATCACCAATACCAAGGACTCTCACCCCGTTCTTTTGCAATTCGTCACAAAACTGCCAATATTTCTCTGGAAAATTTGGCGAAATGAAAATAAAATTCTTCATGTTATTTCTTTTGTCCCTAAGTTTAATACCAGATTGCTTGCAAAACTAATAAAAAAAACGTAACTTTGCAAAGAATTTGGGTAAAAAAGTAACAATCAAGAAACAACTTGCTATGAAATACTTCCTAACGAGCAGCCCAAGCGTGGCTATGGACGGTGCCATTAACCCCGCAAACGGCTTCCTCGACAAACTGAGAAACGAACTCTTGCATCCTATACGTTGCATCTTCATAACCACACATCCCGACGACATCCAGTTCAGCGAGCATTGTTCCACATGTATGAGGCAGGCTTTTGAGGATGTAGACTTTGTTTTTGAGAGCTACACCCTGCTTGACAGGCGGACAGCACCAGAGGCTGCAGAGCTGATAAGCGATGCCAACTTCATTATCCTTGGTGGAGGGCATGTACCTACGCAGAACGCCTTCCTGCATGACATCAACATGCCAAAGCTGATTAAGAAATTCAACGGGGTTGTACTGGGCATATCTGCCGGAAGCATGAACTGTGCGAGAATTGTGTATGCGCAGCCCGAGGAACCGGGCGAGGCTGTAGACGAGGACTATGAAAGATTTCTGCCTGGTCTGGGACTGACAGAGGTGCAGATATTGCCACACTACTATCTGTGCAAGGACCAAAAGGTTGACGGGTTAAAGGTCTATGACGACATAGCAATTCCTGACAGCAAGATAAACTGTCGCCGCTTCTACGTGTTCCCTGACGGTACATATTTATACGGTAACAACGGCAACGAGACTATTTATGGCGAGTTTTTCATCATCGAGAACGGTACGATGAGAAAAGTCGCAAACAACGGCCAGCACATGGGACTACCTTTCGTTTAAGGCTGGTTGGATTTCATCATCCCACGACATGCTCCCAAGCACCTTGTATCATTCAAACAGGAATGTTGCGACAAGTGGCAGATGGTCACTGTAGCCATTCATGTATACTGGTCCCCTGAAACAGCGTTTTGGCCTTACTCCGCCATATTTACTCTCTTCCTCAAGCAGGAAGGGAGCATCATTTATGTAGCACCCCATGATGCGTTCTGCGATGTTGCCACTGACGAATATATGGTCGAGACTCCCCCACTCTCCCTGATACCGATATGTTCCCTTGGCTCCATTGCGTCCAATGACATCACGCGACACCTCCACCATACCGTTGCCAGCAATGCGGGTCAGACTCTTGTCGTTACTATAGTCATTGAAATCGCCTGCCACGATTATCCTTGCCTCCGGGCAGACGGCACGAAGAGAGTCTATGGACGCACAGAGCCTTTCGGCCACAAGCATACGATATGGCTTCGTCAGATGCTCGCCGCCTGCACGGCTTGGTGAGTGTACAATATAAATATGTAAGGTATCGCCCGACATTACAAGTCCGCTTGCGTAGAGGATATCGCGCGTAGGCCGGACGCCTTCGGGCATCCTCACACCTATGGAATGGGAAGTGAGAAGCTTGAAGGAATATGGCGAGTAGACCAGCGCTACGTCTATGCCGCGAACATCGGGAGAGGACGTCATCACATACTCATAATGCGCATTGCGCAGAAGTGAGCGTTTGGTGAGATCTCTCATTACGCTGTCATTCTCCACCTCGGTCAAGGCAATCAAATCTGGTATGGTTGCCGTTGCGGAGTCACCGCCACAAGAGAGTATAGCCTGCGATATATGGTTGAGCTTTCTCCAATACCTGCCGGGAGTCCACTTGTGCGTACCCTCTGGCATAAACTGCAAATCATCCTTCAGGCTGTCGTGCTGGCAGTCGAAGAGGTTTTCGCAGTTGTATTCCACAAACGTTAAGAGTACGGAAAGCAGTAGTGAGAGCATGGTGGCAACAGTATGGTTATAGTTTCTTAGACCGGTTACTCGTAGTCGTCAATAACAGAATTGACGAAGTCCATCATCGGCTTGGCGGTCTTGAATACCTCGGCCATGCGCGGCAGCCATCCCGTTCCCTCAAAGAAGCTGTCGGGCACCGTTATCCATGCGCAATAGTCTTTCATGCGCAGATAATGCAGGAACTCATAGTCACGTGGGAAATCCTTTGGCGCTGTCTTCAGCATGGACAGGCCAAAGCCCCTTCCGTCTACATGGTCGTCTGTCCAGACACCCCCGCCCGGTTTGCCGAACAGTTCTACAAACTCCTTGTTCTCCACACACCTTCGCCACTCGTCGATGTTGCCCATTATCTCATTGCGGCATGATGTCAGTATGTTTGTTGGCAGCCAGTATGCACCAACGGCAAGCAATGAGGCACCTGGCTCAAGGTGTATATAGTAGCCTGCATGCAGGCTTTTCTTGCCCTTGGCAGATATATACGCGCCAAGATGCCTTTTATATGGAGACTTGTCGGGTGAGAAGCGCGTGTCCCTGTAAAACCTGTAGCAGCAGTCTTTTGGCTCCAGATGAGACACCGTGGGGTCGAAAGCAGAAATAGTGCTGATGGCCTCACAGACTCCTTGTTCAAAAGAGTCCCTGCAGGCTAAGTATTCGTCCTTGTGGTCGGCAAACCACGGACGGTTATTGTTTTTGGCTATATCAGACAGGAAGCCAATAATCTTTTTTGTGTCCATTCTCTCGTTACTATGACAGTTTGCTGTCGTCCAATATCTTCACTATGATAGTTTGCTGTCGTCCAATATCTTCGGACAGATACCGTTGAATATACATTCCCCACATTTCGGCTTGACGCTCTTGCACACGTACCGTCCGTGCAACAGCAGCCAATGGTGGGCACGTGGCACATCGTCGGCAGGGATATTGGACATAAGCTTCTGCTCTACTTTCAGCGGTGTATTGTCAGCCTTGCCTACCAGTCCCATACGGTGGCTTACCCTGTAGACATGCGTGTCAACGGCCATGGCAGCCCTGCCAAACCACACGGCCTGCATGACGTTTGCCGTCTTGCGTCCTACGCCAGGCAACTTCACAAGGTCGCTGACAGCATCGGGCACCTCACCGCCAAAATCGGCGACTATCATCCGCGCCATCTCTACAAGATGCCGTGACTTGGCGTTCGGATAGCTCACGCTTCTGACAAACTCCAAGACATCCTCTGGCTCGGCAGCGGCCATTTCCTTAGCCGTGGGGTATGCAGCAAAGAGAGCCGGCGTGACCTGGTTTACACGCTTGTCGGTACATTGCGCACTCAGGAGGGTGGCACACAACAGCTGGAAAGCATTTCCAAACTCAAGCTCTGTTGTCACCACAGGCATCTGGCTACGGAAATAGTCAAGGACTATCCTATATCTTTCTTTTCTTGTCATTCTTCGGAAATGTGGTGCAATCTAATTGGAAGCATGATCATCATCTTCCGCATATTGCAATAAAAAGGAGTGCCAGGTCGCTTCCTTGCCGTTCATGATAATCAGAACAGGCGGTGGCTGTAAAAGCGGGAAACCCGACCTGGCACTCCACAACAGAGAACAATTAATCCTCGTCAGGAGTAATAAGCTTGTAGCCGCGTCCGTGGATGTTGATAATCTCTATCTGGTCATCATCCTTCAGATGCTTGCGCAGCTTGGTGATATACACGTCCATAGACCTTGCATTGAAGTAGTTGTCGTCAATCCAGATGGTCTTCAGGGCATAGTCGCGCTGCAGTATCTCATTGGAATGAGCACACAGCAGAGCCAGCAGCTCGTTCTCCTTCGTTGTGAGCTTGGTCTGCTTCTCGCCGATTGTGAGCAGCTGCTTCTGTGTGTCGAAGGTGAAGCGGCCGATATGGTATACTGTATTCTCGCGGCTCTTCTTGCCCTTTACCCTGCGCAGGATTGCCTCGATGCGCAATACCAGCTCCTCCATGGAGAACGGCTTGGTGATGTAGTCGTCGGCACCAATCTTGAAGCCTTCGAGGATGTCCTCTTTAAGCACCTTGGCAGTAAGGAAGATGATAGGCATCTCCGCATTCTGCTGTCTGATGTCCTGGGCAAGGGCGAAGCCGTCCTTCTTGGGCATCATAACGTCAAGCACGCAAATGTCGAACTTGGCTTTCTGGAACTCCCTGTAGCCAACCTCACCATCGGGGCAAAGCACAGCCTCAAAGCCCTTAGCCTGCAAATACTCGCGAAGCAACATGCCGAGGTTCTCATCATCCTCGCACAACAAAATTTTAAGATTCTCTTCCATAGTCGTATTGTTTTAAGTTTATATTTAGTTCATTAATCTCTGGAGCAAGCTCCATTATTCGTCTTTTATTACTGGCAGCTTTATGGTGAACGTAGTGCCTTTGCCATACTCGCTCTCCACCTTTATCTCGCCGTCGTGCAAGTCAACGACCTTATGTACGTAGGCAAGTCCGAGTCCGAAGCCTTTGGCATCATGGACATTGCCAGTATGCACACGATAGAACTTATCAAATATCTTCTTCAGGTTCTCCTTCTTGATGCCGAGACCAGTGTCCCTTACAGACAGGTACAGGTGGTCGTTGTCGTTCCATGTCCTCAGATAGATGTCTATGGGCTTGTCCTGCTTGCGGTACTTCACCGCATTGTCCATCAGGTTGAAGATAACGTTCTGGAAATGCATCTCATCAACGAAGATGGCCGAGTCAATGGCTTCAATCTCGGTATAAATCTTTCCTCCAGTATGCTCAACCCTCAGCGTGAACGACTTGGCAATGTTCTCCACCATCTCGTTAAGGTCAAGCTCCTTCTTCTTGAACACCGCCTTCTTCTTGTCGAACATCGACATCTGCAGCACCTTCTCCACAAGGAAGCGCAGACGTTTGGTCTCGTCATTTATCACCCCACTGAGATGCCCCAGCATCTGCTGACTCTTGGTGACAGACTTGTCGTTGAGCATCTGGGCAGCAAGGGATATGCTGGCTATAGGAGTCTTCAGCTCGTGGGTCATATTGTTGATAAAGTCATTCTTTATCTCCGAGTACCTTTTCTGTCTGAATATCACCACAATAGTAAAGATAAACGTAACGAGCAAAACCAGAGTGAACACTACCGACGGTATCATGAAGCGAACGCTCGAATAGATGTAGCTGCTCATGTCGGGGAAGTGTATCTTCACTATGCCCATCTTGTTGGCAGGGTCGTTCCTGAACAGCACCTGCGAGTAGGTGTACTCCACACCGTCGCCTGTATAGTCGGGACATCTGTATACCTCTCTTCCGTCATGGGTGGTAACGGTGAAATGGTATGGAATGTTGATACCGTTGTTCATCAGTTCCGCCTTCAGGTCCTGGTCGAGGATTCGGAAGTTTATGCGCTCTTTAAGTGGTTTTTCGGATGCCTGATACAGTATCTTGTATACCACCTCGTCAAGGAGTGCCTTCTGGTAGACATACCGGTTCTTGACAATCTCCTGCAGCGACTTGCTCGCCTCTGTTATGGAGTTCTTGTCCGAGCGCAATATCATTGCCTTGGGCATCTGTGACGGCCTGGTGGCGATGGTCTTCAGCTCAAACGAGGAATACACTGTGCCGTCCTTGCCCGTCACGGAGTATTGGTGCGACTGCTGGATGGTGCCGTCAGGCTCACCCGAGCGAGTACCCATGGAGTCTACCCGGAATGCCCTGCGCTCTGTCTCGTTCACATCCTTCTCAAGATACTTCAAGGTCTGGTTCAACTCCAGGTTCCTTGAAGCCTGATACAGTGCGCGGGTCACCGACTCGTCGAACTGCTCCTTCTTCATATTGGCCATTTCCTGTATGTATGTCAGCTGCAACCCAAGCAGGATGACAAAGGAAAGCCCCATTATTATGGCTATTGCCCAAATAGTTTTCTTCTTCATGTTGGCAAAGATAGCCGATTTCTTAATACGTTAACACTTTTCCGTTAACAAAATCTCATAATTTGATTATAGTTAACAGATATTGCTATTTTAATTACATATATAAAATTATAATACGATTAACGAGCAATTACCATCAATTATTTCATATTATAATATCTTTTGAGTTTGACAAATCCCATATACGCACCCAAAAGAGTACAACCATTGGTCAGGCCGTGGATATATTGCATATTCATCAAACTAACATTTAGTAGATTTGGCTTTTAATTACCACTTTACCTCAAGCCATGGTTACTGCATTTTTCTTTCAGCCAAGGCCAAACTGTACCTTTTATCCTCTCAGAATATACGTTGCCGCCAACATGAGGACGTTTGTCAATCACTAAGCAGCGTTTTCCAGCTTGTTTGGCACAGTATGTAAATGTTGCTCCAAATAATCCAGAGCCAACAATCAGATAATCATACTTTTTATTCATAACCATTTGGATTAAAACTAGAACTATTTGCACACCTAATAATATTGCAGACACTGGTGCCTCTTAATATATTTCAGTCAAAACGGGTTGCACATCAGCCTTGTTTCTGAGCAAAAACTAACTTTCCAATATTCACATCTGCTCCGATTTAGAATCGTACGCAAAGGTTGTCATTTCAAAATCCATACAGGGTTAGAAGGCTAAAATGTTATGCATAAGGTGATGTGTTTTGACTTTAGTTAATTTTAAGAGGCACCAGTGTATTGCTGTTTTTGGAATTACGGATTTTCTTTTAACAAAACTAGTTTTTTCGTCCAAGAACCATTGTTCAGATTGCGTACGTATATCGAGTCTACCGTTGGGAAACGATAGGGTGTCGTGTTTTTTTGTTTTTGACCAAAGGATATACTGAACAGAAAGTCCTTTTCGAACAAACCTCCAGTGATGTTATCCCATGTTTGATAACGGGACATGGCTTCCTGCCATGAACGGATGTGCCGCTCTACAGGTGCCTTAACAAAACAGTTCTCTGTTTCGCCTTTTTCTGTCCTGATGGGGATTAACTTAAACAGTATTGAGTCCTTTTCATGTCGGATTTCCGTCATTGGCAAAACGAAAAAACCGCACTCATAGCCTTCTCGCCCACTATCGAAAACATCTGTTGTACCCCAAAAGAATCCTTTTTTCAATATACCATTCTCTATATACAGTTCCATATAACTGTCTTCAGGAATCAGATTGGGGTATTCATCAATTGTGGCGTCATGCCATAAATAAAACAGAGTATCTCTTTCGGTAGCTTCTTGGCCGGCAGCATTCTTTTGGGCGTATAAAGGAAATACGTTCATTAATGCCAAAACAACCGCAAGTAGTTTACGGTTGCTGTATCTCAATATGTATGCATCCATTATAACTTTCATCAAAATAGGTAATATTAGGAAACGTGTTTTTTAACTCAGCAACAAAGCCACTTGGATTTTTTATTTGATTTCTAGAAATGTCCATTATGTTGAGTGTTTTATATTCTTCTGCAGTCATGCAGTGCTTAGATACATTTCTTGGTCCTTGATTATATATTTCTGCAATCATTGCTGACAAATTATCTGCATCACTATAGTTAGGATTATAAGCTCTTATCACTGCATCACCAGGATTTGCATATAAGTTGAGTTGGGCATCAATACCTGTTTTTTTTATGTTATTTAGCATTGCTTTTGCTTGTTGTTCTGGAGAACGGAAAGTAGATGTAATGATAATCTTTCCGTAATCTCCTTTGAGGTTGCGTAAAAGATTTCGTGAATATTCAGATATCTCTATATGTGTACCAATAACAAGAGTGTTTCCACTCGTGCTTACAGATGTATTACTTCCTAGACTACCACTTCCTGAACTGTTACCTCCACCTTGACTTCCACCATTGTTGTTTCCACCCCCCTACCTTCAGATGGTAGGGAAGAGCTATCATCTCCAGAGTTCCCCCATGGGTCACTAATAGAACCCCATGGGTCGCTCCAAGAATCCGAGTCCGAATCGGAAGATCTGCTGGAAGAACCATTTACTTCTACCTCTTTGGATACGTAGCCCATTCCTTCTACATAGCCGCCATTCCACGTACCGGCATCTAACATGCTGTTAAATTCTTCTTGGGTGTAAGGGTTGCTGGATGATCCCTTCGCTGCGCTGCCATTGTTACCTTGTGAGCTCGCGCTGTACATTCTAATTGTTTTCATTTCTTTTGATTTTTAAATATAAGAATTATTTCATATTAGCTTGCTACCTTTTATAAGCAGGCAACAATCTTTTATTAATAGTACAACATATTTACTTTAAATCTGAAATGCGGCAATTCCCGTTCTGTTCCGACACCATGACTTTTACACGAACGTTCCAGCCATTGGCATCTGCATTGTAACTCAGCTCAAACCAGTTCTTCCCTAAAGGTTTTACCCTTAGCGAGCTGTACCAGAAAGCATCAAAGTCAGCACATCCTATCAAAGGATCCACCGGACTGCCATCATCCATATACTGCTGTGATAAAGCATTGTATTTTCCCTGCATGTCAGCAGTACAGTAGGTTTGACGCAACAGTCCGAGCTCCTGCTCTAATGTGGATGGCATTTTCACGTAAGTGTAGGCATAAGTCTTGAAGAATGTTACCACGAAGGTTTCCGCATCCTTGCCGTCTTCTACAGACTGTTCAGCTATGTCGAGCAGGCTGTCGCCATAGCTGCTTCCTCCCCAGTAGGGAGTAACGTAGCAGATTCGCGTTTTTCCTTCTGCGTCGGTTTTAACCCTTACAGGTATCTTTATGCCAACAGTGTCGCTCTCGTCCCATCGGTACGAGACTTCATACCATGAGCCTTCCAAATGTCTGCACGCCAAGCTCTGTCTGCCATATTCTGACACATCTTGTGCACGTAGCAGCGGGTCAGAGTCTGTTACCAGTACCAGACGTCCTTTCTTTTCCTGCATCTCAGGTGTCAAGAAGTCTTGTAGCAACTCCGTTTCTTCTTTCTGGTTGCAAGTCTCGACAGCTTTCATATAACAGGCATAAAACTCTTTTATCTGTCCTGCCTGAGTCTTTGTCTGAGCCTGCATCTCACTTAAAGACAAAAACGTAAGCAATAGTGGAATGATAATTCTTAATGCGCACATATATTATCTCCTAAACCTTAATTCCGCAACACTATTTATAAATTTATTTTTAAGTACCTGAGCAACAAAAAGTTCTTGCTTGTGGCAAGCGGCATAGCCGAGCGGCTCAGGATTTTGCCATGTCAGATTTTTTACCTATCTTAGTGTTGCAAATCAAAATATGTATCAAACCCGACAGACATGGTAAAGGTAGCAATAAAATCTGAGAAACTCTCTCCTTTTGGAGGAATTTTTCATATGAGAGAGCAATTTTCCCGTTTTGTGGGTCCAGTTATCGACAAAGTGTTGGGTCTGAGGTGTACGTCATACGGCTATCAAAGCGCGAGATTGTGGGTTCTTTGTCAAGTGTCTACTTCTGTGGCAGCGACTGTGTAGAGGAACAATGGTTTCGGCTGGAACAGGCTTCCAAAATCCTTCATGGGAGAAAACACGGTGTTTCTTCTGCTTACAGCACTCATACGAAACTTCTACAAATATATCATGGAAAGGCTTGACGCAAAGAAGTTCGGACTCAAAGCAACAAGCCGCATCAAGGCGTTTGTCTTTAAGTTCATCTCTGTGCTAGCAAAGTGGATCAAGAAATCAAGGCAGTATGTGCTCAATATCTATTCATGCAACAACGCTTATGCCAATGTGTTCCAGAATGACTTTTGATAACACCGACAACTTAGGGTCGTGATTCTGCGTATTGCCTCAAGTCGCATGGTGAGGTAAGGGGTTTTTATGTCTCTTTATGCTGATTTTCTTTGCGTTGAACCATCTTTTGCTACATTGTCGATTGTTTTGGGGCCTTGTGTCATCGTAAGAGGGTGCTTGCGGATTTGAGGTCTTCTCTTATCCAGAATAGGACTTAACTCAATGCAGATTTGCCCATCTCAGACGCAAAGCTTTGCATCCGCCAACGCAAAGCTTTGCAATCGCCAACGCAAAGCTTTGCAATCACCAATGCAAAGCTTTGCAACCGCCAATGCAAAGCTTTGCAACCGCCAACTGTTTGCAACCGCTCCCACAAATGTTTACGGGAAAGGGCTTACCAGTAAAATAACGTGTCAGTAACGATATAACAATTCTTTTACAAGACGAGAGCGGAGGCCAACAAACTTGTTTGGTTGGACTTTACCGAGCTCAGCCAAAGGAATAGTCCAAATGAAATGTTTTCCCACTAATCCATAATAATGCTTTTTCAGACACTTTATGGGAAAGGCTGAAAGGAAAGAAAAAGGAAAACAAGGACAATTAAAAAACAAGGACAATTAAAAAGCAAGCAAGGGCAAAAGCGTTAATATAGTTCCATTTTGATTAATCGTTTTTGCCCTTGCAGGCGAGAATTAGCATAAGCAGGCATCTACGCCTTGAATGATTGCTGATCAGAGATTAAAGTATTTTCTTGTATAGGGCAACAATGTCCTCTCGTGTAACAGGGCGCGGGTTGCCAGGAGTGCAGACATCCTCGATGGCTTGGTCGGCAAGAGCGTCGATGTCTTTCTCTGTAATGCCCAGCTCTGACAGATGTGCTGGTATGCCCACAAGCTTGCTGAGGTTCTCTATCTCCGTGCATGCGGCATCTGCGGCCTCCTCCTGAGTCATTCCCTCCTTGTAGACGCCTACAGCCTTGGCTATGTCCACATACTTGGGTAGGGCAGCGGGGGCGTTGAAGCGCATTACCGTAGGCAGGAGCATAGCGCATGCCACTCCGTGAGGCACGTCGTGAAGGGCACTCAGCGGATGTGCCATACCATGGTCTACTCCAAGACCGACGTTGGAGAATGCCATGCCGGCAACATACTGTGCAACAGCCATGCCGTCGCGGCCAACAGGGTTGGTAGGCTCGTTGACAGCCAATGGCAGATAGCGGTGTATCATCTCAATGGCCTTGATCTCGAACATGTCGCTAAGTTCCCACGCACCCTTGGTAATGAGTCCCTCAATGGCATGGGTCATGGCGTCCATACCCGTAGCGGCGGTAAGGCTCTTTGGCAGCGAGTACATAAGCTCGGCATCGATGATGGCAACACACGGGATGTCGTTGGGGTCTACGCATACCATCTTCTTCTGTTTTGTCTCGTCGATGATAACATAGTTGATGGTGGTTTCGGCAGCCGTACCGGCTGTTGTCGGCAACGCAATGATTGGCACGGTCTTCTTCTTTGTGTCTGCAACCCCCTCAAGAGAAACCACGTCGGCAAACTCGGGGTTGTTGCATACAATGCCTATGCCCTTGGCGGTATCCATAGACGAGCCTCCACCGATGGCTACGATGAAATCGGCCCCGGCCTGCTTGCATGCCTCGACACCATTCTTGACATTTGTTACTGTAGGGTTAGGCTTCACGTCATCGTAAATGGCATAAGGAATGGCGGCCTCGTCGAGAACGTCGAGAACCATCTTTGCCACACCGAACTTCATAAGTCCCTTGTCTGTTACGACAAGAGCTTTCTTGAAGCCGAGACGCTGTACTACTCCCGGCAACTCCTTGCGTGCGCCAGGACCAAAATAAGACACTTCGTTTAAAATAAATCTGTTCACCATAAAGTTTAGATATTAGTAGATTAATAAAAATGATGATGCGTTATTGTCGTGCAAGATCGAGAGCCATCATGATGTCTCTCTTGCATATTCCCATATCCTTATGCAAGGCATCGTCGCCAAGGATGTCGTCCTCACTGGTGCCTTCCATGGCAAGGAAAGCCTTGAGCAGCGATACAGCCTCCTGCCATTGTCCCTGCCTCATGTGGCAATAGGCAGCATTGAGCTTATCGCAGCTGTTAGAGTCGGTGGCAAGCAGCTGGGAATAGAGCTTAAGTGCCTGCGTAGTTTTCCCCGACAGCATCTGCGCATAGGCCAGGGCACGCTGCACGTCGGCATTGTCAGGATAGTCGAACGACAGACGGTAGAGGTTGTTGGCGGCATTGTCGAGGTGGTGGTTGTGTATCATCGAAACACTATAGTTGAGCTGACTGCGCAGGTTCTCAGTCTGCTCCATAGCGACGGTTCGGGCATACCATTTTTCAGCCATGGCATAGTCGCCGAGCCTGAAGCTTGCCTGTGCGGCTCCCCTAACGGCGTTGTAGTCGTCGGGGCAGCTGTCGGCGATGGCGGAGAACAGCTCGTAGGCAAGACTGTAGTTGCCGTTCCTGATGCTGATGAGAGCCATGAGGCGGTTGTCCTCGGGGTTGGAATTGTCGTAAACGGTAGAGAACAGCGCCGTGGGGTTCTTCTTACGCTTCAGGAGGAAGTTGGCGTACTTGCGCACCTCGTCATGCAACATCCCCTCGAAGGGAGGCAATGCAAGGAAGTTGTGTGCAGTAGTGAAGACATCGGTGAAATCCTGTTTCTGCGGGAAAACCTTAAAGAAGCGGAGCAAGTCCTGAAGGTATATGCGACGGATGTAGGCAGGAGTGTTGCGCTGTCCAAAACGGGGTATCGCCCCTCCGGCCGTCTCGTTCATCTGCTCGACTACATTCTCCGGCATCCGTGCAAAGACGCTACTCATGGCATGTATGAGCGAGTACTTGTCGGAATTGCACATGGAACCCGCATCGAGCATCAAGGACATGAGCTGCTTGTGCCTAATGCTGCCAACTAAACGGGCAATGGCGGGGTGGTCGAGATAGAAGGGCATGAACCAGTTGCTAAGGGTGTAGAAGAACGGGTAACGCTTCATCTGCTTGAAGCCTCCGAAATAGATGTCTATACCCGACTTCTCCATGTCCATCATCTTCCTGACGCTCTGTTCCATCTCCTCCATGCGCCTTTCCTCGGCACCGGCATCAAGAATATCCTCTATGGAGGTGTCATCGTCTTTCTCTCCCAGCCCGAGATGGCGCATCCCTACATCAGAGTGCTTCATGATGTCGGGTACGATGGTGTTGGTGATATAGCTGTTGTACTCCTCTGTCTGGGAAGAATAGAACAGTTGCATGGACAACTCAAGCAGGTCGTTTCTGACCTCTGCGTCCTTGAGCAGGGGATTAATGATATCGGTTAGCTGACTGCCAAAGCAGGTGTTGGCACATGACGTAAGCACCCATCCAACGAAAGCACGCTGCCGCACGTTGCCGTCAGAGGTAGCGGTATATGTGTCCGTTAGACATTTCACCTTGCTGATGTCGGGAACGGTAAGAGCGGAGAGCGTGACCGCGCTGACAAGCAGCTGTGCATCCATGCTGTCGATGGTTGGCGAAGCGAGGAGCTCCGACATGAAACCAGCCTCGTCTGCTGTCCAGTTATGACTCGTCAATATGTAGGAGAAGAGTTTGTCGAGATAGTCCTGATGGTGCTTGTGGAGTGAGGAGAGAGGGTCTGAGGGGTTCGAGGGGTTCGAAGGGTTCGAAGGGTTCGAGGGGTTTGAGGGGTTTGAGGGGTTTGAAGGGTTCGAGGGGTTTGAGGGATTTGAGGATAATAAGAATATTGCCAAGTCCTGGACGAATCCCTGTAGAGTGTCCATGATGCTGTCTTTGTCGAAGCTGACGGTGTTGGCCTTAGTCTTGGCAGCAGTGAATGTGGGCACTTGTCTGGTTACAGCGTCCGACAGGGCGTTGCAGGCTATGACGCGCAACCTTGACAGCATCTGGGAGTACATCTGCGGCCTGCTCTCATCCTTATATCCCTTAAGGAGGACATCGAGCATGAGGGCGTAGTCGCGCTCGAGCATGGACAGTTGCTCGGACACCGTCAGCCACGGCATCATCAGTATGAGCTCGCGCATGCGGGAGATGCCTTGGCCAAGCGAGAGGTTTGGTATTTCGTTGATGAACTTGCGTATGTTTCTTATATCCTCTGTCATGCTGAAATTTTAGTTTTTATACGCCTTTCTGGCAACCTCTATATCTTTTTCACGGGGAGCCTTGGCATGTGTGTATGTAATCTTGGGCAATGCCTTTATGGTCTTTTCGTCGGCACCCATATACTTGCTTATGACATGTGCGTAGCTGGCGATGCCATACTTGTTGATGGAGTCGCATGCGGCATTGTATGCCTTGATGAAGGCAGCGTACTGCCTGCTGCGGTTCTTGTCGGCAAGGGCTTTCTCGCTGACGGCCAGCACGCCAAGATTGAGATTCTTTTTCCTGCTGTCCATGAGCACAGGGTTCTTGTACAGCTTTGCCGCAGTCAGCTGCGGCTCTGTAAGCCATACGGCATCAATCTCATTGTTGTAGAGCATTCGCAGCCTAATCTTCACGTCGTTAATCTGTATGCGGTAGACGGCATTCTTGGGCTTGGCACTGTCAACGGCGAGGGTTGTCAGGTAGTCGGTGGCAGAGAAACGGGTCATGGCAACCATCTTGTCTGAGAGTTGGTCGAGCTTACGAATGCGCATATTGCGGTTGCTGACAAGCTGCCAGTAGCTATTTGTCGCGGCCACATATCGCAGTTTAACGCCATTGTCAACTATTCTCTCAGCCCTCACCATCTCGGTAAATGCCCCCTCTATCCATCCGCCACGAAGCAGGGTGTCGAGGTCGAGATGGGAGTTGCGAAGCCTGAGCCGTACATCGACTCCCTCTTTCTCGAAGAAGCCTTTCTCATTGGCTACAAATACGGGCAGGCAGTCCATGGTTGGCGTAGTGCCTATCTTGAATGCCAAAGAGTCGAGACGGCGCAGCTCTGCACGCTGCTTGCGGGTAGCCATCTGCTTCTCGTTATAGGTATCGTCGCAGGCTGCAAACACGCCTGCAAGGGCAAGTAATATATAAATAGGTGTAAATACCCTAAGAGTTTTTCTCATGTCACGAAATGATTTTCCTGCAAAAATAAGCATTTATTTTGTAATAATGAAAATTATCCGTACTTTTGTGATTGCAAACATTGAAGTTATGGCAAAAGACAAGATAGCATACGTATGTTCCAACTGCGGACAGGAGTCGGCAAAATGGGTGGGCAAGTGCCCGTCGTGCGGTCAGTGGAACACATTTAGCGAGATTAGGATATCGGGCGAGACTGGCAGCATGGCGGCAAAGCAGGCGGCGGCCAACGTGCACAAGGCCATGTCGCATAGCGGAGCACGGCCAATGCTGCTGCGCGACATCTCGTCGAAGGACGAGCCACGCATAGACACCCACGACACGGAGCTGAACCGTGTGCTGGGAGGAGGACTGGTAAAGGGCAGCATAGTCTTGCTCGGAGGCGAGCCGGGCATAGGCAAGAGTACGCTCACACTACAGACCATCCTGAACATGCCGGAGAAGAGAATACTCTACGTGAG
This sequence comes from Prevotella sp. P3-122, assembly GCF_002251365.1. Taxonomy (GTDB): domain Bacteria; phylum Bacteroidota; class Bacteroidia; order Bacteroidales; family Bacteroidaceae; genus Prevotella. The sequence goes on from NZ_NPJH01000013.1 coordinate 136,201, forward strand.
CGGCGAGGAGAGTGCCCACCAGCTGAAGATGAGGGCTGAGAGAATAAGCAAGGAACTGACAGACAACGTGATGATACTCTGCGAGACATCCCTTGACGACATCTTCCGCCATATCTCCGACGTGAAGCCGGAGTTTGTCGTCATAGACTCCATTCAGACCATATCCACGGCAGACGTTGACAGCTCGCCCGGCAGTCTGTCGCAGGTCAGGGAGTGTGCCTCTGCCCTACTCCGCTTTGCCAAGTCAAGTGGCGTGCCGGTGCTCCTGATAGGACATATAACGAAGGAGGGCACGCTGGCGGGACCGAAGATACTGGAGCACATCGTGGACACGGTAATACAGTTTGAGGGCGACAACCACTATATGTACCGCATACTGAGGTCTACGAAGAACCGCTTTGGCAGCACGTCGGAGCTGGGCATCTACGAGATGCAGCAGCAGGGACTGAGGCAGGTGTCCAACCCCTCGGAGCTGCTGCTATCGCAAGACCATGCCGGACTGTCGGGCATTGCCATAAGCTCGGCCATAGAGGGTGTCCGGCCTTTCCTTGTCGAGACTCAGGCGCTTGTATCCACGGCTGCCTATGGCACACCACAACGCTCGGCTACAGGCTTCGACCAACGGCGACTGAACATGCTCCTCGCGGTGCTCGAGAAGAGGGTCGGCTTCAAGCTCGTGCAGAAAGATGTCTTCATAAACATTGCCGGAGGACTGCGCGTCACCGACCTTGCCATGGACCTCAGCGTCATAGCAGCCGTGCTGTCGAGCAATGTAGACACGGCAATAGAGACGGGATGGTGCATGGCCGGCGAAGTGGGACTGAGCGGAGAGGTGCGTCCCGTGAGCAGGATAGCACAGCGCATTGCCGAGGCCGAGAAGCTTGGCTTCAAGGACATGATTATTCCTGCCCTGAACACCCAGGGGCTGAACACCAAGAAATATAATATAACCCTGCATCCGGTGCGCAAGGTGGAAGAGGCTCTAAGATGCCTGTTCGGATAACCATTATCGGATGAAAGCAAATATAAAACACTAACAACATGAAAGATTCTGTAATTATTGTCAGCGGAGGCATGGACTCCACAACTCTGCTCTACGACCGCAGGGACGAGATTGCGCTCGCCATATCATTCGACTACGGCAGCAACCATAACGCACGCGAAATAGCATACGCCGAGATGCATTGCAAACGGCTTGGCATAGAGCATATAACCATACCGCTTGACTTCATGCACAAGTATTTCCGCAGCTCGCTACTGGAGGGGGCCGATGCCATCCCCGAGGGACATTATGCGGACGAGAACATGAAGTCGACGGTCGTGCCTTTCCGCAATGGCATCATGCTTGCCGTGGCAGCAGGCGTGGCCGAAAGCCGCAACCTGACAAAACTCCTTATTGCCAACCATGGCGGCGACCATACCATTTACCCCGACTGCCGACCAGAGTTTATCTCTGCCATGGACAGCGCAACCAATGCCGGAACATACGTTGGGGTGAGGGTCGTTGCCCCATATACCAATATTACTAAAGGCGACATAGCAAGGATTGGCAAGAAGCTGGGCATAGACTATGCCGAGACATGGAGCTGCTACAAGGGTGGCGAGAAACATTGCGGCAAATGCGGAACTTGCGTGGAAAGAAAAGAGGCCCTTGCCTATGCCGGCATAGAGGACACGACGGAGTATGAGGGATAAGGACTTAGCCCTTAGACCTCCAAAATAAAATTGTCTGCATTACTCCTCTTGCGAGAAGGTAGGACAAAAGGGCCAACCATAATGCGTGGTTGCCCATGGTGGTGAAGAACAAGGATAGCATTATGGCAAAGACAATCGCCGCAACAAAACACGACAGCAACATTCCGCGGCTGTCCGTTATGCCAATAAAGACGCCATCCCATATAAAAGCCCCCATGCCAGCAACTGGTATCAAGGCCACCCATAGCAGATAAGGTTCCGAAGCCTCGATAACGGTCTGCTCGTTGGATAGGACGTGCAGGATGTCGTTGGCTCCAAAATAGTAGGCGGCAGTATAGACGACGGTCATTATGACACCCCATGCAAACAGCCTGCGTATGCAGCCATGGAAGGATGGCGCATTGCCTGCCCCGTAGTATTTTCCGCATATAGCCTCGCCAGCATAGGCGAAACCATCCATGATATACGAATAGAGCGTGAAAAACTGAAACAGCAAGGTGTTGACTGCCAATATCACATCGCCCTGACGTGACCCTACAGACGTGAAAGCGGCATTGACAGCAACAAGGAACAGCGTGCGCAGGAAGATGTCCCTGTTGACACGGAAAAAGCGGTTCAATGTATGCTTGTAACTAAAGGACGAATAAACACCCGGCTTGAGAGTAAACTGTGAGAATAGTAGCTGATAGTGGGAAGCGTACTTTCGCCTTAGGATGTATAATGCCAGAAGCAAACCGGAATATTGTGCTGTAAGAGTACCAAGGGCAACACCCTCGACCTTCATCCCAAAAACATAGACTAGCAACAGGCTGGTCATGATATTTACGATGTTCTGGAATATGGAAACCGTCATTGGAGTACGTGTGTCCTGCATGCCTATGAACCATCCCGTAAGCCCGTACATCACCAGTGCGGCCGGCAATCCAAATACGCAAACATGAAAATAGACTGACGCAAAGGCGCGTATTTCGTCAGACGGACGCATGAAAAACAGGAACAGCCTGAGCAACAACGGCTGGAACAACACAAACAAAATGCCTATGGCAGCTCCAAGAGCTATAGCCTGGAAGAGAATAGTTGCAGCCTCCTTGCTGTCCCCGCGTCCGTAAGCCTGCGATGTCATGCCACTTGTCCCCATTCGCAGGAAACCGAACAGCCAGCAGATGACATTCATCATCATTGTGCCAACGGCTATGGCTCCAATATACGAGGCATCGCCCATGTGGCCGACTATGGCAACATCGACAAGACCAAGCAGCGGCACCGTGATATTGGTGACGATGGACGGAATGGCAAGTGATAATATCTCTTTATGCAATGGCCCTTACATTATTACGGAGGGTTCGACAATTACCGGACAACTCTACACCCGACACAACAACATTAATCATACAAGCCCCCTGCCAACAATAAATGGACAGGGGGCTGTTTGTATTACAGGCGGGTAAAGGATTATCCGCCGAAGTTGTCATACTTAATGGACTCCGGCTCAACACCCAGAGAGTCGAGCATGGCCACAACGGCCTTCGACATTGGGCCAGGACCACACATGTAGTATTCAATATCCTCTGGTGCCTCATGGTCTTTGAGGTATGTATTGAACATGACCTGATGAACGAAGCCTGCTGTGTATTTTACACCAGCAGCGTCGGCAGCAGGATCAGGACGGTCGAGCGCAAGATGGAAATGGAAGTTGGAGAACTCCTTCTCCAGTCCGAGGAAGTCGTCAAGATAGAACACCTCGTTGAGCGCGCGGGCACCATAGAAATAGTGCATCTCACGGTCGGTGGTGTGCAGAGTCTTCGTCATGTGCATAATCTGAGCGCGCAGAGGAGCCATACCGGCACCACCACCTACCCATATCATCTCACGCTTGGAGTCGAAGTTGGGATGGAAGTCACCATAAGGACCGCTCATGATAACCTTGTCGCCAGGCTTGAGGGTGAAGATGTATGACGATGCTATACCAGGATTAACATCCATAAATCCTGAGCGGTCGGCCTTGAATGGAGGTGTGGCTATACGCACGGTAAGCATGAAGACGTCGCCCTCGGCAGGATAGTTGGCCATGGAGTAAGCCCTGATGGTAGGCTCTGTATTCACGCACTTAAGTGGGAACAGGCCGAATTTCTGCCATGCCGGCAGGTACTCGTCACCGATAAGGCTCTTGTCGATGTCCTTGTCGTAGTCGATGCTGAACGTAGGTATCTTTATCTGAGCATAAGAGCCTGGCAGGAAGTCCATGTGTGCGCCCTTAGGCAGCTGCACCTTGAACTCCTTGATGAATGTTGCGACATTCTTGTTGGATATCACCGTACACTCGTACTCCTTTACTCCGAGCACGCTCTCCGGCACGCGTATCTTCATGTCACCCTTCACCTTGCACTGGCATCCGAGTCTCCAGTTGTCCTTAATCTCTTTTCTTGTGAAATGCGGCTTCTCTGAATCGAGTATCTCTCCGCCACCCTCGAGCACCTGCACCTTGCATTGTCCGCACGATGCCTTGCCGCCACAGGCAGATGGCAGATAGATACCATTCTCATTGAGCGTAGTCATAAGGCTGCTACCCTGTCCGACAGAAAGCGTGCGGTCGCCATTGACAACAATGTTTACATTGCCGCTTGGCGAAAGGTATTTCTTGGCTACGAGCAGAATTATCACGAGGAGCAATATCGTTACGAGAAACACTCCTATACTTGTCAATATGAATTGTAGCATTGTTGTGTGATGTTAGATTTTAAGACCTGAGAAACACATCATGGCCATGGCCATGAGTCCTACTGTAATAAAAGTGATGCCGAGTCCCTGCAATGGTTTAGGCACATCGCTGTATGCCATTTTCTCGCGGATGGCACCCATGGCAATGATGGCAAGTGTCCAGCCGAAACCGCTACCGAGCGCAAAGACGAAGGCATCCCATACGCTTCCGATATACTGGGTGTTGGCGGGGTCGAGGCCTATGCGCTGCTGCATGAAGAGCGACGCGCCCATGATGGCGCAGTTCACGGCGATAAGCGGCAGGAAGATGCCAAGGGCTGCATAGAGCGACGGTGAATATCTCTCGACAATCATCTCCACAAGCTGTACCATACCTGCTATGACGGCAATGAAGAGTATGAAGCTGAGATATGACAGGTCTACGCCCTCTACGAGACAGTCGGGGCCAAGAATCTTGGTTTGCAGAAGGTAGTCGACAGGAACGGTCACCACGAGCACGAATGTCACGGCAAGTCCAAGTCCCAGCGAGGTCTTGACATTCTTCGACACAGCAAGGAACGAGCACATGCCGAGGAAGAATGCGAATATCATGTTGTCCACGAAGATGGACCTGAAAAATAGGCTGATTGTATGATCCATATTATCTGTATGTTAAAGGATTTATGAGCGTTAGCTCCAATCTGTTCTGTTCCTTGTTGTTACTTTTCCTTATAGAAGTATGCACGGTGTACCCAGATGACACAGCCCAGCAGTATGAGTGCCATGGCAGGCATTGTCATCATGCCGTTGTCTATGTAGCCGAGGTCGTAAAGGCTGTCGGGCAGCAGCTTGAAGCCGAGCAGAGAGCCTCTGCCGAAGAACTCACGCACACCACCGACAATAACCAGTATCATGGCGTAGCCCAGTCCGTTGCTCACACCATCGATGAAGCTTGGCCATGGACGGTTGGTCATGGCGAAAGCCTCCAGGCGACCCATAAGAATACAGTTGGTGATGATGAGTCCTACGTAGACAGACAGCTCTACGCTCACATCGTAGGCGAAGGCCTTGAGCACCTGGCTGACAATGGTTACGAGCGCAGCCACGACAACGAGCTGCACGACGATACGTATACGTGTAGGAATGGTGTTGCGTATAATGGAGATAATGACATTGGCAAAAGCCGTTATCACCGTCACGGCAAGTCCCATGACGATGGCAGGCTTGAGCTGCGACGTCACGGCAAGAGCCGAACAGATGCCGAGCACCTGCACCAATATTGGATGGTCGAGGTTGAGGGGATTGGTAAATACCTCCTTATTCTCTTTTGAAAACAGTTGCATAGCTTATTATGAAATGGTTATTTCTTTAAAAATGTTACATACTTGCCAAAGCAGTCCTGAAGCATCAGGCTCACACCGTCGGATGTCAGCGTGGCACCGGTAACGGCATCACACTCCGAGTCGGGGTTCTTGACGTCACTCTTCTTCTTCACGGCTATTACTATAGCGTTGCCGTCAGCAGAGAACAGCTTCTTACCCTTGAACTGGTCCTGCCATGCCTTGCTGTCCTTGATTTCTGCACCAAGGCCCGCCGTCTCGCTATCGTGGTTGAAGTAAGCTCCGTAAATGGTATTCTTGTCGGCATCGAGTGCGACATATCCCCATATGGCTCCCCAGAGTCCCATACCATAAACCGGTATGACATATTTCCGCTGGCCGTCTACCATGCAGTCGTATACCGCCAGACGTCCTTCCTTGTAGTCGGCACTGTTAAGCTTGAAGCCAGCCTTCTCTCCGCCCTTCTCTCCGTTTTCAACAACATTGGCATCGGTATCGACTATCATGTCTGCAACAACAACATCGCTGTAAAGTGCCGTCGCCTCATCATTGTCGAGGTTGCGGAGGTTGAGTGCGGCCAATATCTGCTTCTTCTTGTCCAGAGCAACATTGACATCTTGCTGGGGCTTCAACGCCGAATAGATGAAAGCCAGAAGGAAAGCCACGATGACCACGAGAATGGCGCTATATATAATAATGTATGTATTGGAGTTGGTATTCAGCCCCTGTTTCTTTTCTTCCATATTCTCTTCTGAAATATAATTTTAATAGAATTCAATGGTATAAACCCGTTATTGTTTGATACGATTCATTCTCTTCCTGATGTTGGCCTCTACTACGAAGTGGTCAATCAGCGGTGCCATCATGTTTCCGAAGAGTATGGCGAGCATCATGCCCTCAGGGAAGCCAGGGTTCATGACACGTATGATAACGGCCAAGGCTCCGATGAGCAGACCATAAATGTACTTGCCGGTCTCCGTGCGTGCGCTCGTCACAGGGTCGGTAGCCATAAATACCGCACCAAAGGCAAAGCCACCCAGCACAAGATGCTCATACCATTGAATAGGTGTCTGGCCTGTGAGCTGGAATATCCATGCCATGGCAGCACCACCAACGATGACGCTGAACATTGTTCTCCAGCTTGCAATGCCGGTCCACAAGAGGATAGCGGCTCCGATGGCGATTGCTATAACGCTGGTCTCACCGATACTGCCGGGAATAAGACCTATCACCATATCCTGCAGTGAGGCTGTAACGTCGGTTCCGGCAGCAAGCTGTCCAAGCGGTGTCGCGCTCGTCACTCCGTCAGGAATAGCATTGCCAAGGCCGAATATGGTGTCCTGGGCAACCCATACGGTATCGCCGCTCATCTTGGTGGGATAAGAGAAGAAGAGGAACGCACGCGCTACAAGGGCAACATTGAAGATGTTCATGCCGGTACCACCGAAAATCTCCTTGCCAATGACGACAGCAAAGGCTACGGCTATGGCAAGCATCCACAGAGGGCAGCCTACTGGTACTATCATCGGGATGATGATGCCCGATACAAGGTAGCCTTCCTGTATCTCCTCGCCTTTCCATTGTGCCCATGCGAACTCAATGGCCAGACCGACGATGTAGCTGACGAGTATCTTGGGCAACACGGCAAGTGCTCCATATAAGAACATATCTATGGCCGATGCTGTAGCAGTAGCGTTGGCGCAGGCATAGTTCTGATAACCTACATTGTACATACCAAAAAGCAACGCTGGCAGCAGGGCTATCACAACCATGCTCATGATGCGCTTGGAGTCGATGGCGTCATGGATGTGCGCTCCTGTCTTTGCCGTGTCATTCGGTACATACAGAAAAGTCTCGAAACCATCGAAGACGCTACGGAAGGCATGAAGCTTGCCGCCCTCTTCGAAGTTTGGTTTTACTTTGTCGAGATATTTGCGTAATGACATATTAGATATCTGATGTTAAATAATTACTTTAAACTACTGTTCACTTGTCACATGTTTTCTTTTCTGAGCGTGTCAAGGCCCTTGCGGACGAGACTCTGCAACTCGAGTTTCGACGAGTCTACGAACTCAGCAACGGCAAAGTCCTCTGGTGCCACCTCGTAGATACCGAGCTGCTCCTGCTTGTCGATGTCGCCTGCTATGATGGCTTTTATGAGATACTCGCCATAGATGTCCATTGGCAGCACCTTGTCGTACTCACCGCTCATTATCATGTTGCGCTTGCCGCCCTTCACCCTTGCGTCGAGCTTATAGTCGCGCTTGCCAAGAAGCCATGAGAAATAGCTTCTGTTGGCAGAGAAGTGGCCAAGGCGTGGCATTATCCATCCGAGCATCTCGTCGGCATCATCACCCTCGGGAATGACAGTTACCTCCGAGGTGTGTGCTCCGAGATAGCCGTCGAGGCTGTCCTTGCGTCCAGTGAGAGGATTTCCGTTGATTATTCTAACAGCACCTTCACGGACGTTTCCTTCGAGTATGGCCTTCAGAGGTGTACCCACAAGGGCATCCACATAATGCGGCTCAACGACCTCGCTACCAGCAACGGCTATGGTACGACGCAGGTCTACCTTGCCGGTATTGAGAAGTCGGCCAATGAAGATTACGGCCACGGGATCGACAGTCCATACAACCTCGCCCTTGTTTACCGGGCACAGATGGTTGACGTGAACTCCTACGTTAGCTGCCGGGCATGGTCCCTGCCATGCAGTAACGGTTGCATCCTTAAGGTTTCTCAGCGTCTCGTTCTGGCTCTTGCTGCTGATACCTACGTTCACCTGGGCGATTTTGGACAATGCCGTGATACCAGTCTGGAAATCTGCCTCTTGTCCCTTCACCTCAAAGTCGAAATCGCCAGCAAGAGGCATGTCCCTGAATGCAGAGACAAAGATGGCCTTGGGCGTAGTGTCGGGGGTTGTTGATACAGCGTACGGGAGCTGGTTGATGTAGCCGAAGAGTCCTGCCTCAAGCAGCAGGCTTCTTACGCCATTGCCATCAAGACTATCAACGTTCTTGGAGCCAAAGTCACGGTATTCCTGACTGTTGTCAGCCTTTACCTTTACGCACAAAACTTTGCGTCTGTCGCCACGGACGACAGCTTCTACAATTCCACTCACAGGTGAGGCAAACCTCACTTCAGGGAAGTTCTTGTTCACAAACAGCGGGTCGCCAGCCAGCACGTGGTCGCCTTCCTTAACAACCACTTTCGGTACAATACCCGTGAAGTCATCGGGAACAAGAGCATAATCGGATACCACTCCCAGCTTGGTCTTTTTCTCCGAGGCCTTGCCGGCAAGCTGAATGTCCAATCCCTTGTGTGTCTCAATAAGATTTATCATAACTAATAATAACGAATATATTTGATGCTTACTGCTAAATACGCTGCAAATTTAAACAAAAAAACGTAGAACAAAGCGAAAAAGCCCATTGATTGTTACGCTACAACGAGGATTTTTATTAAATTTGCAACATCTAACGACCGAAAGCATCGGTTTTGCAAGACGGCCTTTACAAATGAAAAGACTAAAAACAATCATAAACATCATTATATGGACGTTGGTGGCCATATATATCGCGGTTATCACACTGACCAACATTCCTGCCGTCCAGACATTCATCGGCAAGGAAATAGCAGGCGTGATTGCCGCAAAGCTGCACACTAACGTCAGTATCTCCAGGGTCGACGTTGGATTTCTCAACCGCATAATCATTGACGGTGTACGTATTGACGACCTGCGCGGCAAGAAGATGTTCCAGGCTACCCGTCTTGCAGCAAAGATATCGCTTACCGACCTTGCCAACGGACGAGTGGCGGTGTCCTCGGCACAAGTGTTCGGCATGGACACATATTTATATAGGGACAGCGCAGGACAACCGCTGAACATCCAGTTTGTTCTTGATGCCCTCGCCTCCAAGGACACCACATCGCATAAGCCTCTCGACATAGAGATTGGCTCACTTGTCGTAAGGCATGGCAAGCTACGATACGACCAGCTCGACAGCCACGACTACAAACTAACCTCACTCCGACATCTTAGCCTTGGGGACATTAGTGCCCATATAGTTGTGAACAAGCTGACGGACGACTCGCTGAACATCAACATCAAGAAATTCGCTTTCAAGGAGAGCAGCGGACTGCGCTTAGACGATTTCAAGATGAAACTGGCTGCCAACCGCTCGGCCGCTCATGTGGACAAACTGCAGCTTATTATGCCTGGAACCAACATACAAACAGACGAGTTGTCGGCTACCTACTCCTTCGATAAAGGCCATCTGATGTTGCCATCGCTACAATATCGTCTTGCTATCTCCAACACCATCATAAGCCCAAGCGACTTCTCGCCCTTGCTACAGCAACTGTCATCCCTTGACCGCAAGCTACAGTTAAAGACACGTCTCTATGGTACGAGCACCAGTATGTCATTGGAAAATTTCTCGCTATCAACTACCGATGGTGATGCCAGGATGAGCCTCACCGGAGCTCTGACGAAAGGCTTTAGAAATCCGGCGTGGCACATTGTATTAGAGCAACTTACGGCTACGTCATCAATATTGTCAGATATAGCAGCATCAATATCTTCTGACGATAAGACAAGACAGCTTGCCGCTAAAGTCGGGACACTAAGCATCAGCGGCACGGCAGGAGGAGCCAAGAGGCAGATGTCGCTAACCGGTAAGGTTTCATCGGACATAGGCGATGCCAACCTAAGGGCAGGACTCAATGGCGATAATATGTCATTCGAGCTTGATGCGGAGGATATTAATCTCTTGGAGATATTGACTGACGAGCATTTCGGAAAAGTGTCAGCCAACGTCAAGGGCAATGGCTGCATAGCCCGTGGAAAAGAGTCGATAACTGCAAAGGGACTCGTCAGCAAGTTCGATTACAACAAGTACTGCTACAGAGGCATAAGTCTCGACGGACAATACCGACAGGGCACCTTTTCCGGAACATTGGCATGCGATGACCCTAACGCCAGCTTTGATGTCTCAGGCACCCTGAGCCGTACGCTTGCCAAGGCCGACATCATCGCCAACATCCACCATCTGCGCCCGTCTGCTCTCAAGCTTACCGACAGGTGGGGAGAGGCAGACTTCTCAGCAACTGTCACAGCCAATGCAACAGGCGACTCCCCGGCCAATGCCCTGGGAACAATATCCATGGAACGTTTTGCCATGTCAACGACCGATGACAACGGCAACACCGATGTCTATACCATCAGTAACGTAAATCTTTCAGCACGCAAGGCCGAAGGCAGGCGTATACTTGCCTTAGAGTCGGATTTTGCCTACTTGAAGGTGAAAGGCGATTTCGATTTCCAGTCTCTGTCACATCACTTATGCAACATCATCGCCAGCAAATTGCCAAGCATTCAGCAGTTCACTCCTATAAGACAGGCTGCTGCCAGGGACAGCCGTCTGGAGATTACGGCACAGGTCAGGGACACGGAACCTCTCCGACATCTGCTTGGCATACCACTAACACTACACTCCCCGCTGTCACTCTACGGCAACATGGACTCACGCTCAAAACACCTTACCTTGGCAGCCACTCTCCCATCGTTCAGCTACGACGGAAACCAATGGACGGATGCCTCTCTCTTCATAACCACTCCAGCAGATACCCTCAAGGCTGAGGTGAAGGCACACAAGCTGCTAAGCAAGAGACACGGGGCTGACTATTCTATACGTCTCGCAGCGGCAGACGACAACATGCAAACCAATTTCGCATTCGACAACAATAGCTCCATGCGACTGAAGGGACTGCTCAACGCTAATACAAGATTTGCAACAGCGATTTCTGGCAAGGCACAGGCAATAGTTGACATACTGCCATCGGAAATTCATCTTGCCGATACAACATGGAACATTGGCAGAGCCACCATTACTTATAGCAACAAACAGCTTGCTGTAGACAATTTCTCAATAGCACACGCTGACCAACACATACGCATAAACGGAAGGGCTACCGACAACCATACCGACTCGCTCCTCATTGACCTTAACAAGGTAGATGTGGCCTATATCCTTAACCTTGTGAATTTCCATTCCGTAGACTTCGGCGGCAAGGCATCGGGCAAGGCGTACGCAACGGCGCTATTTGGCAAACCTGCAGCAGCAGCCAAACTTCAGGTCGACGGCTTCACTTTCGAGAATGGACGCATGGGTACACTACTTGCTGATGTGGAATGGAACAACGGCGAAGGGCAGATAGACATTGCAGCCAAGGCAACCGATGAGAACAACCGCAATACTATAATAAACGGATATGTATCGCCAAGGAAGAACTATATAGATCTCGACATAGTGGCCAACAACACCAGAGGAGAATTCATGGAGAGCTTCTGCGGAAGCTTCATGGACCGTTGCGACCTTTCAGCCAACGGCAACCTGCGCCTATGGGGACCACTCAACGCAATAGAGCTGACCGGGCGTGCCCGTGTGGATGGGAAGGTACACATCAGCAGTCTTAATACCGAATATACGCTCACCAACGACTCCCTGCTGCTCTTGCCTGGCGAGATAAGGTTTGTCGGTGACACCATAACTGACCGCTACGGCAATACGGGCATCATTACGGGCTCGCTCAACCATCAGCACCTCTCCAGACTGACATACGACATAAACGTTCGCACCAACAACCTCCTCGTCTACGACTTCGACGGCTCAGACGGCAGCTCCTTCTATGGCACAGCCTACGGCACTGGTCTGTGCAGCATCAGGGGACGTAGCGGTCTTGTCGTCATGGATATTGACATAACACCCAACCAAGGCTCAATAGTGACATACAATGTTGCAAGCCCAGATGCTATAAAGTCGCAGGAATTCATAACATGGAAGGACCGCGACTCCATTGCCGCATCTGTAGGCAATACACTCATTGACACTGATGCTAAGCCTGCCGACATACCATCAGACATACATATCAACTTCCTCATCCACACGCAGCCTTCAGCAACGCTACGTCTGATAATGGACCAGACCAGCGGCGACTATATCGACCTCAACGGCTCGGGAGTAATAAGGGCTACATATTATAACAAAGGCAACTTCGACCTTTTCGGCAACTACCTTGTCGAGGGAGGAGTATACAAGCTAACTATTCAGAACGCCTTGCATAAGGAGTTCCAGTTCCTCTCTGGAGGAACCATAGCATTCGGCGGAAACCCTTACGATGCGACGCTCAACCTCAAGGCTATGTATCCCCTCAACTCCGTAAGCCTCTCTGACCTGCAGCTCGGACGGTCGTTCACCAGCAACAACATAAAGGTGAACTGCCTCATGAACATCAGTGGTACCCCAAACGCTCCAAAAGTGGAGTTTGGACTCGACTTGCCTACAGTGAGCAGCGATGCCAAGCAGATGATTTACAGCCTCATTAACAGCGAGGAGGAAATGAACCAGCAAGTTCTCTACCTCCTGGCCGTCGGACGCTTCTACTCACAGGGCAACAACAATTCTGCTACTGGAGGAACTGGGCAAAGCCAGACTTCACTCGCCATGCAGAGCATACTCAGCGGACAGGTAAGCCAGCAGATAAACTCCTTACTCGGAACCATTATCAACAACTCTAACTGGAATTTCGGAGCGAACATCTCAACTGGCGACGAGGGATGGAACAACGCAGAATACGAGGGACTGCTCAGCGGACGACTGCTCAACAACAGGCTGCTCATAAACGGAGAGTTCGGCTACAGGGACAACCCCAATGCTACAACGAGTTTTATTGGCGACTTCGACATCAGATACCTGCTGTTGCCAAACGGCAACCTTGCAGTGAGAGTATACAACCAATCAAACGACAGATATTTTACACGAAACAGCCTCAATACTCAGGGACTCGGCTTCATTCTTAAGAAAGACTTCAACAGCCTGCGCGACCTGCTCGGAATGCCCGCCGCAAACAACTCGGCTCCATCTGCCTCTAAACCATAATCACGATTCTGTGCCAGTTTTGTCCATCTCATACGCATAGCTTTGCATCCGACCACGCAAAGCTTTACAACTGCTCCCACAAACGTTTGTGGGAAAATCACCTTTATTTAGGAATCCCTTCACCATGTTTTTTTCACCGAGCCAAAAAGACAGGACATGGTGTATGCACGTACAATTCCCTTGTTCTCGCCCATGTTTCTACTATACTTCATGTCATGAGCATTGTTCCAATGTTCGAAGACACCAAGGCTTCCTGTAAGCTTGTTGTTTGGACGATAGTTGCCATACAGGGCATTATGACCCAGGGCAGCCTCGCGCACTCATCCATCTCACCTCTGGGAAAAGGGCATGAACAGGGACGAAGAGTCTGTCGGAAAATGATTATAATCTATATTAAGATTAAGGCGGGTTCTATTTATTAGAACCCGCCTTGAAAATTATCGGTTATACAAATAATGACTGTAGTGAAACAGTTCATTAGAATGTGTAGTTAACACCGAACTGGACGGCTGTTGCATCGAGGTTCAGACCGAACTCAGAAGAACCCTTGTAGTCGTCAACATCAGGCTTGGTGGTCTTCCATCCCAACCAGCCTACGCGTGAAACGAGAGCAATTTTCTGGTTGAGGTTAACCTTGAAACCTGGACGAACGCCAATATAGAAAGTGTTCTCCTTCTCGTTTACCTCAACATTATCTTTTATTTCCTCGGTATTCTTGGTATGCTGATAACCTACACCGCCTTCAATGAAGAGGTCTACAGTACCAAGCTTTGCAAAGGTGTAACGTGCGTATGGCTCAATAGAGAAAGCATCGCCCTTTAAGTCACCATACTTAGAGTGAGAATAGCCAAGGCCAACACCTACAGCGAGCTTCTCGTCGAGCTGATAGCCAATCTCAGGAACGAGTGAGAATGTTGTCTTTGTGTCAACATCTACATCCTCATGATGAGCTTCCTTAACAGAGCTGAAGCCGAGGCCACCGCCTACATACACCTGAGCGTTTGCACTAATTGAGATAACTGAAATTGCTAATCCTAAAAAAAACTTTTTCATTGTTTTAATAATTTTATTGGTTGGTATTTTAAAAACTGCTGCAAAAGTACACGAAAAACTTTTATATCAAATAGGTTTTTTAAACATTTTTCCTATAAAAGGTAATTTTTAACACTTTTTAGCCATTGTGACCACCCAAAATGTTATTTTGTAATATGGATATGTCAAATATGGATACAACATCCACCTGTGACTACAGTGACCCGTATAGTGAGTCATTCCACCCTTTTCTCTTATTCAGGATTGTACTGATCAAGTCAGCACCCGCCTACGCAAAGCATTGCACCTTCCTACGCAAAGCTTTGCAACTGCCAACGCAAAGCTTTGCAACCGCCAACGCAAAGCTTTGCAACCGCCAACGCAAAGCTTTGCCTGACTCAGGCCTTCATTTAGGCCTTCTCCATGATTTTTCCATTGAGCCCTAAAAAGGTCATTTGGCTCCTGTAGAGAACAAGAAAAAGCGGGAATGCCATATCCAGAAAGATAAGGCATTCCCGCTATATATATAATAATGTGTAAGCAGACTCTTGCGTAGTAAAAGTCAGGCAGACAACATTATCTGTTCAGAAATAGTTATTCTGTAACGGTGCGGCTCTTAGTTTCCATTACAGTCTTCTCGGCTGAACCGTCAACGATGACGCAACGGTTCTTGTCATTCTCCTCGAACGGCTGCACGGTGTCACCCTTAGAATCTGTAACTATGCGAGATGCATCGATGTTGTATTTCTTTACAAGCTCGTTCTTGAAAGTCTCAGCACGCTGTAGAGCATACTTCTTGTTGATAGCTGGTGTACCAGTACCCTTGTCAGCATAGCCTACAATAGAAATAGTAGCTTCTGGATATGTGTTGAGGAAGTCAGCAATGCGGTCCATAATGGCATTCTTAGCCTCTGGGTCAGACTCTCTGATGTTGTAGAATTTCACTTCGTGGAGCTTTACAGGTACCTTCTTGTAGATGGTATCAATAACAGTATAAGTCTTTGGTTCTGGCTTTGGAGCTGGCTCAGGCTCAACAACAGGAACAGGCTCAACGACAACAGGAGCTTTCTTGTACTTGTGACCGAAGCGGATGCTAAGTCCGAGCAAAGCAGAAATCTGCCAGTCATCAGCATCGTTCATCTTTGAATTGAAACGGTCGTCAAGGCTATTTGCATTGATTTCAAGTGACAGGCCTACAGGCTTTGTTACGTTAGTCTCAAGACGGAGACCGGCACGTATATTGTGGCTCAGACGATTGTCGTCCCATGCGAGCTGCATGTTCCTGTCGCGGTTGGCTGATGCCATAGCGAGAGCCTCATCGTTGTCCCAAGCGTGTGTGAGTCCGACACCACCGAGCAGGATAACGTTCAGAGGATGAGCGCCACTCTTGTTCTTGCTGAAGAGATTGGTCAGATTCAGGAGCAGGTCTAAATCTGTAGTAATATAATTCCACTTGTAGTAGCCAAGGTCGTCAAATCCGCTCTTTGCCTGCCATCCGTTCACGTGCAGACGAGCACCTACACCAGGAGTGAAGTAGCGGCCTAGAGAGAAAGCGCCCACAGGGGTTATGAGCTTATCCATTTTGGCATCGGTAAGAGTCATCTGTGCTCCACCCTGCACTTCTATAAAGTTATAAGATTTCAGCTCACCTTTATCACTATTCTGTGCAAAGGCAACACTGGAAAACAGTAGTCCGGCTACTGTAGTCAGAAAGATTTTTTTGTAATGCATAATATAACTTGGTTGGTTTGAAATTTCAATTGTGTTGCAAATATATGTAAATTTAACGAAAAATACAAATTATCTCCAATCTTTTTCACATTATTATATATGATGGCTTTACTTTATCGTATCAAATCCCGATCCGAAGACACCCTGACAAAATGATTGTGACACCATTGCCATGGGGTCGATACGTTTTATAAGGTTGAATACATCCTGCGATTCGTACTTCCTTGCGAGTACGATGAGTATTTGAACATCGCTCTTCGAATACCATCCTGTACCCTTGATGAGTGTCACTCCGCGGTGAACGCTGTTGTTGATGGTGTCAGCAATAGCATCATACTTTTTGGAGATAATGATGAACTGCACAGTCTGCCTTGTTCCATTGACAACATAATCGCATACGAAACTGGCTATAAGCGTAAAGGCCACGCCATAGACGATAGTCTCGAGACTGTGGAAAAGGAAATAAGAGGAACAGATGATGCAGATGTCGCATGTCTGCATGGCGCGTCCGAAGCTCATCCGCGTGTACTTGTTGAGGAGCGCCACGATAATGTCTGTACCGCCTGTAGAGCCATTGTGAGAGAACACTATTCCCAATCCCGCTCCACCAAGCGCACCTCCTATGAGCACATGCATGAACTTGTCCTCGCCTGGCGTGATGACAGGGTATTGCTCAAATAAAGGTTGCAGCACGCCTACCAAAGAGGACAATATAGTCACTCCAATGACAGTACGGATAACGAACTGTTTGCTTAATGCGCGGTAGGCTATGACAAGCATGGTTAGGTTGAGCACCCATATTGCAATGCCTGGCGGAAGCTTGAAAGCATAGAAAAGCAATGCGGAGATACCGGCAACACCTCCCATAACTACATGCTCAGGAAGTATGAACGCGGTGTAGCCGAAAGCATACATCAATATGCCAAATGTGATGAAGAACATGTCCTTGTACTGATGACTGAACTTTACAGCGTACTTGGCAACATTCGTAGAATTGTCCATTGATGGTTTTAGTTAGTTCTTTATTTATTTGGTTGTCAAATCATTATGTTGGTACTCTGAAACTATGCCTAAGCCCCTTGTACCTTATACAAATGCAAAGTTAATGCAAATCGCAATAAGTACAAAACATTTCCACCTATTTTTTTTGGACGCAGGCACAAAGGTGTTGTTCTATAAGTTGGTGTTTTCTACAAGATTGTTTCATATTTGGCAAAATAAGACAAGTAAAACGAAAAATTAGTATAAAATCTTTGCCAATAAATTATAATTCACTATATTTGCAACGGATAATTATCAAAATAAGTGTAACTAACATTTAACAGCACATGAAAAGACTCTACTTACAGACTTTTTTAGCAGCATTATTGCTGACTGTTTCCACAAACGCAAATGCCGCAGTAGCATCAATGGCAGATCTCTTCGGCAAATACAAGTTCACAGCCACCGTTGAGGTAACAGCAGATGGCGAGGCATACAAGGAGCACTTCGCTGCCGAGAGCGAGGTTGTCATCACCAAGGATGCCGCCAACATCTATGATGCTCAGATTACTGGTTTTGCCGGCGCAAAAGGTAATGAGGCTATGAAAGTGAACATGTTCAACGCCGAGAAGAATGCTTTTGCAGTATCAAACCCCAACGGCAACAACTACGGAGTGTTCACCGGTGGTATATACTACTCTGAGGCAGACGGCAAGTATCCGTTTGGCGAGACACCGCTCGGAGCTCTTGTCTTCACCTACGACCCCGACACAAAGAACATTACCGTTCCTGACTTCACCATTATCGGTGACTGTGACTGGGCAGCAGGCACATGCAAGGTACTGGCAAAGTTCACCAATGTGAAAATGACTCTCGTTGAAGCAGAGAACATTGAGATTGCTGACATCACAGGCGAATGGACTGTTAAGGGCGCGGGCGAATTTGGCACAAAGCCTGAGTCTGCTCTTCCTGATACATATACATTGACACTGGAACAGAACGGCAACGCAAAGACCTATACCGCCACATTCACCATCGAGGGTGTAGCTCCATTCACACTCGACGCCACTTTCGACGGCAACACACTCACCATTCCATTCAGCAACAAGTGTGTAGACGAGACCAATGGCTGGTATGTCGTAAACATGTATAGCCACAATCCGCTCGAGGGAACCATCACATTCACATACTCTTCAGAGAAGGCTATGCCATCAGCCAATCCTCTTGTTATTGGCAAGCAGACAGGCAACGAGGAAGCTCCTACGGAATTCATCCAGTGGTGGATGAACGGCAGCGCAGTGAAGAAGGCTGACACCGAGGCTGTAAAATGGGACGGCACATACACTCTGAAGTCTAACGATTTTCTTAACTTCGACGAAGGCGAGGCATTCCCTGTGGAGTCCGACTTCGTTGTTACTTACTTTGAAGCGACAGACGCCTACTACGTTACTTCGATGCTTGGCTACGAAATAGGCTCGCTGAACTATGGAGGATTGAAGCTCACTCCTTCTGCTGACGACCCCAACTCTGCTACTATTGCCCTGGACGGCGGCTATGGCTCGGCTTACCTGAAGTCGGCAGAGAACAACACCGTATGGTACTGCATCAAGGATGCCAACGGCGCAAAGTCTCCGCTTACCATAACACGCAACGAGGACGGAACATTCTCACTGAGTTCATTCTTTGTTGCCAAGGGCGCATATGGAGAAGAGAACACATATATCTGCGGCTACCAGTCGAATGTGCTCACTGTGAAGAGCGCAGAGGAGAAGCCTGTATGGGAAGGAACATACACCGTAACAGCCACCGTCGAGAAGATTGCTGACGGAGATTATCCAGAGACCTTCGAACTGAAGATTGAGGAGAACGCATACAACAACCAGCCGTATGTAACATCGTTCATCACATCAGACTTCTACTCCCTGAACTATGGTGGTGCACCATTTACAGTATCAGACAGCGACGAGGACAAGGCAGAGATGGCTTCCGACAAATTTGTCAAGACTGTCTCCCCCGGTGAGCTTTACTGGAAGGTTATGGACGTAAACGGTCAGACAAGTCCAATCTCGTTCACACGCAACTCAGACGGTACTATCAGCATCGCATCGTTCAGCCTGTTCTCCATCAACTTCAACAACAACGAGACAAAATGTCTGGCAGTATATAACAATGTAGTAGCCAAGAAGGGCGACACCAGTGTTGGCGCGATAACAAATAATGCAGACGGCAAAGTAGCTGTTTACGACATCATGGGACGCCAGTTGGATACCGACATCAACAGCATGAAGGGCAAGCTGGTCATCGTCAAGACAGCCAACGGAACACGAAAGGTTCTTGTAAAGTAGCATAATACATAAATACCCGTAATGAGTTCTCTATGGTTGTCGTAGAACAGGCATAGGGAACTCATTTTCAATCAAGTAAACAAATACCCGCTTTTGAGGGACGGCAAAGCCGAAACATCCTTGTGATAGCGGCAAAGTCTCTACCCGCTTAGGGCACAAAATTGTTTACTCGTCATCTAAAAGACAATCTAACAAACAGAATAATGACAAACAAAACAGTAAAACAGACAACCTCATTGAGAAGACTGTTCCTCGTTGGCATACTGTCAACAGGACTTGTTCCTCTCTGCGCCACCAGTCCATATAACACGGCTTCAGCACAGAGCGGACAGGCAGCAGAGCAGTCGGACATCAAGATTGTACAAGGCTGCGTCTACGAGAAATCAAATGGTGAGATACTGCCTGGAGCAACCATCTCCATCTACCAGGGAGACAAGCTCTTCACGGGCACGGTGTCGGATGTTGACGGAAAATTCAAAATCAGCATCCCCAACGGTGACTTTGAGATAAGGGTATCGTATCTCGGACTTGTCACACAGACATTCAGCTCGAAGAGCAAGGGACTGGACAAGTTGAACGTATTCCTGGAATCAGACTCGCAGACCATCAACGATGTTGTAGTAACTGGTTTTGTAAACAAGAACAAGGAGTCGTTTACAGGTTCTGTAACCCAGATTAAGGGTGCAGACCTGAAAATGGTTTCCAACACCAATATTATTACCGCCATAGCCGCACTTACTCCTGGCATGGCAATAGTGCAGAACAACTCACAGGGCTCGAACCCTAACCATGTTGAGGAGCTGATACTGCGCGGAACAAGCTCTTTCTCTAACAGCGGACAGGACGTTAACCAGCCAACTATCATCCTTGACGGCAGCGAGATATCAATGCAGGATCTCTACGACCTCGACATGAACGAGGTGGAAAGCATCAACGTGCTCAAGGATGCCTCGGCTACAGCTCTCTACGGATCGAAGGCCGCCAATGGCGTCATCGTCATTACACGAAAACCGATAAAGAACTCTACTGTCAGGGTACAATATAATTTCACTGGGGACCTGCAGTTCCCTATGTTAGGAGACTATAACGTACTCAATGCTGCCGACAAGCTGAAGTACGAGCAGATGGCAGGACTATATGATGCCCAGGGAGCCATTGATGCCACCACCGGACTGCCACTGCAATATGAGCTCGACAACCTATACAACGAAAGATACAAAAGGGTGGCAGCAGGACAGAACTCCGACTGGCTGTCGCAACCAGCACGTGTCGCTTTCTCACACGACCATTCGCTCAGAGTCTACGGAGGTGCAGAAAACCTGAGATATGAACTCAACGGACGATTTGCCGACACACGCGGCGTGATGAAAGGCGACTACCGCAAACGCTACTCCATAGGCTTCAAACTCGACTATTTCATCAAGGATGCCATACAGATTTCCAACCGTACCACATATTCTGAAATAAGCACAAAAGACACACCGTATGGTTCATTCTCACAATATACTCAGATGAACCCATACGACAGAATGTACAACGATGACGGTACTGCCAACACCGACCTCGCATGGGACCTCAACAACCCGCTCTACGAAGCACAGCTCGGAAGCTATTCAAAGGACGGAACGCATACTCTGAACAACAATACTGACTTCAGATGGGACATCAACAGGCAGTTCCGTCTAACCGGTCACCTCAACATAGTTAGCACTCTCGGATGGGGCGACACCTTCACCTCACCCAAATCGTTGTATTACAAGAACGAAACAGACCTTACCAAGAAGGGACAGTTGCTTAAAACCGATACCCGTTCTACATCCTACAATGCCAATGTTGTCGGAACATACAACAAGATGTTCAAGGACAAATCGCTTGTCAGCCTGTCTGCCGGATGGGAGATAAACCACAATAAGAACCGCAGCGAGACTACGGAGGCTATAGGGTTCTTCAACGACAAGCTTTCGTTTATTGGCAATGCGGCAGGCTACCCTTCCGACAGGCAGCCATCAGGCTCGCAAGGCGAAACAGCTACGGTAGGTACTTTCTTTACAGGAAACTACTCGTTCCGAAACAGGTATTTCGTCGATGCCACATGGCGCACAACAGGCTCATCACAGTTTGGCGAGAACAACAGATGGGGAAACTTCTGGTCGGCCGGTGCCGGATGGAACGTCCTCAACGAGAAATTCATGAAAGACATCAAGAAGCATTTCGACATCCTGAAAGTACGCTACAGCATGGGCTATACCGGCAAGGTGACATTCAGCCCCTATCAGGCAATGACGATGTACAAATACCTGAACACCTATGAGTACAAGAACGGCATTGGTGCCGTGCCGCTGACTGTAGGGAACATCGACCTGGCATGGGAACGTACAATGAACTACAACGTCGGTCTCGACCTCTCTATGTTTGACCATCGCCTGAATATCGTTGTCGACGCCTACATCCGCAACACCACAGACCTGCTTCTCGACAAATCGATGCCTCCCTCCACGGGTGTGACAACAGCTACCGCAAACCTTGGAGAGATGCAGAACAGAGGTCTTGAATTCCAAATAGACGGATACATCATCCGAACTAAGGACTTCTACTGGAAGTTGGGAACAATGGGATACATGAACCGCAACAAGATTACAAAGATAAACAAGGCTCTTGAAGAGATTAACAACAAAAACGAAGAGAACTCCAGCTCTTCGCTTGTTCCTCTGCCACAGTATGCAGAAGGCGAGAGTACGACAGCCCTGAAGCTGGTACGTTCTGCCGGCATAGACCCTGCAACGGGAAAGGAGATATACATCAAGCGCAACGGAGAGAAGACTTTCGTCTACGACTCTGCCGACAAGGTGCTCATCGGTGATACGGAACCAAGATATACAGGAACCATTAACACCAACATCTACTGGAAGGGCTTCAGCCTTTACGCCTTGTTCAACATGAGGCTCGGTGCATGGATATACAACACCACAAGGGTAAGCAAGGTAGAAGGAAGCAATCCTAAGTACAACGCAGACCAAAGGGTATTCGATGACCGTTGGAAGCAACCCGGAGACATAGCGAAATACAAGGACATAGCCGACAGCTCACGCCCGGAACAGACAGACCGCTTCGCTGAGAAGGAAAATACTCTGACACTTGGCTCACTGAACCTCAGCTATGAGTTCAGCGACCAGACATGCCGCAAGCTCAGCCTGCGCAATCTTAGGTGTGGTCTTAACTTCACCGACATCCTCAGACTGTCTACCGTGAAGATAGAACGAGGCACAGACTACCTCTACAGCCAGGGCGTAGAGATGTTCGTTAGTCTCACTTTCTAATGTATTACACATTATTATATATATAGCACCAACATGAAAAGAACTTTAGGAAATATAATATTGGCAATAAGCGCACTGGTAGCCACGACATCGTGCGATGGCTATCTCGACATAACTCCCGAGGGTCAGGTGAAGCGCGACGAGATGCTGTCTACCAACGAGGGTGTTGAGGATGCTCTTTATGGAGTGTATGCCCAACTGCGCTCTACATCCCTTTACGGTCAGGAACTGTACTTCCAATCGCTTGAGGTAATGGCAAACAGCCTGTACTGCTACGGCAACGACGCCATTGCCGCGCTTGGCAAATTCAACTACACAGACACCCGTGTTAAAAACGTCTTTGCCTCGGTATGGACGGATATGTATGCCAACATATCCAATGTAAATAGCATCATCAACAGCCCGCTTGTTGAAAACGCCACCTCCTACCCTGCCACCATCTACCGTGGAGAGGCTCTGGCATTGAGGGCATTCATGCACTTCGACCTCATGAGGCTCTTCGCAGAGCAAATAACCGTTAACCCCAATGCCGACGGCATACCATACAAAAAAGAATTCTCGTTAGCCATTCCTGACTTCGAAAAACTATCAGTCAACTATGACAATGTTCTCGCCGACCTTAACGAAGCCGAAAGGCTATTGGCCGACGAAGACTCGCACAGGGACGAGACCGCATTCATGTCCGACCGGCAGATACACTTGAATATCCATGCCGTAAGAGCACTGATGGCAAGGGTATACCTCACCATGGGCAACAAGAGTAAGGCTCTGGAATATGCCATGAAAGTGATTGATGGAAGCGGGCAACAGCTGAAAACAAAAACAGAAGTCCAGAACGACCTCGCAGGCGTGCTGTCAAAGAAGGAATGCCTGTTTGGTGTCTACTACTCCAACTTTTATTCGGTGGTAAGCACAAAGCTTCAGCAGAGGATATCTTATTCCTCGCTCGACATCCGTCCCGACTTCATGGAGACATACGAGGACGGCGTGAGCGGTCTCGACTATAGGACCAACGCCTATTTCACATCCGTAGACCAGGGTGGACAGCCGGTATACAGGCTGTCGAAGTTCACAGACATCTACGAGCTCGATAACAATGCGTCTGCACGTCCGAAAGACCTCATACAGGGCATCAACATGATAAGGCTTCCTGAAATGTACTACATTGCTGCGGAATGCCTGCTCGACACCGATTACGAAAAGGCAGTCGCTCTTTTCGATGAGGTAACGACAAGCCGCGGCCTTGAGCCTTTCGATACCGAGAATGCCACACTTACCGTCAACGACATCAACAAGGAACGCTTTAAGGAATATATAGGCGAGGGACAGACATGGTTCAACATGAAGAGACAAAATCTCACCATATCATCATACGACAACAATACAACTTACCGTCCGGAGGACGGCATCTATGTTGTACCAATACCAGATGCCGAGAAGGAAAATAGGAATTAAGCAACGAGGGATTAAGAAAGAATGGGGCTACCCCCCTATCTCCTCTATCCCCTCTATCTCCTCTATCTTATCTATCTCCTCTACCCCCTACCCCCTAAAAAACAAAAGAAAGAACAATGAACATCAAGAAACTAACAATAGCACTTGCTACGGCAGCAGCGGCAATATCATGTAGCGAAACCGACTACATGACATTCGACTCTGCCGACTCGGGTGTATACTTCACAAAAGATACACTCACCTACTCATTCAGCGTCACTCCCATCGAGATAAAGACGTACACCTATCATGTGCCTTTCCGCATCATGGGTCCAACCAGCAAGGAACAACGCAAGGTGAGCTTCATCATCGACCCGGCGCTCACAACAGCCAAGGCTGGTGTGCAGTACAATATTGGCGAGGCCATAGTGATGCCCGACTCTATCAACGGCTACATTCCTGTAGAGATACTGCGTGACGGACTGGAAGGCAACTATAGCGACGGCTACGTAAAGTACAAGCTGCAACTCACACTGGCTGAGAACGAGTATTTCAAGCCTACCCTTGACTCGGCAAGCCAGACACGCACGCTGACATTTGACAATGCCATAGAACAACCTGAATGGTACAACGCACATGGTGACAAGGTGTGGAACACATCACAGCTCGGTGTATGGCATCCGTATAAGTTCATCAAGATGGTGGAGTACTTCCATGCCATTGCCGATATCCAGCCGGAGACCTATAAGAAGATGGTGGCTGCCTATGGTGAGAACCTTGAGCATATACCTTACGGCGACCCTTATGTTTATGCCACAATCTTCAAGAAATACATTTACCAGCCGATGTACGAGTTCTTCAACGACCCGGCCAACCGCGATGACATATTGGCTGCATACCCCGACTTTCCATTCGATTTCCCTAATCCTTATGGCGTATGACACTCAGGAAGAATATAACAACCATACTTTTCGCCGCCCTTGCGGCATGCATGCTGACAGCATGTTTCAGTGACGACACAACAAATGGCGACCGCCCCTTGTGCGAGATTACCATCGACGAGGCCTCGGTAAAGACCGTCTACAACATCTACAAGAACGAGACTCTGACCATCACACCCGTCTGCTCGCAAACCAACGGCAACCTGCCACTCACCTATACCTGGGAGGTTGGACAGGAGGTATACAGCCATGAGCCACAACTCACCTTTGTAGGCAAGGAACTTGGCAGCTGGCAATGCAGGCTCATAGTTGAGAACGAGGATGGCAAGACTTTCTTCCCGTTCAAGCTCAATGTCAACTCCCCATACGAGGAGGGTATCACCATACTGAGCTGCGACCCACAGGGCAAGCCCATGCTCTCGTTCATGCAGGAGCCTGAGGACGGACAGAAAGCCGAGTTCTATGATTACGACTGCTTTGCGATCAACAATCCCGACGAGCACATGGCTTCCTATCCTGCCGACATTGTCCAGAGCGGCGGAAGCCTTATCATAGCCTGCCAGGGAGCAGGCACGGCAAGTGATGTGCCCACCATATACTACCTCAACGAGAAGACCATGGTAACGGAGAATATCGTAACTGTGAAAGAGTTCCCAGACTTCAAGCCTACCATTCTGGGCATTCCGTCTATGGACGCTTCGGGAGTAGCCTACCCCATTCTCTGTGAGAACGGCAACACATACGAGTTCTCTACAACAGAAGGTGCTATCGTAAAACCTACGAAGCTGAAATACACCTATGCGCAGAACATGATTGTGCGTGACAACGGCACGGGCAATAACTACGAGCTGCTGTTGTGGGACAACGAGATTGGCGGCCTGCTACAGATATACAATGGCTATGGGCCATATTATTGCAGCAAGACCTACCATCTGACACGCGAGAAATGCAATGGTACGGAAAACTATTTCGATGGCCGCACATTATGTAAGATGGTACTCGTGAGGATGACTGACGAGCAGGCCAAGACCAATGATCCTCAGGCACTCGTAATAGCAAAGACGGCAACAGGACTGGTACAGAAGGTTGTTGTGAACACCTCTTTCTGGAAGTACAACTTCGACACTGCCGAGACAGTGCTTGCCGACAACGGAGGAGTGAAGATGGCCAACATCAATACATGCCCTGTATCTGAGACTACTCCCGCCATCGCCAACATGACCTACTATTCCATGCTCTATGCTGACGGCAACAAGGTGATGAGATGGAACTACACCACTTCGCAGCTGATGAACAAGGCCGACGTACTGCAGACCGTAGGCAGCGACAATGCCATCATTACAGGATTTGAGATAAGCCCCGACCACGAGCGTACTTACGTAGCATTCTACGAACCTTCACAGCAGGGCAAGAACGGTAGCCTATGGATCATCGATACGGACAAAGGCACCATACTCGAGAAGCATGACAACATAGCCTACCGGCCTGTGAGGATGATATACAAGAAGAAATAGAATTATCAGCAAGATATATCCGGCAACGACAAAATAAAAACACAGCTATGTCAAAAACCATCATGTCTGCCATGCTTGTGTCACTGCTGTTCAGTGCCACAAGCATGGATATTAAAGCAAAGACTAAAACCATGCAGTTACGCATCATAGAGACCTCAGACGTTCACGGGAGTTTCTTTCCGTATGACTTCATCACCCGCAAGCCCAAGCAGGGCACCCTCGCACGAGTAAGCTCATACATAAAGGCGCAGAGAAAGATGTACGGCGACAAGGTGATACTGCTTGAAAATGGCGACATCCTCCAAGGACAGCCCACCTGCTACTATTACAACTATATTAATACGCAGGTACCCAACGTGGCATCGAAAATCATGAACTATATGAATTACGACGCCGCTACTATTGGCAATCATGACATAGAGACCGGGCATGCCGTATATGACAAGTGGGCTTCGGAAGTGAACTGCCCCATGCTTGGTGCCAACATCATTGAGACAGCTACAGGCAAGCCCTATTTCCTTCCCTACACCATCATCAACCGTGAGGGAGCAAAGATTGCAATAGTCGGACTAATTTCCCCGGCTATTCCCAACTGGCTCACGGAAAATCTATGGAGCGGCATGCGTTTTGACGAGATGGTATCATCCGCCCGCCAAACAATATCTACCCTGAAGGAAGAAGAACATCCCGACATAATCATCGGACTGTTCCATAGCGGAAAGGAGGGCGGAATAACCACCGACACTTACACGGAAAATGCATCCTTGGAGGTTGCTGTCAAGGTTGCAGGCTTCGATGCGGTATTTTTCGGCCACGACCACACTACGTTCGCAGAAACAATAACCAATGACGAGGGAAGAGAAGTACTATGCCTCGACCCTGCCAACAATGCCCGATATGTGGCCCAAGCTGTCATTAACATGGAAAAGCACAAGGGCAAGTGGACGGTAACCGAAAAGCATGGAGAGCTGGTGGATGTAACCAACCAGCCGATAGACGAGGATTTCATTGCACATTTCAGCTCCGACATAGAAGAGGTAAACAGGTTCGTTGGACGAAAGATTGGAGAGTTTGGCAATACGATAACATCGCAGGAATGCTTCTTCGGCAGCAGTGCCTTCACCGACCTGATTCTCAACCTGCAGTTGCAGATAACGGGAGCCGATATTTCCTTCAACGCTCCATTGTCATCAAATGCCACCATAGCCGAAGGTCCCGTATACGTCTCCGACATGTTCAACCTCTATAAATACGAGAACCAGCTATACGTAATGCGCCTCAAGGGTAGCGAGATAAGAAAGCATCTGGAGATGAGCTACGACCAATGGGTGAACACAATGCGCAGTGCCGACGACCACCTGCTGCTCATTGAGCGCAAGAAGAGAAACAATATCGAGAAGTGGGACTTCCGCAACATGACCTTCAACTTCGACAGCGCGGCAGGCATCGACTATGAGGTAGACGTCACCAAGCCCGACGGGGAGAAGGTACGAATACTTCGCATGTCTGACGGCAGGCCGTTCAGCGAGGACGAATATTACAAGGTGGCCGTGAACAGCTATCGTGGCAATGGCGGTGGCGAATTGCTGACCCGTGGTGCCGGTATTCCGCACGACAGTCTGGAGAGCCGCATCATATACCGTAGCGAGAAAGACCAACGCTATTACCTGATGAAGGAGATAGAAAAGCTCGGAACCATTACGCCAAAAGCCAACAACAACTGGCGTTTCGTGCCCGACAGCCTCGTTGCTCCAGCCGCCAAGCGCGACTACGACCTGTTGTTCGGGAAAAAGGATAAATAAAAATCACAACAATCAGACCTCATCACCATGGCATACTATTTCATCTTCTGCAAAAGCGACATCCTGCTGCAGCGCAATGATGACGGGACATATACCATACCACTTTCCGACACTCCTCCCTTAGGTGTCAAGCCCTGGACGCACATCATGAAAGTGGGCAATATGGATGATGGTATAGGTTCTGAAGCCTACTACATAGACAATCCTGTTACCGATGATCCGCGCTACGAGATGTGCGGTCTGCGCCAGTCGTTCTACAAATTGCCGCATGAGTTGTATCTTATGGCCGGCAAATGCCACGAACTTCTCTACTGGGACTCAACGACAAAATTCTGTGGTGTATGCGGTGCCCCAATGAAGATGCATACCAACATATCAAAGCGTTGCACGGAGTGTGGCAAGGAGGTATGGCCACAGCTTGCCACAGCCATCATCGTACTCATACACCGGGGCGATGAGGTGTTGTTGGTACATGCCCGCAACTTCCGAGGCAACTTCTTTGGTCTCGTGGCAGGATTTGTGGAGACTGGTGAGACATTGGAGGAGGCCGTCCACCGTGAGGTTATGGAGGAGACTGGACTCACTGTTACCAACCTGCGCTATTTCGGCTCACAGCCATGGCCCTTCCCCTGCGGCCTTATGGTTGGTTTTAATGCCGACTACGTAAGTGGAGACATTCATCTGCAACGTAGCGAGCTGGCATGCGGCGGATGGTTCAGACGCGACAATCTGCCCCAGATACCCGAAAAGCTGAGCATAGCACGCAAAATTCTTGACGACTGGCTGGAAAACCCATAGCTTTAACATAGTTTCACCCCTTTATTCTTTATCTTTGGAATTATTCTGTTAACTTTGCATAATAAAAATTCTAATCAATGATAAAGAAACATTATGATATGAGACACCATCAGCTTATCGTATCAGCCATTTTCGCTTTAGCATTATCGTCATGCTTCAAGGACGAGGCTCCCAATGCCGAATGCGACATCATAGAAGCCTGTCTGCATGTCGACAATCCCACAGACATATTCTACAACCCCACCGACACTCTGGTGAGGGTGCTTTACACCGACGACAACATCAGTTTCAGTGTCAGGCGCAAGGCTGATCTCACGTCATTGGCTCCTACATTCCGTATCACCGATGGTGCTACCATCAGTCCTGCCAGCGGTTCCGTGCATGACTTCAGCAAAGGTCCCGTCATCTACACCGTAACATCTGAGGACAAGGAGTGGAGCCGAAGTTACAAGGTATCATTCATCCCCGTAATACGTACCAGCAAGGACACTCTGTCATTCAATTTCGAGGACTATCACCTTGACAGCAAGGGCAAGTATTATATATGGTGCGAGAAGCACGAGGATGGCAACATGTACGACGACTGGGCAACAGGCAATGCCGGCTATGGACTCACAAACGGAAGCGCAGGCCCAGAGGCATACCCGTCAACCGTTCTTGATGAGGGATATGAGGGGAAAGGAGTAAAGCTCGTCACATGCAGCACAGGACCATTTGGCCAAATGGTAAAGCTTCCGCTGGCTGCGGGGAACCTGTTCCTCGGCACCTTCGACATGAGCATAGCACTAAAGACTCCACGATTGGCAACGGGCTTCGGACTGCCTTTCGACAAGAAGCCGAAGACCTTCACCGGTTATTACAAATACACACCGGGTGAGAAGTTCCAGAACAAGGACGAGTCAATCGTTGAGGGAAAGGTTGACGAGGCGTCGGTATATGCCATACTCTACCGAAACCACGACGAGGACGGCAACCCCGTAGTCCTCAATGGTGACAATGTGCAGACAAGCCCACTCATCGTTGCCAAGGCCATAGCAGCCAATATCGTTCCCACAGACAAGTGGACACAGTTCACAGTAGACTTCAGCTACCTTGAGGATTTCGACCTCGACTTGCTTGAGAACCGCGGCTACAACCTTGCCGTAGTATTCTCGTCAAGCGCCGATGGAGCATTCTTCCAGGGAGCCATAGGCAGTACTCTGTGCATAGACAACGTTAAGATAATCTGCGAGACTGTCGAATAATATTCACCAACTCTACAATATCCAATAATAATGAAGAAACTGTTCACCACCATACTGCTTATACTGGCAACGACCTATGCCAACGCCATCAGCCTTCCAGACAGCCTTAACTATACGGCACGCATAGGCTACAACATTGGCGGAACGGCACCTATAGGGATGCCCAACACCATCAGGAAGCTCAACAAGTATACCTTCAAGACCAACATCTCGTTTGGACTCGATGTGCAGAAAGACCTGTGGGGTAAATGGGGACTGCTGACAGGCCTCCATATCGAGAACAAGGCCATGGACATAGATGCCACCGTGAAGAACTACCACATGGAGATGGTGAAGGGAGGCGAGAGCCTTGAGGGTATGTACACAGGACGGCTCGTCACCAAGTGCGAGGAGTGGATGCTTACCCTCCCAGTCATGGCTACCCTACGCACAGGCAACGTGCTTCTGAAGGCAGGACCATACATCTCCTACCTTGGCACAGGCACTTTCGAAGGCTATGTCTATGACGGTTATCTCAGAGAAGGAAACCCTACGGGAGCAAAGATAGAGATGGGCAACACCGATGGCTCACGAGGCACCTACGACTTCAGCGACCACATGCGCCACTGGCAATTCGGCATTGACATAGGAGCCGACTGGCAGCTTACCAAGCGCTGGGGAGTATACGGCGATATCACATGGGGACTTACCGGAGTACACGAAAGCTCATTCAAGACCATCGAGCAAACCCTATACCCCATATTCGGAACTGTCGGAATAACGTATAAACTCAAATAGAGGAAAACTATACAACCAAAAATAACCATTCATAAAGAAAGGATTAACAGCATGAAAAAGATTTTTACTCTTTTATCTATGGCCATAGCATTCAGCACCTCTATGGCTCAGACTACAACAGAACAGGAGTGCGCTCTCGCAGTACTCCTAAACGGCAACCCTGCTGACCCACAGCAGAAGGTTGTAACAACAATTGAGGACAACGGCAAGTATACCCTACAGCTCAAGGACTTCATACTCTACTCGCAAGGTTACCCAATGCCTGTAGGAACTATAACTGTAGAGGGCGTTGACGCCGAGACCGCTGATGGTATTACTACACTGAAGACAACTCAGGACATAACAATTGCGAGTGGCAGCGATGAGTCACAAATGTGGATGGGCCCAACACTGGGTCCTGTGCCAATAACACTCTACGGAACCATCACTAATGGTGTTCTCAAGGCATCTCTTGACATTCCGTTTGGAGCACTACAGATAAATGTCTTCATCAACAGTGCGGCAACCCAGGTGGGCAACTCCGGTTTCGAGGACTGGCACACAGCCACATACAACAAGAATAGCAGCGACGAGCCTAACAGGTGGCACTCTTTCATGAGCAGCGGCGGTTCCCTTGCCTCTGCTGTTGCCGGCAATACCCATACCTACATCTCTGATGACGTACGTCCAGGAACAGAAGGTACGAAATCAGTCAAGTTGCAGTCATGTTCTGTTTTAGGCTTTGTTTCCGCCAATGGCACTTTGACTACGGGAAGGCTTAACGCTGGGAACATGGATGCTTCAAACACAGCCAACCACTCTTTTATCGACATGTCCAAAACTGACGTTGACGGCAATGGCGACCCATTCTACTCAATTATAGAAGGTCGCCCGGACTCTCTCGTGGTATGGCTCAAATTCCATCCCGGTGCTAACAACAAAAACCCGCAGGCCCTTGTCAGCGCTGTCCTTACCGACGGAACCTTCTATCAGGATCCTGAAGATGCCAATACAACCTATAACAACGTTGCAGCCAAGGCATACAGCAATACCATTGAGAGCAATGGCGAAGTATGGCAGCGCATCAGTCTGCCATTTGACTACGAGACATATGATGCCAACAATGTTTCTCCACGCGCATTGCTTGTGACAATATCTACCTGCGCTACTCCCGGTGGCGGTAGCAAGTCCAGCTCAGACCCTGACGTCCTCTACATCGACGACTTCAGCCTCATCTACAATTCAACCATCAATGGCATTAGCGTATGTGGCAAGGAAATAGCAGACTTTGATCCAAATACAACAGCCTATGAGGTAGAGGTAGAGAAAACACCGGTGGTGTCTGACTTCGTATGCACTAAGGCCCGCGAGGAGCAGACCGTCAATGTCACTATTGAAGATAATGTTGCCAACATCCTCGTTATGAGCGAGGACCTCAAGTCGTTCACAACATATACAATAAACATTAAGGTAAAAGAAGATACTGGTGTAGATACCATCAATACCTCTGTAGACAAAGCGGTCACCAACACCTACGGCATCAATGGACAACAGTTGCCACAAGGAGCAAAGGCTCCCGTAGTAATCCGCAAATATTCTGACGGAACCGTAAAGAAGAGCGTCAGATAGGCATCCTCACATAAACGGCATACCAAGCATAGGAGGGTTCCGCAATGGTTCCCTCCTATTTTCATTTCCCCATATCAATTATCATGAGAAAAAAAATACTTTTGTCTGCAGTAACTGTCGTTGTCATCATCATCACCGCGATAGCTGGAGCAAGCGTCTACATGCTTGACTACTCTCTTGCCTCCGACCCCAACAGGCACGACGTTGACAGCGCATACAAAGTCCTATACCATCAGATACCCGACATGAAGCCGTGGATAGACAGTCTCCGCAACAGGAAACTACTCAGGGACACATTCGTAACCATGCCGTCAGGCGAGCGCCATCATGCCATCCTACTTCGTAACGATTCCGCGCATGGCAGGACAGCCGTCATCGTACACGGATATAAGGATTGCAGCATAAAGTTCCTCTATCTCGGTAGGATGTACCATCGTGATCTTGGCTTCAACATCCTTCTTCCCGACCTGCACGGCCATGGACTCAGCGAAGGCGACAACATACAGATGGGATGGAAAGACCGTCTCGACATTAAGCGGTGGACAGAGATAGCAGCCGGGACTTTTGCCGACTCCACACATGGAACCTCTGTAGTAGTACATGGTGTTTCAATGGGAGCCGCAACCACCATGTGTCTGTCGGGAGAAGCATTGCCAGACTATGTGAGATGCTTCGTTGAGGATTGCGGATATACCAGTGTGTGGGACGAGTTCTCGGGACAACTCTCCGAACAGTTCAGACTTCCCGAGTTTCCCCTATTGTACTCAACAAGTATTCTCTGCCGCCTTGTCAACGGCTGGAGCTTCGGCGAGGCCTCACCGTTGAGACAGGTTGCAAAGTGCAATCGTCCGATGCTGTTCATACATGGCGATGCCGACACCTTTGTACCATTCAGCATGATGCAACGCCTTTACGATGCGAAAAGAGGGGAAAAGGAAATGTGGATTGCCAAGGGTACGCACCATGCCGCATCGTATCTTGACTATCCACATGAATATACCGAAAAGGTGAGGGATTTTCTAAACGTCGCAACACTCCATGACTAACCGTATATCCTCGTAAGTGACATTGCCGGGGCAAGCAGCCTTTATTGCAGATGTCGTAACAGGCTCACCCTTGTCTTTACATTCTTGCTGCACTTTCTCAGCACAACGGCAGATGATAAGTCGTTTCTCTTCGTCGATAATGTCGGAGATATGCAGGATGCCGTCACGCACGTAGCGTGCAAGATGGCTTAATATCGTAGAGCGTGTGAGGTTTCTCTGGCTTGCTATGGTATCTATGTCGTTGCCTTCACGGAAGAGCCTGTACGATTTCTCCCACGTTTTCTCAACGGGAGCCTTTGGCTGTTTGGGTTTCCGTTCACGTTGTCTGTTGCCTGATGGTTTTCCTTTTCCCTCGTCAATGGCATCCATCACTGCCTTTCGCTTTTCGTCAAGATAGACGGCGGTAGAGAAAGGCTTATCGGACATTGACTGCAACAGCAACACCTTTGTACGCCACGCTGTCTTCAGGTCTCCGCCTGTCTCCTGCATACGTTTCTGTGCATATTTGTTGTCTGTTCTGGCTGCAAGTGCAAGCGAAAGAGGACGTGTCAGGACAGTAATGAGGTTGTCGGAGAAATAGTCTGCACTCCTCTGCGCACGCTCGATGAATGCATCACCGTGGAGCTGGTCTGTCGACATCAGTGCCATAGCATGTTGCCATTTTAGCGATACGTCGACTATCTTCTTGCGCAAGTCGTCGAGAGCTATACGATGGCACGAGGCAAGGTCGGAGAACGAAGCAGGGAAATACTCGACAAGTATACGCAACACGGCTTCTTCAAGACGCAGGATATTGGAGAAGTCGAACAGTTCGTAAAGCAAGGCACGATGGTATTCATTCTTGAGGTCGGGCAATACGGCAATGCTTCTTTCCGCCTGCTGCTGTTGGGCTGCCATATAGTTATCCACGACGGCATCTCCTATTATGGCACCCTGCCCTATCTGTGATGACAACACAAGACCTTCGAGCGTGCGGCATCTGCTAAGAGCCACATATACCTGTCCGGGCGCAAAAGACCTGCCGGCATCTATTATGGCACGGTCGAATGTCAGTCCCTGGCTTTTGTGTATAGTAACAGCCCATGCCAGTCGCAGTGGATACTGCTTGAACACTCCAAGCACTTCGGTCTCTATCTCCTTGGTCTTGTCGTTCACGGTATACCTTTCGTTCTCCCATTCCTGCTTTTCCACCACTATTGCCTCAGTCTGTCCCGTTCCAAGCACACGTATCTCTGAGTCGTCGGCATAGACAACCCTACCTATCATACCGTTATAATACTGATGTGCTGATGTCGGGTCGTTTCGCACGAACATGACCTGCGCTCCAACCTTCAACGTGAGTTGCCTTGATGTAGGGAAGGAGATTTCGGGGAAGTTGCCCGTTATCTCTGCATCGTATGTGAACGAGCGTCCCGGCAGGCGTGCCAGTTCGGTATCATTCAGATGCTCTGCCATGCGGTTGTGAGTGGTCAGACGTATATATCCGTCTTCTGCCTTGGGCGTGAACGATGGTATAAAACGTTCGTTGAGTCTTGCCAGTTCTGCGGCAGAGAGGTTGCCTTCGCGCACACGGTTCAACAGTTCGACGAATGTGGTGTCTTGCTGACGATATATTTTCTCGAGCTGTATGGTGACATAGTCGACCTTTGCCAGAGCCTTGCTGCCAAAGAAGTATGGCGTTGAATATGTATTGCCCAGTACGACCTCATCTTCGGGTGTCACGACAGGTGTGAGCTGTGCAAGGTCACCTATCATAAGGAGCTGTACTCCGCCAAAGGGTTTGCGCCAGTCACGGAAATGTCGCAACACGGCATCCATGGCATCAAGGAGGTCGCATCTCACCATCGATATCTCGTCTATGATTATCATATCGAGCGAGGATATTATCTTTCGTTTTTCCTTGCCGAAGCTGAACATGGTCTTGACGCTGGTACCGGGAAGATAGGGCGACAACGGAAGTTGGAAAAACGAATGTATTGTAACCCCACCGGCATTTATGGCAGCCACGCCGGTAGGAGCAAGAACAATAGTCTGCTTGCTGCTCTTGCGTACCACAGTCTTCAGAAACGTGGTCTTACCTGTACCAGCCTTGCCTGTTAGGAAAACGCTGCGTCCGGTATGTTCAATGAAATCCCATGCCTGCCTGAGCTGTGTGTTATCTGTTCCCATTTCTTTCCAATAATTATTTGTTTACTTTTCCCATCGGTCATTGACAATAGGTTCGTATATACTTCGCTCTATGAAGTAAACATTCAAGTCTTTCAACTTGCAAAAGTCAAGTTACTATAACCTTTCCGGCTCTACTGTTTATAGCTTTCCTCCAAGAAACGTACTGCAAATATAGCCATAATGGCGGACTTACCAAAAAGTTTTCACAAAAAAAACATAGCAAGTAACGACTCTATGGAAAAACATGGGGAAAGATACGCGATGAGCAAGCCAAGTTCCTCGCATTCGTTTGTTCCAGCGACAGCGAGACCATGAAGAGCATGAAGTTACTGCTCGCCTCTGTGCCAGAGATGTGTTCACTCAGGAGAATGCAGAGCGTTGGCAAACAGAATATGCTCTTCACATGCAGGCTGCCGGCTTTGATCTTGAACGTAGCGTTCATGGTTCAAAGTCTAAGCACATGGATCCTGCGGTCTATAATGCAATCAAAGAAGAGGAGGCGAAACTGGAAGCAGAGAAGGATGGACTCAAATTGCAGAAAGAAGTGTTGGAGGATGAAGTCGAAACATTACAGTCAGAAAAAGACGCTTTGACTATTGAGATTGAAACTCTCAACCGGGAGAAGAAACAAGCGGAGACAGCTGTAAAGAGTCTTCAAACAATGTGCAGAAATCTTACTATTCAAAAGACTCTGCTCACCACTGAACGGACAGAACTCCAGAGTCAGTTGTCCGAATGGAAGATTACACTTGACGAATACAACCGCAAGAAAGATGATTTTGAAAAGCAGATTTCTAATTGCGACGTAAAGCTGGCTGACAAACAGCAGAAGCTCGAACAAAAGATGAAAGAATTGCAGGACATCAAAGACAAGGTGAACTTCTACGATGTTGCTTATGTCCGCTTTGATGTGCCAGAGATTAAGGTGAAACCTCCAAAGATTACAGAGCGTCCACCTCGCTTTGGGAACATTGACGATTGGACGAAGGCTCAGAACGCAGCCATCAGCGAGCAATTCCATAATGCTCTCAATTCATTTGGCAAGACTGTCATGGATGCAGCCAAGAATAGCATTCTCGGAGAACGTAAGTTTCGGTTGATGAATCAGCGCGACATGGAGAAACTGAACGAGGATTATCACACAGAGAAGTATCTCCGACATCAGCAGATACTTGAAACGCTTGATCTTCTCGCCCTCTTTGAGAAACCTGATACGGCAAAGCTGATTCGAGAGGTCGCAGTTGCTCTCATGGGAGGTCGCAATGTCAACACACCTTGTGCTGGTGGTGGTTCTGTAAGTAGCGAAACTGGCTGGGACGGTCGCAATAAAGATGAGGAGAACGAGGACTTCCGACTCCGTTGTTGGCTTCATGCAGCAAAGACCGTCAAGACTTCGCGATATGTGCCGACAAAGAGGAAAGGGTATAGCCGATGATATGCTGTTTATAGAGCACTCACATCAGATGGAGAAAGGTGTGAGTGCCTTCTTTACTATACGTATTCGAGCATCATGTTCGTTTTTACAGGTCTCTCCCTCATTTTTTTCTCACACAAAAAAAATATTGCAGATTGTCGCTCCGTTCTTGCGATAGTCTGCATATATTTTTATAACTTTGTAGTCAAATAATGACAATTCTTTAGAGCAAAAATCTATTTTAATTAGAGTAATCTCTGATGAAAGCAGAGGAAGAACAATGTTTTCAGTCTAAGAAGACTGACTCTTCATTGTATAATGGGCGACCGACTGGCACCGGTACACAGTGTCACAGTGTTGGAGCAGCATCCCGCACTCCCTCCATCTCCAAATACAAGGATGGGGTGTCGGTAGAGAATGTCCATATACCAAATAAGCACTGGTTCGTATTAAGACTGTCATACGGCAGAGTATTAAAAGCAAAGGCAGTTGTCGATGCCTGCCATATAGAGTGTTATGCCTCGATGCGTCAAAAGCAGATTACGAAGCATGGCAAGAAGCATATCATCACCGAGCCTCTTATCTCATCCCTCATTTTTGTCCACACGTCACAGGAAGAAGTCGATGCAATGCTCCACGAAAATATTCAGCGGTTGCTTGGTGGCTACGGCATATATACCCAAGGAGGCGATAAAGATTAAAAAAATTATTGATTATGAGAAAAAGTAAACTTGTATTATTGTGCGGAGCAGGCTTCCCTATTATGTGGGGCAGCCCTACATCCGACTCCTTGACAGAGACCATTAAAAATTATATCAGAGAGGGACTTAGCAATAATAGCACTCTTTGCAATAAACTTATCAACAACGATTCCTTTGAATCCATCTTGGCTGCAATTGAATCATTGCTATATTATAGCATTGATGATTCCAATAGTAGTTATTTGGCTTCATTCTTTAAGTGTACAGAAGAAATAGACACTGATTCTCTGTGGGATATCTACCAAAAGTGTATTAACGCTATCATACACGAAGTCGAAAAATACGAGAACCGAGTTCTACAAGATGAAACCGCAAGAAAGTCAATTGTTTCACTTTGGGAGGTGTTGAATAAGAAGTTTGAAAACATAAGTTATTATACTACTAATTACGATGAAATATTGCCTTATGTAATTAATAGTGAATATTCATGCTTAGAAGCAACTAAGTCTTACAATATAGAACAGTTCTCCAATCTCCATGGTTCTATTCATCTATGTAAGAAGTGGAATGGACAAAGATATGAAGTAAAACATACAGATATAACTAGCATCTTTAACTATGCTCTGGCAAATGATGGTGGAAATCCTAATGAGTTAATGATTTTTTCTCCAATTATTACAGGGAGAAATAAGACACAAAGACTTATGGATCAACATTTTTTTCGTAGTATAGTTTCTTTTGCCCACGATTTGAGTGAATGTGCTGTATTAATCATAATTGGATACTCTTTTTCGGATCCTCATATCAACATGCTTATCAAAGAGTACACATCTTTCGACAAGACAAAAGTTTTGGTTGTTGACAAATTATCCAATGTCAGTGAGTCGTCTTTGTTCAACAAGCTAATACAGCTAATTCCAATTCAATCAAAGTACACTCCAGACAATTCTTCTGATGATTGGTTCTCCTATAATAACTCAACCGTAAAAGTATATAAAAGAGGATGCGAGAATCTATTCGATCACGCAACATTCATCAAAATCTGTAAAAGTATATGCAATACCCTTTAATCTCAGAATATATTGAAGCAATACGCTCCGCAGAAGACAACTTTGATAAGTTAACCAATCTTCGACCTGAGCTTGACGCTAATGGCAATCCCGTTATGTCAAGTGGAAACTTTGCTGTCGTATTCAAAATGAAAGACATAGAAACGGGAAAAATGTATGCTGTCAAATGCTTTACCCGTGTGCAAGAGGAACGAGAGGAAAGGTACCGAGAAATAATAAGAGTATTGGATGAAATCAAATCACCATATTTCGTTTCCACGCATTATTATGATAAAGAGTTATTTGTTGACACTTCACAAAGTGATGAAACAGAATTTCCTGTGCTTATTATGGATTGGGTGGAAGGTTATCCA
Organism: Prevotella sp. P3-122; assembly: GCF_002251365.1. Lineage (GTDB taxonomy): Bacteria > Bacteroidota > Bacteroidia > Bacteroidales > Bacteroidaceae > Prevotella. The sequence goes on from NZ_NPJH01000013.1 coordinate 176,147, forward strand.
GTTGACCAATTTATTCAAGACAATATTTCAAACAAATACAGGCTTCAACTTTTAACTTATAATTTTTGTCAGTTAGGAGTTTGGCTATTATCACAGCAAATAGCACATGGGGATTTAAAACCTGATAATATAATAGTTAGAGAAGATTTTTCATTAGTATTGGTGGATTATGATGGTATGTATGTACCTGCATTTGACGGAAAGTCTGCACTTGAGAATGGAAGTCCAGATTTCCAGCACCCAAATCGTTCAATATCTACATTCAATCGCAATATAGATGATTTTTCTATCGCATTGATAGCCCTATCGTTAAAATCTGTTGCACTATCACCTACACTATACGAAAAATCGAGATCTAACGCATTAATAACATCTGCTCGTGATTACGCAGACCTAAGTAAGTCAGATACTTTGGTGTCTTTATTGGCATTATCCAACAATAAAGATTTCGCACAATTATTTTCTTCATTCATTTTGGCATATTCAAACAAAGAATTATATCCCAAATTCCATACACTTATTGCAATAGAAGAACCACTTCGGTCAAATGTCACTGATGATGATATTGAGAATTCATTTACTGATGAGCTTGGAATAAGGTTTAGCAATGACAGAAAACGTCTTATTAAATTCCCGGAAAAATTAGCGGTTAAACAATATGAAGTCCCCTCAGGAATTGAAGTAATTTGCGATTGGGCTTTTTCCAAAAAGTCTAAATGTGGAATAATTGGCATAGATTATCCAAATGCAATCATATTACCAGAATCTTTGAGAATGATAGGCTTTGCTGCTTTTGGTTGTTTGCCGATATCAACTATGATAATACCAGAGAATGTTGAATATATAGAAGATTATGCTTTCGCTGGTTCTGAAAGCCTAAAGGAAATAAAGCTTTCATCCAATTGTAATTATTTAGGCAAACATGCTTTTTATAATTGTATGAATCTTATTGATGTCTATCTTCCCCAAAAAATAGAAATCATTGAAGAGGGGTTGTTTTGTGGATGTGAGTCATTGGAAAAGATTTACATACCTGATAAAGTGCGATCGATTAAGGAAGCTGCTTTTCAAGGTTGTCTCTCCTTAAAAAAAATCAGATTTCCAAAAAATATTGAATCAATCGGAAAAGATGCTTTGAGGAATTGTGCAAAACAATCAAGTTATAATACATATAAACATAATACGTTTTATGAACGTAAAATGTATTCTGAGTTTGCCGGTTATCAGCCAACTGACATATTGACTATTGTCACAGAGTGTGAAAGAACTGTTTTTAGTAACGTAATAGCTAGCAAGAATTCTCCATATTTGATGTTTGAAAAATCGGTTCAATTGGAATTATTCTATCACCAAAAATGGAACCTAAAAGACAAAAGAAAGTTTTCTGAAGAGGAATTAAATGCTGTATTATATGCGATAGTAGTTAAAACAGACTATGGCTATTCTGTAGAATTCCACATGAAATCAGGAGGTCGTACTTATATTCCATTGTCTTATGACTCAACAATACAAGAGGGTGATATTATTCACTTGGATAAAGCCTATGTATTAACTCTAAGCAAATTAGGAGAGAAAGACCTATATCGTGTTGAGTATAAAGAGAGTTAATGACACTAAAAATTATAGTATCAGGGTGTTCTAATGAACAGACAAAACAAATGAGTACTCGCCTGTTGTGGCTAAAACACTATTCCAATGATTAAGATAGAATCTAAAAGAAAGAAAATAGAGAATATCCTCAAGAAATATCCCAACGCCATCATTGCGGATGTGACAAGTCAGGCGAAGGATGGATTGGTTAGGTTGAGTCCGTTCTATCCGCATGGTGGTATTCCTGTACCATTCAGCGAGGGATATACGGCAACTTGCGTGGAAGGTATATGGCAAGGGCTGAAGGTATTTGAGAATGAGGGTATTGACATATCCATATTTCTCAATGACACCATGAAGGACATTAAGCGAACAGTGCGTAAACATGGACGAGTGTTGGGACATCGGAAAGGTGTGCATGGAACAGAAATCTTAGGATATGTGGAGGCAAAACATCAGATTTACATTCCTGCATACCGATGGATGTTGGAGCACAGGGCTATGTATATTATTGAACGGCTACGCAAGGCAAGCGAAACAAAAACGATTGTCTTGCTGGACTACAATACATGCTGCAATGTTGACGATGAGACAAAGCCACTCTCTCATGCCTACCTCGTCAAAGCTTATGCAGAAGGGCTCTATCCATTTGATGACCTCAAGCTTCCAGAGGAATGAGGAAGTAAGAGTCTATTCCAACACACAATATCCACAAACAATCTTTACAAATATGCAATACCCATTAATATCAGAATATATAGATGCCATCCTTTCGGCAGAGGACAATATGGCGACGTTGAAAAATCTGAGTCCAGTATTGGATGACAGAGGACGTCCTGTGATGTCGTCAGGCAACTTTGCAGTAGTTTTCAAAATGAAGAGCGTTGACACTGGTCGTTGTTATGCTATTAAGTGCTTTATCAAAGATCAGGAAGGCCGTGCTGAGGCGTATAAACGGATTCCTGAGGAGTTGGAATTCGTTTCTTCTCCTTATCTTATGCATGTTCAGTATCTAGAGAATGAACTGTTTGTTGATACCACTCAAACAGATCAAGAAGAATTCCCTGTTCTGAAGATGGAATGGATGGAAGGAAAGCCTCTGGATGCATATCTGCGCGAAAACCTATATGATAGTTATGCTTTGGAGATGCTGACCTATAGGTTCTGCCGAATGGGAGCATACCTTCTTTCTCAGCCTTTTGCTCATGGAGATCTGAAACCGGACAATATCCTTGTGCGTGAGAATGGCGAATTGGCATTGGTGGATTATGATGGAATGTTCGTACCTTCGATGGAAGGACAGAAAGCTCGTGAACTTGGCAGCCCAGACTTCCGTCATCCTCTGCGTGACGAGGATCAGTTTGATAGCCATATCGATGACTTTGCCATTGCAAGCATGGCATTGTCTTTGAAGGCTATTGCTCTTGATCCTTCATTGTTGGAGAAATATGGTGCAGCTGATCGCTTGCTGTTCTCAGCTGAAGATTATAGAAATCTTGGAGAGTCCAATGTCTTGATGGCATTAGTATCATTATCATCTGATGCCACTTTGGCATCCTTGCTTTCCGCATTTCTTTTGGTATCTGCAAAGAATAATCTTTCTATGTTATCCTTCCGCTTGTTTGCAATTACCAAACCAGAGAAAAAGCAAATAGAACTTAGTACAGAAGTTACGAAAGAGGACTGGGCTAATGCTGTTGAAGATGAATTTTGTGTAAAGTATAGTAAGGACGGACTTAGACTGCTTAAATCCAATAAGAACATTAAAAACTATGTAATCAAAGCAGGAACAAGAGTTATTTGTGATGGGGCTTTTTGGGGATGCAGGGATCTCACCTCAGTCACGATTCCTAATTCTGTGACAAATATTGGAAATATTGCTTTCAGGAATTGCAGTGGCCTCACCTCAGTCACGATTCCTAATTCTGTGACAAGTATTGGAGAAGATGCTTTCGAAGATTGCAGTGGAATTACACATACAATTATTGTAAACGATATGTTTGTCCTTTTACCAAAGAGTTATGAAGGTCATTATTCTATACCTGAAAATATATCAATAATAATTGGAGGAGCTTTCAATGGATGCCATGGCCTCACCTCAGTCACGATTCCTAATTCTGTGACAAGTATTGGAGATTGGGCTTTCTTCCGTTGCAGCGGCCTCACCTCAGTCACGATTCCTAATTCTGTGACAAGTATTGGAAAAAGTGCTTTCTCTTTTTGCAGAGGCCTCATCTCAGTCACGATTCCTAATTCTGTGACAAGTATTGGAGTTGCTGCTTTCTTTAAATGCAGCAGCCTCACCTCAGTAACGATTCCTAATTCTGTGACAAGTATTGGAGAAGATGCTTTCGTTTATTGTAGTTCTCTTAAATCTATAATTATCCCTCCAGGTACTAAACAAAAGTTTGCTAGATTTCTCCCGGACAATAAAGATAAACTCGTAGAACAATGATCATCATAGAATCAAAACGAAAAAAGCTGGAGAATATTCTGAAGAAATATCCAGGTGCTCTGATAGTGGATGTGACAAGTAAGGCAACTGACGGGCTTGTAAAGTTAAGTCCATTCTATCCGCATGGTAATATTCCTGTGCCATTCAGCGAGGGATATGCGGCAACTTGCGTAGAAGGAATATGGCAAGGGCTGAAGGTATTTGAGAATGAGGGTATTGACATATCCATGTTTCTCAATGACACCATGAAGGACATTAAGCGAACGGTGCGTAAACATGGACGAGTGTTGGGACATTGGAATCAAGGCTTATGCAGAAGGGCTCTATCCATTTGATGACCTCAAGCTTTCAGAAGAAACAGAAAAAAACAAAGAAAACTCAGCGAAGCAGCTTTCGCTGTTTGACTAAACAATATATACAATGGAAAAGAAAAGTAATTGGCAAGCCTATCAAGCCATCATAGAACAACAGGGCATTAAGCAGTTGTATCATTTCACCGACCGCGATAACTTGCAGTCCATCATTCAAAACGGAGGTCTTTACTCTTGGGCGGATTGTGAGGAGAAAGGAATCGTTATTTCCAAACCCGGTGGTAGTGACAGTTCGCGTTCACTTGATGCTCGTGACGGATTGCAACACTATGTCCGTGTAAGTTTTGTCACCCAGCATCCTATGATGTATGTGGCGATGAACGAAGGCCGTATTTCGAACCCTGTGCTGCTGGAGATAGACCCTCAAGTCATTTATTGGAATGGTAGCAAGTATGCCGACCGCAATGCTACGAAGCATGGGGCTCGTGTCGGTGGAGAGTTGGAAGATTTCAAGGCCATCCATTTCTCAGCAGTCAAAGCGCAGAAGCACTTTGACCTTGACGATGATGAGCAGAAATTCTATCAGGCTGAGGTTTTGGTGAAGAACTTCATTCCGTTGGAGTATATCAGAAATATCGGAAACTTTGGTATTCCTATTCCGAATAAGCCGAAAGCTTTACAGAGTAAAATGGCCTACACGGCACAGATTACCCGAAATACGCCAACAGCTTTCTTATTCCTTGTGGATCATTCGGTCAGTATGCAGAAGATGACCAGCCTGTTTGGCGAAGAGATGACTATGGCAGAAGCGGCAGCACGAATCGTGAACCGACAAATCAACGAACTCGTGTACCGCTGCATCAAGTCGAATGAGACAAGGCATTATTATGATATCGCAGTGATTGGCTATGGCGAAAAGGCATACAGCGGATGGAATGGCGATTTGGAAGGCAGGGACTTTGTTTCGCCAGAGGAGCTGCTCGAACATCCATACAAGAAAATCATCACCCGTGAAGAGAAACGAACTCGCAGGGGAGTCGTTGTAAAAGAAGTGGAGAAGGTACAATGGGTTGAAGCCAAGCATGACGGACACTGGACACACTTGCATAAGGCATTTGACAAAGCACAGCAATTGCTCAGCCAATGGATGGAGAAGCATCATGATAAGGACTGTTATCCTCCTACAATCATCAACATTACTGATGGAGAATTTAACGGTGCAAAACGAGAGGAGGTCTTGCAAATGGCCAATGAACTAAAGTCGATGTTTACAAATGACGGCAATGTGATTCTGTTCAACATTCATTTTACTGCCTGCAAGTCAACGGACGAAGTGGTGTGTCCGATTGAAATATCAGAATTAAATGGCGATAGTTATGCGGAAACGCTATTCAACATGTCAAGCCTTCTGCCTGAAAGATACAATGCAGACATCAGCCGTTGCCTGAATGATAACCGTGCGGGTCGTCACCGTGCCATGGGTGTCAATGCAGATGCAACTACGCTAATAAAACTGATGGATATCGGAACTCCCACTAATGTAAGCCAAGCCCAATGAAGAAATTTGCTGTTTCTATCGGAAAACCCGAACAAGGATGCATCAATGAAGATGCTGTTATTGCACAAGAAAATATCATTGCTGTATCAGACGGAGCAGGAGGTGGAGGATTGTTTGCCGAACGATGGTCAGCCTATCTTTTGAACCATTTGCCTGCCACACCAATTAGTAACGCAGACGAACTGGATGCTTGGATTGGCGACATTTGGGAGCCCTACTATAACCAATGTGAGACGGATGCCAAGAAACTGGGAGGGCTGTCCTTGGATAAGTTTTATGACGAAGGTTCCTTCGCTACATTAGTGGTTGTATGGAGACTATCAGACACCGAATGCCAATGGATGGGTTTCGGGGACAGTGTGGCTTTCCACTACAACTATCGAACAAAGCGATTAGAGCATAGTTTTGGCACACTTGCAGATTTTGACAAACCACCTTACCTTATCAACTGTAAGGATGAACTTCTGATGGAAGGATTCCGCAAAGGCATATTCCATACCGATTCAGATTCTCTCATATTTGTGGCAAGCGATGCTATGGCACACTACATAATAATGATGTATGAAGTTGCCTGTGAAGACACATTCAGACAAGAGCTGGATGAAGCAGAATCAAAGTGTTCTAAAAACAGCAATTATATAAAAATGGCAAGAACTTTACACTTCAATGATTTTGAAAAGGATGTAATAAACAAACTTGTCAACACGATTGGTCATCCCGCAAATTTTCAAAGGCACATACAGAGTCTGCTCAGGAAGGGTTTGATAGCCTATGACGACTATTCGCTGGCCATGTTTTATAAAAAGCAAAACAATGGAACTGATAAGAATGTACGACACAAATGAAGACGTTTTGGTAGCAAGGAACAATGCGATGGTCAACTTCAATATGATAGACATCGTTGGCCGTGGTATCCGCAAGATATTCAATGAGCAGTGGAAACGCCACTTCCCCATGCCTGACTATGAGATTGACGCAGCCAATAAGGAGGTTGCCGTCCGTCTGTATGGTAACGCCATCAATGAGAAGTACACCAAGCTCCTGAAAGAGAACAAAGACTTGTCGTTGGAAGACTGTATCTTGCTTGATGCAGTACAGAAAGGACACCGACTGAATGAAAGTGATGCAAAGAATCTTTTGGAGCGAGGATTGGTAGAAGGTGAATATCCTGACTTGACTATATCCCTGAACATTGCAAGGCAAACAAAACAATTGCCAGAATATACCAAGGTGAAAGGGCTTGAACGCGACAAGATAAAGCAGATGACTTTGCAGTATATTCAGAATGCTGGAGAGGAAGGCGCAAAGCTCGATGCTATTCTAGAATACATCAAGGATGTACTCCCTTCGACAAAGTCTTTGGAACAAAAGCGTAGGCTGCTCCGGCACATATTGGAAGAAATGAAAAATGAGAATATGATACAGGTAAATGGCCGTACTTGGTTTGAAAATGGCTATAAAAGCTAAGTTATGGCCAAATTATAGCCATAAACCGCAAATATGGCCAGAAGGAAACGGCTAATAGCGAATAAATGGCGATAAAAAACGACTAGAAAATGAATAGTTGGAGGCTTCTAGTCGTAAAAAACAGTCATTTTCCGATAGTTTAGTCGAAGTATAAAACGAGAAAAGAATATACAAATGGATAAGCAACAACTAAAAGAAAGAGAAGCAAGGGTTATAGAACTTGCTACTGCATTTTGCAAAGAGCACTTGGATGATGAGTGCGCAGAACTGTGTACTAAACTTGTGCAGAAATTGGGACGCAAGCGTTCCTGCCCATTACAGTCAGGAAGAGTAGAGATATGGGCTGCCGCTTCTGTATATACCATCTGTAGCATCAACTTCATGTTCAGCAAAAGTTCTCGGCTGAATACATCATCCGCTGAAATCGCAGACCATTTTGGGGCAAGCGGTTCAACAATAGCACAGAAATCGAGAGTCATCAAGGACTTACTGAAGATAAGCAACGTCTTTGACCCAAATTTCTCTCTGAAGGAGATTGCCGATAACAATCCCTTCAATCATCTTGTGATGAGAAATGGATTCATTTTCTTTGATGAGTGAAAAGTGTAAAGATATGATATTTGGAAAGAAAATAAGAGAGCTCAGAGACGAGCAAGGAGTGCTGCAACGACAATTGGCGGCACTATTAGAGATTGACACACCTATGTTCAGCAAAATTGAGCGAGGTGACAGACGGGCAAAGCGCGAACACGTAATCAAGCTTGCAGAATACCTACATCAGGACGAGAAGGAGATGCTGACGTTGTGGTTAGCAGATAAAGTGCTTGATGCTGTAGGCGATGATGAATTGAGTAATGATGCTATCATAGTTGCACAAGAACAGATTCAAAAGTCAGAATGAACTATGTTTGCGTCATGCAATGCTTTGTGTTGGCACATGCAATGCTTTGCGTGAGCGGTTGCAAAGCTTTGGTGGACGGATGCAAAGCTTTGCGTGGACGGATGCAAAGCTTTGCGTGAGCGGATGCAAAGCTTTGCGTGAGCGGATGCAAAGCTTTGCGTGAGCGGATGCAAAGCTTTGCGTTGGCACTTGCAAAGCTTTGCGTGTGAGATGGGCTGAACTGCCCCACAAAAACGGAGATACCTTCGTAATCCAACGAAGGTATCCACGTAAAAAAACATAATTATCAGACTTGTGGCTAGAGGCGTAAAACTCCCCAAAGCATGTGTATTTGTCACTTAATGTTCACCTCAATAGTCTTCAGGTCCTGACTGCGGCTGGAGTTGCCTACCATTAACTGGTATTTGCCTGGAATGACACGCATGGTATTTGAAGCTGCATCCCAACATTCGAAACTTGAGGTGGGGAAGTCTATATCTACTGTTTTCTTGTGGCCTGCTTTCAGACTGACTCGCTTGAAGGCACGAAGGGTCTTTTGAGGACCTTCGACATCACCCACCCGTCGAATATACACCTGCAAAACCTCGTCACCATCGCGCTTTCCTGTATTGGCAATTCCAACCTTTATGGTATTTGTCTTATCATTATATTTTGGTTTGCCAATATTGAAAGTGGTGTAGCTGAGACCGAAACCGAAGCTGAAGAGGGGCTGTTCAGTAAGATAGCGGTAGGTGCGTCCAGCCATGCTGTAGTCCTCGTAATCTGGCAGCTGATTGGTAGAACTGTAGAACGTTACGGGAAGCTTACCTGAAGGATTGCAGTCACCAAACAGTATCTCGGCAACAGCTCTTCCTCCTTGCTCACCTCCATACCACGCCTGCAAGACGGCTTCACAGTGTTGGGCCTCAGGCACCAGTGCCACAGCACTTCCAGAGCAGTTGACGAAGACGACCTTCTTACCTGCCTTATGCAGCAAAGCTATGAGTGAGCGTTGTGCTGCCGGCAATTCGATATCCGTACGGTCACCACCCTTGAAGCCGGGTTCGTTGACAGGCATCTCCTCGCCTTCAACACGAGGTGAGAGCCCACCGACAAACACTACTATGTTCGCATTGCCCACACTGTCGATTACGGCCTGCTGGTCTGCAATATCGAAATTCCGCGTCAGCTGGCAACCTGCCACATATCTGGCATCAGGAACATACTGACGTATGCCTTGCAATATCGTTATTGTTCTGGTAGGTGTTCCGTTGTAGTTGCCCCACATCATTACGGAGTCATTGGCATTGGGTCCCATGACCACTATGTCAGAATTACGGTTCAAGGGCAATATGGAGTTATTGTTCTGCAACAATACCGTGCCCTGTCTTGCCATGTCAAGAGCCATCTGCTTGTGTCTCTCGCATGCAATGACCGATGGAGAAATACTTGTCCACTCCACAAGCGAGTCTGGGTCGAGGTCACCCAATTCTATCCTCGCCTTCATAAGACGTTTAAGGCTCTCGTCAATCTCTGCCATGGAGACTGCTCCTTGCGCCACAGCCTTCGGTATAGCGGCATACGACGCTCCGCATTCCACATCTGTTCCTGCCCTTAATGCCATAGCCACGGCATCGGCAGAGTCGCCCGCGACCTCATGGTGACCCTTGAGATAGAAGTCGGCAATAGCCCAGCAGTCGGAGGTAATCAGACCATCGAAGCCCCACTCGTCTCTGAGTATCTGTCTTTCATAACGGTGGCTGCCACAGCAGGGCTTGCCGTCGATGCGCTGATATGCACACATCACCTCGGCAACATGTCCTTCCTGAACAAGGGTTTTGAAGGCAGGAAGATATGTCTCCCACAGGTCGCGTGGCGGTAGGTCTTCGACATTGAACGAATGGCGGTTCCATTCCGGACCACTATGTACTGCGAAATGCTTAGCGCAGGCCAGAAGTTTACGGTAACGTGATGTACGGGGACCTTGCAGACCGTTGACAACGGCCAGTCCCATCCGTGATGTCAGGTAAGGGTCCTCGCCGTATGTCTCCTGTCCCCGTCCCCACCTGGGATCACGGAAGATATTGATATTGGGAGTCCAAAAGGACAGACACTGATAGCGCTTAATCTTTCCCGACTGGCGTGCTATCTGGTTCTTGGCGCGGGCCTCATCGCTGACGGCAGTAAACACCTGCTGGAGCAAGTCATTGTTCCATGACGCAGCCATGCACATGGTGATGGGGAAGACCGTAGCATATCCGTTTCTCCCCACTCCATGCAGGGCTTCATTCCACCATTGAAATTCAGGTATACCCAGCCGGGGTATTGCTGGCGACTTGTCCATCATCAGCATCGTCTTTTCCTCAAGAGTGAGTCTGCTCACAAGGTCGGATGCACGTTGTTCTGATGATAATTTCGGATTCTGATAAGGAAGCAACTGCGCATTTGCATAGAATACGGCAAATACGGCAAAAGTCAACAGGTTAATAAGTTTATGTTTCATTGGTTCAGTAAGTCTGCGCCTATCTTGGCTATTTATAACATCATATAAACAGAATTCTCCCCATCCCTCCCTTTAAGAGAGGGGTGGAGAGAATATCCTTTAGCTCTTCATTCGAGTCCAAATACGGAACGTAGTCCGCCATCCACACCGCTGAATCCCATGAATGCCAGGGATAGCAGGCCGGCGGTAACAAGTACTATCGCCATGCCCTGCATGCCCTTGGGCACACGTACCAGTGAGAGCTGCTCACGCAGACCGGCGAATACCACCATTGCCAGTGCGAAACCTATTGCCGTAGAGAAGGCATAGACGATGCTCTGTATGAGCGAGAAGTCTTTCTGTATGACGAGGATTGCCACACCGAGCACGGCACAGTTGGTGGTGATGAGCGGAAGAAAGATGCCGAGAGCCTGATAGAGGGCTGGCGACACCTTCTTGAGTACTATCTCTACCATCTGTACGAGTGATGCGATGACAAGGATGAACGACAGCGTCTGAAGGTATTGCAGTCCAAAAGGATTGAGCACATAAGTCTGTAGCAGATACGTCACTATTGTCGCCAGAGTGAGCACGAAGGCCACGGCGGCGCCCATGCCAAGGGCAGTGTCCACCTTCTTCGATACTCCGAGGAAAGGACAGATGCCCAGGAACTGCGACAGGATGATGTTGTTGACGAATATCGCCGAGATAAATATCAGAATGTATTCCATAACGCTTACTTCTTTATTTTGTTAACAACAGCAATGAGATAGCCCAGAGAGATGAAAGCTCCCGGAGGCAACACAAATAGCAGTACGTTCGTCACTTCCGGCAGAAGCACGAAGCCGAAGACGCTGCCCGCGCCCAATATCTCGCGTATAATACCGAGCACGGTAAGCCCAAGTGTAAATCCAAGTCCCATGCCCACGCCATCGGCAAGACTTGCCACGGGGTTGTTCTTTGCCGCGAAGCTCTCGGCACGGCCAAGGATGAGGCAGTTGACAACAATCAGCGGGATGTAGATGCCCAGCGCCTTGTTGATGGAGTCGGGAGCGTACGCTGCCATGAGCATCTGCAGGATGGTGACAAAGGCTGCTATGACAACGATGAAGACAGGAATGCGCACCTTGTCGGGCGTGATGCTCTTGATACATGATATCACGAAGTTGGTGCAGATGAGCACCGACATAGTGGCAAGTCCCATGGACAGTCCGTTGATAGCGCTGGTGGTAGTAGCCAGCGTAGGACACATACCGAGCAGGAGCACCAGCACGGGGTTTTCCTTCAGTATGCCGTTGGTAATGATTTTTATCTTATTCATAATCTTTGTCTCTTAGTGTTTTTGTTTTGATGCTCCACTCTCCCCGTCGGTATCATTCCCCTTGTAGGCGGCATATGCCTGGTTGACGGCCTTGAGGAAGGCTCGCGTCGTGATGGTTGATGCCGTGATGGCATCAACATCTCCACCATCCTTGTCAACAGTGAGGTTGCCGTCGGCCAGGCTCCGGCCAATGATGCTTCCCTTTCCGTCCTTCTGGAACCACTTGTCGGCCTTTGCGCCGAGTCCCGGTGTCTCAGATGCCTGTAGGATTGTATAGCCAAGCACCTTTCCCTGGGCATCGAAGCCGACGAGAACCTTCATGTCGCCACCGAAGCCGAGTGTCGTGCTCTCTACGGCAGCACCGAGATAATCGCCTGATGTGGAGTTTACATTATGAATTACGAAGTCGTAAGCCTTGCCCTGTAGGTCAAGTGTCAGGCTGTCTGGTTCATCAACATTGATGTCGGCAGTCCCCATCACGTCGCGTATACCATTGGCAAGCGTCTGCTGGGCCTTGTCGGCGATGGGTTTCTCCGTGATGTTGTTTACCCAGGCGAGCACAGCTCCTATCACCATGGCCACGCCCACGAGGACGAGCACCATATTCAAGAGCGATGATTTGAGTTTTTCCATTTTTCTGTTCCTCCCAATCTTTATTTCTTTGCCGGCACCTCACCAAAGCGCTTTGGCTTGATGTAGTTGTTGATGAGCGGCGTGAAAGCATTCATAATCAGTATGGCAAACGACATTCCCTCGGGATAGCTGCCCCAGTTTCTTATTACCACCGTAAGCACGCCTATCGCTATGCCATAGACGAGCTGTCCACGGTGCGTCATCGGTGATGTCACATAGTCAGTGGCCATGAAGATGGCACCGAGCATCAGTCCGCCACTGAGCACCACCTGCACGGGGTTTGCGTATACGGGGTCTGCAAGATGCAGCAGGCCACTGAGCACGAACACCGTTGCGAGGATGCTCACAGGAATGTGCCAGGTGATAATCTTGCGCCACAGCATGAACACCAGTCCGAGCAGGAGCGCCAGGGCGCAGACCTCACCAAGACAGCCGGCACCAGTCTGGCATGTCTCGGGCAAGCCAATGAGCATGTTGAAACTGCTTGGCAACTGCTCCAGCACGGAGGCGTCACCACTCTTTATCGCCCACTTCATCAGCGACAGAGGTGTTGCTCCCGTCTCTGCATCAAGGTAGGAAGTGAGCTGTCCGGCCTGTGGCCACGATGTCATGGCAGCAGGGAAGCTCACCAGAAGGACGCAGCGGCCCACGAGGGCGGGATTGAACGGGTTGCATCCCAGTCCGCCAAAGGTCATCTTGCCTATGCCTATGGCCACGAGGGCGCCTATGAGCACCATCCACACAGGGAAATTGCAGGGAAGGTTCATGCCCAGCAGCAGTCCCGTGACAATGGCCGAGCCGTCGGACAGCGACGGCTGCCGCTTCATGATATACTTTGATATTGCCCATTCGAAGAACATGCAGGCTGCAACACTCGACAGGCAAACTACTACGGAACCCAGTCCGAAGAAGAGGAACGACACGAGCAGGGCGGGCAACAGTGCCAGCACCACACCGTACATGTTCTTCTCCACGCTGTCGGTGCCATGTGCATGCGGCGACAGCGAAACTATTAGCTTACTCATTATTTCTTGGCGTTTCTTGATTTTATAATACCCATCACCACACCCTTGCCCTGAAGGATGTTGTCGAGGATGGGACGGTGTGACGGACACGTAAACTGGCACGAGCCACAGGATATGCACGATGTAACCTGCTCGGCCTCAAGCCTCTCCCACTCCTTGAACGAGGAGAGCGTTGCAAGTAGATACGGCTCAAGTCCCATGGGGCAAGCGCTGACACACTTGGCGCAGCGTATGCATGGCTGTATGGGCTTGCGGTGAGCGTCGGCATCGGTGAGGATGGTTATGGAGTTGGTTCCCTTGCATACGGTGACATCCGTCGACACCACAGACTTGCCCATCATCGGGCCGCCTGCCAACACCTTGTTCTCACCCTCGGGCATGCCTCCACAGGCTTCTATGAGGTCTCTCATAGGCGTTCCCATACGCACCAGGAAGTTGCCGGGGTTGCAGAGCTTCTTTCCCGTAACGGTGGTATAACGCTCAAACAGCGGCTTGCGCTTCATCACGGCCTGGTATACGGCATAAGCAGTACCAACGTTCTGTACTATGGCACCCACATTGACGGGAATGGCAGGAGGAGCAGGAACCTGACGGCCTGTCACCGCATCTACGAGCTGCTTCTCGCCACCCTGCGGATATTTCTTCTCAAGGGCAACTATCTCCACGCGGGGGTCAGAGGCAGTCTTTTTCTCGAAGAGTGCTATTGCCTCAGGCTTGTTGTCCTCTATGCCTATATATCCTCTCTCCACCTTTGCCGCCTTCATCAGTAGGTCCAGTCCTACGAGTATCTCGTCGGCATGCTCCATCATCAGACGGTAGTCGGAGGTGATGTATGGCTCGCACTCCACACCATTGAGTATCACACACTCGGCCTTGGCACCTGGAGGCGGACAGAGCTTAATGAATGTTGGAAATCCGGCACCACCCATGCCCGTTACGCCAGCTTCCTTTATGCGGCTAACTATCTCCTCGGGGGTCAGCTCCGGATGTTCGGCAAGGGTCTCGAGCTTGTCGCTGCGGTCTATGCTCTCCTCCCACTCGTCGCCTTCCACATTAATATATATGGCCGGATGACGGTAGCCTGTTGCATCAATGGCAGAGTCGACCTTTACTACCGTTCCAGACACGGACGAGTGGATGGGGGCCGACACGAAGCCTCCGGCCTCTGCTATGAGAGTTCCGACCTTTACCTTGTCTCCTCGGCTGACAACGGGCTTAGCCGGAGCGCCGATGTGCTGTCCCAGCGGGAATATGGCCTGCTTGGGCAATGCGGCGACGACGGTGGCCTTGTCTGCCGTAATCTTGTTCTCTTCGGGATGAACGCCTCCCATGCTGAATGTTTTCAGTTTCATGCTTCTGCCTCCTTCTTATCTGTTGCGGTGGCAGCAGGAGCATCAGGCTTCGGCGTACGCACCGGGAAGTTTATCTTTACGAGTGCACCGGTAGGACATTCGTCTACACACTTTGTACACAGTTTACACTTGTTGAAATCGATGTATGCCACGTTGTTCTCTACTGTGATGGCTTCGAAACGACATACCTTCTGACACTTGCCGCATCCTATGCAAGCCACTGCACAAGCCTTCTTTGCCACTGCACCTTTATCCTTGTTCACGCACTGTACATAGACGCGACGGCCTTTCGGTCCTTTCTTGCGCAACTCGATGATGCGTCGCGGACAGGCCTTGGCACAGGCTCCGCAGGCCGTACACTTCTCCTCGTCTACTACGGGCAGCCCAGTCTCGCTGTCCATGCTGATGGCACCAAACTGGCAGGCGGCAACACAATCTCCGCAGCCCAGACATCCGAAACCGCAGTCAGTCTCGCCGGCACAGGTGCTGTTGACAGCCTGACAAGTACGCATGCCATCATACACAACAGTACGTGGACGATGCTCACAACTGCCGTTGCATCGCACTACGGCCACCATAGGGTCGGCGTTGGCTACTACCATACCGAGCAAGTCAGCAACCTGCCCCATGACGGCCGAACCGCCAACAGGACATGTCAGACCATCGATGCTGCCAAGGTCGGCACCCTTGACAAGCGCATCGGCCATACCGCCGCAGCCAGCAAAGCCGCAGCCTCCACAGTTGGCACCCGGCAAGACTTCAAGAACCTGACCGATACGAGGGTCTTCTTTCACAGCAAACTTCTTGGAAACAGCATAGAGCACCACCGATGCAACGAGGGCTATGGCTCCCAATACGATAACTGCAATCAAAATAAAATTCATAATATCAATAATATTTGTTTTAGACTTTAGCTTTTTTTCTTACCACCGTGATCCTAAGCACGTCTCCTATGCGTGCCCTGAACACATACAATAATATATAATAAGGTATAAGAGCACCCACTCCGCACAATGCCGCCACAGGCTCGCTGCCCGTCAGGCCATTGGCTGCCACAACCACGGCAAGCAGTAGGACAAGGGGAACGCCAAAACCCAGCGAGACGGCCTTGTGGCCAAGGGACGATGACACAGAGACCCAGACACTCTCGCCCACACGGAAACTGTCGGCACCAGCCTGTGCTACAACCGTCTTCTCCTTGCTCTCAGCAGAGTTGCAATGGCGCGACAAGCTGCACGACGCACATGCAGATGTCTGGACAATACGGACAAAGACATTATTGCCATCTACCTTTACCACTGTCCCTTCGTGACTAACTCTTTCTACCATTTGTAGTGTTGACTTTACACCGACGATTTGCAATGTCGGCTTAGCAAATGCAAAATTAATACTATATTTTCAAACGGCCAAGCAATTTTTATCATAAATTTCATAATACTACCAGCCTGTTAACAAATCTTATCCGTAATCGTTTGCAGAAACATTGCCAAAAAGTGCAATTAATATTTTGTCAATTCGTATGTTTGCACTATCTTTACATAAAATAGGCTACACTTAGGAATAATAAAATAAAAATTGCATTTTTCTTTTTTATTCCATTCGTTTGCACTATCTTTGCAGAGACCATTAACATAAAACCTCCATCATGAAAGCAAACGAGCAAACACAGCAGCAAATCGAGAGGGCTATCAGAAAGATAGCACAGAAATTCCCAAGCGATGAGGACACGTCCATCCTCACCGACATACACCTCAGGGCATCACAGGACAGTGGCGAGCTGCTGGCTTTTGATGACGATGACAAGGAAATAACGCGGTGCGTGGTGGAAGAGTGGATAGACAACAAGGACGACAATTTCTATCAGGAAATCACCACCTTGCTGAGAAACATCCTCAAGAGGATGCGCAACACCGTAGACAATCTCGGAATACTGAAGCCTTTCAGCCTTGTACTGGAAAACGATGACAAGGAAAGCATTGCCGAGCTATATGTAGCCGATGACGACACAATCATCATAGACGGAGAACTGATGGAAGGACTGGATAAAGACCTCGACTCCTTCCTCGACAAACTTCTGAAAGATTAAAGGTGGAGGCTAAAAATACACAACTGCTATTATAATGAAAATCATCCCCTTGGTGATTGTCGCCAAAGGGATGATTTTTGCTGTAGGGCCGCTATCTCCTCAAGAGTACCTTCCCGTCTTTTATGTAGAGTCTATTAGCGGTATTTGCTGATGAGGCATCAAGTCTTACTCCTTGGAGATTATAAACACCTGACTGCCCAGGCTTCGGCAATGAAGACAATGACACATCCGAAGTACCGAGATTAACGGGCTTTATCTCACCATTGACAAACGTATAAAGTCCTGCATTTGTTCCTAAATAAAGCATGCCGTCACAATGTGTCATACATGTAATGCTAAGACCGTCAGGCATCGGATAAGAGACAAAATCACCATCAGCGTATTGCTGCAGATAATTTCTGCCCAACCACAATGTTCCAGTCTCATCAACACACATTGCTGTAATGGTTTTATCTTTCAGTGAGGAATTTACATTGGTATAGTTATTGGTCTGAACATCTTTCTTGAACTCGAACAAGCCTTTTGCCGCAGAACCCATCCATACGTTTCCCGCATTGTCTGACGCGACAGCCATTATAGCCCCAGTCTTGTCATTCAGCAACTCAATCTGCTCGTTTTTATATTTATATGCTCCGCCTGAAACCAACCGGGCACCTAACCAAATACAGCCAGCCTTATCAGCACACATACTGTAAATAGCATGAGTAGATGAGATTTCTGAATCTGGCAAAATATACTGAGACCAGCCTGTATCGGTTCTCTTGTACAGACTTCGTCCACAAGCATACAGAGTGCCGTTGCTGTCGAGGCATAGTTGATTGAGTGATGTCTCAGGCATAGAATACAGATACTTAAGGCCATTGTCTTTCAACATATATATATGGCCATCAGAAAAGCCTACATACACGTCTCCATTTCCACAAACCATGCTTTTTGGACTAAGCCCCGACTCTCCGTCTGGCAATGAAGTCAAACAACACTTACCTTCAGTAAAATTATAGTCAATTACTTCAGCATCTGTAGCCAGATACAAATGGCTGTCAGCTGTTACCATGGAATATACATGATAAGTCGCATCCGTATTTCCTTGAGCTAACACGAACTTAGGAAAGAACATGGATATCACAAATAATAACAAGATTTTTGTTTTCATTTTATAATTATCTTTTTAATGTTAATAATATTACCGTTTTCAAAATAAACCAAATAAGTTCCTTTTTTGTTGTATAAATGAGTAAAAACATGTGTTCCTGTAGATAATTTTGCCTCTTGAGCTAAATTTGCAACTAACTGTCCGTTAAGAGTATATATACAGCAAGTAGTTGGATACTTTGATTCTACATCTACATTTATAACACAAGTATTATCATTACAACTTACCCTCATATTTATATCACTTTTTTTATTAAGA
>NZ_NPJH01000014.1 GCF_002251365.1 Prevotella sp. P3-122
ATTTTCTCTACATTATGTCCCTTTACAGAATATAAATTTTTATTACCATTGTCAAATACCAAAATCCCATCCGTATTTTTTGCAACAATGTGTGGAGAAATCCACTCGTTTTTTCCACGCCCCTTTTTACCAAACACAGATTTCTTACTGAGTGTCTTATTGTCAAAAACCGTATATATCATTTCTGACGAAGGAATCTTACATATTAACTCTCCATCAAGCAATGTCCAGTATTCTATATCTTGAATAGAATCTATCTTCTGGACGCTAACTGTGTCGATTTTACTAAAATTCAGCTCATTAAATTCATGTTTTACAGTATTAACACCTTTTCTACAGGAGCAGAGTACAAAAATAATGAGGAATAATAATGTAAACTTATAAACTTTCATTTTTTAATATTATTGTGTAACTTTTGTTGAAAACCTACGGAAGTAATTGGGCTAGATTTATCATGTCTAAGTTTTGCACAGATTTGTACAGATATTTGTGGTGTACTTTGAAATCTTCATTTCGTTAAGATATAAGGCAATCTCCTATAAATGTTTTTATTGCTATTATACCAACAACATCAATATAGCAACCAACAACAGCATTTTTCTTGTGACCGTTAAATTTTTGGTTATATTTCAATAAGTAAGAAACCACATTAATCAACAAAATGCGCAAAACTCAGACATTATAGCTTCATTTTACAATACAGAAGATACTTTTTAATTGCAATTACCCGAAGGATTATAACCTTCTCTTAATGTGAAACAACAATCATAGAACTCTTTTTTCTTTGAAAACAAAGATCCAGAAGTGCTCCATTGTTTATAACCATTATTGTTGTTACATACGGTTTCTCCTCCTTTTGCTAAAGCTTCAATGTTTTGCGAAAGCAAGTCTGATGGATAAACGTCATGCGACAGATAAGCCTTCATGCCACCATATCCCGATACGATGGCAACCGCTGCAATGCTCAGCGTTGTTAGAATCTTTTTCTTGTTCATAATTATTGAATTTTATTTTATGCGGGCTTATGCCCTCCTATTCTTTTGGATAAACAGACTATACATCTGTGTCAAGAACACAGTCAGAACAGATAGTAGTCTGTCTTAAAACTTAATCTGAAATTATTTTTAAAAACATTTTTTTTATTTTATCATTTCGTATAGGATCACCAACAAGCACTATTTTTCCTGTTTCATCAATCACAAATGTATGAAAAGTCCTATTTGTGGGTATATTAGGATTATTTCTCATTATGACCTCAGAAGTGTCTATATATGTGTATTGTGAA
>NZ_NPJH01000015.1 GCF_002251365.1 Prevotella sp. P3-122
TTTGCCGCCGGCTTCCTTCAGATTCCACCTCGCGATGGACACCCTTGCCCTTGGCTATGTGATTCCCGCTATTAGGGCTCACTCGGGACTCGCACCCGTTAGCTAATGCTCATGCTGAGCGTACCAAAAGAATGTTTCGAAGGTTGTCTTCGACCCATCGTTTAAAACCGTCAGGCCCACTAATATGGGGCATTGGTTCGATGGATTTGAAAACCTTACTACCATTGAGGGCATGGAGAACTTGTGTACCGACTCGGTGGAAAGTATGCTATCTACGTTCTATGGATGCTCATCCCTGACCTCGATAGACTTATCGCATTTCAATACCAAGAATGTGAATGTTATGCAAGGTATGTTTGACGGTTGCAGCGCCCTAACAACGCTTGACGTATCGAATTTTGATATGTCGAAGATGATAAATATAAATACCATGTTCCGTAATTGCACAGCCTTGACCACCATATACAGCAGTGACGACTGGAAAAACAGCCCTGTGGTAAACAGTCCCCTCATGTTCAAAAACTGTACAAAACTCAAAGGTGCTGTTGCATACAACGAGAATGAAACCGACGCTTCGATGGCTAACCCCACCACGGGCTACTTTACCGCTAAAACATACGTAGAATATAAAGACAATACGCTTACCTTCTATTGCGACAACCTAAAGGCGACTCGCTCCGGCACAGTTTACGTCCTCGATGAAAATCTGCCTGACGCTAAGGCTCCCGCCTGGTTGAAGGAACAAAAGAATGTTACGAAGGTTGTCTTCGACTCATCGTTTAAGGACAGCAGACCCACTACTATGATGAATTGGTTCTATGGATTTGAAAATCTTACTACCATTGAGGGCATGGAGAACTTGTGCACCGACTCGGTGGTAAATATGGCATATACGTTCTCTGGATGCTCATCCCTGACCTCGATAGACTTATCGCATTTCAATACCGAGAATGTGATTGTTATGGCATTTATGTTTGAATGTTGCCGCGCCCTAACAACGATTGACGTATCGAATTTCGATATGTCGAAGATGATAAATATGGAGAGTATGTTCCATGAATGCACAGCCTTGACCACCATATACGGCAATGAAGACTGGGATATTTGCAGCAGCACATGGGAAGATGGTACCGGCATGTTCTTATCCTGTACAAATCTCAAAGGTGCTGTGGAATACAACTCGTTTTATACCGGATCTTCGATGGCTAACCCCACCACGGGCTATTTTACCAAGACGGCATATGTGGTAGAGAATAATGGTACGCTGACATTCTATTGCGACACCAAACGGGCATCACGCACCGGCACCAGTTACAGCATTTATGATCGTAATGACTTTAACTATCCTGCATGGGCCGGTGATGATAGCGATGTGAATGAACGCATCACAAAGGTGGTATTCGATAGCTCATTCAAAAACTACAAGCCTACTTCTACAGAAAAATGGTTCAATTATTGCACTAAGATTAAAACTATTGAGGGCATAGAGAACCTGATTACAGACGAAGTGACTACCATGAAGGAGATGTTCTCCGGTTGCTCTGCTCTGACATCAATCAATATGTCAAACTTCAATACCGAGAATGTGACTACCATGGAGGAGATGTTCTTCGGTTGCTCTGCTCTGACATCAATCAATGTGTCAAACTTCAATACCGAGAATGTGACTACCATGAAGGGGATGTTCAATGATTGCAAAGCCTTGGCTTCACTAGACCTCAGCAGCTTCAACACAGCAAACGTGACCGATATGTGCGCTATGTTCTTGGGGTGCGCAGCCCTGACGACATTAGATGTATCGACTGTCAACACGGCGAAAGTTACCGATATGGAATATATGTTCTCGGGATGCGAAGCCTTGACCACCATATACTGCGATAACGACTGGAATAGCGGCACTGTGAAATACAGTAACGAAATGTTTATTGGCTGTACAAGCCTCACGGGTGCTGTGGCATATGGTGCGAGCAATGTAAATGTATCGATGGCTAACCCCACCACGGGCTACTTCACCAGTAAGGTATACGCAGTTCGAGACGGTAGCACGCTCACATTCTACTATGATGAGAATAGGAAGAGTCGCACCGGCACCAAGTTCTATACGATTACTGCAGATTATGACGAATATCCTGCTTGGGCGGATAATAGGGAAATCAAGACGGTTGTGTTCGACAGTTCGTTCAAGGACTACAAGCCGACTACTACTAAAGGCTGGTTCTATACATTAGAGGAACTCGAAACCATTGAGGGCATTGAGAATCTGAACACAGAACAGGTGACCAGCATGGAATATATGTTCTATTACACCCCAACGCTGGAAACAATAGACTTAACGCATTTCAATACAGCAAACGTGACTAATATGTATGGTATGTTCCAGGATTCGCGAAAGCTGCGTACATTAGACTTATCGAGTTTCAACACGGAGAAAGTGACTGATATGGCGAGTATGTTCAGCGGTTGCTATGACTTGACCACCATATACTGCAATGATGATTGGAATAGTGGTGTAGTGAAAAATTCATCAGGTATGTTCACCGCCTGTGAAAACCTCAAGGGTGCAGTGACATACGATGTGAAGAAGTTGGATGTATCGATGGCGAACCCCACCACGGGCTACTTCACGATAAGATTAAGAGGTAAGATAGGTAAGGGCGGCTATGCGACCTTCGCCGTGGGCGATGTGCAGGGTACGATGAGTGACAATGTGGAGATATTTACAGCTACGAGAAACGACGGTAAGGTTGTTCTCACATCACGTACGGACTACAATCTGCCTGTTGATGGCTGTGTGATGCTCAAGGGTACACCAGGTGAGACCTTTACCTTCACCGGGAATGCCAGCGCTGTGCCAGAGGCTATGCCCGAGGGACAAGTTCTCACTGGTGGCAGCAACCCCCACACTGTAAAAGCGAGCGATGATATCTTTGCTCTCGCCACCATCGATGGCACCTCCGCTTTCTATCGCGTGAATACAGGTGTGGTGATACCTGCTCACAAGGCTTACCTCCTCCTCAACGAGGCTGGCGCGAAGAGCCTCACCATGGTGGAGATGGGTGATGAGACCACTGCCATTGACAACGTAACCGATAGCCAAGAGCAATCCTCTGCCATCTACAACCTGGCTGGTCAGCGTGTGGAGAAGATGCAGCGCGGCATCTACATCGTCAATGGCAAGAAGGTTCTCAAGAAGTAATTAACATACTCAACATGCAGGGGCAGCCTCTGAAAGCATCTGCCCCTGCATATACAACTATTAATAAACAGAAATAATGAAAAAGATTTACAAGACGCCAGTTATCGTGGTGACAAAGATAGAATCGGAGATAATGCTTGCAGCATCACAAAAGTTTGACATTGAAGATGGACCATCGTCACCCACCATCGGTGATGGAGGCGAGATTGAATCAAAGCCAAACTCCAAATGGGGTGACTGCTGGAATTGATTGCCACCCCATGTTCCACCTCACATAAGGTTGACTGCCTGCAGTAGCCCAACAGGGTACTTAATACCCATGGGTAAGAGGATTCTACATCCTTCTGACGCAGGCTGGAAGTAATCGAAAATAAAAACCTCATATAATATTGTTTCCGTCCGATTACATTTGACGGACATGAGAAGATCTGACCCAGCTACCGATTTATTTCGGCTGCTGGGTCAGTCTTTTTACCATCCCTCCCCCTAAGAACTCCCTGTTAGGAATAAAACAACGAGAGTGTAAACAACATCAGTTTTAACAAACAAAACTGTCAACCAAAATCAGTACACATCACCTTCCATTGATCACTCAATCATCACATGGGTAATCTCTACCTTGTGACCTGTACTGCCGTACTGATTGCGACGCTTGTCAGTCCAGTTTGGTTTCATTTCTGCAATACGAAGTTCCAGCGTATATTTGCCTTTAGCCAACATGGGCGACAGGAAACGTATACCTGTGGCAGGAATAAGGCTGTAAAAATCGACAATACCGCCAAACACCTTGTGTCCTCTTTGGTCGCGGATAGTGATATCGGCATAGCCACTCATACTGTCAGTCGTCCCATAGAGCGCTATACGATGCCCCGTGTAGGGAATAGAAAGGCAGTCACCAACGACCTGCGATTGCCATTTCCTCTCATGTAGCTTTGTGCTATCTACAATTTCCTGTTGCATTGTCAACGGGTCCCAAGCTTCAAAATATTGTGGAATAGTCAGTTTGCCGTCAGCAATAGTAAGAGGTTGCCAAACATAAGTGGCAGCACTACACTGACGGGGGAAGGACCATCGGTCACCCATATACATAAAGGAGCCATTCTCCAGAGGCAGGACGAACGAGCATTGACTATTCCATGTAAGCGAGCCCTTGGGGCAGAATTCACCGCGATACTCCCAAGGTCCGGAAAGAGACTTAGAAGTCCAGTACATATTGTCGTTGCGCTCCCACGATGTGGTTTGACTCGACAGCCAGTAGTATGTTCCATCTTTCTTCAGCATGGCAGGACTTTCGCCAGCACCTTTCAGGCCGTTCATCAAACATGAGTCGAGCGAATGGAAGTCGGAGGCAAGACGGTAGATGATGCCATGATGAACCAAGAGATACGCATGCCCATCATCATCAGCAAACGAGCCAATATCCCATTTCCTGACAGGCTCTCCTTTGTAGAGCAACGGTCCCTGGAATTTATAAGGGCCAGTAATAGCTTGGCTCGTAGCATAACAGGTACAGGGGTCTTTGTACTGCAGATTATCAGTATGCATGAGCATTACATATTCACCTGTAGCAGGGCAACGGAGCACTTTCGGACGTTCGCCCACGCGATAGGGTCCCATGCGCCCATCGGATTGTTGATTAAAGGCGATACCCTCAAAATGCCAGTCTACCAGATTATCTGAAGAGTAGCAGCTGAAACCTTTAAACACATTGGCCGAGTCAGTTTTGTATTCACCAAACAAATAATACTTCCCGCCGTCGCGGATGATGTTGGCACCATGAGCCGAAACTGTCTTGCCCTGCTGGTCATACCAACTCACACCGCTCACTATGGCCTTTGAAAACTGCAATTGTTCAGGTATGGCTATAGCTGATAGTTGTTCGCGAGAGTCCTGTTTCTCTGCTTGCGCATTGGCTGTCATGGTGAATACAAGCATAGACGCAATCATAAAGCAGCATTTCTTTATAACATACATATCCATCTTTTCCATAAATTCCGATTTATCTGTCTGTATAATTAGTTTTTGTTTGGAAAGTTAGTCATTTCTGTTCATATTACATATTATGAAGCTATATTTTAGGATAGTTTATGAAAATATCTCCCTTTGTTCACAATTACCTCATGAGAAACAAGCAAAAGACGCTGGGTCTGCCCTCTAAATAATATTATCGTTGAACCATACATGGTGCATATCGGTTGTATAATCTTCGTTCAGTACTTTGAATGTACTTGGGTCGGTCCCTTCTAATATCTCGTAACCACAATATACATTATTAATGTCTATTGCGTACGTTTCGTTTAGGCGTTTGTGAGTTGAAAAATCATAACCTTCAGGTTTTCTTTCGGCGTATGCACTTGAACCGAGGGTTACAAATAGGAAGAAAACAGCCATGGGTACCAATGGGCACAAATAGAACAACCATGACATTACCACTTTTTTAGAAAGTTTAAACCACAACCTTATTAATGGGAATAGATAGATAGGGTAAAGCCAGATGGTCAGTGTATCGCCACATCATCCAGCAGGCCAAACTACAACTGAAATACAGCGACCTGCCCGTCTGGCAGATCGCTGAGTCGCTGAACTTCCCTAATCCCTCGTTCTTCTCCAAGTTCTTCAAGCGCGAGACGGGGATGACACCAGCCGAATATCGAAATGGATAAATATTTCTAAATAATTAATCGTTTCCTCAACTGATTCAGATTTTCCCTATCTGCATACGCTTGAAGAATTCCTTTACGGCATTGCGCTGATACATCCCCTTGACATAGACCAGCGAGGCATGCATGGTTTCCCTGGCTTTCTTAATTGGAATAGCTATCCAAGTATTTCCTCTTTGTGCGTTAAAAGTGCAAAAAGACGGGCGGAAGTGTTGCAAATCGTCACTTCAACCCGCTAAATATCTTTCGTTACAATTATGGTAGGTTCTATTAATTACAATTCTCTATGGAATTACCTTTGTGGTCTTTCACTCTCTCCCCGGCATCTTTCTTCGTAAGGTCTTGCACCATAGCTCGCTATGCTGCTTCACCCTTACAAGGAAATCTGCTCGGAGATAGAGTAAAATCCCATCAAAGCTAATTTATAGAACCTACCTTATAGATTATGCTTTTCCAGCCATCCCTTCATTTTACAAGCATTTTCTTTCCGTTCATAATGCGGAGTCGTGTTGCCTGTGTGGCGGGACGGCCAGCTATGTCGAACTCGTATGAATCCTGGTGCTTGTCTGCGTTGACCGCTCCGATGTCGTCGGGTGTTGCCACAGGCACAAGGTCGATGTAGTCGATGTCGGGCATCCAGTTGGTGCTGTTTGATAGGCGGATGGTGTTGCGCCCTTTCTCCAGGTGTATGGGGATGGTTTTTCTTGCCACTGTACTCCAACCGCCAGAGTTGACATTGACTGTATTGACGCGCTTCCCGTTGATGTCAATGCGGATGTTTCGGTTCTCACCTGAGATATATGCGATGGTAAGTTTGTAGTCACCTCCGTCGTTGCTATATACATCGCGCCAAACAAGGTCGTTCTTTTCGTTGTAGCCAAGCCACCCTGCCTTCAGTCCTGATGAGCAGAAGTCGGCATATTCATATATGCCTGTATGTTCTGTCTGATTGTTTTTCAGTTCCTGATAGTTGCTGATGTAGGCAGTCTCGGCTTCGTAGCGGGTGCGCTCCAGCCGCTGCTCGCCTTCAGCGATGTAGATACGGGTGCCGTGGGCAGGGATGGTTACGCTGTAACTGTCGGAAAACTCGCCCAGGTCTTTCTTCTGGAACAGGTCGCGGAGCTTCACCTTTCCGCCGAGGCACAGGTCGGCAAATCGTACGGTTGCCTGTTTGGAAGCATCGCCGGGATTGTAGATGGCGAAGGCGCGTTTGGTGACGTTCAGTTCTTCAATGTCTCGCACCAGAATGTAACAGCTGTTGGAAAGTGCTACGATGTATGCCTGCTGATAGAGCGTATCCTGATTGAGGGCTATCAGTTCTTCGTTTTTCAGCAGATTGAGTGTTGTGGTCTTGATGTTTTCGAGGTCGCAGCCTATAAGCAGTGGAGAATTCATGATACACCACATGCCGAAGTGGGTCTTGTCTTCCTCGGTAGTCATGGAGCGTCCCACCTCGAGCATGTCCATGTCGTTGAAGCGGCCGTCGTAGCTGTAGGCACTCATGTATAGGTTTTCAGCAAGAATACCCTTCACTGATGGCCAGCCGTCCCAAATGTCGTGGGTGGTGCGCCAGGAGAATGCCACGTCGTGAACCCATGTGCCGGGATAGTCCCAGCGGCATACGTTCAGTCGCACATCGTTTCGACCGGTAGCTTTGATGGCGTTGCTGATGGCGGTGTAGCGTTTTTGCGGGTCGAGAGCCAGATGCTGTGTGTTCTGTGGAGCGTCACCGCCGCAGAAGTCCACCTTGATGAAGTCGAAACCGCACTCCTTGAAGTAGAAGTCGGCATCGTGCTGGTCGTAGTTGTAGAGTCCGACATTCACGCTGAGCACATCGCCATTGTACATATTACCACATGTGTTTGCACCGGCATCGCTGTAGATTCCGGCTTTAAGACCCTTTGAATGGATGTAGTCGGCTACGGGTTTGAGTCCGTTGGGGAAACGTGTGGGATGGATGATAAGTTCGCCAGTTTCCGTATTGCGTCCACCAAAAAAGCCATCGTCGATATTGATGTGATTGTAGCCCACATCTTTCAATCCTTTTGATACCATCGCGTCTGCCTGCCGACGGATGAGCGCGTCGCTGATGTTCACACCGTAGGTATTCCACGAACTCCAGCCCATCGTGGGACCGCCCTGTGCCATCAGGCTAACTGTCGCCGTCAGGCACGTTGCTGCTATAAACAGTCTTTTTTTCATAGTTCTTTATTTTATATATAATCTGCTATCTGCTGAGAATTTTCTTGATGCTGCCGCCGGCTGTTACCACGATATTCAATCCACGCTGAACGTCGTTACGGTGAATGCCGTCAAGTCCGTAGATGACATTCTGCTGATTTCTTGAATAATGCAAATCTGTGATCGATGCCTCCACGTTACACTCAAACGAAATGCTCCGGAGTGTGAAGCGGTAGGCTGTGAGTTGTCCGGGGTATGCCTGTTGGAAGAAGTAATAGACATGGTTTGCATCGACCTCATACGTCCATGCTGACATCGCTGATATTGACAGGAGCAGAATGGTAAATATTGTCTTTCTCATATATATATTGTAATTGTCAGCACAAGGGCTGTAGTTTTCTTGTTAGGTTTACTGATAGCTATTGGCGATTGCCAAACGTGGATGGCGATGCACCATATTGCTGCTTGAAGATTCGGCTGAAATGTGTCGGATTCTCAAAACCAAGACTATATGCGACATCAGCTACGGACATCTGAGAGGACAGAAGCATCTGACGGGCTTTCGACAGTCGTTTTTCACGAATCCATTTGGCTGGGGACACACCATAGATGCTCTGGAAGTCGCGCTTGAAACTGGAGAGTGAACGACCTGAGAGATAAGCCAGTTCTTCGATGGAGATGGGTGATGTGTAGTTTTCCTCCACCACGCGACGAACGTCCACCTTGACGGGCTGACGCAACTGGAGCATCTGGCGGAAGATGTTCTTCGAGCAGTCCATCACATTGTAAAGCAGTTCCATCACCTTCAGACGTAGCAGTCCTGGGCTGACCTGCAACGAGTCGTTAAAGTATGGTGCCAACGACCAACAATAGGCCACGAGGCGATTGCTCATGGGCGACACCTGCGCTCCAAATTCTTCGGTCATTGGAGGCACGTTGACTTGCTGTGTGGTGAGGAAGTCCTTCAACAGTTCGTCGTTGATAGCAAATAGCTGACTCTCGAAGAGTCCCGTCTCCGTCGAGCCTTTCTTCTCGTAGCTGACGCTGTGCGCCTTGCGCAGCAGAATCATCTCGTTTTTGCCCACCGTCCACGACTGTCGTCCGCAGGTCAGCTTCACGCTGCCTCCCAGCACCACATAGAGAAGATGCTGTTCCAGAAAAAAAATCCCGATTTCGCCAGCAGTTACGATGCACTGGTCTATGATGCTGCCACCGTCGAGCCGTAGCGACGACGTGGTACAGTCGCCGCTAATCAGAGCTGAGGGGAATTTTGTTGTCTTATACATACAAACAATATGGTCTGCAAAATTAGTAAAAATCTTGCAGACCAAAGAAGTATTTACTTGGAAATAGTGTTAGAGTTCTGGTTGTAAGCTTTTGCCACGCACTTCCACTGTCCGTCAATCTTGAGCAGAAGCAATACGTCTGTGAAATCGATGCTGCCGCCCCAGCCTTCTTCCAGCACACGGACAACAGCCAATGTCTCTTCCAATTCCAGCACGTCGATACGGGTCTTGAACTCTTTGCCAGCACCTACGGTGTCAACATTGTGATAGAACTGCTCGATGCTGCCACGCTCGAAATTGCCGTTCAGGAATCCGAACAGGCAGGCATCTTCGGTAAACAACTCCTTTGCATACTTGCTGTTGCCTTCGGCAACGCTCTTTGTGAACTTGCTTGCAGCTTCTACTACTGCATTGTAGTCTTCAATGTTACTTCTCATTTTACTTTTGAGTTAAAATTGACGATGTTTGAATCTGGGTGCAAAGGTACGACGATTTAGTTAAATGCACTTTTCTATTTAGTCCAACATTTATGACTATTACGTCCAATTTTAGCCAGTCATTATCCTTGGCAGGTCAATACCCTTGTGCTATACACGTGCAGAAAAGAAGCGAGGCAAGTACCTGTTTTTCAAGTCCTTGCCTCGTATCTCACTAATTATCAGCATCTAAGGATTATTCCTCGACGGCTGCCTGGGCGGCGGCCAACAGATGTTGATAATCAGCTACTTACAAAGTTATTGTAAACTACTGGCGACACTTTTACGACACATTCTGCAAGTTTTTACACGCTCATGGCAACGAAAACGTGTTTTTACGGCAGAATAATCTCATTCTATGTCATATTTATGTATTTTGCTAAATTGAAATTTAGTTATTTGCTAACTTGCTATTTGCGTTGACGCAATTTTTCGATTCGTGAATTTGGGGCTCCCTGATAATAGCGGTTCTTGTCGAAAGCAAATGATTGTCCTGCTACAAAATCATAGCCACAAATGAAAGATGCAATATCAACGCCAGACATTAGCGAATCACGATAATACACGTGGCTGCCATCGTGCGAATAATCGGTATCCTTGTTATTGTCTGATACATAATCCTCATCTACATAATGGGCTGGAAATATCACAAATGTCTTCGGATTGGCTCCCGGCAACAGGCGATTTTCATAGTAAACATGCTTGCTGTCGGCATACCAGTCACGATAACATTCTACTTTATGGATGGTAGCAAAGTCTGTACCTTCAGGCATGGCCATCAACTTTGGATTATATACCATCTTGCCATCCGTATGAAAAGCATTCCATAATCCATCCTCCATATTCTTGTGCTTTAATGTGTTGAGTTCTCGTATTGCCGAACCGTAAGCCTTGTAATATACACAATGCCTGTCTTGACCATAGTGATATTGTCCTTTCAATACGGCGAAAGATGCTGGGTCTGCTCCCTCTACTATGTTGTTTCTGTAATAGACACACTTGGCATCAATTGCATAAAAACCATTTAAAGCCTTAAAAGTGCGATAATCACCTACAGGTACAGAATTTATATCTGCATCGAGATAATAGACATGAAGGCTATCTAAAGCCCAATTGTTATCTATCTGTCTGAAACTACCCATATCTGCTACATGAAGAGGTCGATTCCTCATGTAGTAATCGTGTGCGTCATGAGCAAGACGTGAAATATCTCCATTTGGTACGGCAAAAGTAGCAGGTTCTGCTCCTTCTATAATAGAGTCTTCATACCATACATGGTGCATATCGGTTGCATAATCATCGCTCAGAACTTTGAATGAACTTGGGTCAGCCATTTCCAATACCTCATACCAATAATAAACATGATTAACATCCAATGCGTACGCTTCGTTTAGGCGTTTATAAGTCGAAGAATCATAACCTTCTGGTTTCCTTTCCGCGTATGCACTTGAGGCGAGTGTTATAAATAGGTAGAAAACAGCTACGGGTATCAATGGGCACAAATAGAACAGCCATATAAATCCCATTTTTTGAGAGAGTTTAAACCACAACCTTATTAATGGGAATAAATATATTGGGTAAAGCCAAATAGTCAGAGTTACACCCCAACGACAAATCTCGTCAATCGAGGATCGGATTGGTGCATCCCAAAAGAATATGGACACAAAGAAGCCTATTGGCCACAACAACAACGTTAGAAGCATAAACCACACAAAGTTTTTTTGGAGTGTCGTAGGTTGTTCTCCCAAAATACGGGCTGCCAATCCTTTTGAGTTAGTTTTCTGTTCCATCTTCATTTCGTTTTATCATTTAGAGTCAAAATTCTGATTTTGGTGTCATGCTATTTTCCCTATTACTTGCAACGATATACGAGCAGTATTTACTGAGCAGATTGGATAATGGCAAATCGCCTTTTTGGTATCTGTCAGCATCGAGTTTCAGGACTCTTTCGCAGACAGGCTTCTTTCCCTTGAACAATGCCTTTAGATATGGAATGCCATTTTCCTCTGTGATGCTCACCTCGTTGAAGAACTGCGTCAAGTCTTCTGCATCATAGACGATGGAATAACTTGGGCGCTTTGCCCCAGGAATGTCCTCTATGAGTATATTCTTATCGACAAGATCCTGTATGTCACGTATGGCTGTGTCCTTCGAGCACTTTGCCAATGTCGCCCAAGTCTTTGACGTAATCTTTGCTTCATATCCGTCAAGAAAGAGATTGAGCATCTGAGTCTGACGCTCGGTCATTGGTACTGCCGATGCCTTCTGCCAGAAAAAGCTCTTGTTCAGTATTGTGGTGACGATGGTGTCTGCCTCGTCAAGTGCATCTACCAATTTCTGCATGTACCACACCAACCACTCCGTTATATCGCCATCGCCATGCTGCATCCGCTCCAGAATGTCATAGTAGTGATTCTTGTCCTTGTTAATCTGTGATGAGACATTGTAGAAACGGAAATCGCTCTTTTCTCCACGAGCAAGAAGCATGTCTGAAAGGATGCGAGCCAACCGCCCATTACCGTCCTCGAAGGGATGTATGCTCACAAACCAGAAATGGGAAATGGCAGAACGGATGACGCTACTTACAGGCTCCTCTCCGTCAAACCAGGCAAGAAACTTTTCCATCTCCTCTTCTACGCGGTCTGGCGAAGGAGCAATATAGTGAATCTTCTCACGTCCAAACATTCCGCTGACAATATGCTCCTCGTTTGTGCGGTACTGACCAATTTCGATCTGACTTCCTTCACTGTAGCCTGTTGGAAAGAAAGCTGCTTGCCAAGCACACAGCTTCTCTTTACTGAGGTTCATGTCATAGTGCTGAACCGCTTCAAGCATTACACCAACAACAGAATCGACATAGTGTGAAGGCGCAGTATCTTTCACGTTCTCAATACCAAGTTTTCGGGCAATGGAAGAACGAACCTGCTCAACGTTCAGTCGTATGCCTTCTATTTCCGAAGAATATACTACATCATATGTCAGGTTCTCTGCCATTGCACGGAGTTTGCTGTCAAATCCCAATGAACTTAACCTGCCATAAAGTAACCCCTGCTTACGGAATACTTTCTCCTGAAGGAGTGACACTTGGGACATGTCCCAACGAAAGTCCGTCCAATTGTCTCTTTCGTGTATATACATAACACATTCCTACTTTGTGCGACATAAAACAGTGATTAACGTCGCAAATTCTGCGACAAAGATACTAAATTAATGTCGAATAGCCAAACATATCTGCAAATTACCACATATTATGCGACGTTTTTAGTCAATAATCGTCGGAAGCTTTCTTCCGAAGACTAAAAAAGGACCTGCCCAAACGGACAAGTCCCTTTCATTATATAAGTGTGCTAATTTACTCTTCTACGGCTGCCTGCGCAGCGGCCAACCTGGCTATAGGTACTCTGAATGGAGAGCAGCTGGCGTAGTTCATGCCTATCTTGGCGCAGAACTTCACTGAGCTGGGCTCACCACCATGTTCACCGCAGATACCGCAGCGGAGAGACGGACGAACACCACGACCCTTCTCGACAGCCATCTTGATGAGCTGGCCAACACCGTTCTGGTCGAGAACCTGGAATGGGTCAACCTTCAAGATCTTCTTCTCAAGGTATGCAGGCAAGAAGCTGGCGATGTCATCACGAGAGTAACCGAAGGTCATCTGTGTGAGGTCGTTTGTACCGAATGAGAAGTACTCAGCCTCAGTAGCGATACGGTCGGCAGTGAGGGCTGCACGTGGAATCTCAATCATGGTACCGATCTCGAACTCAATCTCCACGCCATACTCAGCAAATACCTCCTTGGCAGTCTTCTGGATAATCTCCTTCTGCTGCTTCAACTCATAGAGGATACCAATCAGTGGAACCATTATCTCAGGCTTCGGATCCTTGCCTTCCTTCTTCAACTCACAAGCAGCAGAGAGGATAGCACGTGTCTGCATAGCTGTGATTTCAGGGAATGTGATACCAAGACGGCAACCACGGTGACCGAGCATCGGGTTGTTCTCGGCGAGAGAAGCCACACGGCGCTGGATTGTGGCGATATCAACACCCATCTCGTCAGCCATTACCTGCTGGCCAGCAAGATCGTGGGGAACGAACTCGTGGAGAGGAGGATCGAGCAAGCGGATGTTAACAGGACAACCGTCCATAGCCTCGAGGATACCCTTGAAGTCAGCCTTCTGATAAGGCAGCAACTTGGCAAGAGCCTTTTCGCGTCCTTCAACGGTCTCAGAAAGGATCATCTCACGCATGGCGACAATCTTCTTGTCCTCGAAGAACATGTGCTCTGTTCGTGTAAGACCGATACCCTTGGCGCCGAAGTCGCGTGCAACCTGTGCGTCGTGAGGAGTATCAGCATTGGTGCGAACCTGCAGTTTGGTATATTTGTCGCAGAGGTCCATCAACTCCTTGAAATCGCCGCTAAGCTCAGCAGCCTTAGTTGGAACCTCACCTGCATAAACCTGTCCGGTTGAACCGTTCAGAGAGATATAGTCACCTTCCTTATATACTGTGCCGTCAATCTCAACGGTCTTAGCCTTATAGTCAACATTGATGCCACCAGCACCAGAAACGCAGCACTTACCCATACCACGTGCCACAACGGCAGCGTGAGAGGTCATACCGCCACGTGCGGTGAGAATACCCTCAGCAGAAGCCATACCGGCGAGGTCCTCTGGAGAAGTCTCAATGCGGACCATGATAACCTTATGTCCGTCAGCATGCCAAGCCTGAGCATCGTCAGCATGGAACACAATCTGACCGCAGGCAGCACCTGGAGAAGCAGGCAGACCCTGAGTGATAACCTTGGCGTTCAGGAGAGCCTTCTTGTCGAATACAGGGTGGAGCAACTCGTCGAGTTTCTGAGGCTCGCAGCGCATGATGGCGGTCTTCTCGTCAATCATACCCTCGTGCAGGAGGTCGATGGCAATCTTCACCATAGCGGTACCAGTACGCTTACCGTTACGTGTCTGGAGGAACCAGAGCTTGCCTTCCTGTACGGTGAACTCCATATCCTGCATGTCGTGATAGTGCTTCTCGAGCTTGTCCTGCAGGTCATTGAGCTGTGCGTAAATCTCTGGCATAGCCTCCTCCATGGAAGGATAGTTTGCCACACGCTCTTCCTCGCTGATGCCTGCGCGCTCAGCCCAACGCTGTGAACCAATCTTTGTAATCTGCTGTGGTGTGCGAATACCAGCCACAACGTCCTCACCCTGAGCATTAACAAGGTACTCACCATTGAAGAGGTTCTCACCATTACCGGCATCACGGCTGAAGCATACACCAGTAGCAGATGTATCGCCCATGTTACCGAATACCATAGCCATCACGCTAACGGCAGTACCCCACTCGTCAGGAATACCCTCCATCTTACGGTATAGGATAGCACGCTCGTTCATCCAACTGCGGAATACGGCGCAGATGGCACCCCAAAGCTGCTCAATCGGGTCGTTGGGGAAGTCCTTGCCTGTACGTTCCTTGATGGCAGTCTTGAAAAGGCTCACGAGCTTCTTCAGTTCCTCGACAGAGAGGTCCTTGTCGAGTTTCACTCCACGCTCAGCCTTTACCTTCTCTATAATCTCCTCGAACGGGTCGATATCCTCCTTGTTTACAGGTTTCATCTCGAGAACCACGTCACCATACATCTGTACGAAGCGGCGGTATGAGTCGTAAACGAAATGTGGATTGTTGGTCTTGCGCACCATACCCTCGGCAACCTCATCGTTGAGACCGAGGTTAAGGATAGTGTCCATCATACCCGGCATGGAAGCGCGGGCACCAGAACGTACGCTGACAAGAAGAGGATTCTGTACATCACCGAACTTGGAGTTCATGAGGGTTTCAATGTGCTTTACGGCAGCACTAACCTCATCTTTGAGCAGTTCCTTGATACGGTCCTGTCCAACCTCATAATATTCGTTGCAGCAATCAGTAGTGATGGTAAAGCCTGGAGGCACAGGAACACCGATTAGGTTCATCTCCGCAAGGTTTGCGCCCTTGCCACCCAAAGCCTCTCTCATTTTTGCATTACCTTCAGCCTTACCATTGCCGAAGGTATAAACTCTCTTTTCACTCATAGTTGATTAGGTATCCAATTGATTTTTTAAAGAATTACTATCTTTTGATGCAAATTTAATATATTTCGGTCAACCTACAAAATATTTGATGGAAAATTTGGAAACTCGACATTACATTATCAAATGTTTGCGCAAACAGAAGCATAAAAACAACGGCAGAGTAGCAGGATTGAGAATTAATTTGTACCTTTGCAGGCAAATACATAACCTATTTATATAATATGTCACGAAAGAAACCTCTCCCCATACTTGAGAACGTAACCATGACGGATGTTGCAGCCGAAGGCAAATGCCTGGCAAGAATAGACGACATGGTTGTATTTGCGCCATTCTGTGTACCTGGTGATGTCGTTGACCTGCAGGTAACAAAGAAACGGAAAAGCTACTGCGAGGCAAAAGTTATAAAGACTCACAAATACAGCGACATCAGGACTGAGCCTGTCTGCAAGCATTTTGGTGTTTGCGGTGGCTGCAAATGGCAGAACCTGCCATACGAAGAGCAGCTGAAAGCCAAACAGAAGCAGGTGTATGACCAGTTGTCAAGGATAGGAAAGATAGAACTGCCCGAGTTCAGCCCCATCATGGGTTCGGTAAAGACACAGGAATACAGGAACAAGATTGAATACGGATGTTCCAACAAACGATGGTTCACACCAGACGAGTTGAAGAACATGCCAAAATCGGATGCACCGGAAGACTCCGTGTTCAGGAAAGCAGACAACAGCCTGAACGCCATTGGCTTCCATATTCCGGGTGCCTTCGACAAGATATACCCCATCACAAAATGCTGGCTCATGGATGACCTACACAATGACATACGCAACGAGATTGACCGCTACGCCAAGGCTACGGGTATGACCTACTTCGACCTAAGAGAACAGCACGGCCTGTTACGCGACATCATGATAAGGAACTCCAATACTGGCGAGTGGATGGTCCTGATACAGTTCCACTACGATGCCGATGGCGATGAGGAACGCGCCTTGGCACTCCTTGAACACGTGGCGGCAACATTCCCGCAGATAACATCGCTCATGTATGTTGACAACCAGAAATGCAACGACACATTTGCCGACCTTGAACTGAAAGTGTACAGAGGGAACGACCACATATTCGAGACAATGGAAGACCTGAGGTTCAAAGTGGGGCCGAAGAGCTTCTACCAGACCAACACCCTACAGGCATACCATCTGTACAGCGTGGCAAGGGAGTTCGCACAGCTTACAGGCGGAGAACTGGTGTACGACCTATATACAGGCACGGGAACAATTGCCAACTTCGTGGCAAGGAAAGCAAAGAAGGTTATCGGTATAGAGTATGTGCCCGAAGCCATCGAGGACGCCAAGGTGAACAGCCAGATTAACGGTATCGGCAACACCTTATTCTATGCTGGAGACATGAAGGACATTCTAACCGATGACTTCATCAAGGAGCACGGACAGCCCGACGTGATAATCACCGACCCTCCACGTGCAGGCATGCACCCCGACGTGGTAAAGACAATTCTTCGTGCAAAGCCGAAACGAATAGTATATGTCAGCTGCAACCCTGCCACTCAGGCACGCGACCTAAGTGACCTTGACGCAGAGTACAAGGTTGTTGCCGTACAGCCCGTCGACATGTTTCCGCACACTCCGCACGTAGAGAACGTAGTGCTAATGGAAAGAAGAAGCTAATCCCGCAACACTATTATTGGCAAAAAACAACAAAAGACGAAGATACCCATCCGCCTCCAAAGATGGATCAGTGAAAAAATGGGAAGGGGAGTCCTAAATGAAGGCACCTTATCCGGTTCACTGAGAAAATCCTATACCGCCAAAGCTTTGCGATAGCACATGCAAAGCTTTGCGATAGCACATGCAAAGCTTTGCGTTGGCACTTGTAAAGCTTTGCGTTGGCACTTGCAATGCTTTGCGTTGGCGGATGCAAAGCTTTGCGTCTGAGATGGGCAAAACTGTCACAGAAATCGTCAGTCCTACTCTGGACAAGAGAATAGGGAGGAAAGGAACGACAGGAGAAGTCAAACCTCGAAGCGATTTTTCCTTTCCGACTTACGGGGCGACTGCGAGCCTCCTCCAAAAGGTGTGAAACCGCTATTGCCACGCGCCACGCCACGATACTCATCGTAACGCGCATTAATTCTTTGCACGTAATCTACAGTTTCCGCCCCTCGCATATACCCGTATTTAACAACAGGGTCATTATAATATTGTGGCTTTGCGAGTCCAAGCACATACTGAGAGACATCTGCCCACCTGTGTTTGTTCTTTCCATTCTTTTCGGCAAGAGCCATGGCATCACGTATATGCAGTATGCCGCCATTATACGAGGCGAGAACAAAGTTTACACGCTCCTGCCTGTCCCTGACATCAGATAACTTGCCGTTCAGTTCTGCCAGGTAGCGACATGCAGCCTCGATGTTTTTCTCCGGATTGAAGATATCACCCATAGGCAGTCCAAGATACTCTGCCGTCTTCGGCATAATCTGCATCAACCCACAGGCACCGGCCCACGAGCGTGCCTGCGGGTCGAATGTAGACTCCTGATAGCATTGTGCTGCCACCAGGCGCCAGTCCCACCGGGCCAAGGGTGCATATTGCTGGAAATACCGGTCGTAATGGCTTATTACTCCGCCAGCCCTGTTGAGCATAGGAGAATACACCCTACGGGTAACAGCCTTCTTTGAGAAAAGCATATCTTCCTCTTTCCTGACCATGGCTACGAGTTTACGGTCGAACCACTTGTTTAGTGCAGTTGCCAACTCACCATTTTCCTCATCCACATACCAGCTGCATGACTTTGCCTCGTTGCAGACTCCTGCTGCCGTCATCCCTTTCATGCCCTTGGGAAGCAAACATGCAATAATGTCGCCATCGCCTGCTTGAAGTCTCGACACCATCTCGGCAGTATCTCTGCACAGCTCCACCCTCAACGATACTCCAAGGCTTTGGGCGAACTTCTCCGCAAGCAGATACTGTGTGCCAAGGCCACGTCCATGGTAATCGTAATAGTTATCAGGGCCCGTCATCGTCAGCACAATCAGCTCACCATTTGCCTGAATGTCATCAAGGGTAAAACTATTGCCATTAAGCATGACACTATCACTGGAGACCACAGAACCCCAGGGTGTGGTCTCCACATTACGCTGCCGGTCACACGCCATGAGTGCCAGCAGCGCCATTATAACGTATATATTTCTTATATTCATGGAAAGCGGTTACAAAAGTAGCACTTTATTTGCTAATTCGGGTATTTTTACGTAATTTTGCCACATAATTTTTAAAAAATTAGATTATATGTTACGTATAGCAGTTCAGTCTAAAGGCAGGCTCTTCGATGACACGATGAATCTGCTAGCAGAGGCAGACATCAAAGTTAGCTCCAGCAAAAGGACATTATTGGTACAAAGTTCCAATTTTCCATTGGAGGTATTGTATCTTAGAGACGATGACATTCCACAAAGTGTAGCTAACGGAGTTGCCGACATAGGCATCGTTGGCGAGAATGAGTTTATAGAAAAAGGTGAGGACGCTCAGATAATCTCTCATTTGGGGTTCAGCAAATGCAGGCTCTCCCTGGCTATACCTAAGGAAATACATTACACGGGGCTTCAGTGGTTCAACAACAAGAAAATAGCCACCAGCTACCCCAACATCCTGCGCTCGTTCATGAACAAGAATGGCATCAGGGCCGACATCCATGAAATAACGGGCAGCGTAGAGATAAGCCCGGGTATAGGTCTCGCCGATGGCATCTTCGACATTGTCAGCTCCGGCTCCACGCTAGCGAGCAACAATCTGCGCGAGGTGGAAGTGGTAATGAAAAGCGAGGCATTGCTCATAGGCAACTGGAAGATGGATGACGAGAAGCACAACATCCTCAATGACATGCTCTTCCGTTTTGAGGCCGTAAGGTCAGCACAGGACAAGAAATACGTAATGATGAATGCGCCAAAGGATAAGATTGCAGACATCACCAATGTTCTGCCTGGCATCAAGAGTCCTACCATCATACCTTTGGCCGACGAGGAATGGTGCTCCATTCATACTGTTCTCGACGAGAAGCGCTTCTGGGAAATCATCGGCAAGCTCAAGGAGCTGGGAGCTCAAGGCATCCTTGTGACCCCAATCGAAAAGATGATACTCTGAAAACAAACAATAACAGACACACAACGCGGCAAGATGAATATTATCAGATACCCCAAAAGGGAAGACTGGGCAAGTATAACAGAACGGCCACAACTTGATACGTCAACGCTAAATGCCACCGTAAGCAACATTCTCGGAGACATAAAGGCAAACGGCGATGAGGCAGTGAGGAAATACGAGGAGATGTTCGACCACGTGCGTCTCGACAGTCTTGCTGTCAGCGAGAACGAGATAGAGGAAGCCTGGAACAGCGTTCCTGCAGAATTACGACAGGCCATAGAGCTTGCCCATGCCAACATAAGCTCTTTCCACGAGGCACAGCATTTCAACGGCGTGAAGGTAGAGACTGCTCCTGGAGTGACCTGCTGGCAGAAGAGCGTACCAATAGAGAAAGTTGGGCTTTACATCCCCGGCGGGACAGCACCGCTGTTCTCTACCGTCCTCATGCTTGCCACCCCAGCCAGGATTGCCGGCTGTAGCGAAATCGTGTTGTGTACCCCACCCGACCGCAATGGGAACGTTAACCCAGCCATACTGGTAGCAGCCAGAGTTGCAGGTGTGAGCAAGATTTTCAAAACCGGTGGAGTACAGGCTATAGGAGCCATGGCGTATGGTACGGAATCCGTGCCAAAGGTATACAAGATATTCGGACCGGGCAACCAGTATGTCATGGCGGCAAAACAGCAGGTAAGCCTGCATGACGCAGCCATAGACATGCCTGCAGGGCCAAGTGAGGTGTGCGTAGTGGCAGACAACAGCTGCGATGCTGCATTCGTTGCAGCCGACTTGCTGTCACAGGCCGAACATGGTATAGACTCCCAAGTACTGCTTATCTCGACATCAGAGGAGTTCATACAGAAGGTGGAAAGGGAAATCGAAAGACAGCTTGCACTACTTCCCAGAAAGGACATGGCAGCTAAGGCACTTGAAAACAGCAAGTTTGTATTGGTGGCAGACGATGACGAGGCGATGGACCTTGCCAACACTTATGCACCAGAACATCTTATTCTGCCATCAGACAACTTTGATACCTTGGCAGCAAAAGTCATAAACGCAGGAAGCGTATTCCTTGGCAGATACGCTTGCGAGAGTGCAGGCGACTATGCCAGCGGAACAAACCACACTCTGCCCACCCATGGATATGCTCTGGCCTATAACGGGGTAAACCTGGACAGCTACAACAGAAAGATTACATTCCAGCATCTCACCCGCGAGGGAGTACAGTCCATTGGCAAAGCCGTGGTTGTGATGGCAGAGAACGAATTACTTGAAGCACATGCCAATGCCATGAGAGTAAGGATGAATGAACAATAGATTTTAACTGTAGCAAAAAACGCCTACGGCAATAGCAACAAGAAAAATGACAACGTTCGACTTAGATAATATCGTCAGGCCAAACATCAAAGCCCTGTCACCCTATAGTTCTGCACGTAACGAATATAGCGGGCATACTGCCACCGTGTTCCTTGATGCCAACGAGAACCCATACAACAAGCCCTTCAACCGTTACCCCGACCCATTGCAAGCGGAGCTGAAGGAAGAACTTGCGACAATCAAGAGAGTACCGGCTGAGAACATATTCCTTGGCAATGGCAGCGACGAGGCCATAGACCTGCCCTACCGCATCTTCTGCGAGCCGGGAAAGGACAACGTGGTGGCCATAGAGCCTACTTACGGCATGTACAGGGTATGTGCCGACATAAACAATGTGGAATACCGCCCAGTGGAGCTCGGCGAGGGCTATAGCCTAAACGCAGACAAGCTTCTCGCTGCCTGCGACAAGCATACAAAGATTGTTTGGATATGCTCGCCAAACAATCCTACAGGCAACAATCTTGACAGGAAGCAGATTGAGAAGGTGCTCAGCAACTTCAATGGCATAGTGGTAATAGACGAGGCGTACAGCGACTTCTCAAGCGAGAGGCCATTCAGGCTCGACCTTGAGGAATGGCCAAACATAATAGTCCTCAACACCATGAGCAAGGCATGGGGGTGTGCCGCCATAAGGCTCGGTATGGCCTACGCGTCAAAAGACATCATTGCATTGTTCAACAAAGTGAAATACCCATACAACATCAACCTCCTTACACAGCAGAAAGCCAAGGAAGCACTTAGGGCAAAGATTGACGTTGAGAAATGGGTTACCGTATTGCTTCAGGAACGGGGAAGGATGATGGCGGCTTTCACCGAACTGCCTATATGCGAGAAAGTTTATCCGTCAGACTCCAACTTCTTTCTGGCCAAAATGACTGATGCCCAGGGCATATACGACTACCTTGTTGAAAAAGGCATTATAGTTAGAAATCGCACACGTGTCGCTCTCTGCAACAACTGCCTGAGAATAACAATAGGCTCAAAGACGGAGAATCAGGAATTGCTTGCAGCACTAAGGCGACTGATATAGACAGAGCAGGGCATTACGGACGAGGGTGCAACGGCATCCCCTGCCCTACTCCTTGTCTGCCCCGATGGTAAGCATCTTGAGGTCGTAATAGGAGCCGTTGTATATATTGAAATCCACGTACCCCTTGATACCGGGAAGCTTGCCGGCATCGGTATGCTGCCAGAATTTCCACTTGCCCTTATACTCCACCTTGTCAACATAATAGTGGGCTATCCAATAAGGATAGTCATCGAAGACAGGAGCACTGAGATACTGCTCCTTGAATTTATAATAGGTATAGATGATAGGCTTCACGTGGTAACGGTCCTCAACTATATGCAACCAAGTGAGCACGTCTCTCTGGAAGTCCTCAACAGTCTTGTCTTTGGGCATATGCTCAATATCAAGTACAGGGGGCAGGTCGCCATCCTCAAGGTGGACTTGCCGCAAGAAGTGATACGCCTGTGCCCTTGCTGATGATTTGTTGCTCCAGAAATGGTAGGCACCACGTATGAAGCCATACTCCCTTGCCTGATAGAAATTGTCCTTGAATTTCGGGTCTACCCGTGTAGAGCCTTCCGTAGACTTGATAATGATGAAGCGCAATGGACAGCCCTCAATCATAGCATTGCCCTGAAGCATGTCCCAGTCTATCTTTCCCTGATAGTGTGAGATATCAATACCATGTATCTCGTAACCGTCAGGGTACTTGGCGTCTCCATACAACGCACGCCATCTGAATCCTGTTGGACTTACGAAAAAATAATAGAACACCCAGATATATAGCAAAGCTATGCCGATTCCACCTACCCACCATGTCCATCTAGGATAGCGGTTAAGCCATTTGAGAAAAAAAGGGGCGCGATGTGATTGGGCAACATTGCGACGGCGGCCCCTCGGTGTCGAAGTGCTTCTTCTCTTGCCTGTCGTTCGTTTGCCGGTCATTGTCTGTCGTTCTATTTTTAATTTTTAATCAAAATTGGCGTCTTCAGCAATCACTTGTGCAGAAGCCTATATAAATATATGTGTATATGTTAAGTCTTCACACTAACTGCCGAGAGAATAAGGTTTCCTCAGAGAATATTCTGAGGAGCCCCATTCTCCCGGCTTAGAGTATTGCTTAGCAATTATTACTTGTCTTCCTGCTCAAGAGCAAGAGTGCGTGTTGTGCGGTCGCAAACAGATGCAGGTCCCCAGTACTGAATTGGGCCAGGATAAACGAAGCATGTCTCGCGTGCCCATTCATCTCTCTTCTCAACGAACTTCTTGAATGGTTTGCCCTCGAGCTCAACGAGAGCCTTACGGATAACAGGCTTCATCTCACCGTTGCGGCGCTCCATGTTCATCATCATGGTTATTGGCACACCTCCTGCTTTCCAGTCGTCAGTACCAGCGGTAGTGTTCTTAACAATAGCCATGTAACCAGTCTTGCCGTTTGCGATGAGCTGTGCGGCACTAACGCCCAGTGCATAGCAGTAGTCTGCATCGAAGTTAGAAGGAGCAGCGCAGCGTCCCTCGTAGCCGAAGAAGTGATGCAGGGCAGCAAACTTGCCAACGAACTTACCTTCCTTCTTCCATTCAGCAAGCTTGGCATCCACCATGTCAGAGAGGAGTTTCTCTGTCTCGATGAGCGATACCTGAACGTTTCCATGTGGGTCACGGTCAAGAGAGAGCTGACGGGCAACACCCTCTGGCAGAGTGGCGAATGTCTCGGCATTCTCCTTGCTCAGATGGGCAAGGATATACTCGCGCTGTGCAGCCTTGTCAAGGTCCTTATAGTCTGCTCCGTGCTCTGCGAGCAGGTCATTAAGCTCATCAATGAGGCGACCGATAGAAGGAATAAACTCGATAAGTCCCTCTGGGATAAGTACTACACCGAAGTTGTCACCGCGTGTGGCACGGTCAGCCACAGCAGAGGCTATCTGCTCAACAATCTGGTTGAGGGACATATCCTTCTTCTCTACCTCCTCAGAAATAATACAGATGTTTGGCTGGCACTGCAAAGCACACTCAAGTGCGATGTGTGATGCAGAGCGGCCCATAAGCTTGATGAAGTGCCAGTACTTGCGTGCGGAATTGCAGTCGCGCTCGATATTGCCGATAAGCTCTGCATATGTCTTTGTGGCAGTATCAAAACCGAAGCTGGTCTCTATCTGGTCGTTCTTCAAGTCGCCGTCGATTGTCTTCGGGCATCCGATAA
Source organism: Prevotella sp. P3-122 (assembly GCF_002251365.1). GTDB lineage: Bacteria > Bacteroidota > Bacteroidia > Bacteroidales > Bacteroidaceae > Prevotella. The sequence continues at coordinate 24,604 of NZ_NPJH01000015.1, forward strand.
CCTGCACGCCATAGTTCTTGGCTGCATAGTATTCAGCAAGCACACATGCGTTGGTATTGGAGTCGTCACCACCAATGATTACAACAGCCTGGATGTCAAGCTCACGGATAATTTCAAGACCCTTCTCAAACTGGTCAACCTTCTCAAGCTTGGTACGTCCGGAACCAATCATGTCGAAACCGCCCGTGTTGCGATACTCGTCGATTATATCTGCTGTAAGTTCCATGTAGTTATGGTCTACAAGTCCACCAGGACCAAGGATAAAGCCATACAGCTTATTTGCCGGATTAATCTTCTTTACTGCATCAAAGATACCACAGATGACATTGTGACCACCAGGTGCCTGACCACCAGAAAGGATAACGCCGACATTCATCTTTCTGTCAACATTAGCCTCTCCCGGAACAAACTCTATGAGAGGCATTCCATAGGTGTTAGGGAACATTTTCTTGATTTCTTCCTGATCGCCAACACTCTGTGTTGGTTCGCCTTCCTTAACCTTTACGGCTCCCTGAAGGCCCTTTGGCAGCTTTGGCTGGTAAGCAGCCCTTTCTCTCTGCAAAAGACTCTTTTTCATTTCTTTAAATATATAAATAGTTGAAAACGTGATTTTCTGATGCAAAAATACTGCTTTTCCACGAAATATTAAAGGAAAATCTTCGATTTCGATATTTTTTTTCTCGCAATATGCAAACTTTGCTTTTTTTTTCATATCTTTGGGGTGTTATTTAACCATTTCGTTACATTATGGCAAACAAGAGAAAACTTAAACAGGACATCAACATTGTATGCGCTGACCTCTTCGCCGAGTGTATAGCTGCATCATTGTATGGAAGTGAGAAGGACGAGGATACCGTCAACGGAATACTTACGTCAATAATAGTTGTTCACGACGACTTCATAAGAAGAATTTCGCATCCTGAGCCAGGATTGCCACAGAAGACATATTTCACCAAACTGAAAGTTGATTTCACAAAGCAGGCTACAGAAATCATCGATCAGATCAATGCTATGGGATAACTGCAATGATAGGAAGTTTTTGCCGTTTCATTCTTTACAGGATGATGGGATGGAAGAAAAACATCACTGTCGTTCATCCAGACAAATACATCATCTGCCTTGCTCCACACACCAGCAACTGGGACTTCATCCTGGGACAGCTCTATGCCCACGCTGAAGGCATAAAGACCAACTTCCTTATGAAAAAGGAATGGTTCTTCTGGCCCCTTGGTCCAATCTTCAAGGCTATGGGAGGCATACCTGTGTGGCGCTCGAAACACAGTAGCATGACCGACATCCTCGCAGAACAGGCTAAGGAACGAGACTCCTTCAAGCTCTGCATCACACCCGAGGGTACAAGGTCGCTGAACCCAGAATGGAAGAAGGGATTCTATTTTATTGCCGTCAAGGCACGCATACCCGTTCTGCTTTATGGTGTCGACTATGAAAAAAAACTAATAGAGTGTACTCACAGCTTTATTCCATCAGGAGACCTGGAAAAGGAAATGAGGGAAATAAAGCTCTATTTCAAGGACTACAAGGGTAAGCACCCTGAACTGTTTAGTATAGGAGAAGTATAAGTTGATGACAAACTGCGAGTTTCAGACACAACAAAATTATACTGGCTCATCATTCATCTATACATTGCTGCCGTCATCACTGTTGCGCTGTATGCTGATACTGCTACTTGTGATATCAGCAAAGTCCATGTTTGCCCAAACGGACAATCTTGAATTTACCGTAGACAAGACAAGTCGCACCGTGACCATGGTGGCAGACGAGAACCTTGCACAGCAGGAAATAAATGAGAAGACCGTAAGCAAGACTTACAAGAAGATGAGGAAGAGCCTGCCTAAGCAATACAGCAAATACAAGCTGACCATCATGCTCAATGGCCTGCCGCTTGAGGAGTATATTCCCAGAAAGACCAAAGATTATGCCATTGGAGGGCTTTGGGAGGACATAGACTACAATGGGAAGCCGTGGACATGGAACATCTCACGTCCCAACCGCATCACCCACGGACTGGCCAACAGGCATCTTTCTCTATGGGCAAGCCATGGACGATACTACGACCAGAAAAAAGGGTTCTGGAAATGGCAGCGACCAAACCTCTTCGGCACAACCGAAGACCTTTTCACACAGACCATAGTGGTGCCATTCCTCATACCTATGCTTGAGAATGCCGGTGCCAATGTCTTCACTCCACGCGAGCGCGACTGGCAGTCGGAAGAGATTATCGTAGACAACGACGGATGTCTGCCTAATGGCAAGTCGTTCTACTCCGAGCATAGCGATGGCAAGCCGTGGACAACAACCGGTAAACGGGGATTTGGATGGCAAGGAGGAGTAATGCGCAACGGAGAGAACGCCTTCGCTATGGGTTCCGCCCGGACTATCGCCGCAACACGCAAGGCCGACAAGGCAGCTGCCATTTGGCAACCATTTTTCAAGGAGGAAGGCCGCTACGCAGTATATGTGAGCTATCAGACCATGGAAAATAGCATTGATGATGCACAATATACTGTTCACCACAAAGGACAGCAGACTGTCTTTACCGTAAACCAGAAGATGGGCGGAGGCACATGGGTGTACCTTGGGACTTTTGAATTTGACAAAGGCTCCAGTATATACAACTGTGTGACCCTGTCCAACCAAAGCCGTAAGCGAGGAGTTGTGACCGCAGATGCCGTAAGGTTCGGTGGAGGTATGGGAAATATAGAGCGCGGTGGTACCATTAGCGGATATCCTCGTGCGCTCGAAGGTGCGAGGTACTATGCGCAATGGGCAGGTGCTCCAACATCTGTATACAACGGCAAAAATGGCACCGACGACTATACTGATGACATAAATGCCCGCTCAAAGATGTCGAACTGGATTGCGGGAGGCTCACCATACGTGCCCGCACTGGACGGTCTGAAAGTGCCCATCGAGATGTCCTTGGCCATCCATAGCGATGCGGGCTTCGAACGCGACGGCAAGGGGCTTGTAGGCTCATTGGCTATCTGTACTACCGACTTCAACGACGGCAGGCTCAACTCCGGCATCTCACGACTGTCGTCAAAGGACTTTGCAGAAGAACTGCTCTCTGGACTGATGCGTGACATCTCATTCAAGTACGGCAAGTGGAACAGACGATACCTGTGGGACCGCAACTACAGCGAGACACGCCTGCCTGAAGTGCCATCGGCCATCATCGAGACGCTATCGCATCAGAGTTTTCCCGACATGAAGCTCGGCTGTGACCCGAACTTTCAATTCACCATGGCACGCTCACTGTACAAGACCATTCTGCGCTTCGTCAACAACATGCACGGCACTCCGTATATTGTTCAGCCACTCAAGCCCCATAGCTTCTCCGTAAGAATTGAGGACGGCAGCAAAGCGCGGCTCACATGGGCGCCAGAGAACGACCCTCTTGAACCGACTGCTGTTCCTACATCATATAATATATATGTGTCGGCAGGTACAGGCGGCTTCGATAATGGAACCAATGTCAAGGGAACATCCTACACCCTGGAGCTTGAGCCTGGGGTGACCTATAACTTCCGAGTGACGGCAGTAAACAGGGGTGGCGAAAGTTTCCCGTCAGAAACCCTCTCGGCCAGAGTCGAGCCCGGGGCTGACAAGACCGTTCTTATAGTAAACGGCTTCACGCGCCTCTCTACACCTGCTGTGATAGACAACGCTTCGGCACAGGGATTCGACATTGATGCCGACCCAGGCGTAAGCTACGGACTTACAGCAGGATGGAACGGAAGACAGTTATGTTTTAACAAGTCACGAATGGGCGTCACGGGTCCTGGCGGTCTCGGCTACTGCGGTGACGAGATGGCTGGGAAGTTCGTAGCCGGCAACACATTCAACTATGTCACCACTCATGCGGAAGCAATAGCGGCAGCCAGACGCTACAACATTGCCAGCTCATCTGTGGAGGCTGTACAGACGGGGCGTGTAGACATGCGCAACTACGACTGCGTGGACATCATCATGGGACTACAGAAATATGATGTCTACAATCCCACGTTCTACAAGACATTCCCCTCGACACTTCGCAATGCCATTTCCTCATATCTGCAACATAATGGTCGGCTGTTCGTCAGCGGAGCCTACTGCGGCTCAGACATGACAGCAGAAGACGAAAGGCTGTGGATGGGAAAAACATTCAAGGCAAACATGCAGGGCGCATTGAGGACCGACTCTCTGGCAGGCGTAAACGGCATGGGGCTTTCGTTCGATTTCTTCCGAACCTTAAACGCCTCACACTATGCCTCCACACGTTGCGACGTACTCGCTCCCATGGATGGGGCTATATGCCCTGCCCAATACTCCGATGGCAGCAGCGCAGGAGTAGCATTCAAGGGAGACGGACAAGCAACGTTCTTATTGGGCTTCCCATTCGAGTGCATCACAGAGCCCGATATGCGCGCCGCCATAATGACTGCCATCCTAAGCTATCTGATGTGAGACCGTAAAGGGCCGTACACACATTGCTACCAAAGACATATACCAACAACAAATAAACAAAAAAACACTTCACAACCATGTATAAGATTCAGGCAAACCAATCAGGAACGCGGACAATTGAGGTCAGCGACCAACATCTTGAGACCATCAGGAAGTACTCCCTTCTGCAAGGGCTAATAGACAGTAACGGCATAGTAGACGAAGACGTTCTCGACAAGCTGAAATTCAACATAAGGTCCATGCTCGAATCAGAGAGCGGACAGGACAAAGCTCTACTTGACCTCTGCCTTGACGTCATCTACAATACTAATATGAAAGCATTTGGACTTCACAAGCTCATAATGCTATATATCGACTGGGACAGCAAGAACCTTAATAGGGAGTTAGAAAGGAGTTAAGAGGGAGTTAGAAGGGAGTTAGAAAGGAGTTAGAAGGGAGTTAGAAAGGAGTTAGAAAGGAGTTAGAAAGCCATATGTTCAATCCATAAAAACAGAGCGAAAAGCTATTGGCTCACTATAACTCCTCATCATAACTCCTCATCATAACTCCTCTACATAACTCCTCAACATAAATAATAAACATCATCATTTTTGGAAAAACAATACAGACTATCCGATTTTCTTCCGACAACGAAGAAAGAATGCGAGCTTAGGGGATGGGATGAGCTGGATGTCATTCTGTTCTCTGGCGATGCCTATATCGACCACCCCTCATTCGGAGCTGCCGTTATAGGCCGCACCCTTGAGGCTGCAGGCTACAAAGTGGCCATTGTTCCACAGCCAGACTGGCACGGCGACTACCGTGACTTCCGCAAGCTGGGCAAGCCGCGGCTTTTCTTTGGCATTGCACCAGGATGCATGGACTCTATGGTCAACAAATATACAGCCAACAAGAGACTGCGAAGCGAGGATGCATACAGTCCTGATGGCCGACACGACTGCAGGCCCGAATATCCGACAATAGTATACAGCCAGATACTGAAAAGCCTGTACCCCGACACACCTGTTGTGCTCGGTGGCATTGAGGCATCCATGCGCAGGCTTACGCATTACGACTACTGGCAGGACAAGCTCCGTAAGTGCATACTTTGCGACTCAGGAGCCGACCTTATTATATATGGTATGGGCGAGAAACCGGTACTGGAGCTGAGCAACCGTCTGCAAGACGGCGAGGGCATCAGGGCTGTTACCGACATTCCACAAACTGTATTCCTATGCCGCAAGGAGAACATACCCGGAGGCATTGGCGACGACGATATCGTACTGCATCCACATGAGACATGCTTACACGACCGCAGGGCACAGGCCGAGAACATCAGGCATATAGAGGAGGAGTCGAACAAGATGCACGCACAGAGGTTGCTGCAGGCTGTCGACGGCAAGTACGCCGTGGTAAATCCACCCTATCCGCCGATGACTACCGAGGAGCTGGACGCCTCCTTTGACCTGCCATACACCAGACTCCCCCACCCCAAATACAAGGGGAAGCGCATTCCGGCTTACGACATGATCAAGCACTCGGTGAATATCCACCGCGGATGTTTCGGAGGATGCGCATTCTGCACAATCTCCGCCCATCAGGGAAAGTTCATCACATGCCGCTCGAAGGAGAGCATCCTGCGTGAGGTCAGACAAGTAATTGGGATGGACGACTTCAAGGGCTATCTCTCCGACCTCGGCGGCCCGTCGGCAAACATGTATGGCATGTGCGGACGCAACAAAAAGGCTTGCGAGAAATGCAAACGTCCATCGTGCATACACCCGCAGATATGTCCCAACCTCAATACCGACCACACAAAGCTGCTGGAACTCTATCGCGCAGTAGACTCCCTGCCGGGAATAAAGAAGAGCTTCATAGGCAGCGGCGTTCGCTACGACCTGCTCCTGCATAAGAGCAAGGACGAGAACACCAACCGTGCGGCACGCGAGTATACCAGAGAACTTATCGCACGGCATGTCAGCGGACGGCTGAAGGTGGCACCCGAGCATACGAGCGACAAGGTGCTGAACCTCATGCGCAAGCCGCCATTCAGCCAGTTTGGCGACTTCAAGCGGATTTTCGACAGGATAAACAGCGAGGAAGGGCTAAACCAGCAGATTATTCCATATTTCATCAGCTCACACCCCGGTTGCGCTGAGGAAGACATGGCAGAACTTGCCGTAATAACCAAGAAACTCGACTTCCATCTTGAGCAGGTGCAGGACTTCACTCCCACGCCCATGACCATCAGCACGGAGACTTGGTATACAGGCTACGACCCATATACGCTGGAACCTGTTACGAGCGCGAAGACACCACGTGAGAAGCTGGCACAGAGGCAGTTCTTCTTCTGGTACAAGCCTGAGGAGAGAGCCTCCATAGAGAACGAGCTCAGACGCATAGGCAGAGCCGACCTCATAGAACAACTGTACGAGGGTATGCCCAAGCCTTACGTAAAAGATTACAGGAAGCAGAAGCGACAGGATGGACAATGGCGGCAGCAGCCAACCAAGAGAAAGTCCTTCAATCCCAACTTCAACAACGACAACAAGCGACCGAAAGACAAAGGAGGGAGAAACGCGGCAAATGGCCGCGGACGTAAGCCATAAGACTAACAGTTTACTGTATAGGGTGTTAAGGAGTTATTGCTCCCGTTGGTCGCTGGGAATTAAGCCATTAGTTTGGAGCATTGGATATAAGCGCAACGACATTTGGCTTGACTCCTTAACTACCAACTGTTTTCCTTTCTTGCGAAAGTTGAGCAACTGGTACCCGTGGCATACCGAATGTCATGGGTGGAGTGGAGACGCATTGCGAGGGGTTGTTTCCTCGCATTGCGGATTATCGTTCTTCGATAATGGCAATGATTTGAGACGGTGTCACAACCTTCGGCGTGACGGGGAAATGCTTAAGGTGAAAGGGTGAAAGGGTGAAAGGGTGAAAGGGTGAAAGGGTTAAGGTTTTGAGGATTCTCTTTCATATCTTTTCTTTAGGTTGGATAAAAGAGCGGCAACATGATTGAATAAGGGACGTATGTTTTCGACATCATTTTCTGAAAGATACCCAAGGTCTTGAGCATTTATAAGTTGGGAAAAAGTCTCAGTAAGGCTTCCGAATGATATTTCTATAAAATGTATCTTCTCCTTATATGATTTACGACCGCTTCCTTCTGCAATATTACTGGTTACGGATATAACAGCTCTACGTATTTGGTCACACAATGCATATCTTTCTTCAACGGGAAACCTCTTTTGTAACTCATATACTTCGCAAACCAATCTACGTGCTACTCTATAAGCATCTAAAGATTCAAAGCTGAAAGTTCGTTTATCCATAACCCTTCAATTTAACCCATTAACCTTTTAACCCCTTAAACTTTTAAACTCTTAACCCATTAACCCTTTGCTTCCCTTACGGCATTGATTTCAGCGTTAATTTCTTCAAGAGTCATTTCAGGATCCACGCTCGTTTCTGCTTCTTTTCTCAAGCTTTGGAATGCTTCGATTGCCTTGGCACGAATGTCTTCATCGCTTTCGGTTGCGGAAATGATGAAGGGGATACGGCGGAGGCGGATGACTTGGCGCACGAAGATGTTGATGGCGGTGTTGGCACTCATTCCAAACTGCTCGCAGAGGCTGTCGAACTTTGCTTTCTGCTGGCTATCGATACGGATTGTCATTGGAGTCTGTGGCATAATCGTAGATGTTTAAATGAATAATATGTTATGTATTTGGTTGCAAAGTTATGGCATATTGATGTAAATATGAAAAGAATAGATGGAAAAATTCTTTTGTTTATGAATTATTAATAGAATGTCATTGAAACTGGTGCCTTATGCAAGGATGTTAGGCATGAAGGTGGTGATTATTTTCAAAAGGTAAGGAAAAACTTTTATCTTACAACAATTTTGTAGCTTATTTATTTACATCATATTTACTGTATGACTGCCGTGCGGAACCAGTCTTTCATCACGCCTTTATATTGCCCCTGTGAGTCGGCCACCATAACGACGACTCTTCTGCCATCTGCGAGGCGCGGCCCGAAGCACATGCCCTCGTAGTTGGCAATGTTTCGCTTAAGAAGGTTCAAGCGTGACTTCCATTGCCCCAACAGTTGCTTGCCTCCACCAGAAGGCGAGAACCTGAACAACTTGCAGTTTACTGACGCTCCTATCTTGCGCTTAGGAACAAAGAACTCTCTTTCCATCACAAGTAGTGTACCATCGTCATCAGCGCATATCTCGCTTACGCCATGAGCGTAATGTGCTGCTTTGGCCTCTTCCTTCAGCGGTGCGTCAAGTGGATAATCATAAATTCCCTTGATTGAGAACAGAGTATCGTATTCCGCCATCCTTACAGGTCCCGTCTCGTTGCATGTCCACATTCTTCCGGTAACAGCATTATACGACAGAGACTCCAAACCTCCATTGGCAGGCAGCGCGGAATGGACTGCCGCCTGAGGAATATCTATGTCTACAGCGCCTCCCCCAACAGAGTATGCCCGTATGCGGTTGTCAGCCTCACCACTTATTACCACCATTTGCCGTTGCGGTACCAATGCTATACCTTCAATGTCCCGGTTGTCCCTTGCATACTCCACAAACCCAAGGTTGCGTACATTCTGTATGTCGCCATTAATGGAGTCTATGGCAATAGAGAACACGAAGAATCCCTCAGCATCTGACTTGTCGCTGACCACAGCGTAGCGGTCTTCTCCAAGCCAGGCAATGCCACTATAGTTGCCGGGCGGAACGTTATTGCGAAAAGAACGCTGCCTATGGAGCAGTACCCCATCGGCAGCGTACAACGGCAACAGGCAACCAATGGACAATGCTGTATACAGCACCATCAGCAGTCTTTTTCCTGTCACCATGGCATCATACATATTCTATTATGTCATCGGCACTCTTACGAATCTTCTCGCCATGCGGGCAGTCAGCCGCTATATGTCCCAAGGGTATTATGGCGACAGCCTCATATCCGTCACGGGCGAAAAGCGATTGCACCTTGCTGACATCATAGTTGCACACCCAGCAAGTGCCAAGCCCCTTGTCGGCGGCTGCCAAGCACAAGTGCTCAACAGCTATGGCCACATCTATGTCGCCGTGTTGCTTGCCGTCTCCTCTCACCCAATTACGCTCTTTATCCCTCATGCAGAGTATATACAGTGGAGCAGACATGAACCATTCGCGGTCATAACATTGCTGAATCTTTGCCTTTGCCTCATCGCTCTGAATGACGACAAACTTCCAAGGCTGCCTGTTGCAGGCCGATGGGGCCAGCCTGACAGCCTCAAGCACATATTGCAAATCGTCCGGAGACACGGCCTCAGCAGTAAACTTACGTGCGGAGAACCTCCGCTTGCATAATTCTATAAAATCCATAATACTATATTTGTTTGTTACAGCTCTGGCTCGACATATTCCAAGCCGAACACATCAGCCACGGCCTTATATGCAATCTTGCCTTCCACAACGTTGAGTCCGGCCCTTAGTGCCGCATCCTCACGGCAAGCCCTTTGCCATCCCTTGTCCGCCAGTTCTACGGCATATCGCAACGTAGCATTGGTAAGGGCGATAGTGGAAGTGTTAGGCACAGCTCCCGGTATGTTAGCGACAGCATAATGTACTATGCCGTCAACTTCATATACAGGCTCGCTATGTGTGGTCGGTCTTGATGTCTCGAAGCATCCACCCTGGTCTATGGCAACATCGACCAGCACCGAACCGGGCTGCATAATCTTCAGCATGTCACGCGTAATGAGATGTGGTGTCTTGTCGCCAGGAATAAGCACAGAACCTATTACGATATCCGTATCGGGCAACTCGCGGATAATGTTGTGGGCCGACGAATAGAGCGTGTCGACATTCGAAGGCATAGAGATGGACAGCTCGCGCAGACGCTTCAATGACACATCAGCTATGACAACATTTGCTCCCATGCCGGCAGCCACTCTTGCGGCAGCCTGTCCTACGGTACCGCCACCAAGCACCAGAACCTTTGCGGGTTTCACTCCAGGCACGCCACACAGCAGCTTGCCCATGCCCCCCTTGGTCTTCTGCAAATAATAGGCTCCGTTAATGGTTGCCATTCTTCCTGCCACCTCGCTCATCGGGACGAGCAAAGGCAAGGCCCCGTCGGCTGTCTGCACTGTCTCGTAGGCTATGCACACGGCTCCGCTCTTCAGCATGGCGTCGGTCAGAGGCCGGTCGCAAGCAAGATGGAAATAGGTAAACAGCGTCTGGCCATGGCGTATCAGCTCATACTCCGGCTCGATAGGCTCCTTCACCTTCACTATCATGTCGGCAAAGGCATAGACATCGGCTATGCCGGGCAAGATGGTAGCACCAACAGCCTCGTACTCACTATCAGCAAATCCGCTCCCTATGCCCGCAGTATGCTGAACGGCGACAGTATGCCCGTGACGAACTAATTCTGCTACTCCCGCTGGGGTCATTCCCACGCGGTTCTCGTTGTTCTTGATTTCTTTTGGAATACCGATTTTCATGATTTCCACTTTTTAATTAGCTATTAAGTCAATGGCCGTCTCTTGATATCGTATATCTTGGGATTCCATGATGCAAATATAATATTTTCCCGAATAACAAACAAGTTTTTATGCACTTTTTTAGGCTCATCCAAAATATGGGGTGATGTCTTATAGCTTATTATGTTTAAAGAGGGTCTTAAATGTTTGTCATGGCCTAAGAATATAGATGCACCATTGACAAGGTTAATAACCTTAAGGCTGTAAGGTTAATAACCTTAAGGCCGTAAGGTTATTAACCTTATCAGCAATGCAAACATTATATACAGACCACGCAACAATAAGCGATAAGCACCCGAAACGTATGATGCCCCCTTTTTAATATATTCAAGCTTCGTTTGTGCTCTGTTGCTATGCCACTCTCCTTAGGAGAGAACTCCCCCTCATAACGCAGATATCTGCTATGAGGATTGCAATCGAGAGGTTTTTATCAATTTTCCTTTGTCTTTCAAAAACCATTCATTAACTTTGCAAAAACAAACTACATGAGATGAGACAAACAGTTTTTTTTATCCTCACACTATTGCTTACAGCATCGAGTTGGGCACAGGAAAAGGCGTATAGAACCATGAACTACCATCCCGACAACGGGGAGATAGTATGCGTCAATGGCAACAACAGATATACACGTGCCCTATATGGCACGCACACCCTTTACCGCCTTGAGACAAGCGACCGCCCGGTGTTTGCCACTTACGACAAACGCCACAACCGCAACATATCATTCATGGTTACGGTGAATGGCACAACGACAAGGTTAGACAGCACTTCATGGTGCGAGGCACGTTACAAGGGCGGCATTAGGAGATATAAGATGACCGACCAGAGTTGGAATGGCGGAGAGATAACCATTACGGCCATTGCAGCCCAAGACCGCGAGGCTGGTCTCTTCAGCTTGGCATGCAGCGGCTTCAGCAGCCATCTATCTGTCACCATCCAGACTGTACCAACAAAGCGTATGGGCATGAAGCGAGAGGGAGACCTCGGCATGGAACCACGAGAGAGCTACGACCCGAAGGATAATGCGTCTGCACAAGATTTTGAAAAACAAAGCATAACCCTGAACGGGACTTCCGGACAAGCCACTTTCGTCATAGAGAATGCGGGAAAAATCAAGGCTGAGTGCGGAGAGGGTTCATGCAAGGAGTATTTCGACAGTCAGATGGAGGCAACACTGAGACTGACCTCCACACTGGCTTTCCATACTCCCGATGAGTTCATCAACACCCTCGCCTCTAATCTCGTGGCAGCAGCCGACGGGTTGTGGGATGGCGAGACATGGCTACACGGATGCATAGGCTGGCGCATGCCGCTGGCTGGGTGGCGGGCAGCATACGTTGCTGACGTGCTGGGATGGAACGACAGGGCAGAAAGCCACTTCGACGCATACGCCAAGAGCCAGGTGACAGATGTTCTTCCCATCTACCCCCACCCCACACAGGACACTGCAATGAACATGGCAAGAGCACAGAAGAAATGGGGCACACAAATGTACTCCAACGGATATATTTGCCGCAACCCCAATGACAACAGAAAGATGCACCACTACGACATGAACCTCAACTACATGGACGAGCTGATGACGCACTTTTGCCATAATGCGGACACTGTTTTTATGAGACGCATGTGGAGTGTCGTAAAAAGTCACCTTGCATGGGAAAAGAGGAATTTCGACCCCGACGGCGACCATCTCTACGACGCGTACTGCTGTATATGGGCAAGCGACGCACTATGGTATAACGGCGGTGCCGTGACCCACAGCTCGGCCTACAACTACCGCTGCAATCTGATGGCAGCACGCATGGCAGAGATACTTGGCGAAGACCCAACGCCATTCAGGACTGAGGCCGAGGCCATAAGGGAAGCTATGAATAGCAGATTGTGGATAGACAAGGAAGGGCACTGGGCAGAGTTTGAGGACCTTATGGGGACAGGCAGGCTGCACAGAAGTGCCGCACTGTGGTCAATCTATACTCCGATAGACTGCGGCGTGACTACCGACAGGCAGGCATGGCTGTCTACACAGTATGTCATCGACAAGTTGCCGCATATTCCCGTTAGGGCCGACGGCGGGGCTATAGTCGGACATACCATAGCGACAACCAACTGGATGCCTTACGACTGGAGCACCAACAATGTTGCCCACGAGGAGGTTATGAACATGGCACTGGCCTTCTTCCAGGCAGGCCGCAATGACGAAGGCTTCGCACTGCTGAAAAGCGACATCCTCGACGGTATGTTCCTTGGAGCAAGCCCCGGCAACTTCGGACAGATAAGCTACTACGACAAGGCGAGGTCTGAAGCCTACCGTGACTTCGGTGACAACGTGGGCATATCATCACGTGCCATCGTAAACGGACTGTTTGGCATACGTCCCGACGCCATGAACGGAAGGTGCATCCTTCAGCCGGGATTTCCCAGCCATTGGGACAGCGCCTCCATCTCCACTCCTTATATTACTTATACCTACACCAGGCGGAATGGCAAGCGCATACTTAGCGTAACACAGAAGTTTGCGCAACCTTTGACCATTGTATGGAGAATAAGCCTCGGCGACGGACAGTTTGCCGAGATTAGGGGCAACGGCAAACAGCATCAGGTACTGACAGCAGACGATGACTGGCTGGCAAGCCAATGGAAACCGGTCGAGACGGCACTCAGGACGGCAACTGACACACTGTGCAACGCATACGGCTGGGGCATAGACAACATGGAGCCAACAGCAGGTAAACGGGAGAGACATCTGCCAATAGCATTCAACTCCAACGTTGACGATATATTCAAGAATCAATACTTGTCACCCCGTCCGCCTTACACCACACTGCAGATACCCGTACAGGGCATCGGCGAATGGTGTCTTCCTCAGAAAACGGCTGAGATAAGCGACTCCGCATACAGGGCCACAATAACAGACGGTATCTTCGATACACGCCAGGGTGTCACTTTCGCATCACCAACAACGGGACACAACATCGCATACACCTCACTATGGGACAACTACCCCGACAGCATAGACATCAAGGCCAAGGGTAAGGCATCAAAGGCATGGCTGCTCATGGCTGGCAGCACAAACAACATGCAGAGCCGCATAGACAACGGCATCGTCATGGCCATATACTCCGACGGCACTTGCGACACGCTAAGGCTGCGCAATCCCGACAACTGGTGTCCGATAGAACAGGACTACTACATTGACGGCCTCGCCTTCACGGCAATCTCTCCCCGCCCCTACCGTGTACACCTCGGCAGCGGCACCATAAGCCGCGACTTGTACACCGAACTGCAACGGCAGGGCATAATAGCCACTAAGCTGCGCACGGCAGAGCAGAACACAATCCCCTCGGGGGCGGCCCAGATACTCTGCATGAACCTTAACCCAGAGAAACGCGTGAAAGCCTTCAGGCTGAAAACGCTGTCCTGCGACGTTGTCATAGGCATTATGGCCATCACGCTGCAGTAAGCTCATGTTATTATATGCCATTTTGAACGGGTTGTGACAATATGTCAGTCACAACCCGTTTGGCACAGTTTTGGCAAAAGGGAATGGCAGACAACAAATTCTAAAACTTTAAGAACAATGAACATTAAACCATTAGCAGATAGAGTACTGGTACTCCCTGCACAAGCAGAAGAGAAAGTTGGTGGAATTATTATTCCTGACACAGCTAAAGAGAAGCCACAGCGCGGCAAGATTGTTGCCACAGGAAACGGCACTAAGGACGAGGAGATGATTCTCAAGGAGGGCGATATCGTGCTCTATGGAAAATATTCCGGAACAGAGATCGAGCTTGACGGCGAGAAATATCTCATGATGCGCCAAAGCGATGTGCTCGCTGTAGTAGAGTAATGATTTGTTAATACACATATTTATATAATAATAAAAAGGAATAAGCATTATGGCAAAAGATATAAAGTTTGACGTTGACGCACGCGAATTGCTGAAGAATGGTGTTGACCAGCTTGCCAACGCCGTAAAGGTTACACTCGGTCCTAAAGGACGCAACGTTGTTATAGAGAAGAAGTTTGGCGCACCCCAGATTACCAAGGATGGTGTTACCGTTGCCAAGGAGGTTGAGCTGGAGGACAAGTTCGAGAACACTGGCGCTCAGCTCGTAAAGAGCGTAGCCAGCAAGACTGGCGACGATGCCGGCGATGGCACAACTACTGCCACCATCCTTACACAGGCTATCGTCAACGAGGGTCTTAAGAATGTTACGGCAGGTGCTAACCCAATGGATCTGAAGCGCGGTATCGACAAGGCCGTTGCCAAGGTCGTTGACTATATCAAGGAGCACGCTGAGGTTGTCGGTGACAACTATGACAAGATTGAACAGGTAGCTACGGTATCTGCCAACAACGACCCGGAGATTGGTAAGCTGCTTGCTGATGCCATGCGCAAGGTATCTAAGGACGGTGTCATCACCATTGAGGAGAGCAAGACCCGCGATACAAACATCGGCGTCGTAGAGGGTATGCAGTTCGACCGTGGCTATCTCTCTGGCTATTTCGTTACCGATGCAGAGAAGATGGAGTGCGTAATGGACAATCCATATATCCTCATCTACGATAAGAAGATCAGCAATCTGAAGGACTTCCTGCCTATCCTCCAGCCAGCAGCTGAGAGCGGACGCCCTCTGCTCGTTATCGCTGAGGACGTAGACTCAGAGGCTCTCACCACATTGGTTGTAAACCGTCTGCGTGGTGGCCTGAAGATATGTGCTGTTAAGGCACCAGGCTTTGGCGACCGCCGCAAGGCTATGCTTGAGGATATCGCCGTGCTTACTGGTGGTGTTGTAATCAGCGAGGACAAGGGTCTGAAGCTCGAGCAGGCAACCATCGAGATGCTTGGTACTGCAAAGAAGGTTACCGTTTCCAAGGACAACACCACTATCGTTGATGGTGCGGGTCTGAAGGAGAATATTGCTGACCGTGTAGCCCAGATAAAGAACGAGATTGCCAACACCAAGAGCTCTTACGACAAGGAGAAGCTGCAGGAGCGTCTTGCAAAACTGGCTGGTGGTGTAGCAGTACTCTACGTAGGTGCCAATAGCGAGGTAGAGATGAAAGAGAAGAAAGACCGTGTAGACGATGCTCTCTGCGCTACCCGTGCAGCTATGGAAGAAGGTGTTGTTGCCGGAGGTGGTGTCACATACATCCGTGCCCTTGACGCACTGAAAGACCTGAAGGGCGACAATGCCGACGAGCAGACAGGTATCAACATAGTAGAGCGCGCCATAGAGGCTCCTCTGCGTCAGATTGTTGCAAACGCAGGCGGTGAAGGCTCTGTAGTAGTAAACAAGGTCCGCGAGGGCGAGGGCGACTTCGGCTACAATGCCCGCAAAGATGTTTACGAGGACCTGCGCAAGGCTGGTATCATCGATCCGGCTAAGGTTGCACGTGTAGCTCTTGAGAACGCTGCATCTATAGCAGGACTGTTCCTTACCACAGAGTGCCTTATCTGCGACAAGCCAGAGGACAAGCCAGCTGTTCCAATGGCCCAGCCCGGCATGGGTGGCATGATGTAAGCTGTTTGATTGCAAAGTCAACATAACAAAAAACAGGATGACGATTACCGTCATCCTGTTTTTTGTTGTATTTTTACAACTATTCACGAAATAACATATAAAATGTTTGGTCAGTTAAATAAAACACGCTAACTTTGCACCCACAAAGAAAGAGAAACGCAGAACAACATACGCGATAAGATATTTTTTGATTTGTTTTAGTAGATTAGTTTTTAAGTAGTTTGTTTTTTGAAAATCGGTTGTCGTGAGACATCCGATTTTTTTGTGTGTAAGGGACTCGTCATTCAGGAAGTTGGTCTCAGTTGAAAATTATTGCTGTCCGATAAAACTTTTTTGAGCCGGGCAAAAAGAGTTTTATCGGACAGCAA
Source organism: Prevotella sp. P3-122 (assembly GCF_002251365.1). Taxonomy (GTDB): domain Bacteria; phylum Bacteroidota; class Bacteroidia; order Bacteroidales; family Bacteroidaceae; genus Prevotella. The sequence goes on from NZ_NPJH01000015.1 coordinate 41,489, forward strand.
TACAAAAAAAGCTTTTATCTGCCCCAAGTTACCATTCAGAAAGTTGGTAGCATGACCTTTCCGTCGCTTGTTATTCCTTCCGCGTTTACCCTTACCCTGGTTTCCCTGCCGTTGTTGTAGACGGTGACATTGAAATTGCCTTCGTCGTCGGGCATGACATTGGGGTTCCAGTAGAGCGTGCGGCGATAGTCTTCGCCCTGCTGCGGACGGGAGTTGGAGTAGTTGGGTGAATAGAAAGCCGCAGGGCGGGCAAATCCATCGAACAGATAGCGGCGGTCACGATATGTATATCTTGTACCATCGTCAGGCAGCAGCTCATAGACGAGCGTGACATCCTCAAGGTTCAGCGACTCTGTATGCCATGCGTCAGCATTTCGTGGCTCAAAGTCGGTATAGAACCTGAAGTTCTGGATACGGCGAAGATGGAGGTCACGGAAGACAGCCGCATTACTCCTGTTCTTGATATATGCCAGATGTGAGCTGAAGTTCTGGAAGAACACATACGAGCTGTCCAACAGCGCGCGTACGTTGTAGTCACGGTGACGGTTCATGTTGGCATACACCGTGAAGCATGCCACAGGAGGGAAAGTTCCCATGTTCGGCAGTCCCCATGACAGTCCTCTGTCTGTGGCTAAATTATAAAGATCGTATGCGTCTATCACCAAGGCCGGCTTACGGAAGTCTACCGCCCTGCGGCTACGTCGCTTGGCGTCAACCTTGACTGTTGACAGCGTGTGGTCGCCATCGAGCTTGGAGCCATCAGCCATATCGATGCCATTATCAATCATCATGTTTCGCCATTCTGGCTGGTGAGTCTGATACCACGAATAAGGGTGCGGGAAAACAGGGAAGAACAAGTCTTGCTTGACATAGAAATCGGGATAAGCCTCCTCGTTGAGTCTGCCCTTGTCTTTGCCAGCCTCCATCGACTTCTTCAGCGAGTCCTTCTCGTTGTATGCCTTGACAAAAAGTGCGGCCTTGCCGTAGAATGGTGGCAGCTCGAAGACGAAGTGTCCGCCGTCAGTGGTCTTCTGCACAGCCCCGCAGGTGACTCCGTCCTTTACAAGCTCTGCCTCAACAAGCACTTCCTTTTTCAGGTTCCCATGGTTGACACCGAGATAAGTCTGCTCTATCTGCAATGCGGCATCATCGTCCGCAATCGTAGTCTCAGCCTTGGCAGCATCGTCAACAGCCTTGGCATTGGTCTCGTCAACAGAGTTGTCGGTGCTTTGCCCCATCATATCTACTCCTCCCTCGGTCACGGCATCCTCGGCACGGCGTATGGCCTCGTCGGCAACACTCTCGTGGCTGTCGAGACTCTCAATGTCATTGATGTCAAGAATGTCCACTCCCAGCATCTTGTTTACCGTACCCTCGTAAGTAAGTGTATGCTCAGGCTTGTAGCGCAGCATGGGCACACGCTCATAGCGTCTCCATCCCTGCACCATAAGCAGCAGGTCGAGGTCGTGCTTGCGCGAAGGCTCGGATGACGAGAAATAGTATGCCGGAGATGGGATGAAGCCTCTCAGGTCGGAGCAGAGCAACAGCTCGGTAAACATGTTGCCGTCATCATACGAAGTGTCATCCGTGCGCCTGTCACGTACAGACAATGCCAGAGGCATGTGCGGCTGGGCACCTGTAACGCTGATATTGATAGGCTCGAACGGCATGTAGTCGAGTTTGTCAGAACTAACGCTGATATGCCGCACGGCATCGCCTTTATCGACAAAGAACAGTCTCGAAGCCAATATCCTGGCTTCAGAGTCGAGGAGTAGCAGCTCGTTGACACCCGACGAAAGGCTGTCGGCAGGAAGGGAGGCCCCGTTCTGCGATGTCCGTTCGAAATAGCTCAAGCGTCCACGGCATGTCACGGCTACGGCAGCAACCTGCACACCTGCGCTCTCCCATTTCACTTTCCCATCATCATACTGCATTGCCACGCCCACTGGTTGCACCTTGGGCAGTTCAAACTTCCATGTCTTGCCTTTCCACTCGAAGGATGCGCTCTGTCCGGTTGGAACAAAAGTCACGGTGCCACGTCCAAGATAGCCAGCCGTGAGCGGTGTGCCATCAGAGAGCTGTCCTTTAAGTGAGAGAGCCTGTCCGTCACGGTCAGAAATCTCGAATGCCATACGGCATGCCTTTCCCTCCACCAGATTGCCACCCTCGGGATAGAAGCTCACTTGCAGGCTTGGTTTCTCCACGTAATCCATCTCCTGCTTTGGTCTTCCGTACATATACTTGCCGTCGTAGTCGCCCGCTGTTGTGGGCTTGCTGAACACGGGCAGCACCCGGGAATAGAGTCCTTCCCAATCACGGAAATAGTCCTTTGCCATCTGGTTGCTGTAGAACTTGTGCTTGTCATCGCGGGTGTAACTCTTCTGCGACACATTGAAATTAAGCATCCAGCGGGTATATGCCCTAATCTCGTAATAGCCGCTATACAGGCTGTCGGTCAGCACGAACTGCCCGCAAGTCATTCCCTTGGGACTGACTATCACACGCTGGCGCTCTACGAGAACTCCGTCTGGTGACAGCAGTTCCACATAGAGCATCTTGCTCATGTCGGTAGGCCTGTGGTCGTCTGCCCTAAGCACAAACGCCTTGTACCACAGAGTGTCGCCGACAAAGTAGCATGTGTTGTCGGTCTGCACATACACCTTCTCCTGTATCTGCGCATTGTTTCTCATAGCTCTTTCCAAGTTGTCGAGGGCGTCAGCACCTGCCGCGGACACATGCAGTACAAGCACAACCAAGGCAAGTATGGTCTTTCTCCATACACTATGTTTTGAGCTTGAGGGTAATCCTATGGATGAAATGATAGGGTTATCGGGTAAAACATTGTTACTCATATCGATTTGTTATATTGTCGAGGTTTATGAAAATGTTGGTTGTCAAATAATTATGTGCAAATATAGTCATTATGGCTGACTTACCAAAAAGATTTCATCCAAAATTCCTCAACACTAATATATTTTTAACTTATTAAATAGGGTGTACAGTTTGATGTACAAAATGTACCTTTCACTGTTGTCATCTATGCTTTTGTGCCTTCAGTGCGTCAATTACGTACATGCACAAAGCCCAGGGTGTCGCTACGCTCTACCCTGGGCTATGTACTTTTGCGCTTACGGCGCAACAATTACGGACTTGAATTTCAGAATTAGGGTGCCCAATTCTTGCATATCAATTTGGGCACCCTAATAAATAGATTCCTTACTTCACAATCTGAATTTTGCGTGCAACAGTCTTTCCGTCCACAACAGCCTTTACGACATAGATGCCTGCCGAGAGACCATTTATGGCGACTGTATTGCCTGTTGCAGATGCTACCGTAGCACCATTTGCGGCAACAATGTCTACAGATGTCACGTTGTCGCCGGCTACTGTAACCTCATTGTCACCCTGGCGAACCTCCAGACGCGCTATGGTGTTGTCGTCAATGCCAGCAGCACCAATGAAGAAGCGGTTGGTGGTACCCGACACGCTGGTTGGACTTACGTTGTAGTAAACATCCACGTTGATGGTGTGCTGTACGGCATCCTCTGCACCGAAGTCATAGCTGAACTCGGTAGCTGTAATCATGTCGCTGTTCTTCTTGGCACCATCAATTCTGACATCGTAGCCAGCCACGTCAAGCGCCACACCTTCAGCATCCTCTATGTCGAGTCCCATCATCCAGTTGCCATAAACGGCTGCAGTGGAAATAGACTCCCATGACTCTCCGTCGATAGAATACAGGTCAGAGTAGTATGTTACAGGAGAGTTAATGTCTACGGCGATGGCATTGGCATTAGGTGTCACATCGTAACAGTCGATGACAAGACGGTAGTTGGACTTGTCGCTAATGGTGATTTCCTGGTCGAGAGGAACAACATTCCACTTTGCAATGGTGTAGTCGTCTACCGGAATCTCACAGAGCAGTTCGTTGTCCTTGTAGATATAGACAGTGAACATTGCATCACCCATGGGGTAGAACCTTACGGCCTTCACGCGGTAGCCATCGTAGCCCTTAAGCATGGAGGGAGTATAGATTGCGCCTGCCATGAGACCGTAGTTGTTTGACTCTGGTCCTACGACGCCTTTAGATGACGGAATCTTTCCAGCGTATGTTACGGTGTTGGCATCCTTGTCAGTAGGCTGCTGCCAAGTGGCCTTGATAGCCGATGAGCCTTCTACAGCTACGCCCACATTCTCCACGGCAGGCAGAACGCTGCTGTTTGCCGCGATATCGAGAGTAGTCTGACGCTGTGGCGACTCCTTGCCATTGGCATAGACAGCACTGACGGCAAGAGTGTGCGAGCCATCAGCAACAGACTTAATGAGGCATGATGTCTCCGTAGCGGTAGCTGCCTGCTTGCCGTCAACAAAGACGTTGTAGTGGTCGACATTGTCGATGGAGGCATCGGCACCCTCTGCTGCAAGGTTTATATCAATGTTCCATGATGCCGAGTAGAGATAGCCTCCTGCAAGAGACATGCTGTTCAGGGAATAGAAGTCCGGCTCATAGGTGAGGCGCAGCAAGTCAGAGTATTCGTCTACCGACTTGCCGTAGCACATACCCGTGATGTTCTGCGAGGCGCTGCTTACCGATACCTCTACGGCAACAACCAGTTCGCCGTCAGGCACATTCTGCGGAGTGTCGAGCACTACAGTATTCTTCTGTCCGTAGTTGAGTTCCTGGGTGACGTTCTGCGAGTAGAACTTCACCAGTGCCCCATCCTCGCTGTATGTATAGAGGTTGATCTTCCATGAAGCCTGCTTCGACATTGGGCAGAAGCCCACACTTCTAATCTTGAGGTTCTTGTATGCCGACATCTCAGCCTTGCTGAATCTGATGGCATTTTCGTATTCAAATCCCTCTACGTTCACTCCGAAGCCCTGAAGATTGTCAGTATTGGCATCGTAGTAGGTCTTTGTGGGGAAGTTGCTGTCGGGGCGCATCCACTGAGCCACTGCCGAGTTGTAGCCACGCTGCCTTGCGTAGAGTGCCACAGGCGATGATATGGCCTGCGGAGCAACAGTTACCGACACCTGCTCGCTCTTGTCAGACTCCACGTCACCATACAGTGCCGTAACGGTATAGGTATACTGTCCGCTTTCAAGGTTGGTGTCAGCATACGACGGTTCGGTCAATGGCGCATCGTTGACTTTCACGCCATTGCGATAGAGATTATATCCCGTTACTCCATCGGCAGCGACATTTTTCTTCCAAGTCACCAAAGCCGACATGATGCCCGAGAGTTGCTGAGCCTTTACAGCAACAGGAGAAAGGTTGGTGGCGTTCTCGTTGAACTTGATGATCATAGACCTCATAGAGACAGCATAGTTGCCTTCCTCATCCTTGGAGTCGTCATAATAGATAATTCCCAGTATGTCATCGTCCGGTGATATACACTGTACCCTGAAGAGCTGGTAGCGCGCATCATCGGCCACCTCCTCTTCGCCTGTTCCAAGGAGGACTCCGAGCGTGGAAAGGTCAATACCCTTGGCTGCAAGATACTCGTCAACATACTGTGCCTTGCCATCCTGGTAGATATATCCCATCTGGTCCTCAAAGCCAACCACTGTACCCTTGTTGCTGATGTCGAGGACATCCAGTCCCGCCTCTGGTCTTATCGTTGGCAGTTTAGAGCTGGTTTTGGTAGCGATGTCGTAGACGGCATATAGCTGCGGTACCTCACCGTCATCCCATCCGCCCCAGTAGAGTATCTTGGTGCCATCGGGCGAGAACGAGCGTCCCGAGCTCCAAGGCGACTGATAGTCGGAGAGCAGGTTGGTGTTGCCCTCGGCATCCCAGTAGCATGCTGTACGGTTGTACTGCTGTACCCATCCCGTTGCCGACTGTCCGTCGGGAGATATACCATAGGGAATAGCGTGGCGCGTATTGTCAAGTGTCCTGTAGAGCTTGCCGTCCTTCCAGATATAGCCTGCGAAGATGCCGTTTGTCACTACCACACCGGCAATGTACTGTCCATCGGGTGTTACAGCGTATGCCATACCGCTCTCAAGAGTGCCGGCAGGCAACTCAAGGGCATACCATGAGCCATCCTTATAGTAGCCTGGCATCTGGAAGTCAGCCCCATTGGCATTATAGGTGTTGTCGGTGTACATACCGACAACGACACCATCGTTTGTGATAGCGAAAGCCTCGGATGTGGCAGTAGTGCTGAGCATCTCTACCTCATCGCTCTCAAGGTTCCAGCGGAAGCCATAGTTGACATACGAATAGTCATTGAAGCAACCGCATGCCCACTTGCCGTTGGGCGAGATGTCCAGGATTTGGAAATCCGCCGGTGACTTCAATATCACTGGCTTGGCAGCAGAGCTCTGCGCCCACGCTGCCACGCTTGTAAAAAGCATGGCAGCAAAAAACAGAATAGATTTCATTACAGAATAGTTTTACTTATTTCACATTAGTGCAATATAGCTCTTGTTTATTTCAGGCTGTACTTGTATGCGGCAATCTTGCCGTTACTCTCCACGCTTATGACGTAGGTACCGGCAGGCAGGGCATCAAGCTCCAGGGCATCGGTGTTGTCCTTTCTTGCGACAAGCTGTCCGTTGGCTGAGAATACAGACACGTTGGCAGCAGAACTGAGTGTGATTGAGCGGCCATTGACCGTAAGAGCCACGTCGCCATCAATTGTAAGATTGTCAACGCCTGCCGCTATGGCTGCATCGACATTAGTCATCGTCACAGTGATGGTATCAGAGATAGCCTTGCCATATTTGTAGCGTGTTACTACGAAGAAGTCTGTTGATTGCTTCCACACGTTGGAAGGGAGCTCACTTACCTGCGGATCAGACGTTATGCTGTCTGCCATCTGGTATGAGTCGAGATAAAGACCATTGCTGATGAAGCCGAGTTCCTCTGGATATGAGGGGTTGGTCCAGCCGACAACAGCATATTTGTCTACGGTAGAGGTGAAGCCACTGCCTACGACAACCTTATATCCGCTGGCCAAGCGCAGGTCGCTGACGGCCGGAAGCTCAGTGTTCATGTCAAGGGTGACGATGTCGGAGATATAGTAGCCATTCCATACCATGGCCTCTTCATCGAAGTCGCTGCCACTGCCGAATATAGGCTGCACGAAATACTCGTGTGTGCCATTGACAACATTCTTGTCCTGATAATGGCATTCATAAGTGTCGAAGTCAAGAATATCCTGAACGTCACAAGTGTCGATAGCGATACCGTCACGATAGATTACAAACTTACAGGCCATAGAGTATGCAAGCTCAGGAATAGAGAACGAGAGGTTGGCCGTGTTGATTTCTACGGGGTCCAGTTCTGCCCTGATATCCATGCGGGTCATATTGTCCATGCCGTTGAAGTCGGAGTATGTACACAGAGTAGGACGACCGCTGAGCGACCATTTTCCTTCATAATAAGTAGAGTCAGTGCTCATCACCTGGTTCTCGTCACCATTGAGGAGCCAGTAGGAAGTCTTGAGATATGGTTCTGGCTCGTTATTGGAATTATACATTGTTTTCAAGTATTCTACAAGCCTTGTGCCTTCGTAAGTCCATTCCTCTACCTGCTTGTATTTAGGAACATTGCCTGATACAAAGTGAGCCTCAGAAACTTTGTTGCCATTGTCGTCGTACTCAATAGTAGCATTGAACGTGTCGGATTCCCATACTCCTTTCGAAACATAGGAGAGAGGCTTGCCCGGGGCAAGATACTCACCGTATGTAACTGTAACACCCAGCTTGTCAGAAGAGCTGTAGTACTTTTCCGTTTTGGCAATTGTGCCATCCTCGTTGTAGAAATACTTTGTATAATAGGTTGAGGTGCTGTCCTGGATAAGCTGCCCGGCCTCGTTGTACTTATAGTCAACCTCATTAAAGGTCTTCTTCCATGCCATATCGCCAAGGTCATAGACACCCCACTGGTATTCAGTAGTATGGGCAATGTTGCCATTCTGGTCGAAACGGTTCTTGGTGTAATACATTATCTCATAGTCCATAGCGGCATTGGTAGTACCGTATGTTCTACCATAGTTAGCGGTGCGGCTTACGTTGCCGTCGTAGTTGTAGAAGTAATAGGTCTTCTTCATGTCCACATCGTTCGATACATAGCCCATGGCGTCACCATACTGTGTCTTGCAGACAAGGAAGCGGGTGTTTTTCTCCTCCTTCTCCGGAGCCTCGGTAGCCTCGCCGTCGGCAGAAGACTTGGTTGCGGTGAGGCCGGCAACAACCTTGGCGAGAGAACCCTTGTTGACAATGGTCTTGGTGTCGAGGTCTATTTCCATAACGACACTGCCTACAACATAATAGATCTTGTTGCCCTCGGCGGAGAACACTACGCTGCACTGTGAGCCGAAGCCGCATGACACCTCCTCGTTGGAAAGCGTCTGGCTTAGGCCAAACATGCTGTCGAACTCATAAACATTAGGACAAGACTTGGTGCCGTGAACCTCGTTCTCGAAAAGATAGATTTTTCCATTGGCATCACAGGCAATGGCACAGAACTTGTGGCTGTAGCGGGTCACCTCAGTAAGAGTTCCGTTTGTCTGGTCAATGCTGTAGAGAACAGTCTCGTAGCCACCTTCGTCGAGCAGTACGTTCTCAATACCATAGAGTACACCGGTAGCAGCATTGTAGGCCATACCGCAAAGCGAGTAGCCCGGATTGCCGTAGGCATAGGAGTAGTTGTTTACGTATACAACATTGCCTGTGGTGAAATTGACAGTTGCAAATGCCACTACATCATCATAAGTCTCCTCATCATAATATGTAACAAACGCAAAATACTTGTCACCAACAGATGCCGCACATTTAACACCATCGACACCTGTAAGGTCGAGATCGGTAGTTATTGCCAGCTTTTCGTCAGCATTTACAGCATCAATATCGAAAGAGGTTGTCTTACCGCCAAAAGACGATGACGGTACAATACCGTAGACAACGTTCTCCGCAAATGCTGACACGGATGAAGCGATGGCCATTACAAGGGGCAACATCGCTTTAAGTAGAAAATGTCTCATTCCAAAATATGTTTAAAATATGAATAAAAATAATAGTTGAATAGTAAAAATCGTGTGCAAAGTTACTAATTATTACTGAAATGCAACTATAAATTTGCATAAATTTCTGATTAAACTTGCCGTATTGGACAAAAATAAGTACTTTTGCAAACTATTTGTTTTCAATCACATAACTAACATCTAATTATAAATAAGGAATGAAGCATATAATTCTGGGCCTGTCACTCATGGCTCTTTCAACATTCGGAATGAAAGCTAGCACCATAGGCTACACCAACGGCACCATCAGTAGGACAAGTGTTTTCAGAATGGGCTCTACAACCAAGCAGGGACAAGCCATAAGGTTTAGCAGGGAAAAGCTCCAAACGCTAAAGGGAAAGAGCATAAGTGCTGTGAACATTGCCGTAGGCTCAAGGAACACCACGGGGAACAACGCGCACATATTTGTAGCAACGTCACTCGAAGGCACACCTATAGCAGAAGGTGACCTCAGCCTCAGCAAGGCTCTGCAGTGGCTTACCTACACTCTCGACACTCCCTACGTCATCACAGGTGAGGAGACTGAGCTGTACGTTGGCTACACAGCCGAGATTGCCACATCATACAACATGCTGTCGGCAGACTTCGACGCAGACATCCCCAACTGCAATTTCGCTTATAAGGACGGTGAATGGACAGACACCTATGGCATCGGCGCAGGATGTGCCAACATAACAGCAGAGATTGCAGACGCACCCAGCTTCTGCGACATCATCATGGCACACAACAACCTTGACGGTTACTACACAGCAGGAAAAGACTATACGCTAAGCGCAAATGTAAAGAACTTCGGTACTAAAGCGGTAACAAGCTTCAATACAGACATCAACATAGACGGGAAGACTGTAGCACTGAAGGTTGAGAATGTCAACATACAGCCAGGAGCAAGCTACTCAATAACCCTGCCAGAGCTGTCGACGACAACATCGGGCAACACACCTATTTCTATATCGGTAAACAATGTCAATAATGCCGATGACGACGACGACATGAGCGACAACACCTACACCGAGAACATATTCTTCTATCCCGCAGACATGGAGAGGAACATGCTAATCGAGGGATTTACAGGACAGACATGCAGCAACTGCCCATCAGGACACTCCATCATGAACAATGCCATCAGCAAGTATGCCGAGATACCGGCCGTAGTAGTTGAGCACCACTCCGGCTACTATGCCGACATGTTCAGCATGGCCGAGGACATGGACTATCTGTTCTTCTACGACGGCTACGGCACCTCTACTTATGCTCCTGCCATCATGGTGAACCGCACCACAAACCCTCTTATTGGCGCAGCAGCTCCAGTACTCGAATGCACATCTGTCGCTAATGCACAGAACCTCATTACTTATGCCAACAGCAACAAGCCATACGTTTCGATGAAGATGGAAAGCTCATTCGACGAGGCCACACGCGAGGTGACTCTTACCCTGGCCATCAAGCCACATACCAACTTGCCCGGAGCACAGAACGTATTCAACGTTTTCCTGACACAGGACAGCATCTTTGCATTCCAGAACAACGGCGGCGCCAACTACTGCCACCGCCATGTATTCCGCGGAACTGTAACAGGCAATGCATGGGGAATAGCCACCGACTTCACTCCCGGCAAGGAAGTGGTATGGACAAAGACATTCGTACTGCCCGAGGCTATAAGGTCAAGCTACTGGAGCGATGCCTCATTGGAGGACAACGGCACAGACCCCAGCCAGGTGACTTGGGCCACAGAGCTTGACAAGATGCACCTTGTAGCTTTTGTCGCAGGATTCGACCCGGCAAACAACAGCGCAAACAATGTCTACAACTGCATTGAGACAAAGATTGGCGAAAGCTATACACAAAATGGATTCACCACTGGCATCAGCAACAGCGTAAGCAGGGATGATGTTCCTGCAATATATGTCGAGGACGGAATGATACGCGTTAACGGTCAATGTGACAGGGTTAGCGCATACGACCTCTCGGGACGCATGGTTGACGGAACATCAAGGCTCAAGAAAGGAATGTACATCATCTCTGCCGTAGCCAACGGAAAGAAATACACCAAGAAGGTGTTGGTAAGATAAAGCACAACACTAATCACACCATGAAGAGACTATATATATATATAATAGGTGTAGCCATGGCTGCCATGCCCACAGGCCTGACCGCCCAAAACAGCATGTCGCCCAAGACGGCCATTATGGTACACGGGCTTGAGAACACGGGCACCAGGGCAGGCGCACAGGAAGACAAGACGGTTACGGCATACGTGACCATTACTCCCGGAAAGACCAGCTGGCAACAGCTGGGACTGACACCTATAAGCAACTTTGGCAACACGGCAACAGTGAGAGTAGCAATGTCGAAGATTGAAAGCATTGCCGGGGCTGAAGGTGTGGAATACGTGCAGGTAACGGCATCACCACAGACCATGCTCGACGTGGCAAGGGCAGAGACAGGAGTGGACATGGTACACAACGCCACATCGCTTGACCAGCCATATACAGGCAAGGGAGTGATAGTAGGCATTGTCGACGCGGGATTTGACTATACGCACGCCGCATTCAGAAACCCCACTGACGGAAGCCTGAGGATAAGGAAGATATGGGAGCAGAAGAACTCCACTTTCGAGGGTGCCAAGGCTCCTGAGAAGTATGGCTACGGCATTGAGCTTGACACTCCAGAGCTGATAGCCAGGGCCATGGGCGACAACTCCGAGAACTCGCATGGCACGCATGTGGCCGGCATAGCGACTGGCTCTGACCCGTACAAGTCGGGAGCATACAGAGGCAATGCCCCAGGGGCAGACATAGTGCTCGTGGCCGTAGACCTGGAGTCGTGCACAAGTGCCGACATCAGCAATGCCATAGCCTACATCTACGACTATGCCGACGCTATGGATATGCCATGCGTGGTGAACCTTAGCCTTGGCAACCATCAGGGACCGCACGACGGTACATCGACATTCGACACCATGGCTGATGCCATGCAGGGACCGGGAAGGCTCATCGTGGGTGCAGCCGGCAACCACAGGGCAGACAAGTTCCATATTTCCCACAGTTTCTCGTCGGCTGACGACACACCGCTTAAGACTTTCGTGACATACAAGACCGCACCATCGACTGTCAACGTTGGTGGCGACATAGAGATATGGGGCGAGCAGGGAACCGACTTCACGGTGGACATATCCGCATATAGCCTGTTCAACAAGAAGGACGTTGTCTCTGCAACGGCATACCCCAATGACGGGGTCACAGACATAGAGCTGGCACGATACACTACCGGCAAATGGACTGTTGCCTCGGAGACAAGCCCACTCAACGGCAAGCCTCATGTCACGCTCTCATCGGCTCTCACGAGCATTAGGACCAATCATGCCATTGCCATCACGGTGACTCCCAAGACAGCAGGAAGGATTGACATCTGGGCAGACAACACAAGGCTGGGACTGGACTCTAAAGACGAAGAGGGATTTACTGCCCCAGGAGAGTCGTCTACAATAGCTGAGATTGCAGGTACGGCAAAGCGTATTCTTACGGTTGGTGCCTATACCACACGCAACGATTATACTGCAAACGGAACCCACGGCACGCTCAACGAGACTATAGGCGACATAAGCTCGTTCTCGAGCTATGGGCCTACCGCTGACGGGAGAATGAAACCGGAGATTAGCGCACCTGGATGCTTCATCATATCTGCCGTATCGTCTAACGACGCTTCGGGAACCATCATACAGGCCGACAGCAACGACAGCTGGGAACGCAACAACATGTATGGCTACATGCAGGGCACTTCCATGTCGGCACCATTTGTGGCAGGTATCGTAGCCACATGGCTACAGGCATACCCACAGCTCACACCCGAGCAATTGAGAGAGGTGATGAAGAGTACGGCAAGAAAGGACACCTTTACAGGAACTCTCGAAGAGGGAGACAACAACTGGGGCTACGGCAAGGTCGATGCCCTCAACGGTCTGAAACAATGTATCAATATTGCTACCGCTGGCTGCGAGAGCCTGGAAACGCCATTTGACGGAACCATCACTATCGAAGGCGACATCATGCGCATTGCGTTCAATCGTGCCACCCACGCCAGCATGACCGTCTCTACCCTATCCGGGCACAAGGTACTTGGCAAGACGCTTGGACTATGTAACGCAGGAGCAACAGAGAACATTTCGCTTGCCGGAATACCCCGTGGCATATACATCGTGAGCGTGACAACTGACGGAGGCAACAAGGCTATGAAATTCGCCAGACAATAATAAACAAAGGTGGATTCCATGATTGACAATCTATCCTTCTATAATACACAACTAAGCCCATCCGAGCGGACGGCCGACGGTAAGCCATGGCTTGCCGTCAGGCTGTTTGTCCCAAGGATTGAAGATATAGCGCATCTACTTGCTGACAACGGTATCGAGATGTTCATTCCCATTGAAAACACCACTGTTGAGGACTCAGAGCATCATCGGAGACACATACAAAGACCTGTGCTTAGAAACTACCTTTTCGTCAAAAAGGACAGATCTCTCATGGAGATACAAAAAACGATGTCGGACATTCCGTTCCCGACGGCACTTATGAAGCGCACAAACATTCCCGGTGATAAATTTGCAGAGATTGAAGCAAACGAAATGAAGGAATTCATGATAATGTGCAATCCTGACATCACCATGAAATACTTCCTTACCCAGGAGCAGGCGCAACTGAAGAAAGGTACGGAAGTGTTAGTAAAATACGGCCCGCTCAAGGGACTCTCTGGCAAGTTGGTTAGGCAGAGCAAAAGATACTTCTTGCTGAAGGAGGTACCTGGCATTGCCGTAATGCTGAAAGTGGGGCGCTGGTGCTGCAAGCCATTGATGGAGACCAAAGCACCATAGCCCAGACTCTCATCCTACATTTCCAGCCAATTAGCTATTATTTGCCGCCCCTCGGGGGTGAGCACGCTTTCTGGATGGAACTGTATTCCCCATATAGCATAGTTTCGATGGCGCAAGGCCATGATGTTACCATCTTCGGAGAGGGCTGTTATCTGCAGAGCCTCCGGGAAGTCTTCTTTTGATACGACCCAGCTGTGGTAACGGCCTATTGTGAAGCGTGTGCCAAGACCTGCAAAGAGCGCATCGTGGCCCACCAGCTCACATGGAGTAGCCACACCATGGTACACCTCGGGAAGATTGGACAGCCTTGCTCCGAAGACCTCACCTATGGCCTGATGGCCAAGACACACCCCAAGCATAGGCTTGCGGCCTGCATACGTCCTGATAACATCCGTTAGCAGGCCTGCCTCTGTGGGTATGCCAGGCCCGGGACTTAGGAGTATCTTGTCGAAAGGCTCCAGCTGGTTAAGACTGAACTGGTCGTTGCGATATACGGTAACACTTGCACCAAGCTCTTTGACGAGGTGCGCAAGATTATATGTGAAGGAGTCATAGTTGTCTATGATGACTACCTTGCATGGTTTGCTTATGATTGTTTGTGACATATCCTAAAATGAAGAGCGAAAACTATTCTTCTGCCATTTTGATGGCCTTGACAAGTGCTCCGAGCTTATTGTTGCATTCCTCCAGCTCGTACTGGTCGTTGCTCATTGCCACCACCCCACTGCCTGCCTGGAACCACAGTTCCCCATTTCGGCTGACGAATGTCCTGATGACAATGGCCTGATTGAGATCTCCGTTAAGTCCTATGAAGCCTATGCACCCTCCGTATACACCACGGTTGTGTGGCTCAAGCTGACTGATTATCTGCATGGCACGTACCTTTGGCGCGCCACTGAGTGTTCCGGCAGGGAAGGTATCGATAAACGCTCCTATCTTGTCAGCACCCTCATCAAGGGTTCCGCTCACACGGCTGACAAGGTGTATGACATGGCTGTAGAACTGCATATCCTTGAAGAAGTCCACATGCACGTCGTGGCAGTTGCGGCTGAGGTCGTTGCGCGCAAGGTCAACAAGCATCACATGCTCGGCATTCTCTTTGGCATCGTTGCGCAAGAACTCGGCATTCCTCCTGTCCTGCTCCATATTGCCCGTGCGGCGTGTCGTTCCTGCAATGGGGTCGATGAACGCCTTGTTGCCAACAATACGATTATGGGTCTCGGGACTGGAACCGAAGATGCGGAAACCTCCAAAGTCGAAATAGAACAGATATGGACTGGGGTTGATACTTCGCAATGACCGGTACAGACGGAAATCATCACCCTCATATCTCTGCACAAAACGACGGCTGATGACAATCTGGAACACGTCGCCCCTGAGGCAATGCTGCACGCACTTGCGGACATTGGCCTTGTGCTCCTCGTCAGTAAGTGTGGAGGTTGAATTGCCAATAGCACGGAAGCCATAAGGCTTGACATTCTGTCTGCTGATGGCTTTGGCTATGGTGTCCAACTCCCGGCTGGCATCACCGGCATCGTCAGACACGGCAACCATGGTCAGGGTATTGTTGAAATGGTCAAAGACTATAATGTCCTTGTATAGGACATACATTATGTCAGGAGCATCGTTACGCTCAAGGGTCTCGTCCATAACATCTATATCCTCAAAATATCTTACGGCATTGAAGGATGTATAGCCATAGAGACCACAATAGGCAGAACCTTCTCCCTCGACCCTGAAAGCCGACAGGAAACTGTTTATGGCCTTCGTCACCGACACCTTTGCAGCTCCCTTGTGCGACATGTCCACTTGCGACTTGCTGTGGGAGCCGTCGGGGAACGCCATATCTATCAGACCATGTCCGATGCGTATGCTCGCTATGGGATTGATGCCGATGAACGAACGGCTGTTGTCATTGCCGTGATAGTCGGAGCTCTCCATGAGCGCGCTCTGCGGATGAAGGTCACGCAGCCTCATGTATACTCCAACGGGAGTATAGAGGTCGGCAAGGATAGTCCGACAGCATGTAGTATACTGAAACAATTTAGAATTCTCCATATTCCTTAGCCATTTTTCTGTTATCGAGGTATGTCTGTACATCCTTGTCACCACGTCCGCTGACGGTAAGCACCACCACATCGTCGGGCTTGAAGCTCATCTTCCTAAGTGCTGCCACTGCATGCGCGCTCTCTATGGCAGGTATGATACCCTCCAGGCGTGTAAGCTCGTAACCGGCATAGATTGCCTCATCATCGTTGATGGCGAGTATGTGCGTGCGGCCCTGGGTTGCCAACTGCGCATGCATAGGACCAATGCCCGGATAGTCGAGTCCCGCGCTTATGGTGAACGCCTCCTCTATCTGTCCGTCGGCAGTCTGCATGACGAGTGTGCGCGAGCCGTGAATGATACCCTCGGTACCGCAATGCATGGTTGCGGCGGTATGATTGGTATCTATGCCGTGTCCTCCGGCCTCGGCAAGGTAGATGCTCACCCTGTCATCGTCAACATAATGAAAGATGGTGCCTGCAGCATTTGACCCGCCGCCAACGCAGGCAACGAGATAGTCGGGATAGTCGCGTCCTATCTTCTCCTGCAACTGCCACTTCAGCTCTTCGGAGATTACACTCTGCATCCTCGCCACTATGTCAGGATATGGATGGGGTCCCATGGTGGAACCAACGATATAGAACGTGTCCTTGGGATGACAGCACCAGTCACGGATGGCCTCTGAGCAGGCATCGCTGAGCGTCATGTTTCCCGTCATCACGGGATGAACCTTCGCTCCGAGCATCTTCATACGCTCGACATTGGTGTGCTGTCGCTCGACATCGGTCTTTCCCATGAATATCTCGCACTCCATGTCCATCAATGCGCACACAGTAGCCGTGGCAACGCCATGCTGCCCTGCTCCCGTCTCGGCGATGATTCGTGTCTTGCCCATCTTCTTTGCCATGAGTATCTGGCCAATGGTATTGTTTATCTTATGTGCTCCGGTATGATTGAGATCCTCACGCTTCAGATATATCTGGCAACCATACTTCTCGCTCATTCGGCGTGCGAAATAAAGCGGTGAAGGACGGCCCACATAATCCTTCAGCAGTGCACGGAACTCGGCCTTGAAGTCGTCGCTCTCCATTATGGGGATATATGCTTCCTGAAGGTCGGTGACACATTTGTATAATATCTCTGGCACATATGCTCCTCCGAATTTGCCGTAGAAGCCTTCCTTGTTTGGCAGATATGCTGGTTCCATATTGTTGTCGTGGTGTTGTAGGTTAATGTTCAAGTGCTTCATACAATGCTGTTATGGCTCTGTCGGCATCACCATGCTCGTTGAGTAGGGTAACGAACTTCGACCCTATTATTGCTCCGGCGGCATTGGCCTGGGCACTCTGCAAGGTCTGTCTGTTGCTGATGCCGAAACCTATCATACGCGGATTTCGGAGGTTCATGGCGTTTATGTGGCGGAAATACTCCTGCTTGGCATCGTCGAAGTTGGACTGCGCCCCGGTGATGCTGGCTGAGCTGACCATATATACAAAACCGTCAGTATGTTCGTCAATGAACCGTATGCGCTCCTCGCTGGTCTCGGGAGTAATCATCATTATCACTCTGATGTCGTAACGGTCAGCAACAGGCTTCACATCGTCTAAATAGTCCCTGAAAGGAAGGTCAGGAATGATGACGCCACTAACACCGCTGTCTACACAGCTTCTGAAAAAATTATCAATGCCATAATGCATGATGACGTTCAGATATCCCATCAGCACAAGAGGAATGGTGACCATTGGCTTTATGTCCTTGAGCTGCTGAAATATGTGCTGAAGGGTGATACCGTTGCGTAGGGCTGTGGTACCGGCACTCTGAATGACGGGGCCATCGGCGAGAGGGTCGCTGAAGGGTATGCCCACCTCTATCATGTCTATGCCCCTGCGCTGCAACGTCAGTATCACGTCAGCAGTACCCTCAAGGGTAGGACAACCGGCACAGAAATATATCGAGAGCAGCTTGCGGTCGCCACGCTCTGCGAAAAGCCTGTTTATCCTGTTCCTCGCAGACGCTACGTCTGCTGTTTTTCCTGTATTATTGTTGTTCTCCATATCTTATGTCTTTATTTTTGTTTTATGGTATCAACAAACTGACGTACCTTTTCCACATCCTTTATGCCCGGACTGGTCTCGAACCTGCTGTTGATGTCTATTCCTGCCAATTGGGGATGGTTGAATCTTAGCACACGTCCGGCATCGTCCGGGCCTATGCCCCCACTTAGCAGGAACGGAACATTGCCCGTATACGCCTCCAGTACCGACCAGTCGAACTGCTCGCCGCTACCGCCAACCTTTGGAGTACGGGTGTCGAAGAGGAACATGTCTACACATCCCTCATAGTCGCGGCATCGCTCCACGTCATCGGCACAGCCAACGCTGACAGCCTTTATAATCTTTATGCCAGGACGTATGTCTGGGTCAAGTGTACGTCTGAGGTTGTCTATCATCGTAGGACTCTCGTGGCCATGCAGCTGCACATAGTCAAGAGTGTAGTTGTAGACTCTGGTAACAATGTTCTGTGGCATCTCGTCAACGAATACTCCTACGAGCTTGGGCCTTGCCAGACCATCATCAACGACTCCCTCGCCTGCCTTGTCGGGAATGATACCGCTGCGCGAGTTTATCATTCTGACATACCTTGGACTCTGCGGCCAGAATATCAGGCCTATCATGTCCACGCCCAAGGCTGACACGGCACGAATATTATCGGCATCGCGCATGCCGCAAACCTTTATTATCATAGCTTTGACTTTAGTTGTGATATAAAACTGCCAAGTTCCTCGCCGGGACTGGCTGCCCTCATGAGATGCTCACCAATGAGAAAACCTTTAAAACCCTCCTGACGCAACCGGGCAATAGTATCTGCACTTGATATGCCGCTCTCACTGACCTTGCAGCTTCCGGCCGGCAACTGACCGGCAAGCCTGAGACTGTTCTGAACATCAGTATTGAATGTTCCCAGGTTGCGGTTGTTTATGCCGTACATGTCTGGCTCAAGGTCGGCCTGCTCAAAGTCACGCTCACCATGCAGCTCCAGAAGCACCTCAAGACCAAGGGCATGGGCCATGTCTATAAGCTTTTGGCAATGGTTCTTCTCAAGGACGGCTGCTATAAGAAGCACAGCAGAGGCACCGCAATGGCGAGCCTGCAACAGCTGATACTCATCTATTATGAAGTTCTTATACAGTATCGGCAACACTACCCCACTCTCTCGCGCGTACATTATATATTCGTCATATCCGCCGAAATACTTCGTATCCGTGAGTATGCTTATGGCTACAGCCCCATTGGCCTGATATGCCAAGGGTATTACCTCTGCGCTGCCGTCCTGTCTTATCCATCCCTTTGACGGTGACTTGCGCTTGAACTCGGCAATGATGCCTGTACCGGAGTCCACAAGCGACTGCCTCATTGACGGGACTGGCGCATTATCCATAGAAAGCTTCTGTTCCACCATGGCGTAGAGTTTGCGCAAAGGCAGGACCTGCTTAAACGTCTCTACTTCCTGACGCTTGTTGGTGACTATCTCGCTCAGAATATCCTTTTCGTTCATATTTTTTTATTTATGGGGAAATTATGATGAGGAGTTATGATGGGCCTAATCTCAGCTATTAATCTCAGCAAACTTGCGGAAGGTGGCATATGCGCTGCCGCTGTCTATAGACTCCCTCGCTATGGCTATACACTCGCTAATGTCTTTCTGTCCCTTTTCCAAAACCTGGATGCCGAAAGCCGCATTGGCAAGCACCACATTCTTCTGTGCCTCCAAAGCCCTGTTCTGTAATACGGCATCGAAAATCTCAGCAGCCTCATCCTCATTGGCTCCACCGACGAGCTCTTCGGGAGTGGCATTGGCAAAGCCAAGGTCGGCAGGACTGAACACCTTCTCGTAGCTGTTGGTAGTGACCTTGAAGTCACCAGTGAGGCTTATCTCGTCATAGCCGTCGATACTGTTCACTATGCCATAGTCAATGCCCAATTTCTGGTACACCTGACTGTACAAGCGCATCTGGTCGAGATTGGCCACACCCAGCAGCTGGCATTGGGGCTGCGATGGATTTACTAAAGGACCAAGCAGGTTGAACACCGTCGGGAACTGCAAGGCCTTACGTATTGGGCCGACAAACTTCATGGCACTTGCGAAGAGCTGTGCGTGCAGATATACTATACCACACTCGTTGATGCTGCGGTTGAGCTTGTCGGTATCTGCGGTGAACACCACACCATGGTGCCTGATGACATTCGACGCCCCACTCACGGATGTTGCCGCATAGTTGCCGTGTTTGGCCACCTTATATCCAGCACCGGCAATGACGAAGCAGGCCGTAGTGGAGATGTTGAAAGTATTCTTGCGGTCGCCACCCGTACCGACAACGTCTATATACCTGTCGCAGTCGAGCAAGGCCGGGACACCCGTGGCCAGTATGCCATCCCTAAATCCCAACAGCTCATCTACGCTTACACCACGCATCTGTAAACCGGTCAGCAGGGCTGTAATCTGCTCATTGGGAATCTCCTCCCTTGTAATGGCTAATATGATGTCGCGGGTTTCCTCGCGGGTAAGCTCCTCATGTCCAAGCATCTTGTCCAAAATCTCTTTCATTGCCATAATAACAGTCTCCTATAACGTTAATGTTTATAATTCAAAAAATAAGGCCTGTCGTAAGAACGGCAGGCCTTCTGTATTTCACTTATGGAATAACTACACGGCTTAGCGACTCACGACTATTGAAATCTTGAGCTACGCCACCACCATGCGAGAGATACCATAATATTTTTCATTATATTATTATTTTGATTGTTTGAACTTATGTTCGTTTGCAAAAGTACGCTTTTTCTTTCAATCTGCAAATTATTAAGGCAGAAAAATATCAATAGGCTACATTTTTAACATATACACATTATTATAATATCTATACATAAACAAAATATTTTGGTTCATCCGACATTTCGTGTGATACCCAATAGCAGTGTGGTCTGTATTTGTTACCTTCATAGCCGATAATGTTATAAATCTTGTCTGTGGCGTATTCATATTTGCGGTTCATGCCATATCTCGAGTGACAATATATTGTTGCGTGGTCTATGCATATATATATCATAGCCGATAAGGTTAATAACCTTTCGCCACTAAGGTTATTAACCTTAAGCTCTTAAGGTTATTAACCTTATCAAGGATGCAAACGTATTCATGTCCTATGGCAAACTATTTCACCCACTTCAGTTAATAATATACTTCAGGAATAATATATAATAATGCGTCACTCCATATTTCTGATGAACCAATATTTTTTTTTCTTTCTATGAAATAAAACCGAATGCGATTCGTTTAGATTATGTAAACAAACAAATGCGTGCCTATGAAATACTTTACTTCAGAAGAAGCTAATCCGTCCGAGAATACACTGAACATCATCAGACAGATAGCACACACTTACCGGGTCTTCAGACTAAACGGCAGAAACGAGGTCTATTGTCTAAACTGATTATTGGCAAATGGAAACTATCATTTCACCATCATTGCTGGCCGCCAACTTCCTTGACCTGAAAGGGGAGATGGAGATGATAAACAATAGCGAGGCCGACTGGCTGCATCTTGATGTCATGGACGGAGTCTTTGTACCCAACATCTCATTCGGCTTTCCTGTCATAGAGGCCGTGGCAAAGGTATGCAGGAAGCCACTGGACGTACATTTCATGATTGTGCAGCCCGAACGTTACGTACAACAGGCAGCCAAGGCAGGCGCCATGCTCATGAATGTACACTACGAGGCATGCACACACCTGCACCGCACCATACAGGAAATTCATGCGGCAGGCATGAAAGCAGGCGTAACGCTCAATCCCTCTACTCCAGTATCTGTGCTCGAAGAGATTATCCGCGATGTCGACATGGTGTTGCTTATGAGCGTGAACCCAGGCTTCGGAGGCCAGAAGTTCATCGAGAACACCATTGACAAGGTTAGACGGTTAAAGGAACTGATAGAGAAGACTGGCAGCAAAGCTCTAATAGAGGTAGACGGAGGAGTACAGCAAGACACTGCACCAAGGCTTGTCGAGGCAGGTGTAGACGTACTGGTAAGCGGCAGCTATGTATTCAAGGCTACTGACCCAATAGCAACCATACACTGGCTGAAGGGACTGAAGAAATAGCATATATGGACGGCTCCTCCCTTAAGGGGAGACTTCCCTCAGACCTTTATCCTTAGACCTCAGACCTTCGACCTCAGGCTCAATAAAGCTCCAGCTGCAGCTCATGGTCTCTGGCCATCCTCCGCATGTTCAAGATGGCATACCTCATACGACCAAGAGCAGTATTGATACTCACATTAGTACATTCGGCTATCTCCTTGAACGACAGCTGCTGGTAATAGCGCATATAGACGACCTCGCGCTGCGGTGTAGGCAGAAGGTTCATTATCTTCTTCACGTCACGCATAACCTGGTCGTTTACATACTTACACTCTATATTGGTGTCAAGAAGCTCGTCATTGCCAAGGTTGGACAAGTCATTGTTGTCTGCCGGCTCTACAACCTTCTCCGACCTGCGCTCACGGTAGCTGTCCATAATAACATTGTGGGCAATACGCACCAGCCAAGCCCCAAACTTGCCCGTGGTGGCGTAGCGCCCCTGCTGTAGTTTGGAGATAACCTTTACGAAAGTCTCCTGAAACACATCCTCAGCCTTCTCGCGGTCACGGACAACGAAAAGGATGTACGAGAACAATTTAGACTGATTGCGTGACAATAGTAAATCAAACGCCTTGTTGTTACCATCAGCATATGCCAATGCCAACTCCTCATCGGTCATTTCTGAAAGATTCTTCATTTCTTAATATTTTTTATTAAGTAAATGTCTTTTCTATAGGCGTTCGGTTTTGGTTAATATACAATTAATAAACTGAAGATAGAGCGCTAAAGCCAATCTGACAGACTATATGCAAAAGCCTTAAAAGACCAATAGCTAACTCCATCTGCTGCAAAGGTAGATATTTTTTTTGTAACAAACAAACTTTTAACAAAAAAAAGAGGTTGGTGCAGGATGCTACCAACCTCGAGGGAAGGATTTCGTAAATATCGAAATCAAAAATACGTTCGCAAATATAAAACTTAATAAGGACAATTCCAAATTTTATCCGAACAATAACCGTTTTTTAACACAAATATACAATTTCGCACAAAAAAAACGCAGGCATACCGCCCCACCCTCATGCCCAAACAATATACGAATGTTATTCAAATGTCATTCGAACATTCGGCGAATTGAAATGACAAAGTCCGTCAACCATTATTTCGAACAGATG
The DNA here is from genome assembly GCF_002251365.1 of Prevotella sp. P3-122. Lineage (GTDB taxonomy): Bacteria > Bacteroidota > Bacteroidia > Bacteroidales > Bacteroidaceae > Prevotella. Next base: position 64,743 of record NZ_NPJH01000015.1, read on the forward strand.
TTTTTACGTTTTGGATGTAACGGGGGCCATTTTAACTGAATCCCTTTGCATCGACCATCTAACACCTTTGCATCTGTCAGGTTTACGCATGAGTGATATCCAGCTAATAATAGTCTGTATCATATTAGGCGCGTAGTTGCGGATTTGAGGATTATTTGATTTTATAGAACTTGTTTCTTGCTGATTGAATATTCACCATTCTATCAGTTTTATCTCTTTATCATATTTATGCAACAAAGTTACATAGAAGATTTTAGTATCACACTCAACATCCGCACGAACATCGCTAATATCTTTTGAGAAACTCTTGCAGTTCGACATCTGTCATAGGTCCAAAGATGCGCTGCACGACCTTTGGTATTCTATCAGGAATTGGCGATTTCCAATAATCCATTCCTTTATTTTTCAAGAATGTAACAATCTTCAACTTATCTCGGTATTCTGGGGAGTCGAGTGGGAATACATTAAGTCTTAACATATATAATATATCTACATAACAAGTTGTATTTGACTCATCAATGACACAGAATTTCCGTGTGTAGTCTGCTCCATGTTCCAATAGATATAAAGCCACATCCATACGGTCAAGAAGAAGAGCATTTTCTAATGCCTCACAAGAGACACCCCCATCTCGATAGTTCACATCAGCACCAGCATCAACAAGAATTCTGACCTTCTCATAGTCGCCTGTAGAGGGGACTGCAAGGCCAAGTGCTGTACAACGAGCAAGTTCCCAATTACCAGAATTATCGAGTTTTTTTCCATGCTCTATCGAATTCGGGTTGCCTCCATATTTAAGTAAAAGGCGAAGAACATCTGCAGATGAAGTATAAAAACTGCAACTTGATATGATGACGGCGTTCTCTCCAGAGGAGCAAATCGTATCATTCGGTAAGTTCGGATTAGCACCTAAATCAAGCAGAGTCTTAACGGAGCGAATCTTATTTGCATAGACTGCATACATTAATGGGGTAAATTTGTTTATCCTATCCCTACAGTCAACAGGAACTTTCAGCAACCTTACTTGTCTTTCTATTTCCCACACATTCTGATCCTCAACAGCCTTTGCCAAGTTCCACGCTTTGGTGCATTGAAACCTTCGCACATCATTTCCGAAATAGGATTTTTTGTTTATCGGGATATTCCTATTTTCAAACAGCAATAATAATGCTATTAGCAGGGAAAACAATATTGCGTATTTTTTTAACATATGTATTATCACTTTCTTCAACTACCACTGTGTTCGGATAAAGTTCAGACAATCAGTTATATCTTTATCTATATCATAGAATTTTATTCCGAGTCTGCGCATATACTCAATAACTATATCCTTGTTAATGCGATCTCTTTTAAATCGAGCCTTATAATAGTTTAAATCTTCAATCTCTATCGGTTCACCATTGTCATAAAACACCCAATGTGTATCATCATAATAGGACATTACTGTACGTTCAGTTCCCGGTTCTTTAGAATAGAAAAACATATTCATAGAACAACGGCTCTTGGGGTCTGACATTTCAAACATAGCCCAAGGACATTTTAATTTCTTTTGAAAAACTCTGCATAAAGTATGCCATCCGTCTTCAAAATTGGAAATAAAAAATATTTTGTCTGGGTATAACGCCGACTTCCAGCAAGTGAACTTTTCTGGAAGATGACAGCCTATTTCAGGATTATAATAATCGCTTATACTAATGGCATTATTGTCAAAACCAGCTTTGCCATTTAAAACCAATTCCTCATTAAGTTTCTTAGCTACCATTGTGAGGGTTTCAAAATCTCCATATTCAAATACCGAGAAAATGACATTATGAAATTTATCGGTCATAATTATTTGATTTTATAGAACTTATTTCTTGCTGATTGAATATTCACCATTCTATCAGTTTTATCTCTTTATCATATTTATGCAACAAATCATGTCCATAACCATCAACAGAAAGAACTCCATTATTTAAATCACCTATACTGATACTTAGAAAAGGATGGTCAAGGAAATCAGTGATTAAGATTTGATTGTCTACAATAACGATATTTCGAAAATCCTTTTCGTAACATATTTCATCTGGATATGTCCTTAAGAGGACATCCTTTAGTTTCACAATATTTTTCTTTGCATTAAGAGCCTCTATTGACAACGTAAAGTCGGTGGAAGTAAATGTGCATTGAAAAATCACATACAAATCAAGTTCTCTGAAAAGTTTCTTCTTCCAAATCCACTCATTTTTATAATTATTCTCACGGAAATCACGATGTAACGACAACAGAATATCCTGCCCTATTTCAAAACCTTCTGCCTTAGCATATTCATAACCTCTTTCGTAAAGTTCAAGATATGCTTCAAACCGCTCTTCACGATTTTTCAGCATCAACAATTTTGCTAAATCTTCTTTTGTAAAATGCAAGAATATCTCCAACACAGCGTCACATCTATCTATCTTTATGCTATTATCATCAGGTGTCAATCTGATTGATAGCATTGTGATTCCGAAACTGTTCTCAATTTTATATTTCCGTATAGCTTTTGATAAATAATTTGCAATGAACCTACAATTTGATGCAAAATTATAGGCAAATCGCATGTTATCGGAGTAATACTGTTCGTGATAACAGTCTATTCTCAAATTAAGGTATCGTAATTTCATCAATTTATAGTATTTGATATTTATCTTTATTAGCTTGCCCAATATGATATCCGTCTATTATGTCTGAACCATATGTCAATAGGCTCATGATGTATAAAAAGACATGTCCTACAGGTTTTGAGGCAATTATATTTAAAATGCCTCTTCAGGACTATTTCTTTTTTTCAAAGACAGAACATATATATCACCACTCTCATTTTCTAACTCCATATATATTTTATTATTGTGACAAAACATATTTCTTATCAATAATTGTAGGTTTCTCTTTTGGAAAAATATTCTGCTTACGTTGTTGATTTTTACCTTTTTCCTTTTATACAACCAATCAAAAGTTTTTCTTTTGCCATTCTCGTAAAACACCCCCTTTCCATCTGACTCAAAACATATAAGTGGTACTTCTTCGCAAGTATGTTGCGACAATTTCTCACCCGATTTTGTTCGTTTTTTGTAAATGATAGTCTGAAAATACCAGCTACCATAAAGGCTTTCAACATTCATTTCCACAGAATGGTAACCATCGTTTGAAGAAATGATATTTTCTGCCAATGAATCACCATTTGAGCAAATCTTGTTTCTCAAACAATCATATTCTTCGAACGACATATTTACATGAGATAATATTGAATCGGAAAAAGCGACACCCTCCATATTATTCTCGTGCATAAGGTAGTTAATAACAGCAAGGGAGTAAGTAACAAAATGAGCATCTTCCATACATACTCTATTTTTATAAGACAACCATTCTTCCAGATATTCTTTCATTTTATTGGAAGGTGTACGAAAAAAATACAGGCTATCACCATTGACAGCAAATAATTTCAAAGGAAAATGCGGTCCCATGCCTTTGTATGAATAGATTCCATCCTGAAACTCGAAATCATCATATACACACATATTGTACACATTCTTGCCAGCACCAGCATCAATACGGCCGTATTTGCAGTTGATAATATCAGAAATACTGTCTGGCACATTAACCCATTGAAATGGATATCTTTGGGCTAACGTTTGCTGTACAGACTGCATCACAAATAATAAAACAAGAATATATCTCATCATTTCTCCTCTAATTCATGTCGAACTTGTTTTTCTATCTCGCGTGGTAAGACCTCCCTGTCAGGGCGTGGTTTTCCTCCATGTTTAACTTCATATTTTATATCTGCATCTATTTCAGTTATATTAGTACAATGAACGGTTTCATGAGACATAACAATACCCAATGCTTCATCTTCTGGCAAACCTTCATACTTTAGACCAGAATCAGACCGTATAGATTCTTTTATACTCCCAAAATAAATCTTTATATTTGCATCATTTAGTCTATATTGACCATTTACAAAATATCTCCCATAATTCTATTCTTATCAAAATTACCTTGAATTGTTTCTCCATAAGTCATACTATTTTTTTTATTTTTTATTTCATTTGTCATTTCTATGTGTATTTTTGTACTTGAATTAATTAAATTTTGTAATTGTCCTATCCCGATTCTAGTCATAGACAGGTGATCACCGCAATATACACCCTCACCTTTAAACTCTATGTATAGAGAATCACCATACACAATTGGATATTTCATATTATGAAGTGGAATAGAGTAGCTGATTATTTCCAATGGAGATTCTTTGCCAACTTGCAAAAGAGTATCACCCTTAAAAGTATAATAATTTATGCACTTGTCGCCAAAAATCATTATCTGTCCCATACTATCAACATTGCACTGTAAATATTGTGGCTTCTCTAAATACTTCAATTCAGAAAAATCCCAAATACAGTCAACACCACATTCGCCAGGATAGACACCTTCCACACGTGTTAACATATATTTTCCAATGTTCCCTTTCAAAACCGCATCGCAAGCGGATGTCATACTTGGTATAAACACAAGTAGGAACAACAGAATCTGTTTAGTTACTGATTTTATCATTTTGACACCATATTTTGACGAGATGATAATTCTGTTTTGTAAACCTTGCGGTTAATCTATTGCAAACTTACAAAAAAGAAACAGATATACAAAATTGGAAAGAAGAAAACTTCAATATTATCTTCATTTTCAACATTGGCATCTCAACAACCAGCTTACGCATCAGCAAGTTGCCAATTAATTTATAGGGTGTACAGTTTGATGTAAGAAAATCAGTAGAACGCCCTGAGCCAAAGGTCGCCGGCTGCAAGGAAAGGCAAAGGGCAAAAGCGTTATTTGGCCTGCTGTTATCTACGCTTTTGCGCTTACAGCGCGACCATCACCTACATACTGAAATAACCCAGGGTGTCGCTACGCTTTACCCTGGGCTATGCGCTTTTGCGCTTACAGCGCGACAATTACCGACATGAACTTCAGAATTAGGATATTCAATTTTTGCACATCAAACTGTACACCCTAATTAATTTACGTAAATTAACGAATTTCCCAACAAAGTTTCCATAATATTTTCATATCTTTGCAGAAACTTTGAAAGCTAAGACACTTACGAACTAATCAAATACTTTATAATGAAACAGATTATTTCAACACTACTTCTATTGCTGTCAATACCTGTATGCGTGATGGCACAGGGATGGAACGAGAGCGAGTACAAACAAATCGAGAGCAGCATCAGGATGCCAGAGTTCCCAAACAAGAGCTTTAGCATCAAGCAGTTTGGCGCCAAGGTCAATGCCACGGCAGCCGCCAACCAGAAGGCCATAAACAGGGCCATATCCACATGCTCGGCTAAAGGTGGCGGCACCGTTGTCATTCCTGCCGGCACATGGAATACGGGAGCACTGAGGATGAAGAGCCACGTGAATCTCCACCTTGAGGAGGGTGCGACACTGCTCTTCGCATTCCAACCGGAACTATACCCCATGGTGAAGACATCGTGGGAAGGATTAGGCTGCTGGAACTACTCTCCCTGCATCTATGCCTACGAGGAGACTGACGTTGCCATTACGGGTAAGGGAACCATAGACGGTAACGGAAGCCGTGAGACATGGTGGCCGTGGTGCGGAGCGACAAAGTTCGGATATGTAGAGGGCGAGACCAAGGAGTCGCAGAAGCTTGGTAGCAGGGCACAGCTACTGAAATATGCCGAGGACGGTGTGCCAGAGGACGAACGCAAGTTCGGTATGGGACACGGACTGAGACCGCAGCTCATCAACTTCAACCGCTGCGACGGTATTCTCATAAAGGACGTGAAGATGACCAACTCACCTTTCTGGGTAATCCACCCATTGCTGTCAAAAAACATAACCGTTGACGGAGTATACATCTGGAACGAGGGACCTAACGGCGACGGATGCGACCCCGAGGCATGCGAGAACGTACTGATACAGAACTGCACTTTCCATACGGGCGACGACTGTATAGCCATAAAGAGCGGACGCAACAACGACGGACGCCTGTGGAACACGCCAAGCAAGAACATCATAATACGCAACTGCAAGATGGAGGACGGACACGGAGGAGTAGTGATTGGCTCTGAGATTTCGGGCGGATGCCAGAACGTGTATGCAGAGAACTGCCACATGGACTCTCCCGACCTCGACCGCGTACTGCGCATAAAGACAAACAACTGCCGTGGTGGCCTCATCGAGAACATCAACATGAGGAATGTCACAGTAGGACAGTGCCGTGAGGCCGTGCTGAAGATAAACCTCGACTACGAGCCAAAAGAGCTGTGCTACCGTGGTTTCCAGCCTACCGTAAGAAAGGTGTACATGGAGAACGTCACCTGCCAGAAGAGCAACTACGGCGTGCTGATTATCGGGCTCAACGAAATAGAGAACGTATACGACATAACGGTAAAGGACTGCAAATTCGAGGGTGTAGTGAAGAAGCCTGTACAGGTGACGGGCAAGACACGCAACGTGAAATACGACAACCTGTTCATCAACGGACAGCTGATACTGACCGATGCCGACAAGCCTTACAAGAACTACTCGCAGTGGATGACATGGTCGGAGATGAAGCGTAACCCAAAGAGCTTCCTGCTGGACTTCTCGAAGAAACCGAAATGGAGCTACGTGATGGGCATAGAGATGGAGAGCATGCTCGACACCTACCTGAGATATAAAGACGAGAAGGTGATAGAATACCTCTGCGAATACCCCGACACGATGATTGATGCCGACGGCAACATAACCGGCTACAAGCTGGAGGACTACAACCTCGACAACGTACGCACGGCAAAGTTCATCTTTCGCATGAACCGCCTCTTCCCTGCCGAAAACCTTGACAAGGCCATCAATACCTTGTTCAGCCAGCTTGAGAAGCAGCCGCGCACCAACGAGGGAGTATGGTGGCACAAGGCTATCTACGCCAATCAGGTATGGCTCGACGGCATCTTCATGGGACTGCCGTTCTACAGCCTCGCAGCACCATCTGTAAAGGGTATGAAAAAAGCACAGGAGAAGTACTGGAAGGATGCCATAGACCAGATTGTGAAGACTGACAAGCGCACATACGACGAGAAGACAAACCTGTGGAAGCATGCATGGGACGAGACACACACAGCCTTCTGGGCAGACAAGGAAACAGGACAGAGCAAGCACACATGGGCACGGGCTTTGGGATGGTATGTCATGGCAATGACCGAGGTACTCGACGTGCTGCCTGCCGACTATCCAGGACGCAACGATGTTGTCGCACTGCTCGAGAAGACCATGAAGTCGGTGGTTGACTATCAGGACAAGAAGACTGGTGTATGGTACGACGTGCTCGATGTGAAGGACGAGCGTAACTACCTGGAAGCCACAGCATCATCAATGTTTGCCTACGTTATGCTTAAAGGTGTGCGCAAAGGATACCTGCCTAAGGAATACCGCAAGGCTGGCGTGAAGGCTTTCAACGGAATAGTAGAGAACTTCATACGCGTCAATGGCGACAAGACCATATCTCTTACCAACTGCTGCTCGGTATCGGGACTCGGTCCCGCACCAGGCCCATACGTAAAGAAACCCAACTTCAAGCGTGACGGCAGCTTCGACTATTACATGAGCGAGCCTATAAGAGACAACGACGCCAAGGGCGTAGGACCATTCATTTGGGCTGCACTCGAAATGGAATGCATGCCGGCTGAGTAATGCCAGAAAACAAGCTACTTAAAAACTAAAACTACACATTATTATATATAAAGATGAAAAGGATAATGACAACTATGGTTGCAGCAGCCATGTTCTCGGTTGTGGCAACAGCACAGACACCGGCTTTCCCTGGCGCTGAGGGATTTGCGAGATACACCACTACCGGAGGAAGGGGTGGAAAGGTGCTGCACGTAACCAATCTTAACGACTCAGGCACAGGGTCTTTGCGTGAAGCACTGCAGAACACTTCGGGAAAGCGTATCATTGTATTTGACGTGTCGGGTACAATAGCTCTGAAAAGCAACCTTATCATAAAGAATGGCGACGTGACCGTGGAGGGACAGACAGCCCCCGGTGACGGCATCACCATCCGTGACTATTCTTTGGAGAATAAGGCAAACAACGTGATAGTAAGGTTCATAAGGGTAAGACGAGGCAACGCTGTCGACGTGAACGACGGTGCCGACGCCTTCTGGGGGAAGAACAGAAGCAACATCATCATAGACCACTGCTCTCTGAGCTGGAGCATCGACGAGACTGCCTCGTTCTACGACAACAAGAACTTCACCATGCAGTGGTGTACCATTGCCGAGAGTCTCAACAATGCAGGCCACGAGAAGGGAGCACACGGCTACGGAGGTATATGGGGAGGAAAGAGCGCATCGTTCCACCATAACCTGTTGGCACACCACACCAACCGCTGTCCACGTCTTAACGGTGCCAGATACGGATGGGGAGGTTCTGCAGCAGACAACTATGCCAGCAGCATACTTGCCGAACAGGTAGACCTTAGAAACAACGTGATGTACAACTGGGGACAAGGCAACGGAGCATACGCAGGCATGGGCGGCTACCACAATATAGTGAACAACTACTATAAGTACGGACCAGCCACAAAGAACAAGTACCGTGTGTTCCAGTGCGGACATACATCAAACGCTTCGGGAGAGGTTATCCCGGTCAACACCTACGGACATTTCTACATCAACGGAAACTATGTTCGGGACAAGGGCGAGAACTACGACTGGAATGGAGTCATCGTTGATGACGGCAACACCACCGTATGGGACACCATACGACTGAGTGAGCCTATACCATCTGGTACTGTAACCACTCATTCGGCGCAGAAGGCGTTCGACAAGGTATTGGCCTACGCAGGAGCATCGTATAAGAGAGATGCCGTGGACGTAAGGTATGCCGATGAAGCAAAGAACGGTACGGCCACATATAAAGGCAGCGTGACCAAGCTTGCCGGCATCATAGACACTCAGGACGACGTGCAGGGATGGCCAACGCTGAAGTCGAAGGCAAAGCTGACCGACTCCGACAACGACGGCATGCCCGACATCTGGGAAACGGCAAATGGTCTGAACCCCAACGATGCCGCAGACGCTTCTACCTACACCATAGACAAGAAAGGCTATTACACGAATATTGAAGTATATTGCAACGCTCTCGTTGAAGACCTGATGAAGGCAGGCAACACCGACGCTATCGATGCCGTCGACGAATACTATCCCGAGACACAGAAAGTGGAGGGCATACCGTACTACGACGGTTCGGCTGCCGAGGGCGGATACGACAATGAGCCGGATGAGCCGGAACCTCCTGTAAATCCTGGTGACAATGAAACCGTAAGCTACACACTCTCTCAGACCACTTACAAAGAGAGCACTGCTACAGGAACATGGAGCTTCAGCAATGGCTTCACGGTGAGCAACAACAACAGCAAGGCATACCAGACCGGACAGGAAAACGGAATCAAATACTCGGCAAATGTACAATACACAATAGGTATTCCTGAAGACGCAACCTTAGACTCACTGACATTCGCAGGCTACGACAACTATCAGGAGGTGGATGCATACCTTGGAGAGCTGGCTGGCGAAACCTTCGACGCCACCAGCTATGTGTTTCCACAAAAGGATGCCGATGGCAACTATACAGTTGCCTCGCACACCGTGGTGCTTGACCAGCCGGCAACAGACTACATCACTTTCACCCCTAAAGGCAAACAGGTGGTGTGGGTGATTACACTGTTTGGCTCAAAGCAGGCTTCAGGCATCAGCGCCATTTCGGACGGTCAGGATGAGCAGCCAGCATACTACACCACACAAGGCATCAGAACATTGTCACCAAGAAAAGGCGTTGCAATCGTAAAAACAGGACAGAAAGCGGTAAAGAAGGTGATTTAATAATTATTTAATATCAAAAATACCAAAGGTATGATTATTTTGTATACCTTTGCAGTATCTAAGTAATAAACAATTAAACATCAAGTAACATGAACAAATTTTTACGCTTTTCCGTTCTGGCCATATTGGCCATAGTCTGCAATGCAAGCTTTGCACAGACTACCATCTGGGAAGAAGACTGGTCAACAGCTAAAAAAGACCAGACACCTACCGAGGTAAACCCGAACTACACCTTCGGTAATGGTGGCGGTGCAACTAAAATCTACAATGAGAAACTTGCAGGTGGCGAAGCTCCTGAGCTTCTTTTAGCAAAGAGTGGTGGTTTCCTTACTGCAAGCATAGACCTGAATGGTGCAAGCGGTGACATGACACTGCGCTACCAATCCAACAGGGCTACAGTTAATGTAACTTCTGAAACAGAAGGTGTTACTGTAGGTGACGCTACTAATAATGGTAACTCATATGAGCTTACGGTTAAGGTACCAGCTGGTACAGAAAAGCTCTCTTTGACATTCACAAATACAGGTTCGAACGCACGTCTTGACGACATTTGGCTTTTCCAGGGCGAAGCAAAGAAGATGGCTGGTCTTTCATGGGGTACTGCATCAAGAGATGTCACAATAGGCTCAGAAGAAAACAAATTCCCCGTTCTCAGCAATGCAAACAACCTGCCTGTTACCTATACAGCTGTTCCTGATACAGCCGCAACAATTGACGCAACAGGTGCTATCACACTTATCAAGGCAGGTAAGGCTGTTATCTCAGCCATCTTTGAAGGCAACGACGAGTATGAGGCTCAGACCGTATCATATACTCTTACTGTAAAGGCTGCTGCTGAAGAAGGTGGTGGTGAGACTGTTGACATAAGCAACACACCCGAAACTGCCTACACTGTAGCAAAGGCTATCGAGCTTATCGCTGCAGGTGAAGGACTCAGCACAAAGGTATATGTTAAGGGTACAATCTCATCCATAAAGGAGATTAACACACAATACGGCAACGCTACCTACGATATATCTGACGATGGCACTACATCCAACGCTCTCACAGTATACCGTGGCAAATATCTGGGTGGCGAGAAATTCACAGCAGGTGATGAGCTGGAAGTAGGTGACGATGTAGTTGTTTATGGTCAGCTGAAACTTTACAACACCTCAAATCAGATCAACACAGGCAGCAGCATATACTCTGTCAACGGTGTCACAACAGGTGTAAACGGCATTACAACAGACAAGGCAGACGCCAACGCCCCTGTATTCAACCTTGCCGGACAGCGAGTAAACGGCAACTTCAAGGGTGTTGTAATACAGAACGGCAAGAAGTTCATGAACAGATAATCTTCCTCTGCATACGCAGACAACAACTCCCCCACCCTCAACATTGGGGATGCATAATAAAGGGCCGCATCATTCTCCTTTGGAAATGATACGGCCCCTTTATTATGCAATACAACCGACTAAGGTGTCCAGTTTGTTAGGGTGTCCAATTTGATTTGCAAAAATTGAATATCCTAATTCTGAAGTTCATGTCGGTAATTGTCGCGCTGAACCAAAGGTCGCCGGCTGAAAGGAAAGGCAAAGGAAAGGCAAAGCGCAAAAGCGTAGACAACAGCAAGACAGATAACGCTTTTGCGCTGTAAGCGCGGAATCGTTGAGATACCACAAAACTCGTTAGAGAACAGTTGTAAGGGTGGAATCTTTAGTTATCATTCTGTAATCGTTGCTCCCTTTGCTGTTGGAGGAATGTTCTGGATGTCTCCGTTGGCATTGTAGTAAAGTGGCTCGCAAATGACAGAGCGACTATAGCTGGTGCCATCAGGCAGGCCACCGTTGTGCGAGAAAAAGAGCCACTGTCCCTTGAACTCAACTATGGCAGGATGGGTAGTGTTTGAGTTACCCGCAATCTCGCTGATTACCCCTTTGTTCTCATAAGGTCCCCAGATGTTGTCTGCCACAGAGTATGCTATTTTCTCTGGCCATTCGGAGGCGTATGTAAGATAGTACTTCCCTTGATACTTATGCAACCAAGGAGCCTCAGTGAATGGTTGTTCTTCATTGATGGCAATGCGCTTGATAGGACCATCGATTTCAATCATATTATCCTTAAGTTTTGCCAAATAGCATTCTCTATTTCCCCATATTATATATGGTGTACCGTCATCATCAATAAGTATGGCCGGATCAATGACACACCAACTATGTTTTGAGTCAAAGCAGTCCTCCTTAGTAAGCAGCGGTTTGCCGAGGGCATCCTTATAAGGACCAGTAATCTTGTCGCTGACGGCTACGCCTATGCCACACCAATTTGTAGATACATACCAGTAGTACCTGCCATCCTTACCCTTGGCAACATGACCAGCATATGCCTGCTTGCTTTTAGCCCATTTGAAGTCATCAATATGCAGTGGCGATGGATGCTCTGTCCAGTTCTTCAAGTCTGTTGTGGAGTATAGCAGCCAATCTCGCATCACGTAGCCTTTCTGGTTGCCCTCCATGTCGTGACCGGCAAAAAGCCAGAGAGTGTCGCCCTCTATCAATACTGCAGGATCGGCAGTGTGCTTGTCACGGATCAGGGGATTGCCATTGCTCTCAAATTGATGTGTAAGTACCCATCCCCATTTCTGCTGCAAACGTTGCAATTCGTCCTTGGTCACTGAAATAACGGAGCCATGACGGGGGAAGAAGTTCTTTCGGAACGACTGTGGTTCATTAGACCAATTTATTATATCCTTGGAAGTCTGATACTCATAACGGCCACTACCATATAGGTCATACATAAGAATCCACTGTCCACTACCATCGTGTAGTGGGAAAACACTGCTTCCCTCCACATGCGTCTTGGTACCAGCATAGGCATCAAGATATTTAAAGTCCTCTTTCCACGGGCCGAACAATTTCCTCGATGTAGCTTGCTGAATGCCGTTTTTCACTTCCTTGCCGTTCTCATCCTTCGTATTGCCTTTATAATAGAGGTGGTAGAGACCATCCTTGTATATGATGTCGTTGTCTATGCTACCATACTTGGCCGAAAAGAGTTGCTTGGGCTCACTCTCGAATGCAGTGAAGTCTGAGTTGGCATAAGCATAGTAGGTGATAAGACTCCTACGGCCATCACCAGTGCGCTGAAGCGTGAAATATATCATGTACTTCTTGGCCTTTCTGTCATATATGGTCTGTGGTGCCCATACCCAGTAAGCATCGCTGAACTTTGGCCAGTCCTTGCCTAAATTAATCTTAGCATGCGACCAGTTGACGAGGTCACTCGACTTCATGAGCACTATGCCAGGATTTTCTTTCCATCCGTTTTTAGCAGTGTTCATGTCTGTAGCCACTATATAGTAGTAGCCATCCTCACCACGCAGGATATGAGGGTCTCGAATGCCTCCGCTTTCCGAGATACTGTCGCTGCCCACTACTGGCCTATTACCATTGAGAGCATACCAGTTACGGGCATCCTCGCTAACGGCGAAGCGCAACTGTTCTTGAAGGTTGTTATCTCCACCACCCTCAAAATAGGCAAAGAGATAACCCGCATAGGGGGCCACGTGCCTACTCTGTTTCTTAATTGCACTGGCACTGTAGGTCAGTGCTGCTAAGAGTACAATAACTGTAATTCTTTTCATGATTTAGGTTGTTTAAATGAATTGTGCCTGCTAAGATACGATTTTTATTTCTATTAGTCATACCAAATGACGATTTTTTTTATTGCAGCTCTTGTGCATTGGCAGCATTACATATCTGTTTCATTTAGTAAGCATGGCATTTCCACATTATTATTTTATATATGGTTTTACAAATGGCCAATAACGGAAAAATGACGGGAAAACAGAAAAAAACATCAATAATATTTGGACAAATAAAGGATTTTTTCGTAAATTTGCAGAAATATCAAAAAACTATATTAATTAAATACTAATCTAACCAAATTTAAGTATGTCTGTTTATTTGAATAACATTCGAATGGCGCTGCTATCCCTATTCCTTCTTGTGGCATCGGGAACAATGACAGCCCAGACCATTACTGGTTCAGTAAAAGACAATACCGGCGAACCCGTTATTGGTGCAACTGTCGTGGAGCAGGGAGTAACCAACAACGGTACTGTAACCGATATTGATGGTAACTTCACTCTCAAGCTCAAAAGCAAGAGCAACAAGTTGGGTATTTCATACGTTGGTATGAAGTCCCAGGTAGTAAACGTAAGCGGCAAGAAGTCGGTGAGCATTACGCTCGAAGACGATGCCACCAATCTCAACGACGTTGTTGTCATTGGTTACGGTGCCGTAAAGAAGAAAGACCTTACCGGTTCGGTTGCTACTGTCAACAGCAAGGCTCTGGCAGAGGTTCCTGTAGCATCAGCAACAGAGGCCCTGACAGGTAAGATGGCTGGTGTGCAGGTAACAACAACAGAAGGTTCTCCTGATGCAGAAGTGAAAATCAGAGTTCGTGGTGGAGGTTCTATCACACAGAGCAACGACCCACTGTACATTGTTGACGGCTTCCCTGTAGAAACCATCAGCGACATTCCTGCTACCGACATCGAGGACATCACCGTGCTGAAGGACGCATCCTCAACAGCCATCTACGGTTCGCGTGGTGCAAATGGTGTTATCCTCGTAACCACCAAGAGCGGCAAGAGCGGCAAGGTGAATGTCAGCTACAACGCATACTACAGCTGGAAGACCATTGCCAAGAAGTTCGATGTTCTGGACACTTATGACTATGCCAAGTGGCAGTATGAGCTTGCTCTGCTTAAGAACGAGAACGACCTCAGCTCGTACACACAGTATTTCGGCGAATATCAGGACATGGATCTCTACAAGGGTATAGAAGGAAATGACTGGCAGGATGTTGTGTATGGCCGTACAGGAAACACCTTCAACCATAACGTAAACATCACTGGCGGTACAGACCAAGTGAAGTATGCATTCAGCTATGCTCACATGAACGACAAAGCCATTCAGATTGGTTCCGGTTACAAGCGCGACAACTTTAGCCTGAAACTGAATACCAAACCTACAAAACGTACTACCCTCGACTTCCAGGCCAGATACTCAGACATTGACGTTAAGGGTGGTGGCGCTCAGGATGCTGCCGGAGCATACGATACCGACCGTCGTCTGAAGTACTCCGTTATCTACACTCCTATTCCTTTGGCCAATCTTGACTCTTCGGCAGGTGCTGCAGACGATGACTTCGGCAACCTCTACAACCCTGTTGAAGCTCAATATGACAACGACAAGAGGACCGAGAAGAAGACTTTGAATATTGCTGCCGCATTCGGTTG
Organism: Prevotella sp. P3-122; assembly: GCF_002251365.1. Classification (GTDB taxonomy): domain Bacteria; phylum Bacteroidota; class Bacteroidia; order Bacteroidales; family Bacteroidaceae; genus Prevotella. The sequence continues at coordinate 79,934 of NZ_NPJH01000015.1, forward strand.
GGAGATTATCGACAACCTCCGCCTGAAAACAGAATTCGGATATGACGACTTCAACCAGTACGACAAGAGGTTCTTCGGTCTTACCACTTATTACGTAAAGAACGTACCGGCATCAGACAATCAGAATATGCCTGCCATACGTCTGATAGACACAAACCGTCACCGTTTCCGCAGTACTAATACCGTGAACTACGACTTCAAGAAAATACTGAAGTCTGATGACCACAGCCTCAACCTTCTCGTTGGCCACGAATATGTGATCACAAAAAAGAGAACCAACACTAATGAGTCTCATGGATTCCCTACAGACTTCGATGCCGACATGGCATGGAAGCTCACTTCTCAGGGAACACCATATATGATAGACGATGTATATAGTGCAGACGACAAGCTGCTGTCGTTCTTCGGCCGCGCCAACTACAACTACAAAGACAAGTATCTGTTTAGTGCAACATTCCGTGCCGATGCTTCTTCAAAGTTTGCAAGCAACAATCGTTGGGGCTACTTCCCATCTGCAGCCATTGCATGGCGTATTTCTTCCGAGCCTTTCATGAAAAATACAAAGAGCTGGCTTGACGACCTTAAGCTTCGCTTGTCTTACGGTACAGCTGGTAACAACAACATCCCGGTAGGACAGCTCTCTCAGATGTATGAGCTAAAGACCTCATCATGGGTAAATAATTTCACCAGTTTCTGGGCACCATCAAAGACGATGGCCAACCCCGACCTGAAATGGGAAACAACAATTACCCGCAACGTCGGTCTTGACTTCACACTCTTTGGCGGTAAGTTGAGCGGTAACCTCGAAGCTTATATCAACAACACCAAAGACCTGCTCATAGCATTCCCCGTTGGCGGTACAGGCTATGACTCACAGTATCGCAACATGGGCGAGACTGAGAACAAAGGTCTTGAGGCAACGCTTACATGGCATGCGGTAAACAAGAAGGACTGGGGTATTGATATTAATGGCAATATCGGTTTCAACAAGAACAAGATTAAGGATCTCGGTGCCATGGAAGACTTTGGCTGGAACAGCCGATGGGCTTCTACCGAAATCGGACAGGACTACTGGCTTGCCGTTGGTCACTCTGTAGGACAGATACGTGGCTATCAAAATGCAGGCCGCTACGAGGTAGACGACTTCACAGGCTATGACAGCAAGACTGGCAAGTGGATTCTGAAGGAGGGTGTTCCAGACGCTACACCTGTTATAGGTACTGTCCGTCCAGGCTCCTTGAAACTTGTTGACCAGCCAACAGAAGAAGGCGGTGTTGGCAACGGTACCATCGGTGAGGAGGACAATGTCATCATTGGCGATGTGAACCCGGATTTCACAGGAGGTTTTGGAATCAATGTCCGTGCTTACGGCTTCGACTTGTCTGCTCAGTTCAACTTCAGCGTAGGCAACGAGATTTACAACGCCAACAAGATTGAGTTCACATCTACAGGTAAGTACCAGTATCGTAACATGATTACCGAAATGGCTGACGGCAAGCGTTGGACCAACCTCAATGAGGATGGTACTCTCTGCAACGACCCTGCCAAGCTTGCCGAGATGAACAAGAACACCACCATGTGGTCACCATACATGAGCAAGATGGTGCTTACCGACTGGGCTATCGAGGATGCTTCTTTCCTCCGACTGAACACACTCTCACTCGGTTACACTCTTCCTACAAGCCTGACAAAGAAGGTAGGCATAAACAGCCTCCGCTTCTATGTTACCGCTTACAATGTGTTTACCATCACAGGCTACAGTGGTGTTGACCCAGAGTCAGACTGTATACGCACCACAGCTCTCACTCCTTGCGTTGACTACTCAGGCTATCCACGCAGCCGCTCATTCGTAATAGGTATGAACCTGAACTTCTAATATATAAATAAGATATAATATGAACAATTATATAAAATCATCGGTTATCGCAATGTCACTTGCTGCAATAGTCAGCTCGTGTGACATGGATGCGCCAACAATTTCCACCTTGGATGAGTCATCGGTGTTCTCAACCTACTCACTTGCCGAAGCCGAGGTGATGTCAATACATATCTCCTTCGGCGAGACCAACTCTTATCGTGGTCGATTCCTGCCTTACTATGGACTTAACACCGACCTCGAGACTGGTAGCGGAACATATCCCTCACTCAAGGACCAGGCAACAGACAAGCAGAGTCTCTGGAACTATTCTACTCTGTCTACCAACGGACAGATGAATACCGACAACAATGCTTATGCGAAATTCTACGAGGGTATTGAGCGTGCCAACCTTGCTATCGAGGGAATACGCAAACATGGTAATATAGAGCATAACAAGGATATGGCTCACCTTCTCGGCGAAGCTCTCACATTGCGTGCCGTCGTATATAACGACCTCGTAAAGGCTTGGGGTGACGTTCCCGCTCGCTTTGTGCCGAACAATCCTACTAATGTGTATATGCCACGTGCCAATAAGGACTCTATCTACAAGCAGCTCCTTGCCGATCTCGCTGAGGCTGAACAGTATTGCTACTGGCCAAAGGAAAGCTCCATCACCAAGTCTACCGAGCGTGTGAGCAAGGCTTTCGTCAAGGCTCTTCGCGCACGTATCGCTCTCTACGCCTGTGGTTATGCTCTCCGCAGCAACGGCTACACACGCTCTTCTGACCCTGAACTCACTCAGGACAAGATGATGCAGATTGTAAAGGACGAGTGTATTGACATCATCAACCAGGGCTGCAACAAGCTCGGCGACTTCAAGTCAAACTTCGTGAAGCTCTGTCAGGACAACGTCACAGCCGGCGACGAGTCTCTTTGGGAGATTCCGTTCTCTGACGGTCGTGGACGTGTGCTCTACACATGGGGTGTTAAGCACAATGCCAAGGACCAATATACTCAGCAGGCTCAGGGTGGTGTAAACGGCCCGATGCCTTACCTCTACTACGACTACGATGTTGACGACATCCGCCGCGATATCACCTGCGTACCTTACGACTGGAGCAAGGAACTCACCGAGGGCAAGTCTCACCAGCAGCTCCGCGCCATCAACAAGTGGTGCTTCGGCAAGCTCCGCTACGAGTGGATGAAGCGTATCGTTACTTCTACCAATGACGACGGAGTCAACTGGCAGTATATGCGTCTTGCCGATGTATATCTGATGGCAGCTGAGGCAATCAACTATCTCGATGGACCATCGGCAGCATGGCAGTATATGAAGCCAGTGCTCGACCGTGCTCTTCCTGCCGAAAAGGTAGCAGCTCTTCAGGCTAAATACACAGTTAGCAAGGATGCATTCCAGAATGGTATTGTAGAGCAGCGTGCATTTGAGTTTGCAGGCGAGGCTCTCCGCAAGGCAGACCTCGTGCGCTGGGGTATCATCGACGAGAAGATGGCTGAGTGCAAGCAGAAGCTCACAGACCTCGCAAACCGTCAGGGCGCATACGCCGACCTGCCTGTGAAACTGTACTATAAGTTGGCTGATGATGGTGAGACAATCCAGATTTATGGTCTCAACCATGGCGATACCGACGACCAGGGTTCCGACCTTAAGGCAGAAGGCTACACAGCCAAGGATTGGTTTGTAGCCAGCAAGGATGGTTCGAATATCATCACCGAAGACTATATCGAAGGACTCTATGTTAAGCAGCCAAGTATGAATTGCCTCTGGCCTATCTGGCAGACATTTATCGACAAGAGCAACAACATGCTTAACAACGACGGCAACCTCGGACAGTTGTAATATTGTGATAAAACAAAAGAAACGTGAATAATATGAAGAAAATAGCATTATATACAATGATGTTGGGGCTGGGTTCGCTCGCCCTGACATCTTGCGGCGACGCAATGGACGAGATAACAAGTGTTGTGCTCGACCGTGACTTCGCTCCCATTGGTCTTGAGGCTAAGAGTGCCACCGAGAACAGTATCACTCTCGAATGGACCAAGTCACACGATGATGTGACATATACCGTAGAGATCTTTGCTGACGATAGTTTGGCTTTTGCAGGTTCTGCCACCAACACCTTCACTGGTGTTGAGGCAACAAAGTTGAAGATCATAGGTCTTGTGTATGATACCAAGTACTCGGCACGAGTGATGACTATCGACAATGCCGATGCAAGTCGCAACTCAAAGTGGAGCAATGTGTTCTTCCGTACATCTGCTCAGCAGATATTCGAGACACCCACCGAAAACGACATCGCCGACCGCAGCGTCATTATGACCTGGCCTGCAGGCGAAGCTGCCACAACGGTAAGGGTGTATGTTGACGACAACCTGGTGAAGGAACAGCCTGTAACAGCCGATGAGGTTAACGAAGGCAAAGTTGTCGTTACAGGTCTTGAGCCAGAGACAGCTTATACCATCCGTCTCTATAATGGTGAGAAGCAGCGTGGCTCAAAAGACATCACCACTATCGCCGACCTCAATGGCGCTACGCTCGTACATGAGGGTGACGACCTCGGTGAATTGATAGCTAATGCTGAGGATGGACAGGTATTTGCTCTCTATGGAGGTACCCACATTATTGCAGACGCCGAGGAGGAAGGCAAGGCAAGTGCTGCCAAGGTATACAAGAGCATAATTATCAAGGGTATCTATCCTACCAACGTTCCTGTCGTTAAGGGTCGCTTCGAGATTTACGATGGCGCATCTCTTGAAATCAACCAGGTTATCATCGATGGCGTTGACAATTCTACCACCGACCAGGCATTCAACTTCAAGACAGCTGGCGTGACATATCCATTGTTGAGCGTTCAGAACTCTGAGGTGCGCAACTTCGGCAAGGGTGTCTACTACTTCAATGTTGAGGCTACAGTCAACAAGCTCGAGTTCAACAACTGTCTCATCCACGATATCGTCTGCGATGGAGGTGACATGTTCGACTGCCGCAAGGGCCGCATCGACGAGCTCAACTTCCTCAACAGTACAATGTACAACAGTGCAGCGGCACGTGACTTCATCCGTTACGACGATGCTTCTAAGCTTGGAGGTTCTCCTGTAATCACAGTTGATGGCTGTACTATTGATGGTTGTGCCAACGGAGGCAAACGTCTGCTCTATGTTCGATACGTAGGCAACTCTATTGTTTGGAAGAACAACCTCGTCACCAACACAGGTGCTGTATGGAGCAACCAGTCAAAAACCGGTGTCCCAGAGTTCCAGAATAACGCATACTTCAACTGTTCTAAGCTCAACGTGCTCGATGGATCAGATGGAGGCAAGACCAACCTCTTCATCGATGAGAATGGCAAGGCTGTAGACAATCCAAACTTCAAGGATGCTGTCAACGGCGACTTCACAATAGGCAACGAAGATGTATCGAAGCTCGGTGTAGGTGACCCGCGCTGGAACAAGTAATAAGTAATAAGTAATAAGTAATAAGTATTAATAATTACCGAATTACAACTGACTACCCTTTGGACTATATTAATATTCAATTCACACAGTTGATTATTTAAATAGCCCAAAGGGTTTTCTAATTTCTAAAAATATCACCACAACAGAATTTCATTTTAAAGTAATAAAGGCTCAGTAGAAATTTCCGGGGGCTAAGTGCCCCGTAGGGGTGAGTCTTTTCCCCTTTTCTCTTATTCAGAATAGGACAGACATTTCTGTGTCAGTTCAGCACAACTCTCACGCAAAGCATTGCAACCGCCATCGCAAAGCTTTGCATCCGCCCTCGCAAAGCTTTGCAACTGCCAACGCAAAGCTTTGCAATCGTCAACGCAAAGCTTTGCCTTCATTTAGGAGTCCCATCCCCATGTTTTTTCACTGAGCTGTAATAAAGGCTGGAAGGGACAAATTTTTCTTTATAGTATAAACGTTTCCTATGACATTATTTCAGCAAAGATTAAAATCATTAATCTTTCACGACACAATGTCGCCATATCTCGTATTGGCATGTGAATTGCAGTTATAGGGGTGTAAGCGGAAAGCCCCACAGAGGAGCTTGAAACGGTAAACATATATAAACAACAATTCTAAAATAGGAGGTTAC
>NZ_NPJH01000016.1 GCF_002251365.1 Prevotella sp. P3-122
AATAATATTCTTATGGAAAAAGACATTTGTTGTATAGGACATATAACCCGTGATAAGATTATAACTCCTGACAATACGGTTTACATGGCTGGCGGAACATCTTTCTATATGGCATGGGGAATAAACTGTCTTCCTCCAAAGACCTCATTCAAGCTTGTTACCAAGGTTGGCGAGGGACAGATGGGCGAGGTAGAGAAAATGAGAAATGCCGGTATTGATGTGGAATGTCACAAAAGTACGCATACGGTTTATTTCGAGAACAAGTATGGAGCTAATTCCAACAACCGTACTCAAAGGGTGTTGGCAAAGGCCGACCCGTTTACTCTGGATGAGTTAAGAAACCTTGATGCAAAGATATATCATCTCGGCACGCTGCTTGCAGACGACTTTTCGTCGGATGTTGTGAAATATCTCTCCACAAAGGGACTTATCTCCATTGATGTGCAGGGTTATCTACGTGAGGTACGAGGCGAGAGCGTTCATGCCATAGACTGGAAAGACAAGGAGGACGTGCTCAGATGTACGGATATTCTGAAGCTCAACGAGCACGAGATGGAGGTGATAACGTCATACAAGAACCCACGTACCGTGGCCATGCACCTTGCCGAGTATGGCGTCAGGGAGATAGTAATTACTCTCGGCAGTTACGGCTCGCTTATCTATGCCGATGGCAAGTTCTATGAGATTCCGGCATACAAGCCTTCCGTGCTTGTGGATGCTACAGGCAGCGGCGACACCTATTCTACTGGATATCTCTATTGCCGCTCACAGGGAATGGGATGCGAGGAAGCCGGAAAGTTTGCTGCGGCCATGTGTACCCTGAAGCTTGAGCACTCAGGACCTTTCGACCGTACCATCAAGGACATCAGAAAGATAATCAGATAGTTGCCCGTGCGACATCTCGTGCAATGTTTTCTCCATCCACCAAATGCTGTCGGCCATTTTTTCGGCAAGCAGCAGGTCGTGTGTGGAGAGCACAATTGTTTTGTTCATGTTATGGGCAAGACTTCTGAAGAGTTGCATCATTTCCACCTTGCTTTGGAAATCGAGAAAGGAGGTCGGCTCGTCGAGCATTATTACAGGTGTAGACTGTGCAAGTGCCTTGGCCGTCATCACCTTCTGACGTTCGCCGTCACTGAGCTCGCGCATGGGCCTGTGTGCGAAACTGCTCATGCCAACATCATCAAGATGACTGGTCACTATTCTTTTGTCGTCATCTGACAGTGTGCCCCAGAAGCCAGTATAGGGATTTCTTCCCATAGCCACCACTTCTGCAACCGTCATGTTTGCAACATCGGGCTTGTCGGTAAGAACAATGCTTACCGAACGTGACAGTTCCTTCAGAGACATCTCCCTGATGCTTCTGTTGCTGTTGCTGTTGCTGTCATTATATATTATGTCTCCATATATTGGCGGTTGCAGCCCCATCATTGTTCTCAGGAGCGTCGACTTGCCTATTCCGTTTGGTCCAAGCAGGCACGACAGCTCACCGTCCTTGAATGTAGCATTAAGTTCGGATGCTACAGTTTTCTTTGAATATCCTATACTGAGATTTGATAATGTTATAGACATAACTGCTGTTTATATGTTGCAAAGTTAGCATAAAGAAATGATATTTCATGTTAAAGGCTGCTTCTTTTGTTTTTTTTCCATAACTTTGCAGTTATGAATAACGACCGTTCAATACAGCTGTTGCAACAGCAGCGCATACTCCTTGAGATGGAATACGCTGCCGAGAAGGAGGCTTTCAGAAAGCAGACGGAAACCATTGGCATCCAGCGTAAGGTAAAGCGTGGCGACGCATGGTTTCCCATCACCATAGGCAAGTGTTTCTACAACTCGCTCAATCAGAGTGTTGTGGAGGTATTCAGAAATGCCGATGATGACACAGAGCATAATTTTGAGTATGGCAGGCCGTTAGTTTTCTTTACTCTCAGCGATGACAAACCTCGTTATTTAAATTTCACGGCCAGTGTGTCTTATGTCGACGGCAACAGGATGCTTGTCGTATTGCCTTCAGCCGAGAAAGCAGCAGAAATGGCGTCTAAGGAGAATCTGGGCGTGCAACTGTCGTTCGATGAGACCAGCTATAGGGCAATGTTCGATGCTTTAGACAGAGTGGCAAGAGCTGGCAGCGGACGGCTGGCCTACCTGCGTGACCTGTTTGCATCGAGACAGATGGAAGCACAGAAGTTCAGGTTCACCGATGTGGCGCTGCCATGGCTGAATGCCACACAGCAGCATGCCGTCAACGAAGTGCTGAGAGCCAAGGATGTTGCCATAGTGCACGGGCCTCCCGGAACAGGAAAGACCACAACCCTCGTTGAAGCTATCAATGAGACTCTTGCCCGTGAGAGTCAGGTACTGGTATGCGCACAGAGCAATATGGCCGTAGACTGGATAAGCGAGCAGCTTGTCGACAGAGGCATAAACGTGCTGAGAATAGGCAATCCGACAAGGGTAAACGACAAGATGCTGGAGTTCACCTATGAGCGGCGCTTTGAGGCACATCCCAGCTACACACAGCTATGGGCCATACGCAAGGCCATCAGGGAACTGAGAACCGTGCGCAGGGGAAGAACAGAAAACTGGCATCAGAAGATGGACAGGCTCAGAAGCCGTGAGGCGGAACTGGAGATAGCCATTAATGCCGACCTCTTCGGGCAGGCACGTGTAATAGCCTCCACACTCGTAGGAGCATCCCACCGCATACTCGACGGACAACATTTCTCTACTCTCTTCATAGATGAGGCAGCACAGGCTCTTGAGGCGGCATGCTGGATAGCCATACGTCGGGCAGGAAGGGTCATCCTGGCTGGTGACCATTGTCAGCTGCCTCCTACGGTGAAGAGCATGGCTGCCCTGAAAGGTGGACTTGGCAAAACTCTGATGGAAAGGCTTGTAGAGACCAAGCCAGAGGTTGTGACGCTGCTTAACGTGCAGTACCGCATGAACGAGGCCATAATGAATTTCTCAAGCCAATGGTTCTACGACGGAAAGGTAACGGCGGCACCACAGACTGCCCACAGGGGAATACTGGACTATGACAATCCCATGGAATGGATAGACGACAGCTCATACGACGAAGGCGATAGTGGCGAGACATTTGTCGGTGAGACCTTCGGACGAGTGAACAAGCCAGAAGCCCACAAGGTAATGGAAGTGCTGCAGGCATACTTCGGAAAAATAGGCAAGAGCCGTATTCTCGACGAGGGCATAGACGTAGGAATAATATCCCCATATCGCGCACAGGTACACTATCTGCGTCATCTTATAAAGAAGAATGTTTTCTTCAAGCCGTTCCGCCATCTGTTGTCCGTCAATACCGTTGATGGTTTCCAAGGGCAGGAGCGTGACGTTATAATAGTATCGCTGGTACGCAACAACGCCGATGGGCAAATAGGCTTCCTGCGTGACCTACGACGCATGAACGTGGCCATGACAAGGGCACGCTCGAAACTCATTATTATTGGCGATCACAAAACACTCTCACATAATTCTTTCTACGATAAGCTATATAAATATGTGCAGGACACGTCCCGCTATCTTTTGCCATAGCAATAGCTTTCAAATGTGCGTATGATATATTAGATATCGTTTCCACAAATAATTGCATCACTGATAAGGTTAATAACCTTACGGCTGTAAGGTTATTAACCTTAAGGCCGAAAGGTTATTAACCTTATCGGCTATGAAATCAATATATACAGACCACGCAGCAATATTCGTTTATCACTCGAACTGTTATATTAACCTAAACAATGTGTTAAAACTATCTGCTAACACAACAAGACAGAGTACGCTCTATCTCCTCTATCTTATCTAACCTTCTCTATCCTTATGCTTTTCCTTGCGGAGTAGACGTAGATATCGGTTTGTCCGTTGGAGTATTTGTCCTCATATCCTTCCTCTACGAGTGCAAAACCCAGTCCCTTGACCTGCTCTACAAGGTTGTTGAATGCGGTGTTGTTGAACACTGCTATCAGCACGTTGCTGTTTATGGCTATATAGCTCGATGTTCCCTTGGCGAGAGGCTTTGGGGTGTCCTCGTAGATGTCGGTGCCGAGTTTCTTTGGCAGCCGGCAGTTCTTGTACATCATCATGTCGTAGTTGTCGAGCCGGTAGATGCCGTACTTGCCTGCAACCTTATAGCTGTGTTTCTTGGCTATGGCCGCGGCGTTGCCGGGATTGTCAAGGAGTGCTATTGCTTCAGCCACGCTGACTACATCCGGGTGTGCCTCTACATCGTAAACAACAGGTTTCTGCACTACAGGTGTGTCAGCAGCAACAGGCTCTGTCGGCTGAACTACAGTCTTTTGGGTGCCGCATCCTGCAAGCAGGAGGGCACCAAGGAAAAAGTATGATAGTCTTTTCATCGTGTTGTCTTTATTTCAGATATTCAGAAAAATCGGTCAGTCTCATGTCTCCCTTTCTCAGGAATGTGTCGTGGAAGGCAAGTGCCGCAACCATCGACTGTGGCTCGTGTCCCATTGGGGCAATATGGTTCAGATAGTCGCGGAGCAATGGCTTGTAGTCGGGATGAGCGCAGTTCTCGATAATCTCATGTGCTCTGCGTACCGGTCCTTTTCCCCTGAGGTCGGCTACACCCTGCTCGGTCACGATGATGTCTACGTCGTGCTCTGTAGAGTCCACATGGCAGCACATAGGAACAATGGCGCTGATCTTGCCTCCCTTGGCAACGGACGGTGTGGTGAATATCGACAGATATCCGTTGCGCTCGTAGTCGCATGAGCCGCCTATTCCGTTCATAAGTGCCGAGCCGCATATGTGGCTTGAGTTCTCGTTGCCGTAGATGTCACATTCAAGAGCAGTGTTCAGGGCTATCACTCCCAGTCGCCTGATAACCTCTGGTGAGTTTGCAATCTCGCTCTGCCGGATGGTGAGGTGTTTGGAGAAATAGTCCATATTGTCGTACACTCTTTGCAGGCACTCGTTGGTGACTGTCATGGCGGTGGCTGACGCATCGATAATCTTGCCCTCAAGCATGTAGTCGACGGCTGCATCCTGTACCACCTCGCTATAGACGTTGAAGCGCGGAATGAGCGGACTCGTTCCCAGGGCTTTCAGTACGGCGTTGCCCGTTGCCCCCACTCCACTCTGTATAGGAAGGAACGACGATGGTATTCGCCCGTGCTTCATGTCGTTGGCAAGCAGGTCGGCCACGTGGAGTCCAATCTGCATGGTGTCGTCATCAGGCTCCTTGAATGCCCTTGCCTCTTCCGGAATACAGCTTTCTATGACACCTACAATCTTCCGTGGGTCTATGCTTACATAGTCTTTGCCCAGGCGGTCGTATGGAGAGTGTATGTCCATGACCTCCCTGTTTTCCCAGCACTCGTGCGGCTCCCATGTGTCGTGCAGGAAGCGTGAATTGGGATTGTGGAACTGGTTGTGTTCTATGATAATCTTCTTGGCCAGTCTGACAATTGTCGACACGATGCCGCCCGCCGAGGTAAGGAAAGCCTTGCACTCGCTCTCTCCCTCCTCCATGCCGCTGACCTCTACGACGGCCCATTCTATCTCACCATAGAAACCTCGGCGCAGTCTCTCTGCCATATGTCCGAGGTGCATGTCCTCGTAGTCCACCTCACCTAAATTGGTGTGCGTGCGGAAATCCTTGTTCGTAGAGAATGGTGCCCTGAACTTCAGAGCCTTTGCGGCAGCCATGTCGCCCTCTACGCTTTGGCACGACGATGCTCCAGTAAGGATTCCTACCTGGAAAGGTATTCCTGCATCGTGCAGTTTTATTGCCCTCTTCGACAGTTCCCTGAAGATTGCTTTCGGGTTGCCGTTTGGTGTAAAGCCTGACAGAGCCATCATGTCTCCGTCGTTAATCATCTCCGCAGCCTCGGCGGCAGTAATTCTTCTGTAAGCCATATATATATATGTATGTTTGTATTGCCATTAGCCGGAGCAAAGATAAGTAAAAAACTTCAAACACCATGTCTGTAGAAGTGTATTTTTATGAAATAAGTGTCTTTTTGTTTTGCATTTAGCCTAATTTGCCGTAACTTTGTAGCCATAAACATGTTATTGACAAACAACTGAACATATATATGTAATAGCAAAAAAAGTCAGAGAGAAAGATCATGGAACAGACACTTGTTATATACAATACCCTTACCAGAAGCAAGGAACGTTTTCAGCCGTTGCATGCACCCAACGTGGGTATGTACGTGTGTGGACCGACCGTATATGGCGACCCGCATCTGGGACATGCCCGTCCGGCAATCACGTTCGATATTCTTTTCCGCTATCTCAAGCATCTGGGTTACAAGGTGCGCTATGTGAGGAACATCACCGATGTAGGCCATCTGGAGCATGATGCCGACGAGGGAGATGACAAGATAGCCAAGAAGGCAAGGCTGGAACAGCTCGAGCCTATGGAAATTGCACAGCACTACACCAACCGATATCATCAGGCCATGGAGGCTCTCAACGTGCTGCCGCCAAGCATAGAACCGCATGCCACAGGACATATTATAGAGCAGGAACAGCTTGTAAGCCAGATATTGGACAACGGATATGCCTACATGAGCAACGGCAGTGTGTACTTCGACATAGAAAAATACAACAAGGACCATAAGTACGGCATTCTATCGGGAAGAAGCCTTGAGAATATCATCGACGAGAGCCGCGCGCTAAGTGGTGTCGGCGAGAAGAAGAACCAGGCCGACTTCGCATTGTGGAAGAAGGCACAGCCAGAGCACATCATGCGATGGCCGTCACCATGGAGCGACGGATTTCCTGGATGGCACTGCGAGTGTACGGCCATGGGAAGGAAATATCTCGGCAACCACTTCGATATCCACGGCGGAGGCATGGACCTCGTATTCCCACATCATGAGTGCGAGATAGCACAGGCCGTGGCATCGCAGGGAGACCAGATGGTGAAATATTGGATGCACAACAATATGATTACCATCAACGGACAGAAGATGGGAAAGAGCCTCGGCAACTTCATCACCCTGGAACAGTTCTTCACAGGCAACCACCCGTCGCTCGAGCAGCCGTATTCGCCTATGACCATCAGGTTCTTCATACTCTCTGCACACTATCGTGGAACAGTAGACTTCTCCAACGATGCCCTGAAGGCCAGCCAGAAGGGTATGCAGAAGCTCATGGACGGACTGGCAGACATTGAGCGCATAGCACCGCAGGCTCAGAGCGACAGCAATGTTCATGACTTCGTGGCAGCATTCAGGCAGAAGTGCTATGATGCCATGAACGATGACCTGCAGACACCGCTCGTGATAAGCAATCTCTTCGAGGCTTGCCGCATTGTCAACACCATCATCAATCACAAGGCCTCCATCAGTGCTACTGACCTTGACGAGCTGTCATCGGCGATGCGACTGTTCGCCCATGACATTCTCGGACTGCGTGCCGACTCAGCCGCAGGCAATGACAAGCGCGAGGAAGCATTCGGAAAGGTTGTCGACATGGTGCTCGAACTAAGGAATAAGGCACGAAGCGAGAAAAACTGGACTGTATGTGACCAGATACGCGATGCACTGAAAGACGCAGGCTTCGAGGTAAAGGACACCAAGGACGGATGTGTCTGGAAACTCAACTGCTGATTAAACCCAAATCGGTCATTAGCGTTATGATGATAACAACTCTTGTTTTTGAACAGATGTCTCTACGTTTTGAGGGCGCAATGGGGTTCCATTGTAACCGAAAAACGGAAAGGCAGATGACAAAAAGAACCATTTCGTTAAGCCAAATGAGCAGAGCCAAGCGTGCTTGAGCTATGCCATGGCGAGAAATGGTCGGATTTATTCCAAAGTTTGTTAGCGCATAATAGTCTAATGACCGATTTGGGTTTACTGGGTGGAACAGCCTGTCCTTCGTCCCCAACGCCTCTATTTCCTCCATTGTGAATGGTGGTCGCCAGCGCATAGTCCCGTTGTTTGTCCCTACACCTTTTATATAATAGCGGTTGCGGTAGCCATCTGGCGTGAACTCCCCCGTCCCGCCAATATCACCTATCTTCATGCCGTGGTTGTGCAGGCATGTGGTAATCATCACTTCTGAGTGTGCCGAGTGTCCTTCCCTCATGTAGCTGTCCAGCAGTGCCAAGGCACGGTTGGAATAGCGGCATATAGGGTTGAAGCCTTTCACGCATTCCTCCAGCGCATATCCGCAGTCGTTACTCCTGTACCACCATGGCCATTGCCTGTTGTCCTCGCCAAACCTCTCTATATGGCAGCTCAGGAAGTCGTAGCCGCCAAGGATGCTGTCGCAGTCTTCCATCAGCGTGCTCCATCTGCCCGTGAACACCACATCGTATTCAATGAACCAGTAATGTCGGTAGTGCGGGTTGTCGAGGAAGAAACGTAGCGGGATGAAATGCGGGCTGCCAGGAATCAGCGTGATGACGTTCAGGTTCCTCCCGTTGACGCCCTGGTCCACCATCGCCTGCGACAGGAACGGCAGCACCATCTGTATCAGGCTGCCCAGCAGCATTGCCAGCAGCAGCTGTCCTATCATGCTGCGGTAAGGAGTGAAATACCGTGCAAACGACAGCAGGCCACGGCTGTTTTTCCTGTACTCATCCTCGACCTTGCCGAAGTTGTCACCGGGTTCGAGCATCAGTGCCACACCGCAGCTGCACTTGTCCGCATTAGGACCAATCCAGCACTGTGAAAACTCCTCTCTCGTATAGCTCAGGCGCTGTGAGGCAGGGTCGGATATGCGGATTTTGTATCCTCCAATCTTTTGCTTCTCGATGCCACTGCAAACTACGAAGTGGTTCTGATTCCAATGCAGTATACATGGGAACACTCCATATTCCTCCAACTGCTCGAAAGTCATCTTCACCCCCACTGTGTCGAAGCCTATATACTGTGCCGCCTCGCTAATTCCGAGCATATTGACCCCATGCCTTGTGATGTGGCAATGCTTCCGCAGCATCTCTGTCGAGTAATCAAGCCCATAGTGCCGTGCTATCATGCGCAGGGATGTCGGCCCACAGTCACAGGAATTGTTCTGCTTGAAGTGTGGAAAGCGTTTGGGGAATTTCATACTCTTATCTATTTCTTCTTCGGGTTCTTGTTCCAGTGATATACAAGATGCGCCATAACGTAGTGGGGCAGCGAGCGGTACCAGGTCTCGGTGCGTCCCTGTGCGTTCACGGTGTATTGGGTGGACGACAGCTGGTGCAGCAGGTCGAAGGCCTCAATGCGAGCGATGAGCTTACCCTTGAAGAAGGACTGGCTGATGGAGGCATTCAGCACGAAGTCGTCAGTGTTCAGCTCGCTGCTGCCATAGCCACGGCGGGAGTACATCGTTCCGTCAGCCGACAGGGTGGTATTAAGTACAGGTATGGTGTAGCGGGCAGAGAGTCCGTACTGGAAGTCGGTGGCGTTCAGTGTCTCGAAATCATACATCTTGCCCTCCGAGTGCCGCCATCTGATGTCGCCCGTGGCGCGGATATTCAGCGGGCCTTTGCTGTATTGTATATATGCGTTGTCGTGCATGGTCAGGGTGTTAACGGCATTCAGGCGGCTTTCGGTCTCGCCTGCGAGCATTGCATGGTCGATGGAGTGGTGGTGGTTGGCATCCATACAATTCTGCCATGTCCATAACCGTTTCTCACCAACAGAGCTGTATATTTGGTATTTCACGCTGGCAAAATACGCTCCTCTTACATTCTCTGGCTTATAAGTGTAGATTCCATTTGTTGGATTGTACATTACCGACTGCGATACATCCCTATGATGATAGTCAAACGATGCAGAGGCCTTCCACTGTTTCTGGCTGTGCCCATTTCCATGACCGAGATACTCTATTCCGAAGTTTGTGCTCGCATTGCCTTTCAGACCTGGTGTTCCCAGCTTTACCACCAGTGGGTTACTGTCATCCCGATAGTTGATCATGTCGTAGATGTTTGCCGTGGCCTGTGTGTGCCTGATGTTCAGGCTTAGCTCGCGTTTATTTGCAGTCTTCAAGCTATACGACAGCCATGGAGTGACAAACAGCGTCGTGCTTGTGGCAATAGTGTCAAGCGATCCCCTCTGGTAGTGAAGTTTCTGGCGTGTGAGTGGCACTTGCAGGCCAAACAGCCAGTTGGTACACGACTTCATGTCCGGTTGCAGCTCATTACTGGTGTAGATGCTTATTTCGGTCGTATTTGTTTGCGTGCGGAGCTTACTGTCATAGCTGTTGCTCAAATCAGTAATGGAAGAAAGTGCTTCCAGCTGAGAAGCCAGCAGCAAGGTGTCGGGATGATAAAGATAGTCATGGATAGCGGTTCGAGATAATCCCGTGATGTTCTTTATTCTGAATTGAGTCTTGTCAAACGCTTTGCCTATATAGTCAAGCTTCAGCTCTCCTGATGTCACCTGCTTTCCATAATCCCCAATGTTATAGCGCTGTTCCACCGATGGTGTTACATAGTTCCTGGTATTGTAATGGCTGGCACTCTCCGACTTGTCGCTGCTATGCTCCGCCTTGGCTACGTATGTAATGTTCTTCCCTTCGCCAACTCTGATGTCACCCAGCACCTGCATCAGTCCATTCCACGAAGTTCCCTCGCTCATACCGATGGTGCGCATGGATGCCGTGAGCGTGTCGCCCCACTGTTGGAACATGGAGTTGGATGTTCCTTTACGTTTTCCATAACTGAAATCAGTGTAAACCATCATGAAGAACGGGGCGTACATGGTGAAGTTGTTGTTTAGCGCAAGCTGCCATTTTTCCGATTGTCCCGTTCTGTCGGTAATGGATAGCGGGGTGTTGCCTGCGAGGAATTGCTCATGTCTTTGGTACATTTGCAGTTCCTCTTTTGACGATACAAACTCTGCGCGGAAGATGTCTTCCAGCATATCATCACGTGAATGATAGTCAGTCTCTGAACGCACACTCCGTGTCGTAACCATCAGGTGTGGTGAACGTTCTGGAGACCATGAGCCTGTCTTACCGATATGCTGCGTCTCATTGACGTTATTGGCATTGCCAACCAGTGTAAAACGGCAGAAGTCAGTAAAACCAAGTCCAAACATTCGTCCCAACCAGCGATTGTCCGTTCCGCCAGCTCCTTCAATATTGGCAATATAGCCGCGTTGGTAATCCTGCTTAAGATTGACATCCATCACATATTGCCTTGGAGCATCATCACGCCCCGTCACCTCGTCCCTCTTGCTCTTCTTGTCATACACCTTGATATGCTTCACCGTGTAATACGGCAAGTTATCAATCAATATCTGATTGTTACTGCCGAAAAACGAGCGTGAGTTAAGCAGCAGCTCGTCAACTTTCTTGCCGTTAACAAATATCTCCCCTGCTTCGTTCATCGTCACACCCGGCATCTGGCGGATAAGGTCATCAAGCATCGAGCCATCAGGCAGGCTGAAGGCGGAAGCATCATAAACGATGGTGTCGCCCCTATAGAACATTTTCACTTTCGTGGCCGTCACAACGACCTCACCGAGCGTGACATGACGTGCCCGTCTCATCTCTATTGTTGGCACAGGAACCTGTTTCTCCGGGGAGTCCGACACGGAGACCTTCTGCCACACCACATCATATCCCTCCAATTCTGCCCTGACAAGATAGTCATGCCGGACGGCTTTGACATGTGCATAATAGGGAGCTATGAGAATGTCGCCATTGTAGTCCTCTATCCTTTCGACGTGGACAGAATCCAATACGCATGTCGTACTATCCATCTCGTAAACGGAAACCTTGGCAACAAGGGGCTTTTTCAAGAACACATCCTGAACTGTCCCTACAAGCGTGACACTCTGTCCCATAGAAGTTTGTGATGCGAGCAATGCAAGCAAACACAGAAGAATATGTGATATAGTGTGTCTCATAACCATTAAATTTTAAAATGTTGGAACATATCGAAATGACATAAAAGGCAAGATACCAATTATAAATAAGCGGAAGCTCTTTCTTATTAATATGATATCACGCCTTTTTGTTGTACCAGATTGCAAACAATCTTCGTTCTTCCCACTTCCTTCCTCATAATTATAATCTTATAATTATAATCTTTTCGCTATATCTACAGATAAAACCTGCTAACACATTTGGTTAGATTTGGAATTTTGAAAAGATAAAGTAAGTTGAAGAGTAGGAACCGTAATGCAGTTTACCATATTCCATTAATGTGATAAAGAAATTGGCAAGACGCACTAGTATATCCCTGACAATCGTTTCTTAACACTCCGGATTCTGCTGGAGACTGACTCGTAGCTTTCACATTTACGGTTCTTGTATAAACACTTCCACACGACTTTGTCAAGGAACAAGTACATTTGAAAATGTCAACATTACTCCATTCGACTCCTCCTGCAATAGATAGCATCTCCATTGCGGACAAATGTTTGTTTAATTGAGACGAAACCATAAATTTGCGTATTTTCCTCATAATTTAAACATTTAATAGTGCCTACTCTATTTTAGCTTTTCGGCATCCGCAATTTATTTCTTCTTCGGGCTATTGCATTAGTACACTGTCAAGTTAGGTATGTACTTTTAATCTCCCATCTATCGTCCGACATCCCCATTGAGCACCAATAAAGAAGTGTTCTTTACAGGATGATAGAATGTCATACCCGCATGTTCGTTGACATACAGTTTCTCGAACACATTGGCAGGTCCCCATGAGAGACAGAACCTGTAGCCGAAATTCTCAAATTGCCTGACAACATATCTACCACTATACGCCATTGTCGGCATCAGAAACTCATAATGGATTGTTTCATTAGTCTTTATGAAATCTCTTAAATCATCAAGAAAGCCCCTGCTGACATAAAACATCTGACTCCACGAAAACCATAGACTTTTAAAAGTGTTGTCACGGATATAGCTCAAAGGCCAATGGTTTGACGTTCCACCTTCCATATCGGTTGCTATGTGGATATAATCAGCATCATACTGGCTGTCAACCGTCATTACAAACTTACGGAAGCTTCCGACCAAAGCTACATCGTATTCGATTAGCAGGTAGTGCTCATATTTATGTTGTTGGGAAAGTTCCAGAAGAGGTATCAGCGAGTTGGCCAGCAGCCGGTCACCCATATGGAAGAAGTTCTGTAAAGTGGACGAGTCAAATTCAAAGAAGGGAATACCAAAAAACAGATTGCTGTCAGCCTGACGACCATGACTGTCGTATAGAACTATCATATCCATAATTCCAGACACCTCCTCATTTATATATTTCAAGTATCGTTCTATTCCATCGTTTAACACATGGGTTATTAGTACAATACAGTTTCTGTTGTCTTTTGGCATCTTCATATTCCCCTCATTACACAAATTGTTCTTTGTTACCATTTTCTTGCAGTCATTTTTTAATTTCACACCATCACTTAAGGTGGGTTCTATTAATTCGGTGGGAATTAATAGAACCCACCTTATGTGTATTCACGAACAACGGAAGACTTTTCCCATGCCGCGAGGGCACTTGCAATAGTCTTATCCATATCGTAATAAGCATATTCGGCAAGTCTTCCTCCGAAAATCACATTCCTCTCCCCTTTGGCCAATTCCATATAGTTTCTGTATATAGTATTGTTGGTCCCATCATTTATGGGATAATAGGCCTCCTTGCCATCGGCATAGCAGTCTGGATACTCTCTCGTTATAACAGTTTTAGGATTCGCATACACATCATTGCCGAAACAGACGAAATGTTTGTGCTCGATAATGCGCGTATATGGCGTTTCCCTATCCGTAAAGTTCATTATTGCAACACCCTGGCTGTTGGGGATACCGGCCACCTGAGTCTCAAACCTTAACGACCTATATGCCAGTCGCCCGAGACAGCGATGGAAGTAATCATCTATCTTGCCTGTATAAACCAGCTCATGAGCCACGTCCCTCCAGCATCTGTATAGTCCTTCAAAGAAGTTTACCGAAGTACGTGTCTCTATACCTTCAAGAAGCTTATCGACAAGAGTATTGTATCCATCGACAGGCACACCCTGATATGGGTCATCGAAATAACTGTTGTCATATACAAGCCTGACGGGGAGCCGCCTAATGATAAATGGAGGAAGCTCACAGCAACTACGTCCCCATTGTTTCTCGGTATATCCGCTTATCAGTTTGCGGTAGACATCCTCACCTACCATTGACAGTGCTTGCTCCTCAAGGTTGGTAACGACTCCCCTGAACCGCTGACGCTCTATCACGGCATTCGCCTCCTCTGGCGTTACGGTATTCCACATCTGCCTGAACGTGTTCATATTGAATGGAAGGTTGAATATCTCCCCATGATAATTAGCAAGTGGGCAGAGACGGAAACTGTTGAAGTTTACAAAACCGCAAACGAAGTCCCACACTGTTTTGTCGGAGGTGTGGAATACATGGGGGCCATAGGAATGTACGGTTATTCCTTCCACTTCGGTACAATATACATTTCCACCCGTGTGTGGTCGGCTGTCTATCACAAGACAGCTCTTGCCACTTTGTCTGGCCATGTATGCGAACGTTGCTCCGAACAGTCCTGAACCAACTATCAGGTAGTCATATTGTCTTTTCCTCATCATTTCTATTTTACAGGATGATATATCATGTCTTTCAGTCTCATCTCACTCTCCTTATGCATGGGGCGATACCTGTGTGTCCAGCCTGGACTATCGCCGCCGCTCACATCCTCCTTGTAGAAAAGGTTCTCACAACCTGGGGACACAAAACTGCCCTGTCCTCCAAAATCTGCAATGCTCATGTCGAAATATCTGAACAGCGTAGCCATAAGAACTTCGTTGTGCCCCCGGTCTCCCAGAAGGCACCTTCCATGTAGTAGCCTTAGTGCCCTGTTCGAAAAACGGCAAATGGGATTGAACGACTTTAGCATGAAACTATTGTCGGCTGTTATGCCTGTAAGCTCAATCTCATGCCAGCGAATCCATGTGCAGTTATCGGAATATGTTTCTATGCAAGCAGACCAAAAGTCCTCATCCTTATCCTCAAAGAAGGTGAAGAAAGTATTCCAGTTACCAGAGAACCGCACGTCATACTCTACAAGCCAGTAATAATCATAGTCTGGATGCGAGAGAAAAAAGTCCAGGAGGACAAAATGGAAGTTGCCATCCATAATAGTACAGCCCCAGCTCCTGTAGCCGTAACCATTCAAGCGACAGACAGAAAAACCATGTGTCTTTGTTCTCAGACCAGCTGGAGGAGTCACCCTGTCAGACTGGTAGACTACGTAAAGGTCGGCCTTTTCCGAAGTCTCAGCCGAAAGTTTCTCTATCTCCCTTACAATGTTCTCGGGAAAGATATGGGTAACATACATAATCGCCGTTTTCATAGATTTACACAGATATGGTGGGTTATACATTCGTCATCATCTCACACAGCATGACGGCATCATCAAGCGTTATCAGCTGCGGACGCAGGTTTGAGAGTTCCTCCGCGGACATCCTAAGATAGGTATTGCCGCAGCCATGTTTGTAAAGCCTGTAATGCAGCCATGCACGGCTCACATGTCCGAGACCTGCATCTTCCATGGCCTTCTCTTGCTTTCTGACCATACCTCCCGTATCATGTCCCAGCCATTTCAGGTAGTCAAGGGCATCAAGCACGACACCAATGTCCTCAGCCGTACTATTGTCCAGCCTGTCTGTTATTGCAACGGCAACACTACTACACAGAGCCTTGTCACCGCTACCAAAGTCATGGTTCTTCAACATAAGGTATTTGCCCAAGCCTGCAAGTCCATCCAATCCAATTTCCGAGACATGTTCCGAACCATAACACAATATATGCTTGTCAACATCCTCAAGCACGCTGTCAGGACTGTCATTCACAAGTCCCTCAGCGTACAGGTACCTAACAAGCCATGCGCACCCTGTTATTCCATGCCGGAAACTCATGTCGTCAATAATCATACCTGCATAATCCTGAACACGCGATATAATGTCCAAGCCCATGTCGGCATATTGCCTTGACTCAGTTGCCATGCTGAGAAGAGACAGAAAATAGGCATAGCCGAAATAACCGTCCATACCCATCGTCTGGGCACACAGAACTTCCGTCCCAATCCAGTGAACGAGCATGTCTCTAACAGCCAGAAATATATCCCTGCGCCACAAACCTGACGTAAATTCCCCTATGCAGCCGTACTCCTCAACCTCCGTTACCAGACCATACTTGTTGAGGTATGCCGTAAGCTCCCGATTGTGCAGCTCCTGTCCGGATTGTATCGGTCGTGAATGCACCACCATAATCTCGTCGATTATGGCCATGTCATTCTTTCCACGGCCAATCAGCCTTGGCCAATGGGTCTCGGTCCCCCATCCCGTACTGTTCTCTCCAAATGTGAACAGCACATCATTCAGCGCTTCACGCGAGAAGCATGGTACCATCATCTCAACGAAATTAGTGTAACGCAGCTTACAGAAAGGGTCATGTAGAGTATGCGGCCAAGTATAGTATGACCTCTTCAGCGACGGCTGGGCTATTTTAAGTCCATAACGGCGCATGGCGGCAAACAGTGAATTTATTGCTGCTGCATCCATGCGGATGTCATCATCTGGCAGAAAAAAATAGTCATACTTGTCCTTTAGCTGAGGATTGGCCTCAAGATACTTGTGAATGACATTCAGTTTATATCCCCTGATGTGGCAAACATATTCTGCATCATTGCGGAAATAATCCATGGAGTCATCATATACTATCAGGTGCAGCTCAAAGTCACAACACCCTTCTGTCCACATTCGGTGGACGCTGCCTTGCCCAACGGCAGAGATTACGCAGTTTCTTGTTCTCATTTCACTTATACTTTGACGTTATCTGTTCTATCGTGTAGCTCAATATCTCCCTTGCCAACTGTTGGTTGTGTCCGTGTGACATCAGGAGGCAAATGCCAGCAGTAATCATCAGTATGGCGATGACCGTCACACCATGTCGTGTTACGAAAGGCAGTCGCCCACCCATGAGCCGCTCCACCTCCGGGCAGTGTTGCCGTGTCTGTTCTTTTCTCATATCTTCGTATATATTCTTTTTACTACTTGCGAAGTTGAGTTACTCTATGATATTTATCTGGTGACGGACAAGCTCATAGTATCTGCCACGCTTCTCCAACAGAGACTCGTTATTGCCACGCTCCACTATTTCCCCTCCATCCATGACCACAATCTGGTCCGCATCACGTATGGTGCTCAGACGGTGGGCACTGACAACGACCGTGCGGCCTTCATAGAAATGACGCAGGTTGTCCATAATCATTGCCTCGTTCGCGGCATCGAGCGAGTTGGTTGCCTCGTCAAGGAAGATATATTCGGGATTCTTGTATATCGCACGTGCAATCAGTATGCGCTGACGCTGTCCCTGGCTCACGCCCTTTCCCTCCATGCCTATTATAGTCTCATAGCCCATTGGCAGGGACTCTACGAAGTCATCTATGCGGGCCATACGTGCGGCGCTCACCATCTGTTCCCTGTCCGTACCGTCCGAGTCGACGGATATGTTGTTGGCTATGGTGTCGGAGAATATGAAGCTGTCCTGCATCACGGAGCCTGTGGCAGCCCTCCATACATGCGGATTGATTTCAGACAGGTTGACGCCGCCAACCTCAATGCTGCCACGGGTAGGCTCGTAGAAACCCTGCAATAGTTTTATCAGCGTGGTCTTTCCGCATCCGCTCGCACCAACAATTGCCGTAACCTTATGGGACGGAATGGAGAGCGACACATTCTTCAGGGCCAGTTCTCTCTCAGAGCCGTTGTAGCTGAAGGACAAGTCTTTTATCTCAATGTCACGCTTTGCAGGCAGCACTGCAAGCTTCCTGTCAATGCCAGTCTCCTCATCGTCCTGCGAGTGTATCTCGTTCAGACGCTCCAGACTTATCCTCGCATCCTGGAACGACTGGGCAAATCCAATGAACTCACCTATTGGCGCAGAGACCTGCCCTATGATATATGTGAGCGACATCATCATACCGAGAGTCATCGAGCCGTCCACAACCGATTTGGCGGCTATGTAGTAGATAAGAATGTGAGTCGTCTGGGTGAAGAACACCGAGCCGGACTGCTGTATCTGTCCTATCCTCAGTCCTTTCAGTCCAACCCTGAACAGCCTTACCTGTATGCGCTCCCATTCCCATCGCTTCTGCCGCTCGCAGTTGTTGAGCTTTATGTCCTGCATTCCCTGCACCAGCTGTATCAGCTTGCTCTGCTCCATAGCAGACAGGTTGAAGCGTTTTATGTCCAGCTCCCTCCTGTAGCGCATGAAGAATGAAATCCAGACAACATACAGCGTGTTGCCAATAACGAATATCGCCAGCACCACAACATTATAATATGCCAGTATGGCAAGAAAGACCACGAAGTTGACAAGCGAGAACACTATGCGCATGCTGCTGGACAGCAGGAAGTTCTTTATGCGCCCATGGTCACCGATGCGTTGCAGAATGTCGCCCGTCATGCGCGAGTCAAAGAAGTGCAGCGGCATGGCTGTCAGCTTTATCAGGAAGTCTGCTATGAGCTGTATGTCTATGCGCGAGTTCATGTGGAGCATTATCCATGACCGCACATAGTCGATGCTCAGCGTGGCGGCGAAGAAGCCCAGCTGCGCGAGCAGTATCAGCGTGATGACGTTCAGGTTCCTCCCGTTGACGCCCTGGTCCACCATCGCCTGCGACAGGAACGGCAGCACCATCTGTATCAGGCTGCCCAGCAGCATTGCCAGCAGCAGCTGTCCTATCATGCTGCGGTAAGGAGTGAAATACCGTGCAAACGACAGCAGGCCACGGCTGTTTTTCCTGTACTCATCCTCGACCTTGCCGAAGTTGTCACCGGGTTCGAGCATCAGTGCCACACCGCAGCTGCACTTGTCCGCATTAGGGCCAATCCAGCACTGTGAAAACTCCTCTCTCGTATAGCTCAGGCGCTGTGAGGCAGGGTCGGATATGCGGATTTTGTATCCTCCAATCTTTTGCTTCTCGATGCCACTGCAAACTACGAAGTGGTTCTGATTCCAATGCAGTATACATGGGAACACTCCATATTCCTCCAACTGCTCGAAAGTCATCTTCACCCCCACTGTGTCGAAGCCTATATACTGTGCCGCCTCGCTAATTCCGAGCATATTGACCCCATGCCTTGTGATGTGGCAATGCTTCCGCAGCATCTCTGTCGAGTAATCAAGCCCATAGTGCCGTGCTATCATGCGCAGGGATGTTGGCCCACAGTCAGAGGAATTGTTCTGCTTGAAGTGTGGAAAGCGTTTGGGGAATTTCATAAATTCTATTATTTTTTTCTTGTGTCAAAGACATATCGGAAAGTGAGGGTGGCATAGTGATGCAGGAAACTCCTGCCAGACTCGGTGTGGGTAGTAGCGGTGATGGAAGAGGCGTATTCGGTTTCCTTGTTCAGAATGTCACGGGCTGCAAGGGTCAGCTCCGCACGGTTCTTCAGGAACTTGCAGCTGACTTCTGCGTTCAGGACGAGCAGGTTGTTGTTCATCCTGTCAGAGACATATCCTCGGTTCAGATAGAAACAAGGAACGATTGTGAACGTCCAACGGCTGACATCGTAGCGGAGCCTCAGCTCCGTAGAATAACGGAAGATATTGTCTGTATTCTGGGCATCATCGCTGTAGTCATAGCGGTTCCAGTTGAAATCGTGATATGACGAGAGGGAAAGCTTATTGAAATCATAGACAAGTCCCAGTCTGGCCATAAGGTTAGAGAGGTTCTGGCGGTTGTAGCATATACCAGTCTGCTCGTCAATCATAGTAAGGATGCCGTAGGACACATTCCATTGTTCTGAGACACTGCTCTCCAACAGGAGATTCTTAGCCAACGAGCGTTCGTAATTCAATGATGCGCCCCAGCTGCTTCCGCCACGTACATTCTGCTTTTGTGAGCGATACGCTCCAGTCTGCGAATTGTATTGCAGTACAATGCCTATAGGGGCGTATACCCTTGCATAGTTGACCTCTACGCCAAGGACCTGACTGCCACGAGTCTGCATGAAGTTATATCGGAGATTGGCGTTCAGTGTATGTGATGTTGTCAGGGAAGGATTGCCCTGGTATACCAACAGTGGATTTGTGTCATCGGTATAGGCTATGCAGTCGAGGAGGTCGGCAGGAGTCTCGTCGTAAGAGAGATAGCTTTTCAGGCTCATCCCCTTTCGGATGCGCCATGTCAGCTCCAGCGATGGACGTACAAGCAGGAGGTCACGATGCGCCAACGTATCGAGGGCTGCCCTGCGGTAGTCGGTCTGCTCATGACGGTGAGTCAGTACGAGAGCTGGTTTCAATGTTATCTTCTGAAATGTCAGATTCATGTCTGTATTCAGTTCGTTGAGCCATAGGTCATCAGCCCTGCGGAAGCTGTTGTCCCAATCAGTCATGCCTGCCCTGTAGCGGCGCTCGTTGCGGAAGGTATGGGCATAGGTTGTGTGCCAATGGGCATGGAACATTGCCTGCTTTGTGAAGCCATGACTGAGGCTGAGACTTCCTGATATGCTTAGTTGGCTGTTAGGAGCATCATAGCTTTGCTTGTCCACGGTCTCCGTGGCTGTCTGGTGGTAACGGTACTCGCCAACGGAGTTGCCGTGATCATCCGTGTCAGAGTAATGTAGGCTTGCAGATAATGTGAAGGAGCCTTTAGCTGTATAGTGAGTCAATTCGCCATCAATGGTACCTGTAAACATTCTCAACGATGACAATGTTTGCAGAAGGGAGGAGTTGACGGGGTTGAGCGTCAGGGACTCAAACGTCTGCTGCTCTGAGCGGTTGCTGGTTTCATCTTTCTCGTACGCCGCATGTGCTGTAAGGAAAAGCGTGTTCTTAGGGCTAAGATTGATAAAGGACGAGAAGTCGAGGGGAGCCTTGAACTGGTGCCCGTAGCTGTACAGTTTGCTGTTGGTCTGCGTGGGTGTAGTGCCAGGAAGGAAAGTCCGGGTATTCTGCCAGCTGCTCTGCGGACGATCTGCGTGATTGGCTCCAGCAGTCAGGGTCATGTAGCTGCTGTTCTCCACCTTGAAGGCCGGTCGCCATGCATGCTTGTAGCCTGCCGCCCCCATCTGCTGACGTACGGCAGTACCTCCACTCTCGCCACCAGAGCTGCCCATGGTGTGAGTCACAACCCTTTTAGGCTCATCGCCAACATGGCCGAACAGCATGACTGGGTCGGAGTCGCTCAGGCGCATGCCGTCAAGTTCCGTACCATAGTTCTTGCTGGTATAGCCTGTCGCCTCAACGCTGCCATACCAGTTGTCCATAAATCCGGGCTTGATGGTAACGTCAAGCACATGTTCCTGAGTGCCGTCAGCTATGCCCGTTCGTTTCTCCAGCTCGCTTTTGCGCTCGTATGCCTTCACATCAGCCACAGCTTCTACGGGCAGCCGCTTCAGCAACAACTCCTCACTCAGTGCTTCCAAGCCGTTCATGCGGATTTTCAGTGGCTCGCCGTTCCACAGCAGGCGGTCGTCCCTCACGCTTACGCCGGGCAACTTCAAAACAAGGTCCAGCAAGCGATCGCCATCATCCATCTGGAAAGCACCTGGATTGAAGACAACCGTGTCTCCTCGCATGTAGAAGCGTCGCTGGCTGCCACTAACCAGCACCTCATTCAGCAGCACCTCACTGGGCTGCAGCAGGATGTCGCCTATGCGGATGGTGTCGCCAACATCCGTCCCCCTCATACGGAAAACTCTTGCCTCGTAGCCAAGGAACTTGACCATGAAAACAAGGTTTGTCCCACCAGAACATCTATAGCCGAAATATCCCAGAGAGTCCGTATATGCTACTGTGCTCATGGTGCAAAAGTCAGGTATTTCCTCCGACACCTCCACATGTGCGCCATCCAATGGCTCACGTGTTTCAGCATCAAGCACACGACCTTGAATCATGTCGGCATTAGCGACATTTGTAAGACAGAGTGCTGCGATTAGTATTATGTATTTTAGTTTCCTAATCATATAGTCGCTTTAAAGAGGATTGGTGGAAATCCACCAACCCCAACTTTTACTACTCACAATATTTCCAATACTGCTTAGTGGGACCTATGCATGCAACATAATGCCCTTCTTTAGCCCGACAGTCACCATTACAATTAGTAATACTTATTTGAGGATTTGAACCGCAAGAAGTGCTACAGGAAGTTGTTCTTGAGGAGACTCCTCCAACAATCTCACTCATTGATTTTATGTCCAAAGGATGACATGACGGATTTATCACAAACTTTTTCAGTTTCTTCATGGCCGTATTATCAATATGTTAAACAATCACACTGTCTCTTCTGCAGATAGCTGGTCTGCTCCCAATGGCGTAGTGCTTCGGCCATTGATATCTTGCAAGATATTTTTCTGTCTAATATAAACATTGGTAATCATTGCTAAGTCTTCCAAACCGTATTCATTTGGAATTATATGGCCATTTACCAATACCGTAGGGGTGGCAACCAAGGAAGTCTTCCTACGCCATGCGGCATGCTTCTTCATTTCCTCTTCTATCTCAGGAGTATGTATGGATTCAAAATTCTGCTTTGCTATCCTCTCATAATCATATTTTTCTTTCGTGTACCATAGCGCAAACCTGCGAAGAGCTTCTTTTCCCGTATTATTAAGATAGCAGGATATAAGATACCTGCTGCTGTCCTCCAGTTGCTTGTTAAATGACGTAAAGACATATTGTACGCAAATTTCCTTCTCTTCCATACCCAATAGCTCTTCAACGCGCTTGTGCATTCGCGCACATGGATTACAGTGAGGATTGCTTAGTATTGTCACACGCATTTTTGCATTAGAATTACCAAATATAATCGAAGAGTCACTGAGAGATGTCTCGTAGAACTCGCCTTTCTCGATAAGTGCTTTGGCTACATCTCCATTGGCTTTGATGGCACGGTACCGCTGTACGGCCTGCATGCGCTCATTTTCGCTCATATGGGCTAAGGCGTACTGGTGAGTCGCAACTATACAGACTGAAAAGGCAACACAAGACAACAGGCAGCTGGCAAAGTCGAACATAAAAGGTGACGTTAATTGCTGTAATACTGCCATTATGCCCATTGTCCAAATTACGACCTGTACAATCATGCACAATGCACACCAGCTTTTAGCAACACGCCCTTGGTAGTAAACACTCCAAATACCATACAGCATCGCTATCCAATTGACAGCAGCTACAAAACTTGAAGACGATGGCATGAGCGCAAGGAGCATTATGTTGGCTGTGAAGTAACCCAGTCCCACCTCACTCCAGCTGATGCCGAAAACTTTAGCCATGGGACCGTCAAGTACACTGTTGCAGTCTGCATGATGAAACAGGCTGCATACCTTGTCGCCATACCGACTTTCGCCAAGCAGCTGTTTTTCCATAAGCAGGACACATACGATGACACCTGCTGAACTCAGCGCTATGCGTGCCATGTGGAGGATTCCTATATCGTTGATATTGCTTGCCATTCCAACAACCACTGATAGAATCAACATTACAGGAATGATACATGTCTTTGCCATTGAGGCAATCTCTTCACGAAGATGTATCTTGTAATCAGGCTCTACAGCTTCTGTTGCTTCCTGCACGACAAGGGCATTTCCGGTCCATGTATGCAGAAAAGCGTCATGCGCCAGAGTTGTTTCCCTGCCATGCTGCAGGAACCTGATATTTTCAGCACCACACTCCAGACCTATTACAAAGTCGCCATGGGTATGCAATATGCAAGGATAGTTCATCTCTGAAAGATTCTTGTTTTCCACATACACGCCGAGCGTCTTCACACCATACACATCCAGCATCCTCTTCAATCCGTACATGTTGTTCTTGTGCGGATGCTCTTGGTATAGTGCCCTGATGAAATGCCGTGTATAGCCTACATCTAAAGCATCTAAAAAATGTTCAAGAATCGTCTTCATTTTGATATATATGTTTTCAATTCATCCGGTGACATGCAGCAGACCCTCACAAACTCCTCTCTCAGGGTTCTTGCATCATCCGCAGACTGGTAATTGGAATTTACGCCTCTTGGATGATACAGGTGGAAGAGTTCACCAGAGTGTATGTGGCAGACCTTGTGGCCAAGAATCGTAACACGGTGCAGACGCTCTGCGTCTTCAGGTCCCCAACCAGTGAAACGCTCGTTCTCGCCACCGCACTGTAGATACCGCCGTTTATGGACAATATAAGCCCCACCGCACAGCTTGCGTCCGAGAAAGGATTTCATTTTGAGGTTCTGGAGGTAATCAAAATCCAGCTTGCGGCGTGTTTGCTTCGAGAGTTGCTCTGGCAGCATGACAAAACGCCCGTCGTATGGATACGAGATGGTTGCCCCATTGTCAATGAGCTGCAATGCGGAATGTATCTGTCGGTAATCCACAAGGACATCGCTGTCCCAAATGGCTACCGTGTCTGTATGTGCCATTTCAATAAGTTGGTTTATGTAATGCGTCCTGTGGAAAACATTGCTGGTGTCCCGCACAAAATGGTATTCGATGTTGCTGCCCTTGCATATTTCGCTGGCCTGCGGCTCTGCATCTGCCTCCAAAACGATGACGGGACATTGCAGGGCGGCAAGGTATCTGACTACAGCCTGTAAATTTGCCCTTCTCTCCTCGCTGTCCATGCGTACGGGGATGCAGAATGAAACTGTCCCACTGTCAATTCCGTATGTGTTCATATCTTGCACGTACATATCCTTAAAGCATTATGCAGTATCTCATGTTCGGATGGGAAGCGTGCCTCACGAATGGCTGTACCGACATACAGGAGCGTCGTGTCAACCTTTGTAGGATAAAACGAATGCTCCCTCATGCTGAGAAGCATCGCAGCAAGACAGGGGGGAATATTATCATCCGTTTCCGCGACTTCACAAACCCAGTCCATATAATATATAAGGTGCTCCTTAATAAATGCCAGCTGGCCCGCCTCTGCAGCAGTTCCTCTCTCCAGTTGCAGAACACGCCACCAAAGATATACCCCTATGCCCGTCAAGCCGTAGAAGTCCAAGTCTATATCTGGATGGCTGTTTATCAGGCCAACCATCCGTGTGTCCAGATGCGGCAGGTAATCATATGGCAGCAAGCTGCTGGAGTTTTCCATTACGCCCCGTAACGATGCCCTTACACCTTCAGCCATAGCTGAGGAAGTATATTTCTCGTTATATTGCCTGAGGACAGCGCTGGAAGCACGGCGATAGGCAGAGTCGTCGGAAAGGAGCATGTCCAACCGTATTGCTATCTGGGATATGAACTCATCATCGTTGAAATCCGATTCGTTAATATGTACCCTTAGGTCTGGTGTCGGGTCAAGCATCTCTCCCAAGCCGGTAGAGTCTGTGCCGACAACGGGAATGCCATGCCTCATCATTTCTATGGCTGTATAGCTGCATTGCTCATGGAAAGAAGGCATGACACCGATGTAGGCTGTCTGATAAACACCTTCCACCTCACTTTGCGCCATCTTGCCAACAAAGGCTATCCTGCCTGTCAGCTTCCTTCCTTGAACCATATACGGCTGGAAATCTCCGTCCCCCACTATTACGAGACTTGCCTCCTTATGTTTTTCTGCAATCAGGGCAAAGGCTTCTATCAAGTACCTCAACCCTTTAATCTCGTCCAGACGGCCAACAAAAAGTATCTTGCGATCACCGATTTTATTATTTGCACCATTGCCATACACGTGCTCACCGATACCATTGTATACAAGTTGCATCTTGTCCACCGGTACTTTGTAATCGGAAGCAAGAATTCTCTTTGTGTTTTCAGAAAGCACCATTACCCTGTCCGCCAGATGCAGGAACATCATTTCTGCTGCGAAGCTTTGTGCGACAGCCCGTTCCATATCATCTGAGGGAATATGTCCCTCTGCTGTGATTTCCCTCATACGTCCGACGTTACCCCTCAGCTCAAAGCACCACTCCATATAATGCACTGTCAGCAGAATCCTGCTGTTCTTGTACCACGACTTGAGCAGCAATGCCAAGGGATAATGCTGGAAGTAGTTGAACTGGAACAGCACCATGTCATCCTTTCCGGCACCAATGCTTCTTGCAAGGAAATAGAAAATTGTCCGGCAATATGTCTCATTCTCAATGCCGGACAGAATCTGTGGTATGAGATAGTGGCGGACACCATTCCCGTCATCAGATATGGAGAATTCCTTGGTGTCGGCCTGCATCTCCACAAGTGAGACTTTCACGTCAGGCTGAGCGGACAGACAAACTGACAACTGCCTGACATATGTGCCGATACCGTAGTTGGCAGCGCGGCTTGAGTTGTTGAAAATAAAAATGTTAGTCATACGGGCAGTTCCTCCAGAATGTAGTATGCCGATCCGCCGTCTATGCCAATGGGCTTCTCCAAATAGTCTTCTATATCGAATGTCGGGCGGTTTAGCAGGCTGATGACATCAATGTCTGTAGCAGCAACCGCCCTGACAGCCAAGGCAGCCTGCAGCTCGGAAACATACAGCTCGTCAAAAGTCAACACCTTGCTGCAAGCCTTCTGCCTCATGGATATATAGAGCTGAATACCGGCGGCACCGGAGCGCACGGACATGTCCGTCATGCGGCGAGGGTCACGCTCCATTATTTTCGCGTCAATGTCGGCAAGTATGTCATTCAGGTCACAATCTACAAAGCCATGCATCTGCAACAATGTAGTTCCGTAGCCTATTCCTGCCAGACCATATTCCAGCCCTACTGGCATGTCTGTGTAAACCGCATCATTGACCTGCTGTATCAGGTCCCAGGCATATTCCTCTATCAGCTCATCATCGTAATGGTTGGCATAAGCATATAATGCAATGGCAACTCCCATCTTGCCATGAAACAGACCTAAATCATTCATGTACGAACTTCGTAATAGAAGGTAGTTTGTTATTTTTTCAAGTTCCGTATTTATTTCCATTTATTGCATAATTATGTGACAATGCTTATGAAACACTTTGTCAAACATGAGTTATTTTGAAGAAAACATGTATTCTATTGTCTTCTGTAGTCCAACCTCCAAAGGCACAATCGGCTGCCATCCACCAAGTGTACGAATGGCGAGAGAGATATCAGGGCGGCGGCGCTGAGGGTCGTCAAGAGGAAGATCACGCAATATGATTTCCGAGCGTGAGCCTGTCATTGACACTATCTTACGGGCCAAAGTCAGAACTGAGGTTTCACATGGATTGCCTATGTTCACAGGGCCTGTAAAGTCATCGGGGGTTCTCATAACCCTAAACATCGCATCAACGAGGTCATCAACATACATGAAAGAACGTGTCTGGGCTCCATCGCCATAGACGGTTATAGGCTCTCCGTTCAGGGACTGAGCTATGAAGTTGGACACCACACGTCCATCGTTAAAGGCCATACGTGGACCGTACGTGTTGAAAATACGGATAACTTTCACCTTTACACCATACTGCCGGTGGTAGTCCATACATAGGCTTTCGGCACAGCGCTTTCCCTCATCGTAGCATGAGCGCACACCTACAGGATTGACATTACCCCAGTAGTCTTCAGTCTGAGGATGTACATGCGGGTCTCCGTACACCTCGCTCGTTGATGCCTGCAACATTGGACAGTTGTTACGCCGAGCCGTTTCGAGCATGTTCATGGTTCCGAGAACCGCTGTCCTTGTTGTGGCAACGGGGTCTTTCTGATATTGCACAGGTGAGGCAGGACATGCAAGGTTGAATATCGCACTGA
This sequence comes from Prevotella sp. P3-122, assembly GCF_002251365.1. Taxonomy (GTDB): domain Bacteria; phylum Bacteroidota; class Bacteroidia; order Bacteroidales; family Bacteroidaceae; genus Prevotella. The sequence continues at coordinate 27,632 of NZ_NPJH01000016.1, forward strand.
TATCATCAGTACATACAAAATTTGCAATGTCATGATTAACGAACTTAAATCTTCCGTCTGGCATCAACTCTGCCACATTGGACTCACTGCCGGAAGACAAATTGTCCACACACAGCACAGATCGCCCCCGTTCCAACAAATGGCGGCACAAATGGCTACCAATGAAACCAGCACCTCCTGTAACAAGAACTCTGCTCATTGATTTCTGTTTTTACAGTTCAACCTCAGCACTGTACATCTTATCGCCTACGTACAGCACGAGTGTAAAATAACCTGTAAGGTCATCTGGAACAACTACCATGCCGTCCTGACCTATTACAGATGTGTACACAATGGTGCCGTCAGACACAACCTCTATGGTCTCGCCTGCGAGATACTCCGCGAAAGTGAAGACATGGTCAGATTGGATTGCGGATATTGGAGCCGGGGGAATCCGAGTTATAGGATGACTTTCATCATGAGGGTCATTGTACCTAAGTTGAACACAAATTGTCTCATCAACAATACTCTCTCCTTTGACATTGCTGGAAATAGCCAAAAGGAGCATTAACAATAATGTCTGCGTAATCTTTCTCATAATTTGTTTTTGCTGCAAATTTATCCGTTTTTAATTTGTCCGCATCAAAAAATGCGCAGAAATTTTACACCAACTTTACACCAAAAACAATATAACTTTTTGGTTGCCAGTACCATAGATAAATAATACACCAATTTTACAACAATGGTCATCAGCACTAAATGATGGTACCGGTAACTTTTTGCTTTTGTTGTGCGCCTGTAATTGCAACTGCTGTATTTTGCATGTTTTCCAATAGAGTCTTGGCACTTTTATCAGAAAAGAGCTTCTCGTTAGCACTCGCCTTGGCATTGCTTACAACTTGTGCTTTACAATTTATCAGATTGGCGATTTCCTTATTCTCAAATCCCAACCACAGCAAAGCGCATACTTTAAATTCTTGATGGCTCAGTTTTTTATTTTCAGTAAGTGTTGTATACAACAAAGGAAAATGACAAGAAAATTCCTTTCTAAAAGACATCCAGTTAATATCTTGGTTATTACTGTTTTTAGGTACAATTCTTGTCCGCTCTTTTAAAACAAGGTATATATGGCTTTTCTTGAAATCTTCCATTGAAGCGTTTATGTCCAACTTATACAACGAGGCAGAGAGCTGTTCTTTTTCGAAAGTTAAGTCGTAAATCTCCTTCTTGTGTTCTTCGTTACTGTAATCCAATTGTGAGCGTAATTTATCAACCTCACATATTGCTTTCTTATGAGAGTTGGAAATTTGACGGTACGCTTCTTCCGTTTCAGACAAGGAATTACCCAGATTTGCAATTCTACTCTTATATCTCCGGAACAGTCGTCTGCCATAAAATACCAATACAACTGCAACAACTGCGCATAGTAGTGCTATGCCAGTTAGGATCTTTCCAGACTTCTTCGCTTTTGTTTTTATCCTGTCAAAGGTGTGTGAGGAAGAGGCCTGAATCAACTCACTGGCTTTCTTCTGAGTCAATATGCTGTCCATCTCTGTCTCGCACAATCGTGTGTATTTGGAAACAGAATCGTTATCATGTTTTACAGAATATACTTTCAGTAAGCCCTGAGCCGATTCATAACCGTAGTTATAGTTTCCAAGTTTACGGTAATAATACTCTGCCGAATCAACATCTCCAACTCCAAGACTGTACATACCACGGATTTTATAATAATGCTCATGTCCTGCAAGAATGTTGTTTGAAGAGTCAAAAAGCCCTGACTCCCTTTCGTAAATATCCATATAATAGCGGGCCTTACTGAACTGTCCCCGTTCTAAACAGACGTATATCAAAACAGGATATACTCCTGCCGCCTCTTCATGCATCCCGTGCTCAAGATACCTGTTGCGGCAATCTTCCACCTTGCTTAATGCAGAAACAGTATCACCTAACGCATAGTGCAGATAAATCATCGCTTCGTGTCCGAAGCAGGCACTGACAGTATCTCCTGCTTTTTCAGAATACAGAATGTATTTCTCAAATTCTTTTAATGACTCATGCGGTGAATTGTATTCTTTGTACAGACCTGCCAGTTGTCCGTAAATACCGAACAAAGTCCTGTAATCGCAGTTCTTGTCCGTTGTATCAGCCTGTTCCGCAGCCTCAAGATACCATCTTACAGCTTTCGGTCCATTATCCTGGTCCCTGTATATACATCCCAGCAGATAGCGGGACAGCATGCGGTCGTTGGCAGAGCCGTGGCTGTCGTAATAGGAGACGACTTCCATGAAGGTGCTGTCGGATGGCATGGGGCGATAGAGCTTGTTCTGCGCCTTCGCCAATAGAAGTTGCAGCCGCATCTGTCCTGCCCTGTCACCATCATAGAGGTGAAGGGAGTCGAATAGCGAAAGGCTGTCGTAGGCAGCCTGCGGGTTGCTGTCCATCAGGCTGTCTATATGCTGGAGCCGAGCGTCATACGGGCTGCTGCATGTGCCGGAAAACAACATCACAGCAGCAAGTGACAGCAAAGCAACTATGGCAACTGTGAGCGTACGTTTCATGTGTTGAGACTGATTGCTGTTCATTTCACTGCAAAAATACAAATAATTAGTGAGCTTACAAAGTGTGATGTGTTAAAAAGTCAGCAAGCAGAAGGGAGGTATTGGTGTAGATAAATTATTGTCCCACGGAATTAGGATGTGCTTTATGTTCATCGGAATCCAATCGGATTGAAACGCAGCGTCAGTTTACGTTCCGTTTGCAGCTACAGGTCAATGGTCTTAAACAGACGAGAGGGCGTGACAACGTGACAACATATAATATATAAAAAACATGGGAGAGGAAATTAACGTACTATATAGTAAGCGAATTTCCCACTATATAGAATTCATATATATACCGTTGTCACGTTGTCACGCTACGTGAGCAGGAGGAATAGTCCATTTCCTGAAATGGGGCATGATGTTTCCCTTAATCGAAGTCTATAGTCCGAATACCTGTTCGTCTGTTATATTCCCATCAGCATCGGCAACTCGCCAATGGTCGATGTTGCGTCCGTCGAAAGCACGGAGCACGCTGAATGGGGCATACAAATCCTTACCGTTTCTTGATAAATGGTAGCCGTCGTAGTTCTTCTTCAACAGGGCGTAAGCCTCATCGGTCGTGATATTAAGGTTCTGCGCATATTCCTCAACACAGGGACGCAGCACCGTATTAAGTTCCTCCTGGGTTATGCCACACAGCCCGGAGTATTCATCGTACATGGATATCTGCGTCAGGTTGTTCAGCTCTGAGAAAATGCTGAGCTGCGAAAACTTCTGTGCCAATGAGGAAGAGCCAAGCTCGCTTGAGCTATTCCGAGTGCAGCCAGAAGTCATCATGGATAACTTCGTCACGCCCGTTATGAATACGAACCTTAGATAAGCACCCTCGTCCTTCAGCACCTGATAGAACTCACGAAGCATTGTGCGCATGGCTTCAAGCTGCTCAGGCTCGTACATAAGCCGCATTATGGCGGAGTCGTATTCATCGAGTATCACCACAGCCTTCTCGCCAGTCTGCTCGCAGGCATGATGGATAAGATCTCTGAAGCGGTCACCAGGACTTACAGACAGAGGGTCCGCCCATAAGTGCTTTCATATCATCTTATCAGAGATTCAAGTTTAGTCTTGGCTTCCAGTTCAGGCAGGTTCTTCAGTTCGCTCATGGTGAACTGTATTTGCTGACAAGGTCAAACACCATGTCGGTCTTGTCAACATAAACCTTACCGTCCTTGCGTATGTCTGCAAACTGGTCGGTATCTACAGGATATAAGAATCTGCCCATATTGCCTTATAAGTGAAGAAGACCCTCCCAGCCTCCCTTAAAGGGAGGAGAAGGAAAGTTAGAATTAAGAATCTGCACAAAGATAGTGGAAACGAGTGATGTGTCAAAACAAAAATGACTTTTTTGTATATCCGAGTGTAGCCTATCTTATTCTTCTTCATTTCATAAAAAACTTTAAGGAAACGTCTGTCATACAAATAATTATTATAACTTTGCCATTGTTATTGTTTTGTCTAACTTTGTAATATAGGAGATTTGTTTATGCTTGCAAGAAGAATTATTAGAAAAATATCGTTCTTGCTTTTGTCTTCAAGAGAGCGGCTGACACAGACTATGGCCGTTATATTACTATGTTCTCAGGTTTCAGCCATGCAGTCCTGTAAGCAAAGTACACAAAAGGAAATACTCACAGAACGGCAAATAGAGCTAAGGAACGAACGGAACCTTGCTGGAATACGTTTGAAGGAAATACTCGAAGAAAGGAATTTTGAGCGAGCACTCCTGTATGTGGATTCCCTGAATAGGGTTTTTCCCAATGACCCGCAATTTTATTTTACTGAAGGATGGGTGTATGACATGCAGGGAGATAGTTTACGGGCACGTGCCGCATACACCAAGTCCATAAGTATTTATGACTCGCTCATTGCCGATAAGCCCAATTTTGATGACATGATCAACAGGGCTGTGGTAGTGCAGATTCTATATGGAATGGAGGCTTATAACCAGGCACTGGATGAGATGCAATCAACATTCACAACTGCTAAGGATTCAGCGAATATAAAAATGTGGAAAGAAATTGGTGCGATAAAAAAAGAAGAGTTGTTCATAAAGTCCCCCCAGAAGAACAAGTAAAAGTGATGTTGAGGAATAAGAAAACACTGGCAAAATAAATATCCAAGTATTAACTATTATGATGAAAGAAATAATGGATGCATATATAATTAGATTCCGTAACCGTAAGCTACTTGCGATTGTACTGGCATTATTGAGCGTATTTCCTTTATCCGCCCAACAGAATGCTGTCGACCAAGAAACTACTGAAAGAGATACCCTGTTTTATTTATGGCATGACGCCACAACTGATGAATACCCCAATATGACTCCCGAAGACAGTTATATGGAACTGTATATAGAGAATGGTATATTGAAAAAAGGATTCTTTTGGGGTACAACAGACGAATTCGACAGGGGTAGGGAAGGCTATGAGTGCGGTTTTTTCGTTTTGCCAATGACGGAAATCCGACATGAAAAGGACTCAATACTGTTTAAGTTAAGTCCCATCAGGACAGATAAAGGTGAAACAGAGAACTGTTTTGTTAAGGCACCTGTAGACCGGCACATCCGTTCATGGCAGGAAGCCATGTCCCGTTATCAAACATGGGATAATATCACTGGAGGTTTGTTCGAAAAGGACTTTCTGTTCAGCATATCCTTTGGTCAAAAACAAAAATGCACGACACCCTATCGTTTCCCAACGGTAGACTCGATATCCGTACACAACCTGACCAATAATTCGCTCGAAAAAAGAACTTTCATTTTATTAAAATGAATCTATGGTTTTTGTGAAATCATTTCGGAAAGTCATTTTTTTCTAACTTAATAATATAGGAGATTTTTTATGCTTGCAAGAAGAATTATCATTCCACTATTGCTAACGTTTTTGTCTTTATGTGAGATGCAGGCACAGACGAGGTCACAGGCAGAACAGATAAAAGACTTTTATGCCTGTTATATGAAAGCTATTGAGACTTGCAACCAGAAAGAAGAAAACAAGTTGCTACAAGACTTCTTGACACCTGAGATGCAGGAAAAGAAAGGACGTCTGGTACAGGTAACAGGCTCTGACCCGCTGCTACGTGCACAAGATGTGTCAGAATATGGCAGACAGAGCTTGGCGTGCAGGCATTTGGATGGCTCATGGTATGAAGTCTCGTACCGATGGGATGAGAGTGACACTGTTGGTATAAAGATACCTGTAAGGATAAAAACAGACGCAAAGGGAAAAACGCGCATCTGCTATGTTACTCCCTACTGGGGAGGAAGCAGCTATGGCGACAGTCTGCTCGACATAGCTGAACAGACTGTAGATGACGGCAAGGATGCGGAAACCTTTGTGGCAACATTCTTCAAGACTTATGCCTACAATTACGTGAAAATGCAACCCACATTAGAGCAGGAGCTCGGACTGTTGCGTCAAACCTACTGTACGGCTGACATGCTGGGAAAATACAATGCTTTGTCACAGCAGTATATGGATGATGCCAGTCCGGTAGATCCTCTGATAGGATGTGCTGACTTTGATGCTTTCTGGTACAGCTCGCTAAGGGTAAAACCTTTAGGGAAGAACTGGTTTGAGCTGAGTTACAATGCAGATGCCAATGGCTGGAGCATACATGTAAAAGTTATGGTGTCGGAACAGAACGGGAAATACCGCATCTCAGATTTGGAGTAATTAAAGTTTAGAGTTGAATTAAAGTTTATGGTTTAGAGTTTAATGTTTAATGTGGAATGTTTTAAAGTTTAGAGTTTAATGTTGAATGTTTAATGTGGGATGTTTTATAGTTTATGGTTTAGAGTTTAATTAAAGTTTAGAGTTTAGAGTTTAATGTTTAATGTGGAATGTTTATCCCGAAAAGTCGATGACATTCAACATTAAACTATCAACATTAAACATTAAACCTTAAACATTCAACTTTCAACTTTCAACATTCAATATCCTCGAATGGTTTTGCGGAAATGCACTTCAGGTTCTTAGCGAGCTGCTGCGTGCTGCTGGCTCCTACAAGAACGCTCGTCACGCCCTGCTGGTGTAATATCCATGCGAGCGCCATCTCGGCAAGCGTCTCGCCGCGCTGCTTGGCTATGGTGTTGAGTCTTGTTATATACTCCAGAAGCTCAGGTGTGAGTTTGTCACTCTTGAGAAATCTCTCTTTTGACATCCTTGAATCCTGCGGAATACCGTTGAGGTATCTGTCGGTGAGCAGTCCCTGTGCCAGTGGCGAGAAACTTATGAAGCCTATTCCGTTATGGTTGCAGTAGTCGAGTATTCCTTCCTTGACAGGTTCGCGGTCGAGAAGGTTGATGCGTCCCTGATAGATGAGCAGAGGCACGTCGTGGTCACGCAGGTATTCGTCGGCAACTTTCAGTGCCTCCAGTGGCCAACGGCTGATGCCGACATAAAGGGCTTTACCTTGACGGACAATGTCTACGAGAGCCTGCAACGTCTCCTCGAGTGGAGTGTTGGGGTCGTATCGGTGGCTGTAGAACAGGTCTACATAGTCGAGGTGCATACGCTTGAGGCTCTGGTCGATGCTCGCCATGAGGTATTTGCGTGAGCCCCAGTTGCCGTATGGTCCCGGCCACATGTCGTAGCCGGCCTTAGTGGCTATGAACAGCTCATCCCTATAGGGCCGGAAGTCATCGTCGATGAGCCGTCCCATTGTCTGCTCTGCCGAGCCGTAGGGTGGTCCGTAGTTGTTGGCAAGGTCGAAATGTGTGATGCCGTTGTCGAAAGCATAGCGTGCAATCTCCCTGCTTCTCTCGTAGGGGTCTACTCCTCCAAAGTTATGCCAGAAGCCAAGTGATATCTTCGGCAGCAGCACGCCGGAGTTGCCGCATCTGCGGTACATGGTCTCCGCATTGTCGTAACGGGTAGGCGAGAAGCCCGAAAGAGTCTCGGCTGGAGGGATTGTGAAAATGTTTGCAGTCATGGAGCTGTTTGTTTTCTAAGATGTTAATAATTAAGTTTCGCATGTGCTCCGCTCGGCTTTGCCGCTTCGCTTTGCGAAGAACTTTAGGAGTTCTCTCTTAGGAGAGCGGCAAAGCCGAAACTCGCTTAGGCGAGCGGCAGAGCCGAAACTCTCTTAGGAGAGCGGCAAAGCCGAGCGATAAGAAGATATTGTTCCCTTTGGTCGCTCAGGAAGTTAAAAGACATAACCTCGCATCATACGTCATTTATCTTCATTTATCTCCTTTTTACTACTTACGAAAGTTAAGTTAATTATTTTTCTCTTCTCTTTCTATCAGTTGCAGCAGTCGGGTGACGGCTTCTTCCTCAGGGATGTTTTTCTCCACGCATACTTGTCGTCTGTATAGCGACACCTTGCCCGGTCCTGCTCCTACGTAGCCGTAGTCCGCATCGGCCATCTCGCCAGGTCCGTTGACGATGCATCCCATGATGCCAATCTTCAGTCCCTTCAGATGATTGGTAGCCTGCTTTATTCTGGCTATAGTCTGTTGCAGGTTGTAGAGCGTGCGCCCGCATCCTGGACAAGATATATATTCCGTGCGGGTGCTTCTTAGGCGTGCAGCCTGCAGGATGGCGAAGGCGGTATCCTCGATGTCTGCATCGGCAATGGTACCATTGTTCATAAGCCACAGTCCGTCTGTCAGTCCGTCCATCATCAGTGCCCCCATGTCGGCGGCGGCATCGAGCTGGAATGTCTCCTTGTCGTCGAGTGAGTACATCTGTGCAAACACAACAGGGTTGGTTACTCCCGCATGCATCATCTCGTTGACGAGGGCCCGCTGGCATGCGAGCTTGTTCTGATGGTTGGAAACGCATACCACCACTACCTCGGGATGCAGTCTGAGACAGGCAAGGTACTCCTCGGCAGGAGTGCCAAACTGCAGGACGAGGAATTTCAGAGGAGCCTTTATGGCAGAGATGAACGGCATTGCCTGGGCAGGGAAGATGGGGAAGGTGTTCGCCGTGCCGTCATAGACGTTGTAGTCAACGATATACCTCCGTCCGTCTGCCTTAGGTTTCTTGTCTCCCACGTACACATAGTCGGCCTTCTCTCCCTCTTTCGACGTAATGACTATTGGCAGGCAGTCGCCACCGATATTCTCCACAGCCACTGTCTTCCTGCGCGACGGATGAAGCCAGTCGTAGGCATCGGCCTTCACTGCAGGAACCACCATGTGTCCCTGCCGTCTGGTGATATAGTCTGCCAGATGCTTGGCCACAGGAATCTCTGCCTCGGGCTCCTCGCTCAGCGACACACGTATGGTGTCGCCGATGCCGTCGGCGAGCAATGCTCCTATGCCTACAGCGCTCTTTATGCGGCCGTCCTCACCCTCGCCAGCCTCCGTTACACCGAGATGGAGCGGGTAGTGCATGTCCTCATGGTCCATGGCGTCTACGAGCAGCCTTACAGACTGGACCATCACTACTGTATTCGATGACTTTATGGATATTACAATGTCGTGGAAGTCGTTGTCACGGCATATACGCAGAAACTCCATGCAACTCTCCACAATACCCTGTGGCGTGTCACCGTAGCGGTTGCGTATGCGGTCGGAGAGAGAACCGTGGTTGACACCTATTCTCAAGGCCGTGTGGTTGGCCTTGCAGATGTCGAGCAACGGCACCAGCCTGCTTTCAATCTTCTTTATCTCCTGGGCATATTCCTCGTCGGTGTAGCTAATCTTCTCGAACTTTCTTGCCGGGTCTACATAGTTGCCGGGATTAATCCTCACCTTCTCGGCATATCTTGCAGCTACATCGGCAACATTGGCATTGAAGTGTACGTCGGCGACAATAGGCGTGAGAAATCCCCTTTCCCTGATGCCGGCATTGATGTTGCGCATGTTCTCAGCCTCACGTGTGCCCTGCGTGGTGAACCTCACCAGCTCGCCTCCAGCCTGTATAATCCTTATGGCCTGCTGTACCGAAGCCTCGGTGTCGTTGGTGTTTGTTGTCGCCATCGACTGTATGCGTATGGGGTTGTTGCTTCCCATACGTATGCTGCCGACATTAACCTCGGTGGTCTGTCGTCTGTTGTATTGGAATAGGTCGGTCATGGTATTCCGGTCGTTAGCACTTGTATTCATACTCGCTGATGGCGGCAAGGTCGCGGTTGGCTTTCTCTATCTTCTCGCCAAGACCCTTCTTCCATTGCTCTATTTTCCCGGCTACCTCGCTGTCGGCCAGCGCTATCATCTGTGCAGCGAGAATAGCCGCATTCTGTGCAGCGTTCACTCCCACCGTTGCCACAGGGATGCCCGGAGGCATCTGCATGATAGAGAATACGGCATCGAGTCCGTCGAGAATGCCACCCTTTATAGGAACACCGATGACGGGCAACGGTGTCGATGCGGCTATAACGCCAGGCAGGGCGGCTGCCATGCCGGCACCGGCAATGATTACCATCACGCCACGCTGCTTCGCATTCTTGGCAAACTCCTCGACTGCATCGGGAGTGCGATGTGCTGACAGGGCGTTAACCTCGAAAGGAATCTGCTGGTCGTTGAGCCACTTCATGGCCTTCTCCATAACGGGCAGGTCGCTTGTTGAGCCCATTATAATACTTACTTTTGGTGTCATTGTGTATATTTTATTTGTATATTATATATTGATGTTTACTTGTCTACTTGTAAGCTTGCAACTACAGAATCAGGAAGAATCCACATACAAGTCCTACGGCAAATCCGGCTACTATCTGTTGCAGGCTATGCTGCCGAAGTATCATCCTCGCCGTTCCCACGACGCCTGCCGTCATTACAATTATTGAGAACCACAGCGTGGGATTGAACTCGAACACCAGCGACACAGCGAACAAGGCTCCCGCCATGCCGCCTATGCCTGCCATATGGATGGATATCTTCCACCAGACGTTGATGAGGGCGCATACCACCTGTATCATGAGTGCCGTCACGACAATGTTTGCCATAAACTGCGGTATTCGCAACACTATCATTATGTAGTAGCACAGGAAATAGCACATGATGGATGTGATGTATGGCACCATCCTTCTCTCCTTCTTTCCCATCTGTGTGGACGTCCATCCCTGATACCGGCGGTACATATAAATCATCACCGTAGGCAGCAGGATGGTGAAGGCATAGACAATGGTTAGAACCTGCAGCTTGTATCCCAACGGCAGGTTGCTCATGTAGCTGAACAAAAACAGCGCAATGAGACTTACCAGCGGCAGGTAGAAAGGCGTGAATATCATGCTGACAATGCGTGCGGCCAGAATGACGTGTTTCACATTGCCGTGCCATACCACCATGTTCTGGTTTCCAGCCGGACTGCTATCTCCAACAGTGCCGCCAAAAGTCATAGGTGTCGTGTTGTGCTTGTCTTGTGATAAGTTTTCCATAAACCGATTATGAAGATGATAATATCTTTTTTGTTTGTTCCCTTTTGCCACGAAGACAATAATCAGCCGGGTGCTATTCCTTTCTGAGCCTTGCCACGGGCAACCCCATCTGCTCCCTGTATTTAGCCACCGTGCGCCTTGCTATTGCCATTCCTTTACTGGCGAGCATGTCGGCAATGGCATCATCGCTGAGAGGTTTCTTCTTGTCCTCGCCGTCAACGATTTCCTTGAGAGCCATCTTTATCTTGCGTGTGGACACGTCCTCACCATCGGACGTTGTGTATGAGTCGGTGAAGAAGAAGCGTAGCGGATAGGTGCCCCATCTTGTCTGCGCGTACTTCATGTTGCTCACCCTGCTGATGGTGGATATGTCGAGCCCCGTCTTCTGTGCAATGTCCTTTAGTATCATTGGCTTAAGCTCGCTCTCGTCACCGTCTTTCAGAAAGTCGTGCTGCCATTCTGCTATGGCCTTCATGGTTTTGTATAGCGTCTGCCTTCGCTGCCTTACGGCATCAATGTATGCCTTGGCCTTGTCGACCTTCTCCTTAGCGTAGAGCAGTGCCTCCTTGGCTTGTCTGTTCATGCCGGCACTGTTCTTGCTGAATTCCTCTGCCATGTCGGCGAAGCTCCGCGACACACGCAGATCGGGTATCTCTCCCTTGTTCAACGTGAAACTGACGTTGCCTTCGTCATCGGTATCGATGATGAAGTCGGGAGTAATCTGATTGACGCTCCTTCCTACTGTCTCTCCAAGCGAAGACCCAGGCTTCGGGTTCAGTCTTTTCATCTCCTGTTGTAAGGCTTTGACCTGAATATCGTTGAGTCCCAGCTCCTGAGCTATGCTCCCCCAGTGTTTCTTGGTGAACTCGTCGTAATGGTTTCCCACTACCTTAGTCATCAGCTCCTTGAGCTTTCCATCTGGTTTGCGCTCAATTTGTAGCATCAGGCACTCCTTCAGGCTCCTTGCGCCTACGCCGGCGGGGTCGAAGCCTTGCAGCACCGTCAGCACATCGGCAACCTCCTCTTCACTGACGTCCACATTATTATAAATGGCAAGCTCATCGCACAGGCTGCTCAGGTCTTTGCGCAGCAAGCCGTCATCGTCGAGCGAGCCTATGAGGTACTCCATAACAGTCTGCTGTACAGGCGTCAGTTCCACCTCGGCCATCTGCTCCTTAAGCTTGTCATAGAACGAGGTGGTGTCACCATATACCATTTCCTCATAGTCGGCATTGTCCCTGTCGTTTCGCTGCCATATCTCCGGCATCTCGTCGTCCATTCCGATACCTTCAAGAGCCGTGTCGAGAGCCTCCTCTCTTTCCTCACGCTCGGTCTTGGCATCGAAGTCCTCGTCCTCGTCATTGCCATACTCTTGCTGCCAGTCGGCATTGTCAGGGTCCTCGTCACACTTTTCCAAAGCAGGATTGTCGTCAAGCTCAGCCATGACGTTCTCCTCAAGCTCCGCAAGCGGCATCTCGAGCATCCTTATCACGGCAAGCTGCTGCTGGGTGAGCCTGAGCTGCTGAACCTGTTTCTGTTCCTGTATTTGTATCAAGTTTTGTGCCATGGTGCAAAATTACGAAAAATATTCCTTTAGCTGCTGGGCAAGGGCCGACAATTTTTCCTGTCCTTCGTTGGCATGGACTTGCCATATCCTCAAGCAATGAGCGTCAAGCTGCGTGGGGATTTTCTGCTTGTGGGCCAGGCATGGGTCGCAATTGCGGAATGCCGCAAGCGCAGCAACAACATCACTGGCATCTATTTGCATGACTTTAGCCAGCTCTATCACCTCAGGAGTATCTGTAACCATGGTCTGAGGGGTGAGCCGGAAATACAGGTCGAGCACCATCACAAGCATCACAGGCGTGAGCACGGTAGAGTCATCAAGAGGACGGAAATCTTTCTCGAAGCTCTCGTTAACCTCCACACCCTCATAGAAAATATCCGCACTGCCAAAGCCAGACATGCCACGGAGCTTCTCTACCTTTTTGGCCAGCTTTCTGAGATTTTTGGCATAGCGTTCCATCAGCCCACTCAAAACCCTCGAACCCCTCAAATCCTTCGAACCCTCAAATTCCTCTATCTCTTCAAGCTTTTGCATCATGCGATACAGGTATTGAGGATGGATATGTAGCTCAATAGCCAGGTCTATGACAGCTCTGCTGTATAAAGGCTTGATGCCAACGGGTTTTCTCAGATAAAGCTGAATGAGTAAAGGCCAGTAATCATCGTGCCACAAAGATTGTCTTCCCATGTCGATACATTTTTTGCAAAAATACAAAAAACTTTCCTACCAATGGGTATGTATATTGCAAAAATAATAAAAAAACTCCCTTACCTTGCTACCTGCGCGACAATTACACACATGAGCATCTGCATTTGGGTGCCCAATTTTTGCACATCAAATTGTACACCCTATTTATGAATTAGGAAATATGAATTAATCTCGCGTCGCTGCGATTAAGAATTACGAGTTATGAATTATTGCCGACTTGCCAAAATGATTTCACGAAATAATTACTTTATCGGATGGAACAGCCTGTTCCAATCTTCATACCCCCAACCATAGAAACGTTCGTCTTCCTTTCCTGCTCGTATAAATGCATCAGATGTGATAAGCAACGCACCGCCTCCCATGTTGTCCCCCGTTATTTTTTTGCATATTATTAAGCTATTCTCGGTAGCAAAATTACTGCAAAAAGTTTAATTCGCAGTAATTTTGTGCCGAGAATTCATACCTAAATGTTTTTGATGCCAGTTGTTATCTCACGCCTGCTACTTCAACATCTCGTATGTATCGATTCCATCACTTGGTCCAATAAGTCCTTTTGTGACCAACTTTGTCACAAACACACCTTTTGTCTTGTCGAATGACTGTATTGATGCGCAATACGTGATTTTCATAATCTCGTTCGCCGAAACAATGTAACGTCCTTTAGTGTTCTTCCCAACCTTGGAATAGTCGAATTTGGAATATTCGTATGACGTTATAGGAGTATCTGTGAAGTAATATGGACTTGGACTAAACGAGCCGTCTTTGTGGCGCCAAATTTCCTGACTCTGGGTGTATTCGTAGACGTTGCCACTTGTGTCCCCTTTTACTCTCCATTTTGTTCCATTCAACTGTGAGGTTGATACTGTTACCTGTGCCATGCTTATAGAGGCTATAGCCATAAACAAGCCTGTTGATAATGTTCGTAATGTTTGCATCTTTATGGTACTTTTATATTATTAAAAGATATATACACTTCATGTATCATACTACCTCCATATACACATATCTGCTTCATAATATCCTTCTTTGGGACTAAGAACGAGTGGTGTGGAGTATCTGAATGAGCTTATCTTGTCAAACATATCCGACAGTTCTTTAGTAGTGAATATATTTAAAAGACTGACATTCGATTTAATTCGTGTACAAATAACATGGCCGTCATCTATGATTATTGTTCTGACAAATATACCCATATCCTTAACTGACAGCCTTCTTTTGTTGTTGGTAAATAAATCTTTACAGTATTGAGCCAAGTTCTTAGCCTCCTGCCTACGCAAGGGGTCGTTAGTCCAAGCTGGAGTTGTTGCTAGCCCAACTTCATCGTAAGCCTTTTTGGTATTCTTTATATTTCTCGCCTTTTCGTTATACACATTTATTGTATAATAATACAAATCGTATTTCGATACGTGGTATTCTGTAACAACTCTATCCCCGACCGTTTCTGTTCTGATATCATCAGCGAAACAATATTGATAAAAAAAGAGAAATGCTACGAGGCAGATAAAACGAGAAAACTTGATGTTGCCAAAACCGTCTGTTAATATGCAGTTTTTAATCGTTTGCAAATATTTATCTAATGTCATAATATTATATATTTTATTGTTTTTCCTTTATTTTTCCATTTTGTTCCATTCAATTGTGATGTTGATACTGTTACCTGCGCCATGCTTATTGAGGCGGTTGCCATAAACAAGCCTGTTAATAATGTTCGTAATGTTTGCATCTGTATGGTATTTTTATGTTCTGTTGAAGCGGACTGATAATCCGCTCCAACAGGCATCATATTACTTATTCCGAAATACGTTTAAGAGTTAGGGTAACATAACCTGCTAACCGACCTATTGTTTTCTCTGTATACGTTCTAAGTATCAGAGTGTCATTTTTAAGACTCATTACCTCATAATACTTGATTCTCTTCAGTTTTTCAGCATAATATATTATATGTGTTCCACTTCTTGTTTGCCCGACTAAGGACGGTTCGTATTTGCTTGGAATACCAGTAAACAGATAATATGGTCTACTATATATTGAAGGGGCATCAATAAGCTTATATTTCCAAGTCTGTTTCATTGTATCTCCCGTAAACTCCCAAGTGTTAACACAATCTTTATAGTTTTCGTCAATTAATCTCCACTTCCCTACTAATTGGCTACGCAACACAGGAGTTCCCGCCTTGCTTGTACAGCAAAAAACAATAAACGTCATTAATAATAATATTTTTTTCATATTCTGTCAGATTTTGATTATTATTATTCATCCACGTCTGGTAGCCAGTATTCCCATTCTCGAAAGTGAAATTCTGTGCTTTGATGAAAAAGGCATCACCGAAGCCCATTAATGGAAGTAAAGTTAGCAAAAATATTACTATTCCAAATGTCTTTCTCGTCAGTTGTCTCCTTTTTTAACAATTATTGTACGAAGAACCTGCTTGCCTGCTGAGATGTTCAGCACATGATAGCCCGGTCTTATGTCAGGACTAAGCGTAACTTTGTGTTTCCCAGCCTCAAACGTGCCAAGGCTTTGCTGCCAAATCAACACACCAAACTTGTCGAATACCCTTGCCGTGGCAGTGGCATTCTTCCGCAGCATCTCTGTCGAGTAATCAAGCCCATAGTGCCGTGCTATCATGCGCAGGGATGTCGGCCCACAGTCAGAGGAATTGTTCTGCTTGAAGTGTGGAAAGCGTTTGAGGAATTTCATACTCTTATCTATTTCTTCTTCGGGTTCTTGTTCCAGTGATATGCCAGATGAAGCATCCCGTAGTGTGGCAGCGAGCGGTACCATGTCTCCGTACGCCCTTGTGCATTCACTATATAGCTCACGTTACTCAGCTGATGCAGCAGGTCATACCCTTCGATTTGGGCGATAAATCTGCCATTGAAGAATGACTTGGAAATTGTGGCATTCCAAACTATGTCGTTACTGTTCAACAGGTGATCTTCGTAGCCGCGTCGGGAATACATCTTCAGATTAGTAGACAGCTTTATTTCCCAAGGCAAGCTGTAACGACAGCTCAGACCGTAGCTGTAGTTCCATGCGCTCACGTCGTATTCGTCGTCGCCATCCCGGCTCACCTTGTCCCATGCGATGTTTCCAGTGAGAGCTATGAAGAGCTTGCCTTTCTGGTACTCCATGTTCAGGTCTTGTTCCGTGAGGCAGTTGTTCACCTTGTTTAGTATGCTGTTGGTGTAGCCTTCGAGCATGGCAAGGTCTGCATTTCGGAAGTAGCTGAAGCGGGTGGTAGAGTTGACGAACAGCCTCTTTTGCCTGTCTATCGCCTTTCTGACATTAAGTTGGGTCTGGCTGTTCCAGTTGCCATTGACATTTTCTGGCTTATATGTATAGATACCCGTACCAGCATCGTAGGCAACACTTTCGGCAATGAGCCGGTTCATGACGTTTACGCTTTGCATTAAGGATATATTTTGCGAATAATCGTTCAGGCTCCTTGTTATGCTAAGCCTTATGGCATGTTTGTCTGAGGGCTTCAGGCCTGAGTTGCCGAGTTCCTTTCTTAGCGGGTCTGAAGTGTCGCTATATCCTATTGTCTTAATGATGTCGGGAACATCGCGTCTCAATGTATAGTTCGCTGTCCATGACCACTTCCCCTTGGTCCTGTAAAAATGCAGATTAGGCTCTATCAAGAGATAGTTCCTGCTTACATCCGCGTCTATCTCTCCACGTTGGTAGTATTCCCTTTCATTAAGGTGTGAGATTTTCACCTCCAGTGATACTGTCAACTGATCCAAGCCCTGCCCTTTGAGATATGCCATATAGGGTATAGCTTCATGCTTACGGGCATAATGACGGCTGGTATAGCTGTTGGCAAAGTCCTGCTGCCGCTTGAAATCTGTGACCGATGGGAGCTCACTGATATCCCAGCTGGCCTTAAAGAGATTGCTCCGCGTAGAATTATAACTCTGTTGGTAATGATAGCTTGAGCCGAAATGGAATCCAGATAGCAGATGGAACCGATAGGCTCCGCCAATGGCATAGCGGTATCTGCGCTCATTATGCTCACGGTATTGGTCGCGTCTCTCCTGCCGTATCGGTGACTGGTAGAAACTCAGCCTGTAGAGATTGGTGTTGTCACGGTTGGTGTTGCCCACTGAGCCGTCAAAATCCAAGGCGTAGTCATCACCCCACTTTGTGTATTTTTGCCAGTTCACTTTCTGACCCAGCGTCCATTCCGTACCGTTCGTTTCCATTTGGTTGCTCATGCTGTTGGTCGCTATTCTACTTATAGCCGAGGACGTGCTTGCCTGCAGTAATGAGTCCAGTATGACGGTCGTAGTGCCAAATGATGACGGCGATGCAGCAAACTGGGCTGAGCGTCGCATGGCCGTTCCGTCGTTTCTGTGGTGGTTCCACTCAGAATTCAGAGTCAAGGCTCCTACCTGAAACTTATTTCTTAAGTCTATCTGTTTGTTGCGTCCTGCCGTGAAGTCATGCTTCCTGCCAAACGCCGTGCCTGAGGCAAGATAACTTTCCGTGGCACTGCGCATTTCGTCTTCGCTTTTATCCCATCTGACAGTTCCCTCTGCATGCTCGTTGAACCTGCCGTCCTTGTCATCCACCTCCACGTCTATGCCAATGCGCCTGGTGGTAAGCTCGTCCGTCTGGGTTGTAGCCGTCCAATTGCCACCATTGCTTGGCTTATTTGTCTGGTTTACATTGTTTGCGTTGCCGAAAACGCACAAGCGGGAGTTGTTGGTGAAGCGGAGGTTGAAGGTGCGGGCCAGCCAGCGGTCGCTTGTTCCGCCGGCAAGCTCGGCATTGCCAACCAGACCTGTCTGATAGTCGCGCTTCAGCGTCACATCCATCACATAGTCTTTTTGCAGGGTGCTGGCATGTTTCTCCTCGTCCTCTTTCTCGTAGAATTGCAGTTTCTGAACCACATAATAGGGCAGGTTGTCGAGCATGACGCTGTTGTCACCTCTGAAGAATTCCTTTCCGTTGAGCAACAGGTAGTCCACCCGCCTGCCGTTCATCAGAATTTCCCCGCCAGGCTTCAGCTCGCAGCCGGGAATGCTGCCAACGAGTCCGCTGAGCATGGAGCCTTCCGGAATGTTGAAAGCATTAGCATTCACCTCTATGGTATCCCCCTTGTAGGCTATCTTAACTATTGAGGCCGTAACAACGACCTCGTCGAGAACGAACCGTCTTTTCATAAGCAGGGTGGAAAGTTCCAAATACCTGTTGCGATGCAGATTCCTCAACTCTACACTCATCTCCCCCGTTTCGTAGTCAGGGTGTTCCACTCTTACAATGTATTTGCGTGGAGTCCGTTCCAATTCCTTATCCCAATAGCCGTTACTCCCTCTTGTTCTCATTGTGTCAATAACCGTGCGTGTCTCATCCAACAGAGTCACCTTGGCGTTTGGGATTCCAGCTTTTGTGAAACTGTCCTTCACATACTGATACACCGAGATGGTCTTAACCGTCTGGGCATCGGTAAATGTGGCTTTGAAGCCGAACAGCATAATTACGATACAGGCGAAACGTAACATAGAGGCCGGATTAATAAAGTTGTTCATTTTCATGCACTTTTTCTCGCTATGGCAATGATTGAGCAAGCTCATCATTGCTTATCTGGCTTAACGAAAACGTTCATTTCTGCGTTTCCTATAGGCTTTATACCATTATGGATAACAAATCTTTTTAACTTTTTCATTTTCTGACATGTTATGTATAACTATGCACAGTCTCTTCAGCAGATAGCTAGTCTGCTCCCAATGGCGTAGTGCTTCGGCCATTGATATCTTGCAAGATATTTTTCTGTCTAATATAAACATTGGTAATCATAGCTAAATCTTCCAACTCGTATTCTATGAACCAGTAATGCCGGTAGTGCGGACACTTATCGTGCAATTGCTCCATTGTCATCTCAAATGATGCGCTATCTGCACCAATCTGGTTCAGAGCATCACGTATGCCAGCCACACTCACACCCTCACGGGTAAGATGCGAAAGGGAACGTAGGATACATGCCGGACCGCAGTCCATCCGGTCAAACTGTCTTGTAAATACTATTGTCTTTGCCATATCTAATCCGCCAGTTCATGCGAATGTCCGATTTCCTTTATCGGCTATGTTTCTTTTTCTGGTTGAACTTGTAAGTAAGGCTCAGCATGGCGTACCTGCGAAGAAGATTACGGTAGGTCTCCTGTTGCATCTGTGCGTTAATGAAGTAGCTGTAGCCTGACATCTTGTCAAATAGGTCAAAGATCTCCAGTTCCGCACGTATCTTCCCTTTGAACAGGCTCTTTGCCAGTTTGATGTTGGCAATCAGCTGGTTGGTGTTATAATTGTCATCAGAATAACCCGCCCTGCTGTACATCCTCATTTCCGCATAAGCCTCAAACCCTGCAGGCAACGGCATCTGCCCTCTCACGCCATAATCATAATCTATGGCATTAAGCGTCTGAAACCTAGCGCTTTCAGAGTGGTTCAGGGTGAGATTGGCTGTGAAGTTGACAGAATAAAGCTTACGATGCCAGTTCACGTCGAATCTCTCTGATGCCAGCAGTCTTCCAACCGAGTTTACAGAAGGTGCAGCTGAGCCGGAGGTGTTGAGATAATCACGACTGTTCCTGAAACTTATCCGTGACTGTGTGGTGAACTTCCATGATTTCGCCTTGTCCAAAGGTGTCTCGTATCTGACGTTACCCTCTATATTCCAGTTGCCGGAAATGACATCCGGGCGATATGTATAGACACCTGATGACATGTCGTAACTCATTGCCTGGCAAACCATATTCTCCCAAAGCGTATATGTCAACGATGCTGTAAGAAACCTGCGCTTCTTGATAAGCGACCGTGAATAGCTCAGGACTGCACTGTGCTGGTGCATGGCGGAAAGATTGCTGCCGCTCTCCCTGACAACAAGCGGTGTGGCATCGTCACGGTATCTGACGGAGTAAAGCAGCGACGGAGCCGAATGGGTAAGGGAATAGTTCAGTTTCCAATGGTATTCCAATCCTTTCTGATTGTTCTCGTCTATCCTAAGTTCCAGCGAAGGCTCCGCAAACCAGCGTGTACGCCTGATGGTGGTGTCGGTTCCTGCTCTATAATATTCTATCCTGTCGTAAAGGTTACGGAACTGTATTCTTGGAGTCATGCTGATATTCAGGTAGTCATCGCGCTTGCTGTACATATACAGTTCAAGTGCGGCGGTATTTGTCCTGTTCCACAGGCGTGAGTCATAGCTGTTTGCCCAGTCTATGAAGCCGATTATTGAGTCTTTATTTGAACCGAGAGCGTCAATGTCCCATAAGGAAGCTGAGCTGTTGTCAAGTTTGTAATAGTTGCGGCAATCCGAGCTGTATGACTGGGCGTAGTTGTATTCAGGTATGATGTACATGGTAAATTTAGGAAAGTCAAGGAAATACTGGTACGACAGTGAAGTCTCGTATTTGAAGCTCCTTTGCGGTCTGTCCGAGTATCTTGTTGTTTCGTCCCCGGCTTCCAACCTTCTATAGTCTGTAAGACTGTGGTTAGACTTGTCGCTGTAGTTCCCTGATACATGGAAGTTCAGTCTGTCTTCCCTGAACCTTGCTGAGCCGGACACCTTCCCGTCCGTCATCAGCTCATCCCCCTTGCCATTGTACAGTCTTTCAAGCGAGCTGATGAGAATCTTCCTGTACTCATATCCCGCCCCATATCCGAAAAGGCTGTCAAGAGCCTCTCCCATGTAATGCTCTGCCAGTTCCCTGTTGAAGTCTGCAGACCTGTCAGCAGCATTGTTATTATAGTGGTAATAGGTGATGTTCGGGACAAAGTCCAGGGAGAATTTCTTCGACGGTACATAACTGTTTTTGCCATTGAACCTAAGCCTCAGGTCTCTGTTCGTACTGTGCCTTGCATGCCGGCTGTACATATTGTCGCCCACGAAGGTTGTCCCCGACGACAGGCTCACGTCCTCACGTTTCTGTTTCTTCACGGAAAGATAGTCAGACAACTTCCATGTCCTTTCTGTATTCTGCAACAGTCCATCTATCTTTATCTCCTGAGTCGTAATGTGTCCTGAGTTGCCATATGGGTTCTGCCAGTTGCCGTTAGCGTCGTAGTAGCTGTCACCACGCACGTCGTTGGCATTGCCCACTACTGCTAAATGGGAGTTGGGTGTGAACCTCATGGCGAACAGGCGCAGGTCGAAGTGTTTTCCCGTGCCTGCTCCGGCAACGGCATTGCCTACCCACGATATGCTGTATTCCCTTTTAAGTCCAACGTCCAGCACCAAAGGCAAACTGCTTTTCTGAATGTTCCTTAACTCTGCCGGTGTAAAAATCCTATCGTCCAGCTTGCGGTATACCTTTATCTTGTCAACCATATACGCAGGCAGATTGTCCAAAGCCACCTTCGGGTCTCCGTTGAAAAAATCCTCACCGTTCACAAGCAGGCTTTCCACCTTCTGACCGTTTACATATATCTCACCATCATGGTTGAGCTGTGCACCTGGCAACATCATAACCAGCTTGTCAAGCATAGAACCTGAACTAAGCTGAAAGGCATCGGCATTATACACAATCGTGTCGCCACGCATCACCATCTTTATCTTCGTGGCACTAACGACAACCTCGTCCAGCGTTACCTCCTTCTTCATCTTTATCTTGCGCATCAGAACCTCACCGAAGCTGTCACCCGTAAGTCTATACTTCTGGTACTTGAAATTAACGTTCTTGTATGTCGTGTAATAGCCGTCATGTTCGAATTTCATGATATATTTCCCTGGTGCGGAAATGTCACGGTATACCTGCCACCATCCGTATTTGTTGCCATAGAAGCTTTCAACGACAACACTGTCCATGGTCATCATCGTAACCTTCACCGAGTCGATGTCCTCCTTGGTGAACGAATCCTTTATAAATCCGTCAATGTGATACGTCTGGGCGGACAACAAAGACGGAAGCAGCATTATTGACAAAAATATTTTCCTCATGACTTCATTGAATTATGTTCTATTTGATATGATTTACAAATCAGTCCCAACAGAAATATATATATGGCACATCACAACTATCACTTCACCATTTCGTATTCGCACATTCCGTCGCCCGTCCCGATGAGTCCTTTTGTCACTAACTTTACAACAAACACACCTTTTGTCTTGTCGAATGACTGTATGGAGACGCAATACGTGATTTTCGAAATCTCGTTCGCCGAAACAATGTAACGTCCTTTAGTGTTCTTACCGACCTTGGAATAGTCGAATTTGGAATATTCGTATGACGTTATAGGAGTATCTGTCAGGTAATATGGATATGTACCAAACGAACCGTCTTTGCGGTGCCAAATTTCCTGACTTCTGGTGTATTCATCGATACTGCCACTTGTGTCCCCTTTTATTTTCCACTTGGTCCCATTCAACTGTGAGGTTGATACTGTTACCTGTGCCATGCTTAATGAGGCTATAGCCATAAACAAGCCTGTTGATAATGTTCGTAATGTTTGCATCTGTATGGTATTTTTATGTTCTGTTGAAGCGGATTGGTAATCCGCTCCTTGGGTGTCATATTGCTTATTCTTTCACACGCAGAAAGGTCAAAACCACATAACCGGCAGACAATCCTATAGCATCATCTGCATAGTATCTAAGTGTCAGAGTGTCATTTTTAAGACTCATAACCTCATAATATTGGATTATCTTTCGTTTCTCTGCATAATATATTATGTGTGTACCGCTTTTTGTTTGTCCTATCAAAGACGGAACGTACTTACTTGGAATACCTGTAAACAGATAATATGGTCTGCTGTATGTAGAAATTTCATTAATAAGCTTGAATTCACATGATTGTGTCATTGCATCTTCTGAAAACTCCCAAGTCTCAATACAATCTTTATAGTTTTCGTCTATTAATCTCCACTTCCCTACTAATTGGCTACGCAACACAGGAGTTCCCGCCTTGCTTGTACAGCAAAAAACAATAAACGTGATTAATAAAAATATTTTTTTCATATTCTGTCAGATTTTGATTATTATTATTCATCCACGTTTGGTAGCCAGTATTCCCCGTTCTCGAAAGTGAAATTCTGTGCTTTGATGGTAAATGTATCACCGAAGCCTATTAATGGAAGCAAAGTTAGCACAAATATTACTATTCCAAATGTCTTTCTCGTCAGTTGTCTCCTTTTTTAACAATTATTGTACGAAGAACCTGCTTGCCTGCTGAGATGTTCAGCACATGATAGCCCGGTCTTATGTCAGGACTAAGCGTAACTTTGTGTTTCCCTGCCTCAAACGTGCCAAGGCTTTGCTGCCAAATCAACACACCAAACTTGTCGAATACCCTTGCCGTGGCAGTGGCATTCTCCCGCAGCATCTCTGTCGAGTAATCAAGCCCATAGTGCCGTGCTATCATGCGCAGGGATGTTGGCCCACAGTCAGAGGAATTGTTCTGCACGCAATGAGGAATGCACTTAGAAAACTTCATTGTATGAATATTATAATTGGTACAGATTTTTTTTGCTAATTGTTTTTAACAAATAGTTTATACCCCAATAACCATTAATCCCTATCCCAGTCGAGATTGTTGTATTATTCCGCAAAGAGATTAAACTTTTATTATTTAGTATTAATGCTGTGTAATAGTCCCAATTTAGTTCAAACACGGTTGTGTTTCGAAGCCGATTAATCATATATAACATAATATATATACCTGTAAGTCCATCTGATAAATATAACCTATTACGTGAACATTCTTCTTCTATTAAATACTTTACAGATATATTACCTCTCAACAATTCAAAATATTCATCCCAAACATGGGTGACCTTAACTACGTTAATTATTTTGGACACTAAAAATAATCTAATTAGTCTATTGTAATGCAAAGAAGGTATAGATGCAAACAATTCTATAATAATCTCTTTGCAGATATGTTCTATTCGAGTTTGATAAATTCCTTGTTCATACATTAGACACAATGAATAGAGGAAAAAGAATTCGTTGCAAAACAACAATCCAGGATATTCCTCAGCAAACCATTTGTTTTGTCTATTTGTATAGATATATTCTAAAAGAGAAATAGCTTTTTTTTCATATAAACGTTTCTTATAATCATTTACAATTCCATATTTCAAGTGGACAGATATATAAAACAGCCCCTCTGAAACAAGACCAAGGTTCATAAATTTCTTAAAATTTGAGATATCAAGGCTTTTATATAAGACGGCATCTATATCATCCAAGACATAATCTGGATTGCCTTTTTTAAAATATTTCATGATAAAATCCATAGCTAACGAGATGCCAATTAGGCCACGTCCAAATTCTATAGGAATATTTTCACTTATATCAGACATGAGACTTTCCATTATTCGATTATATACAGGGGTGAATCTTTTATCTTTTTCACTTAACTCTGCATAATACAATGCCATTCCAGCCTTTCCATATAATAGGCCGGACTCCATCTTTTCCAACTTTAAATCCAAGATTGATAAAAGCTCCTCGTCTTCCAATATCTTCATGTTTGACTACGATTTGTTTAGTACTTCTTACGTTATAAATATTGAGAATATGCAAGTTGCTGATTACACAGTTTGTTCTGTATTTCGGAACGCATACAGCCATTTATATCTCGTGGGTGGCAGAGATGATACATGGGGCCTTGGGACCGATGTATAATGTATCCCAAATTCTGCCAACGTAACACCCTGTCAAGATCTTCCGGCCCCCATCCATAGAAATTCTCATTTTCGAATCCAGACAGTCTGTATTTTTCCATATTAATAATAAATGCACCTCCTACAAAATTATCATCATACAGTTGGCTCATATAGTTTTTAAATCTATGTAATTTCTTTATATTGTGATTCACCAAATACAGATTTCTAATAATGATGTCAGTGTTGAGGAAAATGCCATTGTATGGAAATGACAAATCCGCCTTTCCTTCCCTTAATACATTCATAGATTCTGCAATTTGTATTTTATCAACCAATACATCAGCATCCCATACAGAGACAAATTCTGTATTCACTACACCTAGTGCAATATTTATTATTTTTGTCCTATGAAACACCACGTCATCATCTTCAATAAACATGTATTGAATTCTATCATTCCTTGGTAAAAGTCTTCTTAATATATTGTTCTGTATAGTGTTTGATTCAACAACTATTATGAATGCTTTTATGCTACAAAGGAACTTTATAATTGCTATTATATTTTCCAGTCTATTCACCGTGTCCACACGAATCGGAATAATAAAAGTAAGATCACGCATAACCATTATTTACAGATGCAACATTGTTCTTGAAAACGAAAATAACAATAGGGTGAACAAAGAAACCATCCTTTTTCTAATAACAGAGTTCAGAATGGTTTCCTTGAATTAGAAGACTATAATGACAAATAAATACAAAAAAGTATCTACGTGCAAAATAGTCCCATACAAATATGTGCTAATTAATAGAGCACACCTTGCTTCCTGCCCAATTGGGGATATCTGTGCATTTAGCACAAGTTCCTCCGCACTCACTACTTGTATTGCAGAAGTTATTACACTTGCTCGAATCTTTTGAGCCACTTCCCCCGTAGATTAATTTCAATTCATCACGGGACAACACAAGTTTCTCTGTGTTCTTAACCAATTTGATTTTTTTCATTCTTAATAAATTTATTAAACAATTATTCGACCTCTATGGCCTTGCATTTATTTTATATCCCAGACACAGCATAAAGTAGTTGGGGATGCTGTTGGTGAACACCTCCGTCCTTCCCTGCCCATTCACTTCAAATGTATGGGTTGAGACCTTGCGCAGCATGTCATACCCAGTGAGCCTGACGCTCAGAGCGTTTTTCAGGAAACTGCGCGACAGCGACATGTTCCATATCAGATAGTCGGTGTTTGCCCCATTCCACTCATAGCCGCGGCGGCTGTACATCTTCATGTCAGTTGCAATGTTGACATTCCACGGAAGGGTATAGGTTGCCGTCAACCCATAGCTGAAATCAACAACGTCAACGGAAGATGACAGCTCCATGCCATTGGAGGCCTTGTGCCAGTCGACATTGCCAACTGCCGAGCCACGGAATTTGCCCTTCTGCATTGTCAGGCGGATTTTCTCCGCAAGGTAGAGGTTGTCAACCTTGTTCCGCACGCTCATGTCTGTCTCTGACATGGTAACGAAGTCTACATTGCGGTTGTAGGTGAAATTGACATTGTTGTCAAGGAACCACATCTGCGATGAGCCAAGCGACAGCGATAGCGTGTTGCCGATGGTAGCTCTCCAGTTGCCGTTGATGTTCTGCGGCTGGAATGTGTACACGCCTGTTGCCCCATCGTAAGTTATGGTGTTGGCTATCAGATTTCTGTCCACTACGACATTTGCCGTAAACCCATACTGCATCTTCAGCCTTGCTATACGGTTGCGGTATTCCAGACCGGCATCATGTGATACCGTATTCCGAAGGCTGCTGTTGCCCTTGACGATAGCCAAGGGGGCTGTGGTGTCAGTATAGCCCATGGTGCTCTTCATTTCGGGTGTGGTGGTAGTTGCATTATAATGTATGGCCAGCTCCATACCTCTGTCTTTGGTAAGACTCCACTTCGCAGATGGCTGGAACAGCCAGTTGGTCCTGCGTCCGACGGTGTCTGTCTCTCCGCGCATGTAGTGCAGCCGCTCGTGTCTTGAGAGCAGCGGCAGGGCAATGTCGAGACGCGACTTGGTGTTGCCACGCTCCTTAACCCATGATGTTCTTAGGGCAACCCCATTCTCCGTATTGTGGTGCCATGCCTTGTAGCTGTTGTCGGGGGAAAGGGCCAGAAGCATTGAATCGCGCGTTGAGGGAAGCTCGCCTATGGCATGATTGCCGTCTGGCCATCCGGCAAGCCAGTCGAGCCTGTACCGGCTGCTCTGCTCACGGCGGTACGACTGCGTCAGCTGGTACTCCAGGTTGAAGTTCCATCCGCTGAGCAGCGACAGGTTGTATGCGGCTGTGCTGTTGACCCTGTAATCCTCAGTTGGAGCGTCGCTGTATTGTTCCTGAATGTCGCTGGCACTGGAGAGATGGTACAGGACATTGTAGTTGTCGAACGAGCGGTTGTTGCTCTTCTCGTAGCGCAAGGTCACCGCAAGGTCGATGTTGTCTCCCCATGGCAGTTTCCTTGTCGCACTTAACGTCTCCCAAAGCGTAGACCTGTAGCCTTTGCCGAGATTGTATTTCTCCATGGTGTTTATATGCATGGAGTCCGCAAGGGTTGAGGAGACATCGGATGATATGCCGTCAGACTTGATATATATCCAACCTGTATATGAGTTCACGTACACTGGTCCCATGAACTCCAGGGAATTGCTGACAAAGGAGAACAGGCCATTCGAGCGGCTCGACAGGAGGCTCTCTGTAGTGTTGTTGCCCGAGGGCAGGAATGTGGACGCAATCTTTCGGGTGTCAAGGTCGTTGTCTCGCCAGTCGGCATTGGCAGTCAGACGGTTCGTTACTGTCTCGTCCCTGTTCTTGAGCATCAGCTCCATACCTGCCGACTTGGTAGCGAGCCTTCCCGAGTTGAGATTAGACTCCATCCACTCGCCATCGGAGCCCGGGCGCAGGTAGCTGTTGGTATTGTTGGTGTTGCCGTACAGGGAGAAGCGGGAGTGCGGTGTGAACCTCAGGCCAAACAGGCGACCCATATACCGCTCATGGGTGCCGTAGCCTCCCTCTGCGTTGGCGACATAGCTCCGTGAGTATTCCTTCCTCAGCTGCACGTCCATGACAAGCTTGCGCTCCGTCACGTCCCGTCCGAGATATTCCGAGCGCTTGTCGGCCTTGTCATAGAAATCTATTTTCCTAACAGTGTAGGAAGGGAGGTTCCGCAACACTATGTTCTTGTCGTGCTTGAAGAAGTCGTCACCATGAAGCAGAAGGCTCTCCACCTTCTTGCCATTGAGGAATATCTCTCCGTCATCACCAAGGCGGACACCGGGTAACTGCCTTACCAGCTCGTCAAGCATGGAACCGTTGGGCAGGTTGAAGGCATCGGCATAATACGTCACTGTATCTTTCCTGAATACCATCCTCACCTTGGTGGCCTTGACCACCACTTCGGCAAGGTCACCTCCAGACTTCATCTTTGGCTTTCTTGTCATGTAATGGAACGGAGCGTCAAAAAACGTGTTCCGGGCCACGTACCTTACATTGAAGTCAACATAGCATGGGGAATAGTCGGGATGTTCGGCCTTGATGATATATTGTCTGGGCACGGCCGGTATCTTGAACTCGTAATATGAGTCCATGTAGGTCTTGTCCTCATCGAAGTACCTGACCTTCTGGGTATCTACAACGCAGCTGTCTGCGTCCATGAGGGTAATCATGACATCCTTGATGCCGCCATTGGTGAAGGAGTCCTTGACATGTCCCCACAGAGAGATTTTCCTCTCGGTATTGTCCTTCACCGCCATGGCGGCATTGGTGCCAAACGTCATGACAAACAGAAGTATCATTATAGTATTGCTCCTAATGTTTAGCTTCATAACTGTATAAAGGTTTAAAGGTTTTTAAAACATGATGTTCAAACAAATACATCTTTCATTAACTATTCAATACATACCGCAAATCACTAATGGAGTACATATTTGGCAATTGATGTCCATTAACAAATATTGTTGGTGTACCATTAATTAGGTTGTCTTTATAGAATTGGCACATTGCCCAAGCGTTTTTCAGATTCCTCTCTGTACACTTCTGTTTTGTTCTATATTTACTATTGAATTCTTCAATATTTTTTCTGTCAATGCTATACCATTCAAAGATTGCCTTCTCAACATCTTTCCCTTCATAATACATACTAAGGAAAGTATCTATTGGCGTTAGATTGTAGTCTTTATCATCTGGACATATATTAAATATCATTTTTACTTGAACTTCATGATTGTCTTTTATGATTTTTTGTAGTTCTATTTGAGCTTCTGCGCAATAACGGCAATTCGGATTACAAAATTTCACAATCTGATATTTCCCGTTAGGATTACCTATTGTTATACCCATGTCACATGACGGAGTTTTTATCTCTTTCTCCTTCTGTAATAAAGACTCAAAAACCGTTTTGTCGCTTTTAATAATATTGTTTACATGATAGTAATGATGAAAATCCCTAATAGTATTTGACAACTTGCATGATAACCGAATAATCACAAATGATATAAAAATACATGCTATAACTTTTATGACGGTATATAATATTTGAACATCAACAAATATATAACCACCAAAAAGCGATATGCAAAAAATCAATACTAAAATAACCATTACCACCAAGCAAAGTGGACACCAGACCTTAATATAATATTTCTGACATATTATTGAAAATGCCACATAGGGTAATGTAATAATTATTATTAATGAGATACTTGATAAAACAGAAATGTCAAAATTTGATGCCAATACAGAGAATAACATCCCTACAAAATATGACAATCCAATCTCTGACCACTTAATTCCAATAAAGGTTGAATATCTCGATTCTAAAACAGCAGCACACTCAACTTTATGACTTCGACTACAAATTTTTGAAACTAACGGACTATACAAATTCAAATCCTTAACTACTAACATGACACAAACGACACACCCTATGAAAATTAAAAGAGTCAACAAATAGGTATATACATGAGTAAAATCGAAAAACAATCTGATAGTTATAAAAAGAAAGATGGCGGCAGGTATAACCAATGCTATCAAAACAAGCAAACTCTTTTTAAATAAATCTTTTAATCTGTTTGAAGTAAAAGACGGCTCACAATATCTATCATTAGACTCTGCAAACATAATATATCCAGTATAAAGCTGCATAAACTTAACGAAATCGATTTTTTCACGGCAAAGCTTTATTGGATTATACCAATCCACTGTATTGGGTAAAAAAGAATAGACATATGCGAACAAATAGTTTTGGTCAATCATTACCTGAACTATAGCACTTCCTTTATAGGAAATCAGTCTGTTCATATCAGAACATTTTATGGTGATATTGTCGACATTAAAATCATAAAATAAATCTTGGAATGCCAACAAGCTATAAGTATTCGGATGTTTGTCCAATTTTTCTCTTAGAGTTTGATTTGAGATTCGCAAACACAAATCTTTCACAGCCTCTTTCATTACATCCACGTCGTTTCTGAAAGGTGCAACATTGTTAACCAATCTTTTCAAATAACTTTTCATCTTATCATTATAAATTTAACTTCATGTATTCTATTGTCTTCTGTAGTCCAACCTCCAAAGGCACAATCGGCTGCCATCCTCCAAGTGTACGAATGGCGAGAGAGATATCAGGGCGGCGGCGCTGAGGGTCGTCAAGAGGAAGATCACGCAATATGATTTCCGAGCGTGAGCCTGTCATTGACACTATCTTACGGGCCAAACTCAGAACTGAGGTTTCACATGGATTGCCTATGTTCACAGGGCCTGTAAAGTCATCGGGGGTTCTCATAACCCTAAACATCGCATCAACGAGGTCATCAACATACATGAAAGAACGTGTCTGGGCTCCATCGCCATAGACGGTTATAGGCTCTCCGTTCAGGGACTGAGCTATGAAGTTGGACACCACACGTCCATCGTTAAAGGCCATACGTGGACCGTACGTGTTGAAAATACGGATAACTTTCACCTTTACACCATACTGCCGGTGGTAGTCCATACATAGGCTTTCGGCACAGCGCTTTCCCTCATCGTAGCATGAGCGCACACCTACAGGATTGACATTACCCCAGTAGTCTTCAGTCTGAGGATGTACATGCGGGTCTCAGTACACCTCGCTCGTTGATGCCTGCAACATTGGACAGTTGTTACGCCGAGCCGTTTCGAGCATGTTCATGGTTCCGAGAACCGCTGTCCTTGTTGTGGCAACGGGGTCTTTCTGATATTGCACAGGTGAGGCAGGACATGCAAGGTTGAATATCGCACTGATATCATCAGTACATACAAAGTTTGCAATGTCATGATTAACGAACTTAAATCTTCCGTCTGGCATCAACTCTGCCACATTGGACTCACTGCCGGAAGACAAATTGTCCACACACAGCACAGACCGCCCCCGCTCCAACAAATGGCGGCACAAATGGCTACCAATGAAACCAGCACCTCCGGTAACAAGAACTCTGCTCATTGATTTCTGTGTTTACAGTTCAACCTCAGCACTGTACATCTTGTCACCAACGTACAGTACAAGTGTAAAATCACCTGTAAGGTCATCTGGAACAACTACCGTGCCATCCTCACCTATTATAGATGTGTACACAATGGTGTCGTCAGACACAACCTCTATGGTCTCGCCTGCGAGATACTCCGCGAAAGTGAAGACATGGTCGGACTGGGTTACGGATATTGGAGCAGGGGGTGTTCTTACAACTCCGCCTAACTCTGTAAAGGTTCTGTCAAAATGCAAATATATATCCATTTGCGATGCCAAAGAGTCACCTCTCGAAATTGACGGCATCATCGATAATGCCATAAGCAGTATAAATATTACAAAATGTTTTGCGCAAAAGTAACACGCCTATTTGAAACAACAAAATTTTATCCGCAAAAATAATACACCTGAGTATACCTGTACCTAAAATATACAATCAAAATCTATTGATTTCAAGGTGGTTATAAAAATAATACACCTGAGTACACTTCTACATTTTTGAGAGGTTCCTATATAAGGATGCCGCTGATTTCTCATTGAAAAGCTTTCTGCTGACACTCGCTTTTGTGTT
>NZ_NPJH01000017.1 GCF_002251365.1 Prevotella sp. P3-122
GGCCACCAAAGACGAAGCTAAGAAGATTCAACGTCAGATAGACATTGCATAATCATTAATAGTATCAAAAAAAGGCTGTTCCAGCAATCCGGAACAGCCTTTTTTATATATTGACCTTAATCCAAATATTCCTTTATCAGCGTGCATTGGTGAGAACAACCTTCTTTCCGTTGACAATATGTATACACTTGCCAGGAGCCTTGACCTCCCTACCCTGCAAGTCGTAAACCTTATTGTTGTTTCTTAAAGTCTCGATATCACCTTCCTGTGCTGCGGCATTGAAGGTCAGCGTAGCATTTCCGTTAACAGCAAAAGCCGGTGTCGTAATCTCTCCGTTGTTCTTCTTGGTAGACAACAAAAAAAACTGTGATTACGAGACCGTAATACAATCAAAATAATTACCTTTGCAGCGGATTTGGGAACCACAGCAAACACCTTTCCACACCCATTACAACTTACAACAAGGAATTAATAGAACCAACCGATTATATGGAATATATATCACAAGAATGCTACGACAAGCTCATGGAAGAGCTGCGCTACATGGAAAGCGTCGAATTGCCACGTGTGCGCGATGCCATAGCTGAGGCGCGCGACAAAGGCGACCTTAGCGAGAACTATGAGTATCGCGCGGCAAAGCGCGAGCAGGCACGTTTGCTTGGCAGGATACGCTACAAGCAGAGGGTACTGGAATTTGCAAGAGTCATTGACAAGTCAAAAATTCATAGTGACACCGTAGGCCTGCTATGCAAGGTCACTATAACCAATATCGGCAACGGCAAGCAGATGACATACACGCTTACAAGCACATCGGAGGCCAACCTCCGCGAGGGCAAGCTGTCCATAAAATCACCCATCGCCCAAGCTCTGTTAAACAAGAAGGTTGGTGACATGGTAGAAGTTCGGGTACCAGCCGGCAAACTTACACTTAGAGTGGACAATATAGAATAGAGATATACGCAATGCATTGCATCCGCCCACACAATGCATTGCAACTATTCCAGCAAACGTTTGCGTGAAAAGGCGCCTTCATTTAGGACCCCTTCCCCATGTTTTTTCCACTGAGCCCCTGATTAGGGATTATCGTTATCTACTCCTTTGTATATCGTTGATAAGAAAAAGGCTAAGGAATGCGTACATTCCTTAGCCAATGCTTATGAAAGGTCGGATAAGACCAAATTATATAAAATTACTTCTTGTCCTCAGTCGCTTTCTTGGTAGTTCTCTTGGCAGCAGGCTTCTTTGCAGGCTTGGGCTCCTCACCCATTTTGGCGCGGAGTTTAGCTTCTTCCTTCTCCATCTTCTCAACCTTTGCCTGAAGGCGTATGATTTCCTTCTCCTTCATCTCAATCTCGTCACCTTGATTCTTAATGGTGGTAAGAAGAGAGTCGAGCTGGTCGTTGTCGATATCCTCCGGATAGAGGTTGTTGACACGTGTGATAAAGTCGCCAAGGATATTCATATAGTTAGTGAAGGCATCGAACGGGCTGCTATAGATACCGCGGTCCAGACCAACATTAGACGGTTTGGTGGTCATGAAGCGGAAGTTGTTGCTTGCCTGCAGATAGTCCCAGTCCTGATTGATGCGTGAGTCGTTGGCGATACGTACTCGGTCAGCGATGCTGTAGAGTTTCTCGAAAGCCTCACGCTGCATGGGGTTACCGAGCCAGCAGCTAACGTCGCGCTCCTCGTCAACCCAAGAAAGCGTATCTGGAACATCGAGAGCTCCAACGCTATTGGTACTGTTGAAGATTTCTGTAGGAGTAGCGAACGCTATGTCCTTCATCTTTGCGCATACAGGCAGGGCACGTAGGAAGTCGAGGATGTTACTTGACAGTGGCTGTGCGATGCCAAGAGCAGAGAGTTCCATGAAGATGTTGATGTTCTGCTCTTCGTCAGGCAATGCTGCAATGTTGTTGATATAGTTGTCAGCAAAGAGAGGATAGCCTGGCCAGTCGCTGTTGTTGAAGCGCAGTGAGATGTCGTCGCTGAGGTTAACGTCACGCAGCAATAGTTTGAGGTTTGGAGCCAGTGCGCAGTTGTAGACATAGTGAGGTGACTTCCATCCGAGCACATGCTTCGCACCCTCAGTAAGCATACCGACAAATCCCATCTGTGCGGCCTGCAAGCCGATGTCATCACTATATATGAGTGATGAATTGCGAAGCACCTTCGGTTCCTTGCCGAAATACTCCTGCATCTTCTTACACTGCTTCTTAACGTCGGCAGCAAAGCTTTCCTCATTCTTAAGTGCGGACAGTCCGTGTGAATAAGGCTCCGCAAGGAATTCCACGCATCCTGTAGCGTTAAGCTCCTGAAGTTTCTCCAGCACCTGTGGTGCATGCAGCTCAAGCTGCTCGATACCCACACCTGATAGCGAGAAGGCAACCTTGAAGTAGTCGCCATTCTCCTTGATCATTTCAAGAAGGGTGTTCAGCGCGGGCATGTACGAACGCTCGGCGATGTCTGTGATGCTACGCTCGTTCTCGTAGTCATCATAGTAATAATGGTCTGTACCGATGTCGAAGAAACGGTAGCGTTTGAGATGTATTATCTGATGTATCTCGAAATATAAGCAAATAGTCTTCATATCGTTTACGTTTTAAGACGATTTATTATAAAAAAATGTTGTTATAACCCATCAGGGGACTTATCTCCATCCGAGCGTTCTCTCATAGAGTTCCTTTATCCATGCGCCGACCTTCTCCCATGTAATCTGGTCAACCTCGCGTTTACCCTCTTCCTTGAGATATTGGAACAGGCTCTCGTTATGGCATATAGAATAGATGGCATCGGCCAGTGCGTGGATATCCCAATAGTCAACCTTTATACAGTTGGTGAGGATTTCGGCGCAACCACTCTGCTTGGATATGATAGACGGGGTGCCGCACTGCATAGCCTCAAGCGGTGAGATACCAAATGGCTCGCTGACTGACGGCATGACATATACGTCGGATGCCTTCAGGCATTCGTACACCTGCTTTCCACGCATAAATCCTGGGAAGTGGAACTTGTCGGCTATGCCCCTTTCGGCAGCAAGATAAATCATTTGATCCATCATATCACCAGAACCTGCCATACAGAAGCGGACGTTGCGTGTACGGTGGAGCACCATATTGGCAGCCTCGACAAAGTATTCCGGTCCCTTCTGCATAGTGAGTCGCCCAAGGAAGGTAACTACTTTCTCCTTGCCCGTATGGTCGGGACGCGGTATGTCCTGCAGCTCCTGACGGAGTGGGTATACAGCATTGTGTACCGTGAAGCACTTGCGTGGATCCTGATGATACTGATTGATGACAGTCTGACGTGTAAGCTCAGATACACACATGATGCAGTCTGCATTGTCCATACCATTCTTCTCGATGCCATAAACTGTTGGGTTAACCTTACCACGGCTGCGGTCGAAGTCTGTAGCATGAACGTGTATGCACAGAGGCTTGCCCGTTACATTCTTGGCATGGATGCCAGCAGGGAATGTCAGCCAGTCGTGTGCGTGGATGATGTCGAAGTCAAGAGTACGTGCCACCACACCTGCAATAATGGAGTAGTTGTTAATTTCCTCGTGCAGGTTGGTAGGATATCCACCGGCAAAGTCCATACAGCCGATGTCGTTAACATTCATGTAGTTGAAATCCGCATAGATATGGTCGCGCATACTATAGTACAGTTCCGGCTCCATGATATGACCTACGCGGTTCTTCACATAGTCATAGTCAACGTCACGATAGGCAATAGGCACACAGTTCATGCCGACAATCTTGGCAAAAGTCCTGTCCTCGTCGCCCCAAGGTTTAGGAAGGCATAGGGTGATATCCATGTCGGGTTGTGCATGGAGACCTTCAGCGATACCGAAATTAGCAGTGGCCAGACCACCATATACGTGAGGAGGATACTCCCATCCAAACATTAAAACTTTCATTTGCTGTTCCTCCTATATTTAATATTTATAATTCTCCAACAATTCCAATGTTCTGAGAATCTCTGCCACATTCATAGCGAATGACATTGCTCCTCTTCCATGGAAAGGCGGATTGCCATCAAAGAGTTCGGGTATAGTACCGAGGCAGTGGTATGCCATCTCGTCCTCGTAGCCCACCATTTGACGCTCGATGAAACTCAGTCGTGTCCTCTTGTATAGCTTGAGGAGTGCTTCCATATAGAATCCGCCCAGCCATGGCCATGCCGTACCCTGATGGTATGCATAGTCGCGCTGTGTCTGCGGACCTGTATACATAGGATTATATCCGCCACTCTTTGGTGAGAGCGAGCGCAATCCCTTAGGAGTGAGGAGCTCTCGTGTACAGTAGTCTACTACACTCTTTTTCTGTGCCTGGTCGAGTGGTGAATAATCGAAGGCCGCAGCGAAAATCATATTCGGACGTACACTCCAGTCGCGCGGGTTCTCATCAACATAGTCGAAGAGGTAGCCATGCTCGTTGAGGAATGTGTCTACGAACGATTTCTGGCATACAGCAGCCCTTTCATTAAGTTGCTCTGCAAGTGCCTTGTCTCCGTCAAGCTCAGCAATGGATTGAGCAAAGCAGAGGGCATTGTACCATAGGGCATTGAACTCAACGATATAGCCTGTACGTGGCACTACGGGATAACCATTGGCTGTGGAGTTCATCCATGTAACGGCCTTGTCCTTACCGTTGCTGTATAGCAGTCCGTTGTCTCTTAGCTGCAAGTTATTGTGTTTGCCGCTCTCAATGAACTTAACTATATCCTTAACGAGTTGTCCGTACATGTCGCGGCACTTCTCCAGTCCAGCCTCCTTGGCGTATTGCTGTATGGCCCATATAGCCCACAGCAGCACATCGGGCTGCTCTATCTCAGCAATCTGTACAGTGAGCGGCTTTCCTGCCATGAACTCGCGGAGTCCTTTCTCGGCAGTCTTCATCACAAGCTCGAAATAGTCTTGCTCCTCAATGGAGAGAGTAAGACCCGGCAGAGAGATGAATGTATCCCTTGCTCTGCACTTAAACCACGGATAACCAGCCAACAGGTAGCGATCATCATTCTTCTTACGGATGTGGAACTGATGAGCAGCATTGACGAGGCAATGGAAGAAGTTGTCACGTGGATTTCTTTCGGCAACCTCCTCATCGAACAGTTTCTTCAGCACGCTTGGCTTGATAGATGATACAGCTGCAGAGAATACGATGCTCTCTCCTTTCTTGATAGGCATCTCGAAGTAGCCAGGAACATAGAGGTCCTCTGTCGATGCGTATCCCCTCTCCTGCTCCTTAGGATATTCAACCCCGCGGTACCAGTCTGGCTGGAATACGAACTCATTCTTCTTACTGAACTGCATGTATAGGTCAGGATAACCTGCATACATGCAAGTCTTGATACCGTTGTCCACCTCGGAGTAGTCGCGAGATGCGACAGTGTTCTCATGTGTGAACTGCCTTACGCTTCTGAAGGCAAGGAAAGGACGGAACCGCAATGTAGTAGCCGAGTGGGCCTCGACGAGAGTGTAACGAATGAGGAGCCTGTCCTCGTAATGCTGGAAGACAACCTCTTTCTTCAGAAGAACACCTCCTACACGATAGATTGTTGTGGGAACTTTGTCACAGTCAAACTCACGAATGTACTTGTGACCCTTAGGACTAAAGTTGTTGCCCTGATACTTGTGAAGACCGAGGTTGAATTCTGCTCCATGCTGTATGACCGTCACATCGAGTGAGGACAGCAGAACGTGGTTCTCGTCATCAATTTCGGGAACGGGCACGACCAGCAATCCATGATACTTCCTCGTATTGCAGTCTACGATAGTAGAACAGGAATAGGCTCCCGAACGGTTTGTACGCAACAACTCTTTCGGCAGCGAATCTTCCAAGTTAGTCATTAGAGCTTTTTCAAATCTAAGATAACTCATAGTTCTATTAAGGTTAGTTATTATAATGTTGATTAATCAATTGTCAGGTTATGCTAACGGGACAACCGTATGCTTTTGTCTCCAAAGTTAGCAAAAAAACAACATACTCCAAAAATATTTCGGAATTTTTTTTTTGTTTTCGTAATTTCATGTTCAAGAACACAAAAAAAAGACTATTTACCCATATTGTTGGCAAAAAAGTTGTACCTTTGCATTAACGTAAAGAGGACTTTTTAAAATGCAACATCAAGTAATCGCCGAACTTATTTTGTCGACATGGCCTGACCTCACGGAGGAGCAGTTGCAATTAATAATAGACAACATCAACGTCAAGG
The DNA here is from genome assembly GCF_002251365.1 of Prevotella sp. P3-122. GTDB lineage: Bacteria > Bacteroidota > Bacteroidia > Bacteroidales > Bacteroidaceae > Prevotella. The sequence goes on from NZ_NPJH01000017.1 coordinate 6,217, forward strand.
AAATTAAGAAAAACTGCGTTGTCTACGACGCAGGTGACCTTCCAGAGCAACTGGCCTTTATCATAGAGGGTAAGGTAAAAATCTATAAGAACACTCCTGGCAACAGATGCCAGATACTTCGCATTGCCAAGAAGGGTGACTTCTTCGGCTATCGTGCCCATCTGGTCGGTGAGCACCACAGTTCGTCAGCCTCAGCTTTCGAAAACTGCACACTTGCCCTCATTCCCTTGCACGTGCTTGACAGGCTCATCCGAGAGAACTATAACGTAACGATGTATATAATAAAGGTGTTGGCACGCCAGCTTGGAAAATCAGATCAGCGCACGATAGATCTCACCCAGAAACATCTGCGTGGGCGTCTTGCCGAATGCCTGCTACTGCTAAAGGAACGATATGGTGTAGGCGAGGACGGATGTACCATCAGCATAAGCCTCACCCGCGAGGACTTGGCCAACATGTCGAACATGACAACAAGCAACGCCATACGCACACTATCCAACTTCTCCGCAACAAATCTCATTGCTACGGACGGACGAAATATAAAACTGCTGAACGAGGACGAGCTTAGAAGGATTTCCAAGTTGGGATAATGAGATTTATCACCTCCTGCTCAACGGTGATGCGGAAGGGACCCTTTGGAGTATTCATTAGACGACCGTCAATACCCACCATTGCATTTTGGGTATTCTCGAAAAGCACTTCTCTGGTACGGTAGGGATGCACACTCTTATGATTAAGAAACTTTCCACGCAAGAAGAGATATATACCCTCGAAGAGTTGCATTACCTCTGGATGGTACACCACCGATACATCAAGCATACCATTGTACGGCACGGCGTTAGGGGTCTGGCCGTAGCCAAGGCTATTACCTACGCAAACTGTCATGACCTTACGTTTTATGACATCAGAGTTAAGCTTTATGCTCATCTTGTACTCCATTCTCTGGAAAAGTAGCAACAGGAATGAGAACACGAATGACAATGTTCTTGACCCAAAGAAATGGTGTGTCTTCCGCCTAAGGTTCATGATGGCAGCAATAAACCCTACATTGATACAATTTAGGAAATACCTGTGGCAAGCCTCCCCTCTTTTGTTGGTATATCTAATACAGCCGAGATCTATTTTCCTAATCCTACGCTGCCTTATCCACTCAATAATCTTGGAGTACTCACCCTCCTTAATGTTCCAGAAGTGGGCAAAGTCGTTCATTAGTCCGTTAGGTATCACAGCCAAGGCAATCTGTTCCCTTACCTCACGGTCAGCCTGCATCAGACAGTTTACGGTATCGTTGAGTGCAGAGTCGCCACCAATAATGACTATAGTGCGGTAACCGTTGTTAACCATCATCTTAACCAACCTCTCCACACTTCCTACATTCTCACTCTGTACATAATCATATACTACGCCCTGCTCTTTAAGACACTTTTCTATCTTGGTCCAGCGCTTAGCAGGAGACACGAGCATATCTCCCTTTGGGCAGTAGACTATTCCCCATCTTTCTGTTACGTCCTTCACCATATTTTATCCTCCGTATTGCTCATAAAGTTTTAGTATAGTATCAATTTTGGTTTCTATTGGCATACCAACGTCTATCCAGTGTATGCGAGTTCCCCTACGCTCCATTCCCCTGAACCATGTCATCTGCCGTTTGGCAAACTGGTGTATGGCTATCTCGAGGGTGCGGAACATCTCGTCAAACGACAGCTTTCCGATGACAAACTCCGTTACATATTTATATTCCAGACCATAATATATCAGGTCCTCAGCCTTTACGCCCTGATCTATGAGTTTTCTGATTTCATCAACCATGCCACCATCAAGGCGTTGTCTAAGCCTGTACGAGATTTTCTCCCTGCGTACCTCCCTGTCAATGCTCACCCCCACCACAAGCGAGTCATGCTGCGGCAACAGTCTCTGGGGTTGTGGATTGTCCAGATTGTATTTCTCTATTTCTATAGCCCTAATGGCTCTTTGCGCAGTGTCCACATCAGTGGTGTTGTGCATGGAAGTGCCATTTTTGGCTTTAAGTTCATCGAGCATCACCGTCAGCTCCTCAAGGCTTTTCCCCTCAAGTTCAGCCCTAAGAGCTTCATTTTGTGGTACGGGCGACAAGGCATAGCCTTTCAGCACAGCCTCAATATATAGTCCAGTTCCACCACAGAGAATGGGCAGGGCACCACGTGACAGAATTTCATCATATGCCGTCTGGAAATCCTGCTGATACCTAAAAAGGTTGTACTTGGTTCCAGGCTCTGCAATGTCTATGAGATGGTAAGGAACGCTTACCATTGTATTCGTGCCGGGCAATGAAACGTTATAGTCGTCAAGGTCTTTCCCTGTTCCAATGTCCATACCTCTATATACCTGTCGGGAGTCGCCGGACAGTATCTCGGCAGCAGTACCTTTGGAAATAAGAGCGGCTGCAAGATGTGCGGCAAGACTGGTCTTCCCCGATGCGGTGGGTCCGATAATGGTAATCATTTTCTGGTTCATCTTTGCAAAGATAATTATTATTTTGCAAATATTCAGTTTTTTCCCCCTTTTTCTTCATTTACATTCGGTATAAAGTAAAAAAGGGCACACGAAACATATTCGTGTGCCCTTTGTATAATGTATCAGATTACGATTCGATACAGTGTCTACTCTTAGAGTTCAGCAAGATACTTGATAGTGCGAACCATCTGAGAAGTGTAAGAGTTCTCGTTGTCATACCAAGAAACAACCTGTACCTGATATGTATCGTCGTCTATCTTGGCTACCATGGTCTGTGTGGCGTCGAAGAGTGAGCCATACTTCATACCGATGATATCAGAAGAAACGATCTGATCCTCTGTATAGCCGAAAGACTCTGTACCAGCAGCCTTCATAGCAGCGTTGATGCCCTCAACGGTAACATCCTTGCCCTTTACAACAGCTACGAGGATAGTTGTAGAACCTGTAGGAGTAGGAACGCGCTGTGCAGAACCGATAAGTTTGCCGTTGAGCTCAGGTATTACGAGACCGATAGCCTTTGCAGCACCTGTAGAGTTAGGCACGATGTTCTGAGCACCTGCACGTGAGCGACGGAGGTCACCCTTGCGCTGAGGACCGTCAAGAATCATCTGGTCGCCAGTGTAAGCGTGGATTGTAGACATGATACCAGACTGGATTGGAGCATAAGCGTGAAGAGCGGCAGCCATAGGAGCAAGACAGTTAGTTGTGCAAGAAGCAGCAGAGATAACTGTATCCTCAGGTGTCAGAGTCTTATGGTTTACATTGTAAACGATTGTTGGGAGATCCTTTCCAGCAGGAGCTGAGATAACAACCTTTCTTGCACCAGCTGTGATGTGTGCAGAAGCCTTCTCCTTAGAAGTATAGAAGCCTGTGCACTCAAGAACTACGTCTACACCAAGCTCACCCCAAGGCAGTTCAGCTGCATTAGGCTTAGCGTAAATGGTAATTTCCTTACCGTCAACGATGATAGAGTTGTCAGTAGCCTCTACGGTGTGCTTGTTCTCACCGAACTTGCCAGCGAAACCACCCTGAGCAGTGTCATACTTAAGAAGGTGAGCGAGCATCTTTGGAGATGTAAGGTCGTTGATGGCAACTACCTCATAACCTTCTGCCTCAAACATCTGACGGAAAGCCAGACGACCGATACGGCCAAAACCGTTAATAGCAATCTTAATCATTTTGTGTTACTTTAATATTAAGTTAAAAATACAATTTATCTGTCTGTAGCATCCTTTATAATAAGGTATGACATGTTTTTTGGAAGAAATACGCCTT
>NZ_NPJH01000018.1 GCF_002251365.1 Prevotella sp. P3-122
TGTAGTGTACTGAATAAGTTGACACTTTTAACTTATCAGTATGAGACAAAACAAGAGGAGGGATGATTCGAAAAAACTATCTCTTTTGGAGGAGTATCTTTCATCCACATTATTAAAAACGACCTTTGAGAAAGAAAAAGGACTCGCCAAGGGCAGTATTTCAAGATGGCTTACTAGCTTTGCAATCGAAGACAAGCCTACAATTGTTAAAGTTGCATTGCCAATGAGTAAGGAAAACGACAAAACGGAGTTGCTTAATCCAGATGATGAGATTGTTCGTCTGAGACAAGAGCTAAAGGCCAAGGAGATGGAACTGAAGCGCGCAACAATGGCCCGTGATGCCTACGAGCGCATGATAGTAATAGCCGAGGAGAAGTACGCCATACCTATCCGAAAAAACTCAGATGCCAAGTAGTTGCGTTCCTGGCACATGAGACACGCACCTACAAGGTGAGTCCTCTGTGTGAACTGCTTGGCATAACACGACAGGGATTCTACAAGCATGTGGACAAGGTATCAGAAGAGTGCATCCTCATAACGAGCATCGTGCTGTACTGTCAGCACATACGCGCTCCGGACAATCTTCCGAAGGCAGGCTGCCGTGAGCTGTTAGAGCTTAACCGTCAGTACTTTGGCGAAAAGTTCACCCTAGGGCGTGACCGTTTCTATGATGTACTGCGGGCCAACGGCTTCATGCTTAGGAACAAGCGCTATCGCCCACGTACAACGGACTCGAACCACAACAACCGTATCTATCCGGATCTGTTGAATACCACTCCGAAGCTGGTGGCGAAACGCCCCGGAGAACTTGTGGTTGCCGACATCACGTACGTTTATTGCAGCGAGGGATTCGGATATCTGTCATTGCTTACTGATGCCTATACCCGCTACATTGTCGGTTACTGCTTCTTTGAGTCGCTTGAGACGGAAGGACCTCTTCAGGCTCTGTACATGGCTCACGAGTGCTTTGAGAGCTTCGGAGTCAGTATCGTGGACATGATTCACCACTCTGACCGAGGCGTGCAATACACCTCCGCATCCTATGTTAAAGTATTGAAACTCTATAAGATGAGAATCAGCATGACACAGACGGGGGATCCGTTGCACAATGCCCTGGCAGAGCGGATGAACAACACTGTCAAGAACAGCTGGCTCTTCAATAACGGTGAGCTTGACTTCATTACCGCAGGTGGATCCATTGACAACGCCATACGTATGTACAATACGGCACGTCCGTTTTTTTTTTT
>NZ_NPJH01000019.1 GCF_002251365.1 Prevotella sp. P3-122
GACCGGGCACTCCAACAACCCTCTTTTGGGCTTCCAGATACAGAAAAATGAAGAAGATGAAGACATACATGACGATATTTCAGAGGAAATCGGTACCTTTGCACCGCCAAGAAACGGAGGGGCGACGGCTAATGCCGATGCTCATCTCTAATAAATGGAGGGACATAGAGCCTCCACCATTTATGCCAAGAAACGGAAGGCGCTCATGCACAGCCTGTACTCTTTGCACACCTCTGTCAACCTGTTTAGGAATAACAGAAGAACTGTCAACCGTTTTAGGAATTCATTTTTCTTGTGGTGTCAACCACTTTAGGAATATGATTTTGGAGTGACAACAAGATTAGGAATAACCGAAATTGTGTAAACCTGATCAGGGATAAGGCCATAAACTGACAACCCTGTTAGGAATAAGACAACAAGAGTGTAAACAACATCAGTTTTAACAAACAAAACTGTCAACCAAAATCAGTACACGTCAG
>NZ_NPJH01000002.1 GCF_002251365.1 Prevotella sp. P3-122
CTATGGCTCGATGGTACAACAAGGTTGAGGAGGCGGGACTGCACTCGTTCAACGTTATTGCCGCTACCTTCTACGAACATTATGATGAGATCCTTAACTTTTACAACAATCGTTCTTCAAACGCATTAGCGGAATCATTCAATGCTAAAATCAAACTTTTTAGAGCCAATCTGAGAGGCGTCGTTGATAAGAAGTTCTTCCTCTTTCGCATTGCTAAACTTTACGCCTACCCACACTAAATAGCTACTGAGCCGTTATTTGTCCTGCTGTTATCTACGCTTTTGCGCTTACAGCGCGACCATCACTTACATGAAATAACCCAGGGTGTCACTACGCTCTACCCTGGGCTATGCGCTTTTGCGCTTACAGCGCGACAATTACCGACATGAGCTTCAGAATTAGGATATTCATTTTTTGCACATCAAACTGTACACCCTAGTTAATAACCTTAGTTGTGATACCACGAGACGCAATTCAACGCAGCTCCATTCTTGTCAATTCCGGCTATTCTCCATTGCCATCTCTCAGTGGGTTCCAGCCCTGCGCAGTGATGTCGTACTCCGCTCCATCCCTTGCCACAAGCTGTTTTCCGAGTTCTTTTCTTGTGATATGTCCTATCATTCTCACGCCCTCTATCGCAGCCACCTTCTCATGGTCGCCAATTGGAACAGTAAAAAGCAGTTCATAGTCCTCGCCTCCATTCATGGCACACGTAGTGACATTCATGTTCATCTCCTCAGCCATGACAGCAGTCTGATAGTCTATAGGGAGCTGTTTCTCGAAAATCCTGCATCCGCAACCACTCTGCTCACAGATATGCAGCAACTCCGAGCTTAGTCCGTCAGAGATGTCTATCATTGCCGTCGGATGTACATTAGCCCCGCGCAATTTCTCCCTAATGTCACCACGGGCTTCCGGACTAAGCTGTCGCTGCAACAGGTATTCCTTGCCAGAGAAATCAGGCTGGAAGTCATTAAGTTCCTGTGCCTGCTTCTGCAGTTTCGCCACCAGTGCGTCATCACCAGCAGCCTTTGCAGCCTTTATTCGTCTGTTCATATCATCAATCCGCCCATAGTACACAGCCTTCTCCCTCTCCAGGAGCTGTAGCCCCATATAGGCAGCGCCCAGGTCACCGCTGACACATATCAGGTCAGTATCTTTCGCACCATTACGGTAAACAATCTCCTCCTCAGCGGCCTCACCGATGCACGTTATGCTTATGGCCAATCCGGTGAATGACGATGTGGTATCCCCGCCAACGACATCCACATTCCACTTGTTGCATGCGGCACGTAGTCCATAGTAGAACTCGTCAAGGTCTTCAACCTTAAACTTCTTGCTCACCGCTATGCTGACCGTCATCTGCCGAGGCGTTCCGTTCATGGCGAATATGTCACTGATGTTCACCATTGCGGCCTTATATCCCAGGTGCCTCATATCAATATATGTAAGGTCGAAATGTACACCCTCCATCAGCATGTCGGTAGTCACCAGCACATGCTTGTCAGGATAATGCAGGACGGCACAGTCATCACCCACGCCGTACTTTGTTGAGTTATTCTTTCTTTCTATATTATCCGTGAGCCGGTGTATCAGTCCGAACTCACCAAGTTTGGAAATTTCCATTTAAGAATTATCCTTTCTATTATTCACCTGTCATTTGGGTTGTGAGGCGTTCCCTTTGCCCTCACGATCTCCTAATAATCTCTCTCATTATCTCTGTCATCACCGGTTGTGCTGCGTTGGCGGCCTTCTGCACCTCCTCATGGCTAACCTCAACAGGAGTATCAAATCCACCGAGGTCAGTTATTATGCTCACTCCAAACACCTTTATGCCACAATGTCTTGCAACGATTACCTCAGGTACGGTGCTCATGCCCACAGCATCACCACCCAGCAGACGGTACATCCTGTACTCAGCCGGTGTCTCGAAAGTCGGGCCCTGCACACCTACGTACACACCATGTTGTACGCTAATGCCTTTTTCCTCAGCAATCTTGTCGGCCAACGCTATCAGCTCATGGTCGTAAGCCTCGTGCATGTCTGGGAAGCGCGGTCCGGGAGGACAGTTCTTGCCACGCAGAGGATGCTCAGGGAAGAAATTTATGTGGTCATTGATAATCATCAGGTCACCAATCTTGAACTTCGGGTTCATACCACCAGCCGCATTCGACACAAATAGCGTCCTGATACCCAGCTCATACATCACCCTCTCAGGGAAAGTGACCTCCTTCATGCTATATCCCTCATAGAAATGGAATCGTCCCTCCATCGCCATGATATCCTTTCCTCCAAGCTTACCGAATATCAGTTTGCCCGCATGTCCCTCAACTGTAGACACAGGGAAATTAGGTATCTGCTCATATGGGAACTCGTACGTATCAGTTATCTCGGAAGCTAATTGTCCCAGGCCTGTGCCCAGTATTATCGCTGTCTTTGGGCTTGTGGTCATTCTTTCCCTTAGCCAGGATGCTGTTTCTTGAATTTTTGTGTACATAGCTTATAATTTTATTGTTGAAATCTTCTTCCTGCCCCAACATGAACCTCACACATATAGGTTGCACGTAAAGGGCGTTTCTGACCTCTTCAGCCAGTCCGTCCGTCTCCTCCAGCCTCACCGCGTCCTTCTCCGTTGTAATGATGATGCGTGGCAGCGGCATGGTTGCGAACATCTCGTTGATGCGGTCGGCATCCTTTCTGCAGAAGGCGTGATGGTCGCCGAAGGCCATCATAGTTATCGACTTGCACAATGGAGACAGGTCGTTTACCATCTGCTTTGGCGAGGCAATGCCAGTGAGCAACATCACGTTCATGTCCTTCAGCTGCTCATTAGTCATTGTTCCGCCATTATCGCTATCAGTCTTCCATACCTTCACTAGCTCTCCATACTCTATAGTTGTGAAGAACAGGTCCTGATACGGATACAGGTCCATGGCCTTGGTGAGAACCCTGAACTCCATTGGCTTAAGGTCCTTCGGACACTTCGTGATAATCACCATGTCCGCCCTGGCCTTTCCGTTCATAGGCTCGCGCAGCCTGCCTGCAGGCAGCAGTTTGTCGTATATAATCAGCCGGTGATAGTCAACCAGCAGGATATTTATTCCAGGCTTCACATACCGGTGCTGGAAAGCATCATCAAGCAGGATCACGTCTACATCACTTGTCTCACTGTCGCCCGTCAGTCTATTGATGCCATTCCTTCTATCCCTATCGACGGCCACGTACACATTGTCAAATTTCCGAGCCATCTGGAATGGTTCATCACCAATATCACTCATCGTCACCGTACGGTCTGCCAGGATATACCCCTTAGACTTCCTCTTATATCCCCTTGAGAGCACGGCCGTCTTCACCCTGTCCTTAAGCAGGTTCACGAGATACTCCACATGAGGTGTCTTTCCCGAGCCGCCAACAGTAATGTTGCCTACCGAAATCACCGGTATGCTATACGACTTCTGTTTGAGCACCCCCAGGTCGAAGAGCTTGTTTCTTACAAGCACCCCCACCCCATATAGCCAGCTCAACGGCATCAGCCATTCATTTACCTTTATAAAGTCACCTTCTGTCCTCACTCAGATTTATAATTTTTCACAAACACGAACCTCCGACCTTAGCCTTTAGTCCTTAGACCTCCGACCTTTGACCTTAGCCCTTCGTCCTTCGACCTTCGACCCCTACTTCACATTAATCCAGTATGGCAACCGTGCCTGCAGTCTATCAGAATTATTGACATTTTGCAGCATCATCACCGGCTCATAGAGCACACCAAGTGCAGCACGCATCTTTCCGTCCAGATACGATCCGGAAGTCTCGTTCATCAGCTGGTCCCAGAAGTCAGTCTGTTCGGGATAGTTGCGTGTATAGTAGCTCTTGGCCTTGGCAAGCTGTGCAGCCTTGGCAACAGCCTTGTCCAGACCGCCAAGCTCGTCCACGAGTTTTATCTTCAAGGCATCCTCGCCCGTAAACACATGTCCTTGGGCTATAGCCTCCACCTGGTCAACAGTCATCTTCCTGCCGTCAGCAACACGCTTGCGGAACAGCTCGTAACCGCGGCCTATAGATGCAGTGAGATAGCCTATTTCCTCGTCGTTCATCGGACGCGAGGACGTTCCGAAGAGGCTGTTCCTGTTGGTCTTCACAGCATCAAATTTCAGGCCGAGCTTCTGCGTCAGCAACTCGCTATTGTCAGGAACGATACCGAAGATGCCTATACTGCCCGTCAGCGTAGTAGGCTCTGCGAATATATAGTTTGCATTGCAGCTCATGTAGTAGCCACCCGAGGCAGCCTTGCCGCCCATGGAGACAACAACAGGCTTCTCCTTGCGGAGCAGCTCCACCTGGTGCCAAATCTGCTCAGATGCATATGCCGAGCCACCACCGGAGTTCACCCTTATGACGACAGCCTTCACGTCATCATCCTTGGCCAGCTTCTCCAGGTCACGGCACACGTCAGCGCCTACAATGGCAGTCGTATTTGACAAACTGCCACCAACCGACGTCTGTACGATGTCACCATAAGCATAGTATACGGCAATCTCATCGTCACCTCGCTCGCTCTCGTCCTTCACGTTCACCATGTCGGCAACGCTAAGCTGGCAGATATCCTCATCATCCTCTACCTCGAGCATCTTCTTTACCTCAGCCTTTACCTGCTCGGCATAGCGCAGGCCGTCGACCATCTTCTCCTTGACAAGCGTCTGCGCATCGGCCGTCACCAGCGAGTTGTCGGCCAGCTGATTGAGCTTCTCCACACTAATCTTCCTGCTTTCCGACACACCCTTGCACACATTAGCCCACAAGCCGTCAACATACCTCTGGGTCTGCTCACGGTTGGCCTCACTCATCTCTGAGCCAGTGAACATTTCTGTAGCGCTCTTATACTTACCAACCTTTATCACCTGCATCTTTATACCGAACTTGGCCAGCAAGTCCTTCACGAATATTGGCTCCACGCCGATACCGTGCCAGTCGATGCTGCCCTGCGGGTTGACATACAGCTTGTTGGCTGTCGTAGAAACATAGTACGCACCCTGAGTGTATATATCACCATATGCCACAATCCACTTGCCGCTCTTCTTGAAGTCAAGCAACTGGTCGCGTAGCTCCTGTATCTGAGCCATATCTGCCGACAGGGCGCCGCACTCGATGTAGATACCCTTGATGTTTTCATTTGCCTTAGCCTTCTTGATGGCGCTAAGCGTCTCTTCCAGCCCAAGATTGTTGAATGCATTTCCAGTGAACTGGCCGAAGACGTTCTCCGAAGCCCTCTCCTCCATCACTCCGCTGAGATTGACCACCAGCACGGAGTTCTCCTTCACATTCTTCGTAGCCTCACCAGATGCAACCATACCGACAAGACTCATCACGCCGAAAATGACGAAAACGACAAGAAAAAGGAGCAAACCAACGAAGGTTGCCAGCACATACTTGATGAAATCTTTCATATTAATATCATAATTAAATTGTTTTGAGCGCAAATATACGTAAATATATTGATATTTCAACCTTTTTCCGTCAAAAAAAACATTCGCTCTACGTTTTCTCCCCTTTTTCTCCTCATTATGCTCCTCATTTTGCCCTTCGCAAAATGTCAACCCTTCCTCTAACGTCCCGATTTTCCATTCATTCACGATAAATAATCAGGAAAACTATTTGATGTTTCCGAAAAAAGAACTACCTTTGCAACAAATTCACATCATAGCTAATAAAGACTCTGCGAAAACGAAGCCAAATAAACAGGATGACCATGTATGTCAAGACATCCATTCTGGGCAAAACGGGTAAGACTCAATAAACGTAGGCTAATACAAACGGAACAGGCAATCCATTGCCTCACCTTTTCCCATATTTGTCAGGACTTATGTTTTCTACAGCTGGAGAATTAGGTTAGTTATCCGGACACCCCACCCTACCGCAACCCACAAGGATGACGGGAGGAAAAGTCTTGTCCCTAACCATGCCCCACACCAGAGTCTTAAAAACACACATTCCTCACATATCCATCCGTCAAGGACAACTCCAGTCCTGCACATACCGATTCCCAGGCAAAAGCCCCATCCGCCTGCGGACATCCGTGTCATCCGTGTTATCCGTGGATAAAAAGCATCAGCAATCAGTCATCAACAATAATCCACGTCCGCCTGCGGACATCCGTGCCATCCGTGTAATCTGTGGGCTTTAATGCCCCCCAACAGCCTTCATGTCCCACGGATTCCACAGATTCCACAGATTTTATCTGAGCACATCCCATGTCCTGACTATCCGTGCCATCCGTGTAATCCGTGGATAAATAGCAATCAGCAATCAGTCATCAACAATAATCCCCGTCCGCCTGCGGACATCCGTGTCATCCGTGGATAAACAACATCAGCAATCAGCAATCAGTCATCAATAATCAGTCATCAGTCATCAACAATAATCCCCGTCCGCCTGCGGACATCTGTGTCATCCGTGTTATCCGTGGATAAATAGCAATCAGCAATCAATAATCAATCATCAGTCATCAATAATCAATAATCAGGTTCATCCGAAATATGGAGTGATGTCTTATATATTTATGGAGAGTCTAATATATATGTCATAGTCTACGAATACGTTTGCACCATCGATAAGGTTAATAACCTTACGCATGAAAGGTTATTAACCTTACGGCCTTAAGGTTATTAACCTTATCAGCAATGAAAACAATATCCCCTGGCCATGCAACAATAAGTGGTAATCATTCTAAACGTATGATGAGCCGTTATTTTCGCGTTCCACATATAACTATGAAGCCGTTGATTAAGTCTATCCGCAGTATTTTTACAGAAACTCTTCTGTTATTATTCTGTGAGTCATCTACGGACGTTCATGATTAAGAACGGCAAAGTACGTTGTCTGCTAACAGCTCAATTTCGGAGCGACCCTTCGAAATAAAAGAAAAAACATTATATAAAATGGATAAATCATTGATAACAGTAACATCCCCCTTACTTCCAAATCTTGACGAGTTCCATGAAGAACTCAAGAAAATTTGGGATTGTAAGTGGATAACAAACAACGGCAGCTACCACAAGAAGCTGGAAGCAGCTTTGGCAGAATACTTAGGAGTGCCTTACGTAAGCCTATTTACTAATGGCACTTTGCCATTGCTCACCGCCCTTCAGGCTTTGAGAATCACTGGAGAAGTAATTACCACACCTTATTCTTTCGTTGCGACAACCCACTCTATATGGTGGAACGGTTGTAAACCAGTGTTCGTGGATATCGACCCAGCAACTGGTAACATCAATCCCGACCTGATTGAGGCTGCTATTACTCCAAAGACCACAGCCATTATGCCTGTGCATGTGTATGGCAAACCTTGCGACACCAAGCGCATTCAGGAGATTGCCGATACATACGGACTGAAGGTGATATATGATGCCGCCCATGCCTTCGGTGTAAAGGTAAATGATGAGAGCATTCTCAATGCCGGAGATATGTCAACATTGTCGTTCCATGCCACCAAGGTGTTTAATACCATCGAGGGTGGAGCGATGATAATGCATGATGAAAAGACAAAGAAACGCATAGATGACTTGAAGAACTTCGGCATTCACGATGAAGTAACCGTTGTAGGCCCTGGTATCAATTCCAAGATGGACGAGATGCGTTCAGCCTACGGACTTCTCAATCTCCGTCAGGTGGATGCCGCCATTGCTGCCCGTCAGCAGGTAGCAATCAAATATCGCGAAGCCCTTCTCGATGTGGAAGGCATCACCTTCTTCGATGACATGCCTGGAGTAAGGCATAACTACAGTTACTTCCCCATCTTTATCGATGAGAAAGCCTTCGGCATGAGTCGCGATGCACTGTATGCAAAGATGAGAGCAGCCAATGTCCTTGGCCGCAGATACTTCTATCCGTTAATCAGTGAATTCTCCACCTACAGAGGCTTAGAGTCTGCACGACCAGAGAACCTGCCAAACGCCCATAAGATGGCATATAGTGTGTTGTGCTTGCCCATGCACCACGCATTAAGTGATGATGATATTCAGAGAATAATAGATTTAATTCGATGAAGAATATGCCAAAGGAAATATATTTACTAGGAGTTGGTCATAGCACGCCATTCTTTGCAGAATTAGCAGAAGCATGCGGATATAGAGTGGCAGGTCTTTATCATTACAATGACGATAGAACAGGTCAGACTGATCATGGATTCCCAATACTAGGGTCCTTCAATGATTTGTACTCTTCAAATATAGAGGGTAAGAACTTTATGCTTACAATGGGTAATATGGAAATTAAAAGGGAAGTAAGTCGGGAATTATTACATAGGAAGGGTGTAATACCTTCTCTTGTTCATCCTAATGCAGTTATTTCTCGTTTTGCTAAAATATCTGATTGTGGAGTGTTAGTATGTTCTTCTTGTGAAATACACTCAGATGCTATAGTTGGTGAGGGATGTGTCTTATGGCCACAAGTAGTGATAGGACATAATACACAACTACATGAGTATGTATTTTGTGGTCCTAAAGCATATGTGGGTGCTTATATTGAAGTCTATGACCAAGCCTTTATAGGACAATGTTCTGTTTGTATTTCAGGTAAAATCGATTCTATAGGAGAGTCTGCAATTATTGGTGCAGGTGCTGTAGTAACAAAAAGCGTACCACCCAATGTTATAGTCAAGGGAAATCCTGCAAAGATAACAAAAGTACAGCGGGGGGAGGGGTAAAATGTATTAGTGTAATGTGCTTGATGTCTTCTATAGATTTTAATGAACACAGGAGGGCATCATGATGAAAGAATTATATGCACTAGGTATTGGTTTCACAACGCCTGTATTTATAGAGATAGCAATTGATTGCGGATATACAATAGCTGGCTTATATCATTATAATAATGATAGAACTGGAGAAATGGATCATGGATATAAGATACTAGGATCATTTGAAGATCTATTTAGTCAAGATATAACTGGCAAGTTGTTCCTCCTGACCATGGGAGATATGAGAATCAGAAAAGATCTTACAGACCGAATTTATAGTAGAGGTGGAATTATTCCAACTCTTATACATCCAACAGCTCGGGTTTCAAAATTTGCACATGTATCTCAGAATGGAGTTTTGATAGCCCCCAACTGTATTGTACAGGCTGACGTAACGATCGCAGATGGAGTTGTGATGCGCGATCAGGCGTTAATTTGCCACACTACAAATATTGAATCATTTGTTTTCATTGGACCTCAAGCATTAGTAGGAGCCCTTCTCAATATTAAAGAATTTGTCTTTATAGGTCAGAAATCGCTGCTAATATCAAAAAAAGCAAAAATAATTGGTCCAAATAGTATTGTGGGTGCAGGTTCTGTCGTCACAAAATCATTCGAAAGCGGGACTACTGTAATAGGTAATCCAGCAAAATTGTTAGAAACTAAAGGAACGAGTACTGAAGTGAATCCATAAAGTTAGATATAACACAACCAGATGGCAAAGCATATTTCAGCAAATCGTGTAGCCGAATCGAAAGAACTTGTCTTATGGAAGAAGATTAAGAAACCTTTCGAAAAAGCCAAGGGCCTTGCAGGAAATAAAGATGTGGTTGATGTCTTCAAATACTGCTATCCTAATCTGTGGAAAGAAGTGTGTGAAATTCATAAAGAGATGGTTTTATGGAATTCTTCACGGAAGAAAAAGCATCTTGGCTCTGTTTATTCTTTCGCGTCTCCTGAGTTGTTCCTAAAAAGTCATTTATCTGTCAAGGCAGATACAAGCCTTATTAGAGGCAAATCTATAAAAGAAGCTGAAGCATGCATTGAATCCGTCAGGAAGCAGTCCTTGTCAAAGCTCCGTAGCCGAGAACAAAGTGAAGCGAAAAGAGAGCGATATAAACAGCACACTCAACCTCGTTATGTTTACCAACATATAAAGGCGTATTACAATACTCGCAAGTTGAATCCTGAAGATATTGACACTAGATATCTCATTGTTCACGAATTGGCAAAATATAAGTGTGAAGGTACAATACAGTTCCTAACAAAGCTTGTAAGATGCGAAAAGAACTTGCCTCTCCAGCACTATGCATGGCTGAAATTAAATGAACTTGGGGTTACTGGTGTTCACAAGGGACGCAGGAAGGGGAAAAAGAAATTGACCCATACCAAAAGATTCGTTCCCATACTTTCTCCGCAGGATTTGTTAAAGGCTATATATAATTCACCACTCGAACAAATGAAACATTACGATCTATTTTTATCTCACTCATACAAAGACAAGGATAAATTGATAGAATTGAAAGACTCCTTGAATGCTATGGGTCTCAATGTTTATATGGATTGGGTAAACGACAAAGATGAACTATTGCGGGATTTGACATGCGCAGAAACGGCAAAGGTTATCACAGAGAGAATAAAAGCAAGTAAGGCTATTCTCTATGTACATACCAATTAAAGAAGGGACTAAGGTCAACAGCAACTTGGCCTTTGTATTCCACATTGGCAGCAATCAGCATAGTTCTTTGCTTTGTCTTTGCCAATTCCCCAAAAGAGAACAATAATGTGCAGGAACCGGAAGAGCCATTGCGTCAGCTTGTAGTAAAGCAAGACTCTATTGCTCATGCCGTAAAAGCTTTTATCGAGAAGTATGAACCAGTGACTGTCGAAAACAAGTCATACAACAACTCCTCCTTCTTTAGAGCAAACAATGTTGATTCTTTTTGAAATTAAAGTTGGGGCAATAGCGTCACTCAATATTTCGGATGAAATAAATCATGGACATAGAATATAAAGATAAAGGATATTGCTCATTTAAATTGGGTGATAATTTAAAAAAGAATACTGATTGTATACCTGATGGATATGGGGTCTATATCTTCCGTAAAAATACAAAAGGTGGAGATATCCTATATATTGGAAAGAGCGGTACTATATTACAATGTGGAGTTTTTAAGGCGCAAAATTTAAGAAATAGGTTAAATAACAAACAAGCAGGGATACGAAGGCAAGATTTTTTCACCCAAATGATAAATAAAGATATAGAAATAAAGCAAATAATCATTGAATGGTATATTATAGATGAGCAGAAATATCTTCCTGGATTAATAGAAGCTCTATTGTTACAGGATTATTTTACGCATCACTCTTGTTTGCCGATATGGAATAATGAATTCTAAACAGCTAAATTCTCATTTATGTAACAGCAAATAGAATATAAATTAGGAGATAACAGACTCCGAATCTTTAACTCATTCCATTGTAGGCACTGGAAAAGTGCACATAAAGGTGATAGGCCCTAAATTGAGTATTTTTAAATCAAATAGTAAGAAACTATGTTGGAAACAAATATTAAAACATGCGTATACTGCATAACATACAACCATTCACAGTATATTACGGATACGATGAAGGGATTTGCTATGCAGGAGACAGACAGTCCATATATATGCTGTATTATCGATGACGCCTCAACAGATGGCGAACAAGATGTAATATTGGAATTCATAAACAGCAATTTCGCTGTTGACAAGCAAGACGAAACATACAGAAGCGAGACAGACAAAGCAATCAAACTACTCGCTCAACACAATACAAACAAGAACTGCTTCTTCTACGCCATACTTCTAAAGGAAAACCATTACTCCAAAGGCCTGCCGAAAAGACAATACGTTCAGGAATGGTTAGACAAATCAACATACTTATCACTCTGCGAGGGCGATGACTTCTGGACAGACCCGACTAAGCTGCAACAGCAAACCGATTTTCTCGACACGCACATTGAGTACACAATGTGTTTCCACGACGTGGACATTGTTGCAGAAAAAGGCAGGACAAAATATGACGTATTCGGAAAGCTGGAAGACAGAGACTACACCATAGAGGAAACAATAAAATACTGGAAAGTTCCTACCTGCTCAATGGTTCTAAGAACATCTATATGGAATAAGGTTCCAACGAACCCGAAATTTAGAATGGGAGACAACTTGGTGGTTTACACTTGCCTTACATACGGAAAAATCCGTTGCATTCCAAACAAGATGGGAGTATACCGTCTTACTCCTACCAGTTGGATTGGCGGCCAAAGCAGTAAGAAGCAACGCTACCTCTACATATCCCACTACAAGGGGCTACTTGAGTCACTCCCTATATGTAGATGTCAAGCCATGTACGAGAATATGGAGAGTCAGTACTTTCAGCTAATGACAATATTAAAAATGGAAGGCAACAACGAGGAGTTCAACCGCATAAAAGACGAATACCTCAACTACCCAGGCGAATGCCACATTGACAGTTTTACCAAATACTACCAAAAGGAAAAACTCAGAGTATTGGCAAAGAAATTATTAGGAAACAAGCTTAGCCTGATAATTGCCAAACTGAAAAGAATATAATAGCAGGAAACACAGGACCTTGCAAGGAATATTTAATTAACCCACAAAGATGCAAAAAGAGTCCAGGGTATACAAAAGCCTCCTAAATGCCAGGATAAGCTTAATATTCTACTTTATCAGCATAGCCATATCATTCTTCTCAATTTAGACATAAGAATTATGTGCAGCAGTGAAAATTTAGAAATAAAGTAAAAACCGAATACCATGAAGCTCGCTTCTTTTGTTGAGAAGCAACGCTATGCCATAAATAGAGTACTTACATCCGTGTCATCTAAGTAATCTGTTGACACTATTCGATAACAAGTTATATTCGTGGCTCCACACAAAACCCGTCCTCTTGCGGACAACCATGTTCATCCATGTAATCTATGGGAAAATAGCATCAGCTATCAACAATCAGAAATCAGTCATCAGCAATCAATAATCAATCATCAATCATCAGTCATCAACTTTGCGACCTTGGCGCCTTGGCGAGAAAAAAATCACGCAATAAACATCTAAGAAAGAACTCTCGCAAATGCACAGAGGACGCTAAGAAGTGCACAATCAAAGTTTGAAAATGTTGTTTAAATAAAAAAGAGATGAAGTTAACGTGCATTATCATGCATTGGCTACGCAGAGGACGCTAAGGCCTCGTTGTAAAAGTCTCGTTCCTTGCCTTGCCATCAGCTCTTAAAAATCTTCGAGTTAAAGTCTATATGAAATGTTCTATGCGGTTTTAGCTTGAAAACAAGAAAGTTATGTTTAAATAAAAATCAATCCTTTGATATCTATACCTGTATCCACAGTGCAGTGAAACCAAGGGACTGGATTTAAAAATAGTCCACATAACTGGTTGATATGACGTGGCGGGGTATTGACGTTTTCACTATAGCACATACACGACTATCATAATGTTCCTGTTCATGCAAATTAACACAATAAAAATATCGAGGTTGATGTAGAATTGGGTGAAACCGATAGTAAAAGATTTAAACTATATATTATGTTTCAAGAATTCAATAAAATAAGGTCTTGTACATCCATATGGCTTGCATTAAGACTAAGCTTTTTATCTCATATTATAAGAGATAAAGACACGCGTACGGTTTATATTCAGAATCTGAGGTTATCTTTTTTGAAGCATCAGTATTCGTCTCTGCTCTCAGAGCTGGAATCGGATATGCGGAATTATTCGCCTTCTGCCGATATGACATTATCAACTATATGGATATTTTGGTGGCAGGGTGAGGATTCGATGCCTCCTTTAGTCAAGGCATGTTATCTGCAGGCAAAAAAGGTCTTTCATGATAAGAAGGTTGTGCTTCTAAACCATGCTTACAAAATAACATTGGAATAAGTTAAGTCAAAATGAATGAGACAACAAACTATAGATCAACTTCTTTAGATGACCCAATAGTCTCTGTAATTATACCAATCTATAATGCAGAGAAAACGCTGCAGCGTACCGTGGATAGCATTCTTAAACAGACATTTCATGATTTCGAATTGATTCTTGTCAATGATGGCAGTAATGATGGTTCCTTGTCAATCTGTTATCTTTATGCAAGTAAAGACGTTCGAATTAAAGTCGTTAATCATAAGAACATGGGATTGAGTCTTGCACGTTCATCTGGCATCAAGGCTTCAATTGGACACTATATTCTTTTTGTTGATGCAGACGATTGTATAGAACCGGACACGTTAGAGGCCCTTTATGGAGAAGCTAAGAAAACAGACGCAGATATGGTCATTTGTGATTATTTCGAACATTTGGACAATGCGGTCAAGGAAGTGAAACAACGTCCAAATTATTTTAGCGCAGATAATGTCCTTGGTGAAATCATACGCGGCGAAATGTGGGGGCTGATGTGGAATAAGCTGATACGCAGAAGTATTTTTCAACAATTTCACGTGCAATTTTCGGCAGACATTATCCTCTTGGAAGATATGTATATTAATGCTCAACTTCTTTTACACCCTTTGAAACTCGCTTATGTGGATAAAGCTTTGTATCATTATGACCGTACTGCTAATCCAAACAGTATTACAATGAGCAAGGAACCGAATTTCAATAAGACGGCAAATGGGCTTGTTACCCTTTTCCGTGAATTATTTATAAACACAAAGTTCTGGCCATTGTGGGTGGAACACCAGTTGCCTTGGATATCTTATCTCTGTTTATATTATCAGTCTTTTTCAAGTACCAAGTACCAAAAGGAGTTTCATTATCTGATAGATTATAAAGTAACAGGAGTAAATAGATTTGTATTATTGGGACTTAATCATTATCGGTTGGCAATTATCGCTATAAGGTTGCGCAAAATGATAGGCAGGCTACTTCATTAAATAATAGAGTTCTCAATCAAACACTAGTATGAAGATTCTATATTTACAAGACAAATTTGGTACAGGAGGTATCAATAAGATAACTTCT
Organism: Prevotella sp. P3-122; assembly: GCF_002251365.1. Lineage (GTDB taxonomy): Bacteria > Bacteroidota > Bacteroidia > Bacteroidales > Bacteroidaceae > Prevotella. The sequence goes on from NZ_NPJH01000002.1 coordinate 14,765, forward strand.
TTAAAAGAGAACTACCTTGTTGACAAGGGCTTTGACATTCACAATTTGAATGTCTTGGATAAGGAATGTGTGCCTCGCAAGGGGGTGTATTCTGACAAGATAAATTTTCATTCTATAAGTATAGATCGATTGACGCGGTTAAGAAACATCCCTGTCATTGGAAGGATCCTCCGTTTCGTTTATTTATGTTTTAGGTTGTTGAAGTTGTACAGGGAGATCCGTCCGGATATTATAGTGAGTACTATGCCTCGTTTAGAGCCAATGCTTGTCGTTTGGCTGACAAATCATATTGCTCGCATTCAAGAGTTCCATGGGTGGTATAATAGTGTGAATCAATTATCTTTGTCAGAAGAGAAGGAGATGCAAAGGAGGACGAAATATTACCACCTGGTAGCCTTGACACAGCGAGAAGCCAACCATATAGAGCAATTGCTTCAACATAAATGTTTGAATATTCCCAATGCAACATTTTTGCATCCTTCGACTGTCTCTACATGTACAAATAAGCAAGTCTTGATATTAGCAAGATTTGATCCTATAAAGGGCATAGCCACTTTCCTAAGAAATTGGCTCAAGGTTCAAGATATTCACCCTGACTGGGAACTATACCTTGTAGGCGATGGGCCTGAGAAAGAAAAGATAAAACACGAGATAAAAAAATATAACTTACGGACTGTTCATATACTTCCATATACACTTCATCCGTCTGAGGAGTATCTAAAATCTTCAATCTTTCTACTGCCATCAGTTTCTGAGGGTTGGCCGTTGGTCATTATTGAAAGTATGGCCTACGGCGTACCTGTTATTGCGTACGATTGTCCGTGCGGTCCCTCTGAGATTATCCAATCAGGGATAGACGGCTTTGTAACTGAATATGGAAATCCTGAAGCAATGATAGAGAAAATATTGTACCTCATTGAACATCCTGATGTTAGAATATCGATGGGGAATAATGCAAAAGAGAATATTCAACGTTTCAACATAGATGATATTATGGAGAGATGGATAAAACTGTTCAAACAATTATCTTGTGAGGCTGGTCATCGATAGATACAAGCTATAGTTAAATTCATTCATCTGCTTGTCTTAAGATTCAGCTTAATCATCCGCATAATCAATTAAAGCCTTTTTGAAGAAAGGTATTACATCCATAATCTGATATTAATGGTTCAACAGTCACGCATATATAAGAGTCTGCTCAATGCGAGGGTAAACCTATTTTACTATTTCGTTTTTATCCTCCTTTCTTTCTTTTCCAGGAAAATATTCCTTAACTGTCTGGGGGCAGACTTCATGGGCTTGGGTGGGACATTGTCCAACATTCTTGGGTTTCTCAGTCTGGCAGAAATGGGCGTAGGAGCCGCCGTGAGTTACAATCTCTATAAACCCATAGAACAAGGAGATAGGAAAAAAGTAGAAGAATTGGTTTCCGTCTTTGGCTATCTTTACAGGAAAATAGGGTTATTGATATTAGTTGCTGGCTGTATTCTTAGTTTGTTTATACCTCTAATTTTCAAAAAGACTGTCTTTGATTTTGGACTTATCTACTTTGCTTTCTTTTGCATCCTGGGGTCTTCCTTGTTGGGTTATTTCATCAATTATCGGCAGATCCTTTTGACTGCAGATCAGAAGCAATATGTGGTCTCGATCTATATACAGGGAGCCTCAGTGGTAAAATGCTTATTACAAATGTTTTTTGCATATAAATTGGGCAACTATTATGTATGGATTATCTTAGAGTTTCTTTTTTCTTTTATAGGCTGTGCGGTTCTCAACTATAAAATTAATAAGACATATCCATGGTTGCACGCTTCGGTTGCTAAAGGGAAAAAAGTTTTTTCTCAGTATCGATATTTGATTGGATTTACGAAGCAGGTGTTTATTCATAAAATCAAGGATTTCTTGTTAAACCAGAGTGACCAAATCTTGATTTTCGCTTTTGTCTCGTTGAAGATGGTAGCCTACTACGGCAACTACACTTTGGTTGTAACAAGGGTTTCTTCCATGTTTGACTCTGCTTTAGGTAGTTTTACGGCAGGTGTTGGCAATTTAGTGGCAGAAGGTAATAATAAGAGATCACAAGAAGTTTTTTGGGAAATAGTTGCTCTACGCTTCTTTGTAGCTGGATTTCTTATTTTTTCAGTTTACAATCTTTTAGAACCCTTTATATCTCTCTGGTTGGGCAAACGATATTTGTTGGATCATACTATTCTCATTTTATTACTTGTAACAGTGTTCATCTCTCAAACACGTGGAGCCGTTGATATGTTTAATACAGCTTTTGGACATTACGCCGATACGTGGGCAGCTTGGGCAGAACTCATACTTAATATTGCAACAACGCTTGCAACTGCTCCTTTTTTAGGTATTGCAGGTATTCTGTTGGGGAAAATAGTGAGCACGTTTATTATAATCATTGTTTGGAAACCATATTATCTTTTTAAGGTGGGTTTTCGTAGTAAAATGTCTGTTTATTGGATGCAGGAGATGAAATTCTATATTTCATTGATGGCATCAATTATTATTTCAACTATGTTGTTCAATCTAATTACAATTAATGCTGGAGATTCTTTTCTTAATTTGATTAAAAAAGGAGTTATTACAGTTCCTATGTTTTGCATTATTTATCTGGTTCTTCTATATTCGTTGACTCAGGGAACCAGAGATTTGACGCATAGGATCATGGGTATGGTTACTAAAAAAATATCAAAATGAAGTTGTCTATTATAACTGTTAACTTCAATCATAAAGAAGGTCTTAAAGATACGATTCTCAGTGTGATAAATCAAAAATATTTTGATGATTACGAGTTTATCGTTATTGACGGAGGTTCTTTTGATGGAAGTAAGGAACTTATAGAAGAATATGCCAGCCATATAGACTATTGGGTTTCGGAGAAGGATGGAGGCATATACAATGGGATGAATAAAGGTATACGAGTTGCTAAGGGCGACTATCTCATTTTTATGAATTCCGGCGACACATTCTATAATGACCATGTCTTGAAAGATGTTTTCTGTGTTGACCGTAATGCAGACTTTATCACAGGAAATCATGCTGTGGGTTCTGATATCCATACCTCTCCTCGAAATGTGACTTGCCGTTATATGTTCATTACGGCTCTTTATCATCAAGCAACCTTTATAAAGGCAAAGACCTTTAAGGATCAGCTTTATGATGAGCATCTGAAGATAGTAGCTGATTGGGCACATATGTTCAAATGCTTGATTCTTGAAAATGCCACTTACCAGCATATTGATGTCGTCGTTTGTCTATGCGAGGAAGGTGGGGTCTCTTCCACTCAATGGGAGAAGGTGTTGAGTGAGCGTAAGAAGTTCTTACAAGATACTCTGCCTTCGCGTATCTACAACGATTACGAATCATTTTTTTCAAATCAGCAATTTAGCACGTGTCCCACAGATATAGTTAAAAGTGTGTCCGCAGTTTGTAATGGTGGCCTAAAAGAAATTATATTGCGTAGACTTCTCAGACTTTTGGTTAGACTGTAGTAAATGAATATTGATTAAATAAAATATAAATCATGATTTCTGTTATTATCCCTGTCTATAATGCTGAAAGCACATTGCGAAGGTGTTTGGATAGCATACTAAATCAGCTGTACAGTTCTTTGGAAATCATTTTAGTAGATGACGGGAGCAAGGATAATAGTGGTCGCATATGCGATGAGTATGGAGAACAAGATGATAGAATTATTGTCATTCATCAAGGAAACAAAGGCGTTTGTTTAGCGAGAAACAGAGGATTGGATATCGCAAAAGGAGAGTATGTGGGATTTGTAGATTCTGACGATTATATCGATCCGGATTATTTTAAAATACTCCTTGATAATATGGGGAAAAGTAAAACTGATATTTGTTTTTCAGCATTAGAGGAGGTTCCTAACATTGCTCCATCAACCTTTATATCAAATAAAAATGACTTAGTCTCTCTCATCATAGGACAGAAGTTCGGTAACAATGCTGGGCCTTTCAATAAGCTGTTTAAGAATTCTATTATCGGTTCTCTCAGATTTGATAAAGATATATTTGTGGGAGAAGATACGCTCTTCGACGTAGAATATGCCAAAAAGTGTAGAAATGGTGTATTCGTAAATAAGGTAATGTACCATTATGACCAGCGTACATCAAGTAGTTCTTACATGAGCGATCCTTCGAAATTATTTAAGTACCTGACTTATGCAGAGTCCAGAAAAAAAATGCTTCTTGATACATCCACGCTATCTGATAAGTGTCGTGAGATGTTAATACATTCTTATTTGAATAGTATCCTTAATTGTTATTACCAGTCTCGCTATTTTCACAATCAGAAAGAAGAAAGAAGAATGTGTCATGTTATGAAAGAGGCATTGAAAACTTATCGACATGATAATTTGCCGATAAGACAGAAATTTACCTACTGGATGATGGGATATTTTCCTTCCATTTTCCCTGTTTGGAATGCTATCAATACAAGGCTATAAGAAAAGATGAATCGATTAATTTATTATCTTCGTATTTACCCCAAGTCTCTTCTCTTCTGTCTCCGATATCTACCTTTTCGTCAGGCGTTTCGGATTCCGATCCTTGTGAGCAAACTGAAGGTTGGGACGTTACACAGGGGCGACATCGTCTTTACCTCGGAACCACGGCGGGCAAGGGTCGTATTGGGGTTCACTGGGACAGAGCGAAGAGATAGTCGTGCAGCTTATCTCTCTGTTCATGAAGGTGGAAAACTCGTGCTGGGAGAGCATATAACGATAGAGAGGGGTACGGCTATCGTCATCAACGGAGCGCGGCTGGCGATAGGCAACAACTTCTTCTGCAATGGCGACTGCTTCTTCACATGTGACCGCGACATCACTATCGGTAACGACAATCTTTATGGCTGGCGGGTCGAGATGAATACCACTGACGGGCACGACATCTTCGAAAATGGTCAGAGGAAGGAGCGGAGCAAGCCGATCACCATTGGCAATCATGTATGGATCTGCTCTGGCAGTCATATCGGCAAAGGGGTGGTGATAGCCGACGACTGTGTCGTGGCACAACGGTCACTGGTCATCAAAAAACACCTCACGCCACACACACTCATCGGCGGTATGCCGGCAAAGGATATTAAGAGTGGGATAGCATGGAAGGGTTAGACAGCAGAGGTTCGGCTGAAGAATCTAAATGCACAATGAATGTACGAATGATGAACATTGCTTTTATCATCGAGTCGGACTATAACTCCGGTGGTATGGAACGGATGCTCAGCACCATGGCCAACAGGCTAACGGAGTGGTTTGACATCACTACCATCACGGCGTTCAACGAGGGGAGAGCACTCTGTGATTACACCTTTGCTATGGGAAAATTAGACAAACAGAAAGGTAGAGTCGCTAATTTTTTGTAAACTTCGTATTTGTGTTATCTTTGCGAACTATTAGTCTGTAAAGTCTAAAAAGTGACAATAGGATACAAATGTTTGAGTTTGATTCTGGCATCGTCTGTTGTGAATTGCCAGTCCACCCCTTTCTGCATAGCATTCCTATCAGTGTGCCATTTCTCGAGTTCAGAGTTCAAGTCTTCCAAATTATCAATTCTCCGTTTCCCGAGGCATTGTTTAGATAACGCAGACAACTCAATCTCTGCTATGTCGAGCCAACTTCCATGCTTGGGTGTATAATGGAATTCGAATCTTTTGGCGAGTCTTAGTGCTTCTGCTGGCGGAAATGTCTCATAGAAAGAACTTTTGTCATGGGTGTCGAGATTGTCACACACCATGATAATCTTTTCAGCATTAGGATAAACTTCGTTAGCAAGCCATTTCATCTGTTTGGCCCAGTCAGTCTTTGTTCTATGCTCTAATGCTTTAGCATGGCGAAATCCTGCAAGAGGCTCTGTAAAAAGGAATATACTACAAGTACAATTGCGGACGTATTCACTATCTTGGATGAGAGCACCATTCTTCTTACGACGTCCTTGGCGCGCATCTGCCAGCAATTGTAGAGGCTTTTCGTCCATGCAGACAACAGGAAACCGTTCGTCATACGGACGGCTATATACTTCCAGCACATCCTCCATGCAAGCGGCAAAATCAGCGCTTTGTTCCTTTGGTATACACCATTCCTCAACAAGGTGTGGCTTGAGACTATTCTCTTTCAATATCTTTCCCACTGTTGTATGGCTTATCTTGTCTATGTAATTCATCTGTACCATCCTTTCTGACAACAGGCGTAGTGTCCATCTGCAATATCCTTCAGGAGGATTGTGACAAGCCATGGCTATCACGTGTGCTTCCACTTCGCCTGTAATCTTGCTCTCCACCGGAGGCGTCTTACGTGTCTTGCGATATATGCATTCTATACCACTGACTTCATATTCTTTCAAAACCCGGCTGACAGTCTGCTTTTTTGTGCTCAACAAGTCTGCCAACTCTTCTGTTGTATATTGTTTCTTGCCTTTTCTGTTGCTATTGAGTAGAATTTGTGCGCGCCGTATCGTTCGAGCTGGGGATGTACCCTTGGAAAGTAATTGTTCCAGGAACTTTTGATCTTTCAGGGAGAGTGTTATGATGATTTTCTGTCTTGACATAGTTGAGTGTAACCCTTTGGGCATCAACTATAAATGTACGGAAAATAATTGACATAGACAAATTTAATGCTCTAAAATTTAGCGCGTTAGACAACATTCTCCTTCCGCTGATAAACGTCCAGTTTGATTGCTGGTTAAGTAACTTGTTTTGTCACTTTTTAGACTTTACAGACTACTAGTGATTCAAAATAATAACAAAATGAAAATAAGTATCATTGTACCTGTATATAACGTTGAGAAATATCTCAAAAGATGTGTGTATTCACTTCTCTGTCAAGACCTACCGTCATCTGAGTACGAGATTATACTTGTTAACGACGGTTCTACAGACAACAGTGTATCTATAGCTAAGTCCTTCGCTAACAAGTATGACAACATCAGGCTTATTTCACAAGAAAACCAAGGGCTTAGTGGTGCTCGTAATACAGGATTAGCCTATGCTTCTGGAGAATATATTTTTTTTGTTGACTCAGATGACTTTGTAAAGCCAAATATCATCGGCAAGGTATATAACAAATGTATAGAAAACAACTTAGATATCTGTTTCTATGGATATGAGCTTTTGGACTCGGACCTAAATGTTATTAAATTATCTAAGCCATTACGCAAAACAGACAGAGTTTATACGGGATTTGAACTACTTCATCACACAAATGACATAGGTTCCGTGTGGAAATGTTTTTATTCTCGAAAACTTATTAAAGAGTACAAATTATCATTTTACCCGAAAATCACACATGAAGATTCAGACTTCAATTATGCCGCCTACGCAGTAGCGAAAAGAGTTATGGGTATAAACCTTATAGGGTATTCATATTATTGGAACGACAAATCATTATCTCACGAACGGGTTGTACCAAAAATTGCACATAACATTAAAAGCGATATAGTTGTTGCAAAAAGACTAAAAAACATAAGCAATAGAATCCCGACTTCAAAACGCATCATCAAGGACTACCTTCAAAGATCAAACTCTTTGGTTTTCTCTATTATTATACAACTATACAGGGAGAAATTACTATCAAAAGAAACAAAAAAGGAAATCTTTTCGTTCATGATCGAACAAGGACTCTTCCCAATAAAAGGCAGAACAGCATCTGTTAAGACTACACTTCTGGTGCCATTTGTCAACGCTTATTTTAGTATAATATGGAAGTAATTTATATGCTGTTTTTCCTTCAAAGCATTTGAAGACAACAGTAAACAACTTAACTTTACAGATATATAGTTATCCACAGAAACAAAGAGCGACTAACTTGAAGACAATATGCATAAACAACATCAAGACGGCTTCGAATAAGATGTTCTGTAAGGTATACCAAAAGGAATAGCGCAAGGCATAGACTAAAAAATGTTACATTCAAGGCTATTCTCGCATTAAGATTGCGGACAACCTTAAGACAAAAACAATAAATGAAAACAATACTGATTTCGATACATACACCGTACAAAGAGAATGTACGCGGCATATCGGCCCTACCCTACCACATGATGGTGAAAAGGGAAAAGGGCATGAAGGTGGAGGTGTATTCGTTCAACTGCAACAACCTCAGCAGGGAACAGATTGCTGTGGCAGAAAAGGAACTGGACGTTAAGATACACCTTATACCACAGCCAGCATGGTTCAAGTGGATATTCAAGCTGCATCTGCTGTTCGTAAGGGTGTTTCTGAAATATCCGTTGCACAACTATATCACATTGCCAAAGAACTATGAAACGGAGATAAGGTCGAAGAAGCCGGACATGATATGGGTGTACGGCGAGGAGTTGTCGAGGATTTCAAGGATGTTCCCCGACACAGAGGTGGTACATACCCTGCCCGACTCAGAGGCTCTATACTACCACAGGATGCTGGGATGCCGTTTCGTGATGAACGACTGGAAGAAATACTGGCGGTGCGCCATAATGTACAGGAAGTTCAGAAGGATGGAACGGGACTTTGCAAACAGGGCAAACATTACATACCATCTGGTTGGAGAGGAGGATGCCAGGTTCCTGAGGGATATGAACCCAGGCATAAGGGCGAGGTTTATCCGCCATCCACACTACGAGGTTCATGACCCAGAGCATGAAATATCATTCCATAAGGGCCAGACAAGGCTGCTCGTTGCCGGACAGTACAACTACTACATGCAGCAGGATGCGGACGAGATGGTGGCGGCATTGGTATCGGCCAACAACAGGGAGATGTTGCAAGAGCACTTCGTCATCACCTTCCTGGGCCGTGGCTGGGAACAGCACGCTGTAACGCTGAAAGAGGCGGGATGGACCGTCAACCACGTGACGTTTGCACCAGACTATATCGAAGAGGTGCGCAAGCACGACATACAGATTACGCCAATCAGCATCGGCACAGGAACCAAGGGAAAGGTGCTGGATGCTCTGGCCAACGGATTGTTGGTCATCGGCTCATGGTATGCCATGGAGAATATCGCAGTGGTGAACGGCGTGTCGTGCGTGGTGTATGACTGCCCTGCAGACATGCCAGGAATACTCTCTGATATTGTTGACAACAGAGAAAAATATGAGGAGATGGCGAGAAAGGGGCGTGAAGCTGTGCTGAGGGAGCATAAGAGGGGAATGAGATTACCCAGATAACCAAACCAGGGGTTGCATGCAGACGAAATCTGTGGAAATCTGTGAAATCTGTGGGACAAGAATAAGTGGAGGTAATTAGGTCCACAGATGACACGGATGTCCGCAGGCGGACGGGGATTATTATTGATGACTGATTGCTGATGCTATTTATCCACAGATGACACGGATGACACGGATTGGTTAGGACAAGGGATGTATGGAGACGAAATCTGTGGAAATCTGTGAAATCCGTGGGACAAGAATAATTGGAGGTAATAAGGCCCACAGATAACACAGATTACACAGATAAGTAGGACAAAAGCATGCCAACAGACGAAATCTGTGAAATCTGTGGGACAAGAATAAGTGGAAGGAATAAAGCCCACGGATGACACAGATTACACAGATAAGTAGGACAAAGGATGCCAAGAGACGAAATCTGTGAAATCTGTGGGACAAGAATAAGTGGAAGGAATAAAGCCCACAGATGACACAGATTACACAGATAAGTAGGACAAAAGCATGCCAAGAGACGAAATCTGTGAAATCTGTGGGACAAGAATAAGTGGAAGGAATAAAGCCCACGGATGACACAGATTACACAGATAAGTAGGAAAAAGGATGCCAGGTGACGAAATCCGTGGAAATCTGTAAATCCATGGGACAAGAATAATTGGAGGTAATAAGGCCCACAGATGACACAGATGACACGGATTAGTTAGGACAAGGAATGCCAGGTGACGAAATCCGTGGAAGCTGTAAATCTTTGGGACAAGAATAATTGGAGGTAATAAGGCCCACAGATTACACAGATTACACAGATAAGTAGGAAAAAGGCTGCACGGAGACAAAACGCGTGGAATCCGTGGAACAAGAATTATATTACTGATGACAGACAACGAAATAACATTCAGAATACGTGGAGCAATATTTGACGTATATAACGAGTTAGGCCCTGGCCTACTTGAATCTATATACGAAGAAGCATTAATAGTTGCCTTAAAAAATCGGGGGCTAAACGTAGAACAACAGGTATCTGTGCCTGTAATATTTCAAGGCAAAAGATTACCATGTGATTACAGAATAGACATTCTTGTTGAAAAGAGAGTAATTATTGAACTAAAGTCAGTACAAGAAGTTAAGAATGTATTCCATCTGCAATTGCTTACATATATGAAAATATCTAAGATTCACATAGGTATACTTGTAAATTTCAATTGTGACAACATCAATAACAATATATTCCGTAAAATCATCTGATTAAGCTTATTTTCAAGCTCATCACTTGACGGAATAACAAAGCCCACAGATTACACAGATGACACGGATTAGTTAGGACAATGAATGCCAGATGACGAAATCTGTGGAAATCTGTGAAATCCGTGGGACAAGAATAATTGGAGGCAATTAGGTCCAGGGATGACACAGATAATCAAATTGAGAGATATTTGTAGAATTGGTGGAATACTTGGGATAGGCAAGAATAAAAAGGAAATGAGAAACTGTATGGCAAAATAATTGTTTTAAAGAACGAATAATTCAGAAAAATGAGAGACAGATTATTAAGATACTTTTTATCATGGTTATATTGGTTTCCTATTATCAGGCACAATATTGCCTGTAGGAAATCACTACTTAAGCCTTTATATAAAAAGAGATGTGAAGATGGTTTATCTTGCAATGAAGGAGACAGAAAGATAATATACATGGTATTACCAGAGACCACGTTCTCTGGAGGTCTATCAGACAGGCTAAGGGCTACAGTTGCAATATACAAACAATGCAATACTAAGAACTTACCATTCAGAATTGTCTTTGAGCCGCTGCACCTTCAGGACTACCTGGTTCCAAACAAATATGACTGGAGGATATCATCAAAGGATATATGTTTCGACACTAACAAAGTTTATCCATGCACTCTCCTCACATATCACGCAAGCACACGAAACAGATACCAGCAGTTTGTACAAAACACCATACTCAGTTACTATCTGAAGCAACCTTATCAGCAGATACATGTTTACTCAAACATGATTTGCAAGGATGAGGAATACGGAGCGTTGTTCAATGATCTATTCAAGCCGTCAGCAGAGTTGCAGGAACTTATCGATTATCATCTGAACAAAATAGGAGGCAGCAATACGTATGTATCATTGACTTTCCGTTTCCGACAACTTCTCGGAGATTTCAAGGAGGGAGGAGAAACTCTTCCCGAAGCTCAAAGAGAACCATACATAGCAAGATGTCTGAAGTGCATAGAAAAATCACGACAGATATCCAGAAAAAAAGATTCTCGTTACACCCGACTCCTCCACATTCCTCACAAGGGTAGTGGAAGACGAAAGGATATCGGAATATACCTATCTAATTCCAGGCAAAGTGGTACATATAGGATTCACATCAGACGCAAGCAAGCAAACTTACATGAAGTCATTTGTTGACTACTTTATGCTTGCTAATGCCGAAGAAATATTTCTCGTAAGAGACAAGAAGATGTATCATAGCGGCTTCCCATATAGAGCTGCATTACTTAAAAGAAAGAAATACTCAGAAATAAGTCTTTAGAAAAGCAATAACATGGTTTTATACTTATTATTCTATATAGTTGCTTTATACGCATACTTAACGACTGTAAAGTCGAAGCAGAAGAATGTAAACTTCCTGTTTTACTATTTCGTATGCTCTACCATATTCGTGGGTATCTCCGACATGCTTGGAGGATATGACAGGTATATATATGCGGATTTGTTCAATGATGTGACAAACAACATAGACAACGGAGGCAACATATTCCAAAGTTTTATCTTTGAGTTGTACGACAAGGAAATAGGCTATGACTTCCTGAATGTTGCAATAGCTATCATTACAAAAAACAGGTATATCTTTATTTTTATCGTAACAGTAATGATATACACCCTGCTATACAGGTCTTTCAAGCAGTATGTGGAGAACTACCCGTTTGGGGTGATGTTATTCTTGGCGTTGATGTTCTTCTTTACATTCACCTACCTGAGGCAGATGTTAGGGGTGGGCATAGCATGGTTATCCATTAAATATATCATACAGAGACGGCCTTGGCCATTTGTAGGTGTAATGGCACTGGCATTCCTGTTCCATAACTCGGCGTTGATATTCTTCCCAATGTACTTCATACCGGTAAGGAAGTTCACTAAGAATACAATCATTACTGTAATGGGATTGTGCCTGCTTATTGGATTAACTCCATTACCTTCAGCTATGTTTGCCGCATATGGAGATGTTTCTGACTCTGGCGAACGTGCTGCAGGGTATGTTGAGGACACGAGCGGCTTCCGTATAGCCTACCTCATAGAGGCATGCTTCTTCCTGTTCTTTATATTATCAAAATACAGGACCATCCCCAATGAGCCTAAAAGAGTTGTGCTGCTGAATATGGCTCTGGCTTTCTGCGGAATTCTATTATTCTTCATCAAATCAGAGAACGGTGGACGCTTGGGATGGTATTATCTTATGGGACTATTCGCAACATTGAGTTACATAGCATCAAGATGCAAAAAGACCGCCATACATAACGTCGGCTTAATAGTTGTATGCTTCTTCCTGTTCGTTAGAATTCTTGTGGCATGGGGAATACAATTGTACCCATACAAGACCTTCTTCACAAACGGACACAGAGAAGGTGACTTCATATATGAAAAATATGAATATGACCAAAATTACGACAAAGACAAATTCTACAAATAAAATGGTTCACCAGAGTTATCCTGAATCAGCTGGGGAAAAAACAGAAACAATGATAACAATATTCACACCTACATACAACAGGGCAAATTTCTTGGCTCCGCTATACGACAGCATCAAGAATCAAAGCAGCAAGAACCTTGAATGGGTAATCGTAGACGACGGGAGCACGGACAACACTCACAGCGCTGTTGCGGAGATAATCAGCTCGCATGACGGTTCCTTTCCTATCAGATACTTCAAGAAGCCGAACGGAGGCAAGCATACGGCAATCAACATGGGAGTGAATGTAGCAGAGGGTGAATTGTTTCTGATTCTAGACAGCGATGACGAGTTGCCTCCTACTGCGATAGAGACGATTGAAAAGAGATACAAGATGATAATGGCCAACAAGACCTTGTCAGGGGTCTGCGGATACATGGCACATAGAAACGGAGACATAATAGGTAAGCCTATAATAAATACTACAGCATCATCTCTTGAGTTGAGATACAAACACAATATTACGGGGGACATGTGCGAAGTATTCAGAACGTCTGTTCTGAAGGAGTTTCCGTTCCCTGAAATAAGCGGGGAGAAATTCTGTCCCGAGGCATTGGTATGGAACAGGATAGCGCAGAAATACAGGCTACTGGTGTTCCCGGATGTTATATACCTACGCGACTATATTGACGGAGGGCTAACGGACAATATAGTAAGAATACGCATGAACAGTCCAATAGCAAGCATGATGACGTATGCGGAACTGAACGGGTATGACGTGCCGCTAAAGGAAAAGGCGAAGGCTGCGATAAACTTCTGGCGGTTCAGGTTGTGCTGCAAGGGACATAGTAACGGCCAACGGATAGGTGCCGCGTGGAATGTGCTTGCCCCAATAGGTATAATAATGCATTTGCGGGACAAGTGGGTTCATTAGAGGAATACTGGTATTTGTAATTCGTAACTCAACTTTCGGAAGTTATTTTAAACCACAGAGTTTAAGAGATATAGAGTATTTATACTAATGAAAGAGGGTGAATGCCAAGGCATTTAGAGCTCATAGAGAGCTGCGCATAATGTTTGCCGCATGGAAACTCTGTGTCCTCTGTCGCTTGCGACCTACTCTATAAAACCACAAATCTCTTTTTACCTTACCCTTCGGACGGTGACCGTTGGTTCTCTTAAACTCTGTGGTTTAAATAAAACCCTTATACATAGAGAATTATCACATACGAAACTAAAATTCGTAACTGACAAAGGGGGGTACTGGTGACCCAAGATATGATGCAACAAGGGGTAACAGAATTGCAAAAGAAATAAAAAAGCGGAATAAACATTTGGTTATGTGAAATACAATATGTATTTTAGCGTAAATAAACATAAAAGGAGTAATATCAGAACATAGGTAGCAGAATCTACAATCATGAGAATACTACAAGTTGTCACATCACTACATATCGGCGGTGCTGAGCACTTGGTCACCCAGATGGCGATAGCGATGACAGAGTTGGGGCACACCGTAGACGTCTGTGTATTGGACGGCGAAGAAACCATATTCACCAAGGAACTACGCGAAAAGGCAATCAGGGTGATAAGCCTCGGTACATCGGTATACAACCCTCTCCATATTCTGAAACTTGCCAAGCTTATGAGGAATTATGACCTGGTACATACCCACAACTCTTCTCCCCAGCTGTTTGTGGCTATAGCGAGCATGATTTCGAAACCAGGTCTGTGCACCACAGAACATACTACGTCGAACAGGAAACGCAACTGGAAATGGTACGCACCGATAGAGAGCTGGATGTACGGGCGGTATGACCATGCCGTATGCATCAGCAAGATTGCGGAGGACAAGCTGCGCGAATACATGGGCGGCAAATGGACACGCCCAGACTCTGACATATATAATAAGGTGTCGACAATAAATAATGGCGTAGACGTGAATGCCATCTACAAAGCAGAAGCGGACAAAGAACTCACAAGACTGAAGGGCAACAGGACAGCGATAGTTATGGTGGCAGGGTTTAGAGAGGCCAAAGACCAAGACACCGTCGTAAAAGCAATGGCTCTCCTGGACAAAGAACAATACGAGGTATGGTTCGCTGGTATCGGCGTAAGAGAGAATGAGGTAAGGAAACTGGCAGAGGAAACAGGAGTAAAAGAACGTGTCCGTTTTCTTGGACTTCGGTCGGATGTGCCAAACGTGCTCAAGGCTGCCGACATTGTCGTAATGTCATCACACTGGGAAGGACTGAGCCTCAGCAATGTAGAGGGTATGAGCGCCGGGAAACCGTTTGTTGCCTCTGATGTGAACGGGCTAAGGGAAGTAACGAAAGGATATGGAATGATGTTCAGGCACGAGGACTACAAAGAACTGGCAGAAATAATAATGTCATTGGGCAAGAGCAACGAGCTATATTACACGACTGCCAGGAATTGCCTTAATAGGGCTATGGAATTTGACCTGAGCAGGATGGTAAGGGAATACGAGAATGTGTACTACAGAATAATCAACTCGAAATAGGAAGAAACGGGAACAGAGGTGTCCCATGTGGTTTTCAAGTTACAAGTATGAAAAGAGAGAAAAAAATTATAAGAGCGGTAACAGTATCCATGTCGGTGGACTTTTTCGCATCCATGATACCAGACTTACAAAAAAAGGGATTCGAAATAGTAACAGTCTCTTCAGATGGGCCAGAACTGGAACACATAAGGTCGTTAGGGGCTAAAACCACCATAGTTGACATGTACAGAAGGATGTCGCCTGTCAAAGACTTCCTGTCTTTAGTAAAGCTAATTAGAGTTTTTGCAAAAGAAAAGCCCTTAATCGTTCATTCCATGACGCCCAAAGCAGGACTTCTCTGTATGGTGGCTTCCTGGATTACAAGGGTACCTCTACGCATTCACACTTTTACAGGATTGGTATGGCCAACCGCAAGTGGTATAAGTAAGAAAATACTTATGTTTACAGATTGGCTGACATGCACTTGCGCTACTCACATCATACCTGAAGGACAGGGCGTAAAGAATGATCTTCAGAGCCACATCACCAAGAAACCAATGAAGGTACTTGGATATGGCAATGTTAGAGGCGTTGACATGGAGAGATTCTCCGAAAGGAAAGAGATAACAGAACTTGCATCTCACATCAGGGACAAAGAAGCCTTCACTTTCCTGTTTGTTGGAAGAATAGTTGGCGACAAGGGTATTAACGAACTTGTTGAGGCTTTTGTGAGATTAAACCAAGAGCACCACAATACAAGACTTGTGCTTACAGGAAACTACGAGAGGAACTTGGACCCTATACGGCACGACACTCAAGAATTCATTGACTGCCACGATGCCATAATAACAACAGGCCCAAAATCGGGTGACGACTTGGTTGCGCAGTATGCGGCATGTGACTGCTTTGTATTCCCAAGCTACAGAGAGGGATTCCCCAACACCGTACTTGAGGCAGGAGCCATGGGACTGCCATGTATTGTGACGGACATAAACGGTTCACGAGAAATAATTGAGAACGGCAATAACGGCATCATTATTCCTCCACGTGACGCGGAGTCACTGTATCTTGCTATGAAAAGCATCTACGAAAACAGTTCTTTACGAGAGACTCTGGCAGGTAACGCACGCCCCATGATAGCATCACGGTTCGACAAGGACTTTGTAAAACGTTGCCTATTGGACTTCTACGATATGATACTGGAGAAATAAATAACGGTTATGGCAATAGGTTACAAAATAGCACATGTCATTAGGGACAAATTCCCGTGGTTGTGGGACCTTACAGAAAGATTTAATTCAATTCTCTTCAGCATAAGGTATGGGGAAACAGTAAGTCGCTTTCGTTTCAGTGCAATCCCTGACGGATACAAGATTATGAGAATGGAAGATGTTTCTACTGAGGACATCGTGAATTTCTTCGCAAAACAACCTGCTGAGGCATTCACATTCTTCAAGCCTCATGGGTTCGACTATAAGTCTATACAGAGTCTTCAAAAGAACAAGGCTTTCCTTGCATTCTTTCTTATAGACTGCACTCAAGATGACGCTGAAAGACCATGCGACGATAAGCAACCTACTATCGCAGGCTACTTCTTCATTCGCTCATTCTTTCATGGTAAAGGATTTAGAGGTAGAATGGTAGACATAGACTATCGCAACAAAGGCCTTGGCACGGCCATGAACAAACTGCTTAACGAGATAGGTTTTTCCATCGGTTTAAGACTGTACGAAACAATTTCCATGGACAATATTGCATCTTACAGAAGCGCCATAAAAGCAAGCAATATTAAAATAATAAATGAAGATTTTGAAAAACGAGAATATTTTATCGAAATCATAGACGAACCTATATCTCCAAAGGCCAATGACCAAAGGAGTGAAAACATTTCGTAATCATCGAACTCAGGTTGTTCATATATATATTAAGACTTTAGGGGCTTGAAGAGTTCGAGAGGTTCGAGGGTTTGAGGAGTTTGAAGGGTTCGAGGGTTTGAGGAGTTTGAGGAGTTTGAAGGGTTCGAATGGTTCGAGTATTTCGAAAGGTTAAATAACAATAATAAAAGTCATGCTTAAACATACGTCATTTATCTCCTCTAGTCTCCTCTTAACTTCTCTTGTCTTCTCTTGTCTTCTCTTATCTCCTTTCTTCTCCCTTTATCTTCGTCATTGTTTTCGTTTTCCTGGTGAACCACAATTATAGGCGGGTTATAAAAAGACAGTTAACTGCTATACAAGATGATAATAAAAATTATATTTGACAAGTTATTCGCTCTGTTAGGACTGATAATGCTTAGTCCAGTACTGCTGATTGTTGCCATACTGATAAAAGTCAAGATGCCTGGACCAATACTGTTCTGTCAGAAAAGAGTAGGACAACACGGGAGACTGTTTACTGTGTACAAGTTCAGGTCAATGACGGTCAGCAAGCAGGCGGAGACCGTAGACAAGTCATCAAAGGATGGCACTTCCATTGCTGCAGAAGAGCTGAACAGGATTACTCCTCTTGGTGAGAAGTTGAGGAGATACAAACTGGACGAACTGCCGGAATTATGGAATGTGCTGATTGGTGACATGAGTTTTGTCGGGCCACGTCCCGATGTTCCTGGATATGCAGACAAGCTTGATGGTAAAGATAGGGATATCCTGAAACTGAAGCCAGGTATTACTGGACCAGCCAGCCTGAAATACAGAAACGAGGAGGAGTTGCTCGCAAATGTCGATAATCCGAAGCAATACAATGATGAGGTTATTTATCCAGACAAGGTAAGGATAAACTTATATTACCTAAGCCATTACTCTTTCATCAAGGATATCCAGATGATAATTTGCACGGTGTTAGGCAAAAAGATGGAATATAACGACGAGATAATATGATGAAAATCGTAGCAATTTGTTTTTCACCATCACTAATGTTTTGCAGATTGAAACTTTTTTACTACATTTGCAACAAATAACCATATAGGAGGAACTGACATGTTGGAAGATAACAAATATGTAAGATTTGACTGGGCGGCAAAACGAATGCTCAGAGACAAAGCCAACTTTGCTGTTCTGGAAGGACTGATAACGGTTCTTCTGAACGAAGAAGTACACATAGTGGAAATACTGGAAAGCGAGGGTAATCAGGAAAACTACTATGATAAATTCAACAGGGTAGACATAAAAGCAAAGAACAGCCTTGGAGAGATTATCATCGTAGAGATACAATTGACAAGGGAGAGATTCTACCTTGAGCGCATTCTATATGGTGTCTCGAAGGCCATTACTGAACACATATCGCTCGGCGACAAATACGACAAGGTAAAGAAGGTGTACTCCATAAGCATCCTTTATTTTGACTTGGGTATTGGCGCAGATTATCTGTATCACGGCAAGACAGTGTTTGTAGGTGTCCATACTGGTGACACTCTGAAGATTAGCGACAAGGAGGAGAATGTACTGAAGATGAAAACTCCAGACAAGTTATTCCCCGAATATTTCATTATCAGAGTCAACGAGTTCAACCAAGTGGCAAAGACTCCATTGGAGGAATGGATTGAATATCTGAAAAGTGGAAAGATTTCAGATTCCACTGATGCGCCTGGCCTGAAAGAGGCCAAACAGAAATTGCAGTATCTGAAAATGACCAAGGAGGAACGCACTGCATACGATAAACACATCGATGACATAATGATTCAAAATGACGTGCTGGATACTGCGAAAATTGAGGGGCTTGCGGAAGGAAGAGCTATAGGATTAGCCGAAGGAAGAGCCGAAGGAAGAGCTATAGGATTACAAGAAGGAAGAGCAGAAGGATTAGCCGAAGGAAGAGCCGAAGGAAGAGCCGAAGGAAGAGCCGAAGGAAATAATGAGGGTAAGACGGAAGTTGCCATAAATCTCAAGAGGATGGGAATGACGGATGATGACATATCAAAAGTTACGGGA
Organism: Prevotella sp. P3-122; assembly: GCF_002251365.1. Lineage (GTDB taxonomy): Bacteria > Bacteroidota > Bacteroidia > Bacteroidales > Bacteroidaceae > Prevotella. The sequence goes on from NZ_NPJH01000002.1 coordinate 34,048, forward strand.
CTGCCGGTGGAACTGATAGCTACTCTTGTGTAAAGGGCTGCCGGATAAGCAGCGAAACCTAAATCAACTCAACTTTCGGAAATCGGGGAGATTGTTGGTAGTTCAGAAACTTAAATAAATTAATCATTTTTTTGTGGGAGGATTGTCCCCCAGGCCCCACTGACCAAAGGGAAGTAATCAACAAAAACCACATAAGGTATATTTCTATGAAAAGAAGTGAGAAAAGAATTTTGCTATGCCTTGCCCACATGTCGGGCAATGAGATGAAATACATACAGGAGGCTTTCGCCACCAACTGGGTGGTGCCTTTGGGTCCAAACGTAAATGGCTTTGAGGAAGACTTGGCACAGTTCTGCTCTAATGGAGAGAAAAGAGTTGTGGCATTGAGTGCAGGCACTGCAGCCGTGCATCTTGCCCTGCTTGCCTGCGGTGTCAAGGCTGGCGACGAGGTCTTGGTTCAGTCGTTCACGTTCTGCGCATCTGCCAATCCTGTGACATACATTGGGGCAAAGCCCGTGTTTGTAGACTCAGAGAAAGATACTTGGAACATGGATCCTGAGCTGCTGGAGGCTGCCATCATTGACCGGACGGAGAAGACTGGGCAGAAGCCCAAGGCTATTGTGCTCGTATATCTTTATGGCATGCCTGCAAAGATAAACGAGATTGTAGCCGTGGCAAAGAAATACGACATACCGCTGATTGAAGATGCGGCCGAGGGACTTGGCTCGGAATACGATGGCCGTGTTGTAGGCACATTTGGACAATATGGCGTTCTGAGCTTCAACGGCAACAAGATGATAACAACAAGCGGAGGTGGTGCCCTGATTTGTCCTGACGACGACGCCAAGGGCCACATAATGTACCTTGCTACGCAGGCAAGAGAGTCGTACCCCTATTATCAGCACACGGAGATAGGCTTCAACTACAGGATGAGCAATATCTGTGCAGGAATAGGCCGCGGACAGATGACAGTGCTGAAAGAACATATTGAACATCACAGACATATAGCTGATATATACCGAGAGGGATTTAAGGATATTGACGGTATAACATTCCACGACGAGACTGATGACTGCATGAGGAGCAACTTCTGGCTTAACACCATCACTCTTGACGAGCATCTTGCCGTAGTAGGACAAGAAGATGTGTATCAGGAAATGGTAAAGGGAGCCGTTGGTGGTGCAGCCGGTTTCGTACATGAGTCGGATAATGTCCATACGGACTGCGAGCCCAATGCGAACGTAGAGGCCATGAGGATATTTCTGGACAAGGCCAACATTGAGAGCCGTCCACTATGGAAGCCCATGCACAAGCAGCCGGTTTACAAGTCATCCCCAGCATATACCAACGGGGTTAGCGAGGAACTGTTCCGGTGCGGCCTATGCCTTCCAAGCGGTCCCTGCGTTACAGAAGAAGACGCACGATTTATAATAGCGATGGTGAAGGAAGCCATCAGATAGATACTCAATTTTCAACTCAACTTTACCTTACCCTTCGGACGATGGCCGTTGGTTCGCAAGTAGTAAATAGGAGATAAGAGGAGATAAAGGAGATAAGAGGAGATAAAGGAAGATAAGAGGAGATAAAAGGAGATAAGAGGAGATAAGAGGGATTAACTGACAAATAAAACTAAAATTTCTTTTCCAACCAAATAACACATGAACATTATTGACAAACTTCTAAACTGGTACTTTACCAAGAATGCGCTGCCCTACTGGGTGGTGTTCATACTTGACTGCCTGATATGCTATCTCGCAGGTATCTTTGTGTTCTGGCTGTATTATCACGGAGCCGTCACGCTGGGAAATATCGTACTGTTGAGCAAGACGATATTCATGTACATGATTTTCAATATCATTGGTTTCAGGATTTTCAAAACATATACTGGCATCATCCGCTATTCGTCTTTTGTTGACCTACAGCGCATTGGTGCCGCCATGGGACTATCGTGGGTGATAGCCGAGATAATGCACTACCTGATATACTGGTGGGACATGGAGTTCATCAGACTGCAGGGCCGCCAGATTGCTGCCATGTACCTTATGGCCACCGCAGGCATTGTCTCCGTGCGTGTAATTATCAAGACCATTTACGACGTGATGTTCAGTTCCAAGAAGGGCGTGCGCGCCCTCATCTACGGAGTAAAGGACGGAGGCATAAGCCTTGCCAAGAGCATCAGGAACGAGAAACCCGAACGGTTCCATCTGAGAGGTTTCATCGCCCATGAGAGCCATTACGGTGGCCGTGTGCTGATGGGCGTAAAGGTATATAACGCAGACGACAGCCTCGCAGAGACTATCAAGGAAATGAACATCGGGGCTGTTCTTGTAAGTCCTCTGCAGAACTCGAGGTTCCGTGAAAACGAGAAATTGCAGGAAATACTCATCAATGCAGGCATACACATATACATGATGTCAGTGACGGAAGAGCAAGGGGGTATCGAGGAATTCGAGGCTGAAAGCCTGCGCGAGATTTCTGTTGAGGACTTGCTGCCCCGCAACGAGATACATGTTGACATGGATGCTGTAGGAGCCATGCTTACAGGCAAGAAGATTATGATTACGGGCTCGGCAGGTTCGATAGGTAGCGAGATGGTTAGGCAGATTGCTGTGTACAAGCCTGCTGAGATGATACTGGTGGACCAAGCCGAGACTCCGCAGCACAGCATACGTCTGATGATGCTACACAGCTTCCCGTCGGTGAAGGCTCATACCATCGTTACGAGCATCACGCATACAAAGCACATGGAGAAGATATTCAACAAGTACAGACCCGACTATGTGTTCCATGCAGCAGCCTACAAGCATGTTCCGATGATGGAGGACAATCCAGGAGAGAGCATCATCAACAACGTATACGGAACAAAAATCATAGCAGACCTGTCCGAGAAATACGGCGTCAGGAAGTTTGTAATGATTTCCACAGACAAGGCTGTTAACCCGACAAACGTCATGGGATGCTCCAAGCGTATCTGCGAGATATACGTTCAGTCGCTCAACGCCAAACTAAGGGAGCAGAGTAATGGCACGGTGGAACAACATTGTCAGTATGTGACAACGAGATTTGGTAACGTCCTTGGTTCCAACGGCTCCGTAATACCACTGTTCGAGAAGCAGATAAAGGAGGGAGGTCCCGTGACGGTTACCGATCCAAACATCATCAGGTATTTCATGCTCATCCCCGAGGCCTGCAAGCTGGTACTCGAAGCCGGTACGCACGGAAAGGGAGGAGAGATATTCGTCTTCGATATGGGCAAGCCAGTAAAGATTGCCGACCTAGCCAAGAAGATGATAAAGCTGTCGGGAGCCAAGAACGTGAAGATAGAGTATACGGGACTCAGGGCTGGCGAGAAACTCTACGAGGAAGTGCTGTCAAACCATGAGGATACCCTGCCGTCGTTCCACGATAAGATTAGGATAGCCAAGGTTAGGGAATACGACTTTACAACTGTCAACAACAGCATAGAAGAGCTTATCCAGCTATCTACGGGATATGACGACATGCAGATTGTCGCCAAGATGAAGGAGATTGTACCCGAATACAAGTCCAACAACTCCATCTATACGGTGCTGGATGACAAGCAGGAGGCTCACACAGAAGCTTAGTATTACAGATGACCATCAACGACTTTCTATTTATCGTTCTACGGTCTGCGCTGTGGGGCCATAAGACCGATGGTTTCGAGTTGCCATCGAAACCCTACAAGCAGCTCTACCGTCTGTCTCAGCGGCAGACGGTATCGGGATTGCTATGTTCAGCCCTGATGGAGAACCAAGACGTGAGGCTCAACCGCTACGATGCTGCAAATACGTACACCTCTCTGAACGATACCATTCAGACAAACGGACACATGAACAGCATGGTGTGCGAGTTGTCCGAGCTGCTATCGTCAGCGGGCATCAGACACCTCATCGTCAAAGGCCAGATAACGGCATCCATGTACAGACAGCCAGAGGTACGCGAGAGCGGTGACATAGACTTCTATTGCCCTACGTCATGCTTCTCACAGGCACGGGAGCTCATTGCCCAGAGGTGGAATGTGACATTCGAGGAAGAGAGCGAGAGCGAGCAGCATCTTGCATTCACGTACAAGGATGTGCTGTTCGAGATGCATTTCAACCTATTCAAATTCTACAACAAGGCCAATCAGCGCTATTGGGACTCACTGATGGACGAGGAGGTGAAGGCCAACCATACTGTTACGGTTGGGAACCACCAGATACCTACCCTGTCGCCCGAGACCAACATTCTGTACACGTTCCTGCACTTGTTCCATCATCTCGTCGAGCTTGGCGTTGGACTCCGCCAGTTCTGTGACCTTGCTATGATGCTCCACCATTATCACGGCACATATTCCGCTGCGAGGCTAAAGGAGCATTTACGCCGTTTGGGCTTCGAGGCTGGCTTTAAGGCTGTGGGAGCAATCCTCACCGACCGCCTTGGCCTGCCAGCATCCGAGTTTCCCTATGAGCTCACGGAAAAGGACCATGCAGCCGATCAGCTGATGCTTGATATTATATTCACGGGCGGCGACTTTGGCAAGTATGGCCGCAAGACCGCAGTGCGCTCGGGCTGGAAGTATTACTTTGAGGCACTAACACACAAGATTGGCAACTACCAGAAATTTTACAGGCTGGCACCGAAAGAAATTCGAGCCAGCCTTATAAATCAAATACCAAGAAAAATCCTTTTGGCCTTTCAGCCATAATATCTGTTAGCCATGTTACGTATGGCCAACGAGTTTGGCTTCAGGTTACCGTTCATATCCTTCGTTACCAGCATCTTCAGGTCGTAGAAGTCGCAATGCTTGCACTGGTCGGGACTATCAATGACTGTCTCCATCAGTTCTGGTTGCACGGCCAACAAAGCATTCGAGGGATAGGAATCGCGGTTAAGGATAAAGTTCCAAATCAGTTCTGTGACGTTCTTGATGTACGTCGCTATGTCATTTATAATTCTCATATTGTTACCTCCATTTGTTATTAGTTATTGCAAATATAGTGAATTATAACGACATTCTGTCATTTCCCACTACTATTTAATGATGTTTTGTATTCATTAAGGAATAGGGGCATAAAGAATATTAAAACAGTTAACAAAATAAGAAAAATATCGGGCAGAAAACGATAACGATTACGAAGATAAAGGGAGATAAAGAGAAGATAAGAGAAGATAAAGGGAGATAAGAGAAGATAAAGGGAGATAAGAGGAGATAAGAAGTGAGGGTGTGTCAGCTACTTGACACACCCTCACTTCTGTTTTCAGCCTATGGTGCCTTCCAGTATGTTCCTTGCCCTGGCTACGCTCTCGGGTGTTGGCGTTGGAGTATCCCGAAGCGGATAGGCAATGCCAAGCTTCTCATACTTGAATGTTCCGAGGGTATGGTATGGCAACACGTCTATGCGCTCAATATTGCTGAGTGAGCAGAGGAAATCATGCAAGCGCACGAGGCTCGCCTCGTCGTCCGTAATACCCGGCACAAGAACATGGCGAATCCATACAGGCTTGCCAATATCGGAAAGATAGCGTGCGCAGTCAAGGATATTTGCATTTCCGAAGCGGGTAAGGCGGCGGTGAGCCTCATCGTCGATATGCTTGATGTCGAGAAGCACGGTATCAGTAACGGCCATCAGCTTGGCGAAATCACCGAACCATGGCTCCTCACGGGTGAAGGGCTGTGCAGAGGTGTCGAGACAAGTGGTCACTCCCATGGCGTGAGCCTTCTCAAACAGCTCTGTCACAAACTCCATCTGCATCAGCGCCTCGCCTCCACTGACCGTTATGCCGCCCTTGTCGCCCCAGTAGGCACGGTAGCGCAGGGCCTTGTCAAGAAGCTCATCGGCAGTCAGCTCCTCACCGGTGCGCATTTTCCACGAGTCAGGATTGTGGCAGTACTGGCAACGCATGGGACATCCCTGCATGAAAACAATGAACCTCACGCCCGGTCCGTCTACCGACCCGAAAGTCTCTATACTATGAATGTATCCTTTTGTCATACAAATCGCAATTTCTTTTCCGTTAACATTGAATAAACGCTCGTATAATATATAAAATTGTGTGTCAAAGCCTGTTTTTCGGCCTTGCTGCTTCCAATTTCCCTCTATCAGGCATGCGGAATTGGTTTTTTATGTGTAATTTTGCAGTCCATACGGCGCACAACCGCCAGTATGCGACGAATATAAAAACAAGACAGACAACAGATGACATACCCACAGAACTTCGAGACCAAGATTGGGTTCGACAATATAAGGAAACTGCTGAAGGAGAAATGCCTCTCCACACTGGGCAAGAGCATGGTTGACGACATGACCGTCAGCAGCAAGCATGCCACCATAGGCGAGTGGCTGGAGCAGACGCACGAGTTCAGGCGCATTCAGGAGGAGAGCGACGACTTCCCGCTTCAGTACTTCTTCGACGTAAGAGACGCCATCAGGCGCATAAGACTTGAGAACACCCATCTCGAGGAAGACGAGATATTCGACCTCAGACGCTCGTTGCAGACCATAAACGACATCGTGAGGTATCTGCAACGTGGCATCGATACCGACGATAGCGTGTCGACGCCCACCCCACTCTACCCCGCTCTCTACAGACTTACGGACAACGTGGCTACCTATCCGCAGCTGGTGCAGGCCATAGACCAGATACTCGACAAGTTCGGACATATCAAGGACAACGCCTCAGCCGAGCTGCTTGCCATTAGGAAGGAACTGGCACGGGCGGAGAGCAGCGTGTCGAAGACCCTGTATGGCATACTGCGTGCCGCACAGAGCGAGGGTCTCGTCGACAAGGACGTGACACCCACACTGCGCGACGGGCGCCTTGTTATCCCCGTAGCACCTGGACTAAAGAGAAGAATTGGCGGCATCGTCCATGACGAGAGCGCAACGGGCAAGACGGTATTCATAGAGCCTGCAGAGGTGGTGGAGGCAAATAACAGAATCAGGGAGCTGGAAAGCCAGGAACGGCAGGAGATAATACGCATCCTGACAGCCTTCACCAACAAGGTGAGACCTCACTCGGCAGACATACTCAACTCCTACACCTTCCTGGCAACAATAGACTTCATCAGAGCCAAGGCCGAGCTGGCTAAGATGACCAAGGCCATTGAGCCACAATTATCGGAGCATCCGCACATAGACTGGATTCAGGCACGCCATCCTCTGCTGGAGCTGTCGCTGGCCAAGCAGGAGAAGAAGATCGTGCCGCTCGACATCATACTAAACAGCGAGAAGCACATCCTGATAATCTCCGGTCCGAACGCCGGCGGAAAGTCTGTGTGCCTGAAGACTGTAGGGCTGCTGCAATACATGCTACAGTGTGGACTCAGCATACCTGTTGGCGACCGCTCTACAGCCGGTATCTTCGACAATATAATGATAGACATCGGCGATGAGCAAAGCCTTGAGAATGACCTGTCGACATACTCCAGCCATCTGCTCAACATGAAGAACATGATGAGACAGGCCGACGGACGGACACTCATCCTCATAGATGAGTTCGGAACAGGTACCGAGCCGCAGATAGGTGGCGCCATTGCCGAGGCTGTGCTCGAACAGCTGCAGAAGAAAGGCGCATGGGGAGTGATTACTACACACTATCAGAACCTGAAACACTTTGCTGACTCTCACGAGGGAGTGGCCAACGGTGCCATGCTATACGACCGCCACGAGATGAAAGCCCTGTTCCAGCTGGCCATAGGTCGCCCGGGCAGCTCGTTTGCCATAGAGATAGCACGGAAGACCGGACTGCCAGAGGAGGTCATAAGGCAGGCTTCAGACATCGTTGGCAGCGACTATATACAAAGTGACAAATACCTGCAGGACATAGTGCGGGACAAACGCTACTGGGAAGCCAAGAGGCAGACCGTACACCAGAGGGAGAAGGAACTGGAGAGGCAGATAGAGAAATATGAGAGCGACATAGCCGAACTGGACAAGAAACGCAAGGAAATCCTGGCCAAGGCAAAGGCGCAGGCCGAGGAGTTGCTCAAGGAAAGCAACAGGAGAATAGAAAACGCCATCAGGGAAATACGCGAGCAGCAGGCCGAGAAGGAAGAGACGCGGAAGATACGCGAGGACCTCAACGAGTTCAAGGCGCAGGTTGCCGACATGGACACTAAGGACATGGACGAGAAGATTGCCCGGAAGATGGAGCAGATAAAGCAGCGCAAGGAACGCCACCAAAAATACAAAGACCAGAAGGAAGAGAAAGCACGCAAAGCTGCCGAGAGCCTGAAGCAGGCCGCGCTGAGGGAAGACAAGAAGAGCGGCAAGGCACAGCTGGAAGTTGGCGATACCGTCCGCATAAAAGGACTGAAGACCACGGGAAAGATAGAGTCCGTGGACACAAAGATGGCCACCGTCATCTTCGGCGACATGCGCACCAAGATGCGTACCGACCGGTTGGAGTACGTGGAGCAGCAGGAGAAGCCTGCCGATCTGGCCACATCACTCAAGGCCTATTCCGTGAGCAAGGCTACAAGGGAGACCATAGACAGCCACAAGTCGAACTTCAAGCAGGACCTTGACGTTCGCGGCATGCGAGGCGACGAGGCCCTGACGGCCGTACAGTATTTCGTCGACGATGCCATACTGGTAGGCATGGCACGTGTCCGCATCCTCCATGGCAAGGGCAACGGCATCCTACGGCAGCTCATCCGTCAGTATCTGTCCACCGTACCGAACGTCACCCACTATGCCGACGAGCACGTGCAGTTTGGTGGTGCCGGCATAACGGTAGTTGACTTCTGACGGCTCAGTGCAAATAACTAGGATGTACAGTTTGATGTTCAAAAATTGAATATCCTAATTCTGAAGTTCATGTCTGTAATTGTCGCGCTGTAGGCGCAAAAGAACATAGCCCAGGGGAGAGCGTAGCGGCACCCTGGGTTATTTCATGTAGGTGATGATCGCGCTGTAAGCGCAAAAGATAACAGCAGGACAAAACGCAAAGCTTTGCGTGGGCCAATGCAATGCTTTGCGTGAGCCAATGCAAAGCTTTGCGTGAGCCAATGCAAAGCTTTGCGTGAGCTAATGCAATGCTTTGCGTGAGCCAATGCAATGCTTTGCGTGAGTGTTGGACTGAACTGGCACAGAAATGTCTGTCCTATCCTGAATAAGATAAAAGGGGGAAAAGACTCACCCTACGGGGCACTTAGCCCCCAGGAAATTTCTACTGAACCGTTATGAGAGCATTTTTCAAGCCAAAGATATAGAAAAAGAGTTCCACAAAAATGTGAAACTCTCTTTCTTGAGCCTCTTGTCGGATTCGAACCAACGACCCCGAGATTACAAATCACGTGCTCTGGCCAACTGAGCTAAAGAGGCGGGTGGGCAAGCTGTTCATATCGCGCCGCTACAACCTAATACCCTTGCTATGTTCCCATCCTGGGGGATTCTCAGGGAGCTGGCCGTATGAGACTTGCCCATATTCTTAAGCGAGTGCAAAGGTAATGTATTTAATCGTAAAGAGGAAGCGCAAGATGGAAAAAGTTTTTGCGGTTAACATCTTTTGACAAATTGAAATATCAAAAAAATCAAATTTTTCAATACATATACCTTATATTAAAGATAAATTGAGTAATTTTGCAACCATATATGATAGACGCAACAGCATTGGTACAATTAAAGGCATTTGCACGTCAGGATGGTGCCATCCTGGCTTTGGCGTGGACTGCCAGCTTTGCCCTTATCGTCTACAGCCCTCAATACTCTCTTGGCAATCTTCTCGCATTGGCAACACCGTTTATTGTAGGCTGGCGACTCTCTCGTTTCCGCGATTACGCTCTTGGCGGGCTTATTTCCTTCCGTCGCGGTTTTGCCTTTTCGTGCTACACTTTCTTCTATGCCTCCCTTGCATTTGCCCTGGTACAGTATCTGTACTTTACGTTTCTTGACAACGGGCGGATGGAAGACATGCTTGACAACACGATAAGGATCATGACCCCAATCTACAAGGAACAGGGCATCTCTCCGAAAGAGCTCAATGCCGCCGCAGAGGTGCTCACCAGCCTAAGCCCCATTTATATCGCCATAACATTCATGATGCAGAACCTCTTCATCGGCCTGTTGCTGAGCCTGCCCGTTGCCTTGTTTGGAAGAAGAAGCAAGCCAAGACTTTAGGCACATCGGACAGACAGTACATGGACTCTACGCCATAAGGAAGGCTGAGACAGATAAAAGAATTATAAAAAAACAAATACAGATATGGATATTTCGGTTATAGTGCCTCTTTTTAACGAGGAGGAGTCGATACCAGAACTCTACGCATGGATAGAGCGTGTAATGAACTCCCATAACTATGAGTTTGAAGTGATATTCGTCAACGACGGCTCTACAGACTCGTCATGGGACATCATCGAAGGACTGGCAAAGAAATCAGAACACGTCAAGGGTATAAAGTTCCGCCGCAACTACGGCAAGAGCCCTGCCCTGTACTGCGGCTTCAAGGAGGCGCAGGGTGACGTGGTGATAACCATGGATGCCGACCTGCAGGACTCGCCCGACGAGATACCAGAGCTTTACCGCATGATCACCGAGGAGAAATACGACCTCGTGTCGGGATATAAGCAGAAACGCTACGACCCGATATCAAAAACCATTCCCACTAAGCTCTTCAACGCCACGGCAAGAAAAATTAGCGGCATTAAGAACCTGCACGACTTCAACTGTGGTCTGAAGGCTTACCGCCGAGACGTCATAAAGAACATCGAGGTGTACGGAGAGATGCACCGCTACATACCCTACCTGGCCAAGAATGCGGGCTTCGACAAGATTGGCGAGAAGGTGGTGCAGCATCAGGCACGCAAGTACGGAAAGTCTAAGTTCATGGGACTGAACAGGTTTGTCAACGGCTATCTGGACCTGCTCACGCTTTGGTTCCTGAGCACGTTCGGCAAGAAGCCTATGCACGTATTCGGCTTCCTCGGCTCGATAATGTTTTTCATAGGCTTCATCTCGGTAGTCTTCATCGGTGCAGACAAGATGTACGCCCTGCTCAACGGCATCCCCCAGAGACTCATCACCGACACGCCATGGTTCTACATAGCCCTGACAACCATGCTCATCGGTACGCAGCTGTTCCTGGCGGGCTTCCTCGGTGACCTTATCAGCCGCTCGTCACAAAACCGCAACGACTACCAGATAGAGAAAATAATTAAATAACCGGAACGTAAAGGGTGAGACATATTATATATATAATAGGTGTAGTACTGGCCCTGACGGCTTGCTCATCGGTAGACTGCCCGCTCAACAACGTTGTCTACGCCAAGTACAAGCTCATGGGCGATGTCACGAAACTGAGCGATGTGCTGACCATTACTACGGTAAGGGCAGACGGCACGGACACCATACTGCTGAACCAGCAACAGAACGCCGACAGCTTCGAGCTGCCAATGAGCTTCGGACAGACGGTTGACGAGCTGTGCCTGACCAGAGACCGGCAGGACGGAAGCGAGGTGAGGCGCGACACCATATGGATAGAGAAAACCAATGAGCCGCACTTCGAGTCGGTAGACTGCGGAGTGAACTATTTCCACACCATCACAGGCGTAAGACACACGTCGCACACCATAGACTCGGTGACGATAAACAAAAGAAACGTAAACTATGACGCAAGCGTATCACATCTGTACATATACTTCCGCAAAGAGGCTTATTAGCCTGATCTGTCTGATGATGCTGACGCTTGCTGCCACTGCACAGAAGCGGACGCTGCCCGAACCTAAGGATACGCTGCCGACATTCAGGGGCATACAGGTCATGGGCGACGTCGTAGGACTGATAATGCTGGGTGTAAGCGACTACGGACAATACGAGGGAGGAGTCAGGGTTAACCTGAAAGACAAGTATTTCCCCGTTATCGAACTGGGACTCGGCAAGGCAGACCATCATAACGACATCACGCAAACCGACTATCAGACATCAGCTCCCTACGGAAAAGTGGGCATCGACTTCAACGTGCTGAAGAACAAGCACGACGACTACAAGGTGTACGTCGGTGTGAGATATGCCTTCACCTCGTTTAAGTTCGACATCGCCCACCCTGATGTCAGCGACCCCGTATGGGGAGGAACCGTCCCTTATGGTGGTCAGGACGTGAAAGGCAAATACCACTGGGCGGAAGCCGTGTTCGGTGTTGACGCAAAGATATTAGGACCGTTGCATCTCGGATGGAGCGTCAGATATAAGAGGCGTCTGTCGTACGACATAGCAGAGATGGGCAACTGCTGGTATGTGCCAGGCTACGGCAAAGCCGGCAGCACACGTCTCGGCGGAACGTTCAACATAATGCTAAATTTCTGATTATATGAACAGGAAGAAACTTATGTGGCAGTTGCCGTTCCTCATTCTCCTGATTGTAGGAACGGTTCTCGTCATAGGCCAACAGCGCAACACGCCATACCAGCACGACTCAGGAATGGTATTCGGGACCGAATACCATATCACATACCAGCACGGCAGCAACCTGCATAAGAAGATAGAGGCAGAGCTACGCAAGGTGGACATGTCGCTGTCGCCATTCAACAGGCAGTCGACAATATCGAAGGTCAACAACAACGAGCCAGCGGAACTTGGCCATATGTTCACAGACGTGTTCAGCATGGCCATGAGAATATCAGAAGATACTGATGGAGCTTTCGACATTACCGTTGCACCGCTCGTCAATGCATGGGGATTCGGCTTCCGCAAGGGCATATCACCCGACCGCCACACCATAGACAGCCTCAAGGCTATCGTTGGATACCGGAAGGTGAGGCTGAAGGACGGGAAAATCATAAAGCAGGACCGTCGCATGATGCTCGACTGCAGCTCCATAGCAAAGGGGTATGGCAGCGATGTAGTAGCGAGGATGCTTGAGCGTGAGGGTGTAGAGAACTACATGGTTGAGATTGGCGGAGAGATTGTCACCAAGGGCATCAGCGAGAAAAGGCTGCCCTGGCGCATAGGGGTGACAAAGCCCACAGATGACTCGCTCGGTGTGAGCAGGGAATACCAGACCATACTGAACGTCACCAACAAAGCCATGGCAACAAGCGGCAACTACCGTAACTTCTACTACAAGAACGGAAAGAAATACGCTCACACCATAGACCCGAAAACAGGCTACCCCGTACAGCACAACATACTCTCGGCAACCGTACTGGCCGATAATTGCGCAACGGCAGACGCATACGCGACGGCATTCATGGTGCTGGGACTCAACAAGGCGACATCTGTCCTTGACAAGCACCCGGAGCTGATGGCGTACTTCATATATTCTGACGAGAAAGGCAACAACCAAGTATGGTTCTCTAACAGCCTAAAAGACAAAATTGCCAAATGAAGGAAGCAGACTTACACCTATATGATCAGTTGCTGGAGCTGTCACTGTTCCAGGGCATGAGCAGAAGCGACCTTGCCCAGATAGCAGGACACTCCAAGATAAGGTTCGACAAGCATCTCAATGGCGATACCATCGCCAAGGCTGGCGAACCTTGCCACGACATGGTGTTCCTGACCAACGGCAGGGCACAAGTCGTGACAACAGCCTACGACAACTCATATATGGTGGAGGAATACGTCTCGGCTCCATACATCATCGAGCCAGAACATCTGTTCGGGCTGTCACAAGTATTTGCCAGCACGTACACAGCCATGGAAGCCTGCAATATCATGGCACTCAGCAAAGAGGAAATCCTGAAACTCGCCGACACGCACCTCATATTCCGTCTGAACCTGCTCAACAACTACACAACCATCATACACAAAAAGGAAAACGCCACATGGCGCACGGCACCGGAAAGCATGGAGCAGCGCATAGGACAATGGATATTGGCACACTGCAAGAGACCGGCTGGCGAGAAACACATCAAGATAAAGATGGAGACCCTCGCCAAGGAGCTCAACGACAGCCGCCTCGACGTGTCGAAAGCACTCAACAACATGAAGGCCGAAGGCAAGATAATGCTCACCAGAGGTATGATACATGTGCCTCACGCAGAGAGGATTTAGGCTTCAGAAAGCCGGCATTATGTTAAATTTGCTTATCCAATACGTGAGTCCAATCTTTTTTTGTACTTTTGCATGAAATTATAATGAGATATGAACGATACTGCAAGAGAGAAAGCAAATCCATTCTTCGCTCCCTATGACACCCTACACGATACCGTCCCCTTCGACAGGATAACGATTTCTGACTACGAGGAGGCTTTTATGGAAGGTATCAGGCGTGACGACGAGGAAATAGACAAGATAATAAACGACCCAGAAGAACCCACTTTCGAAAATACCATCGCACGTGTAGATGTCTCCAAGGGAGTAGGCTACTACTCGCTGCTCGACAGAGTATCTACCGTGTTCTACTGTATGCTCAGCGCAGAGAGCAACGACGAGATGGATGCCCTGGCACAGAAGATGAGCCCCATACTGACCAAGCACAGCAACGATGTCACTCTCAACAAGAAGCTGTTCGAGAGAATAAAATACGTTTACGAGCACCACAGGGAGCTGAACCCAGAGGAGCAGATGTTGCTTGAGAACAGCTACGACGGCTTCGTCAGAAGTGGTGCACTGCTGGACGAGGATGGGAAGGAGCGACTGCGTGCACTGACAGAAGAGGCAAGCCTGCTCTCGCTACAGTTCTCGCAGAACCTGCTGAAAGAGACCAAAGCATTTGAGTTGCACATTACTGACGAGAGTCAGCTCGACGGACTGCCCGACACTGCAAGGGATGCCGCCGCACACACGGCTAAGGAGAAAGGCAAGGAGGGATGGGTGTTCACACTCGATTTCCCCAGCTTCGCTCCCTTCATGACATATTCCACGCAGAGGGAGCTGCGGAAGAAGATGTACATGGCAAAAAACACCCTTTGCACGCATGATAACTCAGAGAATAACATAGACATCTGCAAACGCCTCGTAAACCTCAGACGGGAGATGGCGCAGCTGCTCGGCTTCGAGACATTCGCCGACTATGTGCTCAAACGCCGCATGGCAACAAATACGGCAAACGTCTACAAGTTGCTCGACGACCTGATAGAGGCATACAAGCCAAAGGCTATCGAGGAGTTTGCCGAGATAGAGGCCATGGCAAGGAAGATGGAGGGAGACGGCTTCGAGCTTCAGCCATGGGACTTCAGCTTCTACAGCCACAAGCTGCAGATGGAGAGATACAACCTCGACTCAGAGATGCTCCGCCCGTACTTCCGTCTCGACAGGGTTATAGACGGCATCTTCGGACTGGCCAACAGACTCTACGGCATAACATTCAAGGAGAACAAGGACATACAGGTATATGCGCCAGACGTTAAGGCCTACGAGGTATTCGACAAGGACGGAAGCTATCTGGCCGTATTCTATGCCGACTTCTTCCCACGCAAGGGAAAGCAAGGCGGAGCGTGGATGACGGAGTATCAGGGACAATGGATAGACTACAAGGGCCGCAATGTGAGACCGCACGTCAGCGTGGTAATGAACCTCAGCAAGCCTACCGACACAAAGCCGTCGCTGCTCACACTCGGCGAGGTGGAGACATTCCTGCATGAGTTCGGACACTCGCTCCACGGGATGTTCGCCAATACCAAATACGAGAGCCTCTCTGGAACCAACGTCTGGTGGGACTTTGTAGAGCTGCCGTCGCAGTTCATGGAGAACTACTCTGTGGAAAAGGAGTTCCTACGCACATTCGCCTTCCATTACCAGACCGACGAGCCAATACCCGACGAATACATAGAGCGGATTGTAAAGAGCCGCAACTACAATATAGGCTACTCCTGCCTCAGACAGGTGAGCTTCGGTCTGCTCGATATGGCCTACTACACCAAGAAGAACGAGTTCACCGACGACATAGTGGCTTTCGAGAAGGAGGCATGGAGCAAAGCTATGGTGATGAGGCAGCTGCCAGACACCTGCATGACCACGCAGTTCTCACACATCATGTCGGGCGGCTATGCAGCAGGATATTACAGCTATAAATGGGCTGAGGTGCTCGACGCCGATGCCTTCAGCGTATTCAAGAAAAACGGCATCTTCGACCAGCAGACAGCCCAGCGCTTCAGGGACGAGGTGCTGTCCAAAGGAGGCACCGAGCATCCGATGACTCTATACAAGCGGTTCCGCGGACAAGAACCAACGATAGACGCCCTGTTGGAAAGAAACGGAATAAAGGCAGACACTGACAACTCCCAACAATAATCAAAAACAGCCGGAACTAAAGACTGGCAAACAAGATACCCCAGGCATATGACAACGACAGAACCATCAACAGAAAAACAGAGCCTGCTTGACGCACGCTATCTGCGCATGGCCCGCATATGGGCTGAGAACAGCTATTGTGAGCGACGCAAGGTTGGAGCACTGGTAGTCAAGGACAAGACGATTATCAGTGACGGCTACAACGGCACACCAAGCGGGTTTGAGAACAAATGCGAGGACAGCAACAACGTCACACACCCATACGTTTTGCATGCCGAGGCCAACGCCATAACAAAATTGGCACGAAGCTCCAACAACAGCGACGGTTCTACACTCTACGTAACGGCATCGCCATGCATAGAGTGCGCGAAACTCATTATCCAGGCTGGTATAAAGAAGGTTGTGTACGCAGAGAAATACAGACTCACCGACGGCATCGACCTGCTTAGGCAGGCCGGAGTTGAGGTGATATACTTAAATCCAGACAACAACGATGAAGCAGAATAAATCCTACCGATACATGCCCCTCATCATGGCCACATGCGTGGTCGTGGGAATTGTCATAGGCAGCTTCTTTGCCAACAGGTTTTCAGGCAACAGACTCAATGTCATCAACAGCGGAAGCAACAGGCTTACCAACCTGCTGCGTATTGTCGATGACTTGTATGTAGACAAGGTGGATATCGACTCGCTGGTCGAGAAGGCCATTCCACAGATACTTAGCGAACTCGACCCACACTCGGCATATATCAGCGCAAAGGACGTAGAGTTGACAACAGACGACCTGAAAGGTTCATTTTCTGGTGTGGGCATAGAGTTCACCATCAGACAGGATACCATCCACGTGCAGAATGTCATAAAGAACGGACCGGCCGAAAGGGCGGGCGTGCTTGCAGGCGACAAGATTGTGAGCATCGACGACAAGCCATTTGTAGGCAAGGAGGTTACCAACGAGGAGGCCATGCACAGGCTTAAGGGGCCCAAGGACACGAAGGTGAAGATTGGCGTGGTAAGGTATGGTCACAAGAAACCTGTATTCATGACCGTCACACGCGGCGAGATACCGACAAAGAGCGTCACATCAGTATACATGCTTGATGATGATACGGGATATATAAGGATAAAGAACTTCGGCGAGAAGACGTACACCGAGCTGCTCATAGCACTGGCCCAGTTGTCGCAGGAGAATTTCAGCAATCTTGTCATTGACCTGCGCTTCAACAAAGGCGGCTACCTGCAGAGTGCCGTGCAGATGGCCAATGAGTTCCTGCCCAAGGGAAAGATTATTGTCTATACAGAGGGACGTAAGTCTCCAAGGCAGGACTACATTTCCAACGGACATGGCAGCTATCAGGACATACCACTGATAGTTCTGATAAACGAAGGCTCGGCATCGGCATCAGAGATATTCGCCGGAGCCATACAGGACAACGACCGTGGCACCATTATCGGCCGCCGCTCTTTCGGAAAAGGCCTCGTGCAACAGCAGATTGGTTTCCCTGACGGCAGTCTGATTAGGCTTACAATCGCCAGATATTACACTCCGTCTGGCAGGTGCATACAGAAACCTTATACGATGGGCGGTGACAGGGAGTATGAGCAGGACCTGATAACACGCTACCAGCACGGAGAGTACTTCTATCAGGACAGCATCAAGCATACAGGCCCAGCCTATCACACTGCGCTTGGACGCTCTGTCTATGGCGGAGGCGGCATCACTCCCGACATCTTCATCCCCGAGGACACGCTCGGCATAACCTCTTACTATAAGGAGGCCGCCATGAGCGGACTGATCCTTCAGTTTGCATATACCTATACAGATGACAACAGGCAGAAGATGCAGAAGTTCGAGGAGATGCTTGAGCTGGTCAACTATCTTAAGAAGCAGAATACCGTTGACCAATTTGCCAACTACGCCAACAGTCATGGCCTGCAGCGACGTAACCTGATGATACAGAAGTCGCACAGCCTGCTGGAGAGAGACATCAACAGCAGCATCATCTACAACATGTTCGACGAGCAGGCATGGACGGAATACGTCAATCAGGAAGACCGCGTGATAAAGACAGCCCTGGAGGTGTTCCGAAAGGGAGAGGCTTTCCCGAAAGCACCAGAGAAGGCGAAAGAAGACAAGAAAGTGAAATGAACAAAAAAGAACTTAGGGATATTATCAGACAGCGCAAGCGGCAATTCTCAAGCGACGAGCTTAGGGAATTGTCGCTTGCGGTATGTCAGCGGCTGCTCGCACATCCACGTGTCGCCGCCGCAAAAACCATATTGCTCTATTACTCCCTGCCCGATGAGGTTTGCACCCACAACCTTGTGGACGAGCTTGTGGACATGGGCAAGAAGGTGCTGTTACCCGCCGTAGTAAGCGATACAGATATGGAGGCAAGGGTTTACAGGAATGCAGACGACTTGAAGCTTGGAGCTTTCGGCATTGCCGAGCCTGTAGGTGAGAAATACGCAGACCTTAAGACCATAGACCTGGCGATAGTTCCGGGAATGTCTTTCGACAACGATGGCAACCGGCTGGGAAGAGGAAAGGGATATTACGACCGCTTCCTGTCCGCCATACCATACATATATAAAATAGGTGTATGCTTCGACTTTCAGAAAGTTGACCATGTTCCGCATTCAACTCACGACATAGCCATGGACGAGGTACTATAAAAGCATAATCTGCAGGTCAGAATATTTTTATATCGCTAATGACAAACGAGCCAACCTGCTCGTTAAGTCTTTTTACTAATTGTGTGCGCATCATGCTAAGGTCCTGTCTGAGCGCAGGATTGGTAATCTTGACAAAAAGTGTCTGGTTGCGGATGTATTTCTCAGCAGTATATCTGGACACCACATTACCCGTAACGACTTCCCACGCATCGACAAGGCGCTTCTGCAGGAGCGGCATCTCAAGTCCCTCTTCACGAAGCAACTTCTTGAGGACCTCATCTAAAGGAAGGACATCACGCTTGAACATCTTCCACCTCCTTCTTTTCCGTTACCTCACCATTGCTAACATAAAATAGCTTGTAGTCAGATACTGAATGTTGAAGTATCTTGTCAAGATGGTCACGGTTGGTGTCCGTGATGAATATCTGGCCATAGCTGTCACCCGACACCAGCTTTACGATCTGCTCCACCCTACCCGAGTCGAGTTTGTCGAAAATATCGTCAAGCAAAAGCAAGGGCGTCGTGCGCGATACCGTGCGCTTGAGGAAGTTGAACTGCGCAAGTTTCAGGGCTATGACAAAGGTTTTGTTCTGTCCCTGCGAGCCTTCCCGCTTCATCATATAGTCGCCAAGCATCATCTCCAAATCGTCACGATGCACTCCATGAAGACTGTAGCCTACTGCACGGTCCTTGTGACGGTCACGCCTGATGACATCGAGCAGCGGCCCACGCTGGCAATGAGACACATAACGGAGGCTTACTGTTTCCTTGTGTTCGGCTATATGATTGTAGACATCCTGAAATACAGGTATCAGTTCCTCAACAAATTTCATTCTCTTACCGTATACTATCTCACCTTGACACGACATCTCCTCCTCCAGCACCTCCATAAGAGTCATGTCTGGCTCATCGTCTTGTTTCAGCATGGCGTTGCGCTGCTGCAATGCCCTGTTATATCTTGTCAGAGCCTCTATATAAGAATAGTCATACTGGGATATGACAATATCCATCAGCCTGCGGCGTTCCTCGCTGCCTCCCTCAATAAGCAGTGTATCAGACGGGGAAACAAAAACCAGCGGAACAAGTCCTATATGCTGAGAAAACCTTTTATATTCCTTCTTGTTTCTCTTGATATGTTTCTTTGTTCCGCGTTTCATTCCTGCATATACCACGTTCGACTCGCCATTCTCGTCAACATACAATCCTTCGATAGCAAAGAAGTCGGTGTCATGACAGATAACTTGCGAGTCCATAGAGCTGAAAGCACTCTTGCAGAATGACAGATAATATATGGCATCGAGCAGATTGGTCTTTCCCTCACCATTATGCCCGACAAAACAATTAATATTGGCAGAGAACTCCAGCTCTGCCTCCCTGATATTCTTGTAATTGAGTATAGAAATCTTTTGAAGTACCATATTTATCATGCAAAGTTACACCATTTATCATTGAAAAACGAAAAAAGTATTGGATAAATTTCCATAAGTGAAAGAAATTCAGTAATTTTGCCACGCTTAAACACGCATAAAATAAAAAACATCAACAATAATGGCAAAAATGAATGAGCAGACAGCCCCAGAGGCAGTCACAAAGACAGAGGTTTTCTTTGACAAGAACAAGAAGACCATCGCTATTGCCGTAGTGGCAATTCTCGTAATCATCGCAGGCTTCTTCGGTTACAACGAATTTATCGGAGGTCCGCGTCAGGAAAAGGCAAGCACCGCTATCGCACGTGGTCAGGAATACTTCGGAATGGAGCAGTATGACAAGGCTCTTAATGGCGATGGCGCTGGCTACGTTGGCTTCGTAAAGATAGCAAGCGACTATAGCAGCACTGATGCCGGTAACCTTGCCAAGCTGTATGCCGGTCTGAGCTATGCCTTCCTCGGCAAGAACGACGAGGCTCTGAAATATCTCAACGACTACTCTCCTGCAAGCGACGCAATGGTTAGCCCTGCTGCCATCGCTGCACGCGGCAACGTATATGCAAAGCTCGGCAAGCTCGACGAGGCTGTTAAGGATCTGCAGAAAGCTGCGGACATGGCTGACTCAAAGGCCAAGAACGGACGCAACTACAGCCTTGCACCAACATTCCTGCTCCAGGCTGGACAGATTCTTGAGTCACAGGGCAAGAAGGAAGAGGCTGCGAAGATATACAAGGACATCAAGGCTAACTACGTCAACGCAATGGTTGTTCAGAGCCAGGAAATTGACAAGTATATCGAAAGGGCTACACTCAAATAATGGCAACCGCACTCCACAACCTGTCGGACTACGACTTGTCTAAAGTTCCCGACGCAAGCAACATGTGCTTCGGCATCGTTGTCGCAGAATGGAACCCGGAAATAACGGGTGCCCTGCTCAATGGTGCGGTAAGCACACTCGAGAAGCATGGCGCACTGCCTGAGAACATCCACGTAAAGACCGTACCAGGCAGCTTCGAGCTTATCTATGGTGCACGCCAGATGGTTCTCAATGGCGGTTACGATGCCGTAATAATCCTTGGCAGCGTTATCCGTGGAGAGACACCGCACTTCGACTACATCTGCCAGGGTGTAACCTTTGGCATCTCACGCCTCAACGCCACACAAGGCACTCCCGTAATATATGGCTTGCTCACAACAGACACTCTGGAGCAGGCTCAGAAGCGTAGCGGAGGCAAGCTTGGCAACAAGGGCGACGAATGTGCCATTGACGCCATAAAAATGGCAAAATTCTAAGGAACGAAATTAGTGTCAGAAAGCTGACAAGACAAAATACAAGAATAATAAAAAACATCCGCAACACTTTTCAACAGGTGTTGCGGATGTTTTTTATTCTTTCAATCTCTTACTTATCGAGAACGCCCCTTACACTTCATCTTCCTCCTCACCATCAGCAGTATCGAGCATGGTGTCCATCTCTACAGAGATGTTTCCAAGACGATGCACCTTCAGTACAAGAGGGATATATTCGTCACTCGACTTGTCGGGCGAACCCACACTGGCGGCAAAATACAAATAGTCGCTGTCAGACTTCACATAGACAATACCAAGCAAGGCACCATTCTTACGATAGTTGTCGGTCAGGCATTTGTCGAAATCCCTTTTCGTAAACTTGTGCGAATAGAACACCGAGCCATCAGGCCTAACTATCCTGAGCACAATGACATTGTCGAAATACTGGTTTGCTCCGTCATTGATCATAGGCAGTGAGTCACAGGCAGTGAGTTTTGTCTCAACAGTGTAGGGGTTACCCATCCACTCCACCTTTACAGACTGCTCATAGTCACCCATCTTCTGCGGTTTCTTGGGTGTCACCGGCTTAGGTTTCTCCGTTATAATAATGTTACTCTTCTTTTCCTCCTTGCACCCTGTCGTCATGCCAACGACAAGAGCCAAGGACAATATAGGCAATATTTTTCTCATTGTAAAAAATATATTATTGTTTCATAACCGTTCTCATGAAATGTGTTCCTTGCGGTTTCAGCCAACATTTCATCTGCAAAGATACAAATAATAATCGAAACGGCAAAACATAATCGGGCATACAAAAAAAGAAGCATCCTCTATTCACATAGAAGATACTTTCCCCCAAATACGATACCTATTGAGTTATCACACGATATAATAAACTTGGTTCCTCATAGCAGTGACTCCCTAAACGATGCACCTTCAGAACAAGTGGTATGTAGTCGTAGCTCGACTTGTCGGGCGAGCCCACACTGGCAGTAAAATACAGAAATTGGCTGTCGGACTTCACATAGACGATGCCAAGCAAGGCACCATTCTTACGGTAGTTGTCGGGCAGGTATTGGTCGAAATTCCTCTTCGTAAACTTGTGTGAATAGAACTCTACGCCGTCTTGCCTTACAATCCTTAGCACTATGACATTGTCGAAATACAGGTTTGCGCCATCCTTGACCATAGGGAGCGAGTCACAGGCCGTGAGCTTCATCTCAACAGTGTACTTGATACCCCTCCACTCCACCTTTAAAGACTGCTCATAGTCACCAATCTTCTGCGGTTTCTTTGGAGTCACCGGCTTAGGTTTCTCTGTTATAATAATGTTACTCTTCTTTTCCTCCTTACACCCTGTCGTCATGCCAAGGACAAGAGCCAAGGACAGTATAGACAATATTTTTCTCATGGTCAAACGATTTTTATGTTTCCTTAATGTTATTATCATACACTGTCTGTGTGGTTGCAGCCAGATTTTCATGTGCAAAGATACATATAATAATTGAAACTACAAAACACAAAAAAGCATCCCCTATTCACATAGAAGATGCCTCAACCCAAATACGATACCTATTGAGTTATCACACGATATAATAAACTTGCTATCTATTAAAAAACACTATTTGTTTAGAATTCATTTGTCAGTTCTGTTGCCATCCTGTCCGCGTGTGCCTCCCTGACGGTTGCCACCACGCTGAGCTCTGCTTTTCTGCATTTCGGTGTACTTTGCCATCTGCTCCTCCGTAAGGATGGTTTTCAGTTTGGTGTTATATGCTACCATTGCAGCTTTGCTTTCCTGCATTTTCTTCTGCATCTCCTCGCTCGACGGACGCTCACCGCCTTGTCCACGGTTGCCGCGTTGTCCACGATTGCCCCTCATTCCCGGCAACTTGTCTGCATACTCTGTATTGAGAGCCAACAATTTTTCTGCCTGTGCCTCATTGAGTCCAAGTTGCTTTACCATAGCTTCGGTACGCATCTTGATAAGCTGTGTCTTGTCAACGGCCTTACGTTCCTGAACTTTTTCGTTCTGCGACTGTGCGAATGTTGTCGTGCAAGCCATTAAGGCTGCAACCAAAAACATGAAAATTCTCTTCATAATAAAATCTCCTTTTTTGTATAGTAATAAAACATTTAATCACATCAACGTGACTATTATATAGACACCCGAAGCGAACAATTGTTTAATCATAAACAACAAAAAACATGAATTAAATGTGAATTTGACATTTTTTTGCTAACTTTGCCAACAAAAATCAATTGTTATGCCAAACAAGTTGCTGATACTTATGCTCTTTTGCCTGTCGTTCATAGCATGCTCACACGACAAGCAGACGATAAACGAAGAGCAGATTTACATAGACACCATTCCAACCATGGTGATGCAGATACAGAAATGCTCACGTCTCTACACCACTGAATACCAGATGCACAGGATAATAACCCACAGCGACACCAAGCAGCTGACGGGCTCCATCATGAACAGGAAGTTCACCATTGACCTGCCCGTCGGACAACGTCAGGTAGCCATACCCGTAAACGCAACTCTGAAGGCATACGTTGACCTTTCCAATTTCTCGGAAGACAACATCAGGCGCAGCGGAGACCAGATTGAGATTATCCTTCCCGACCCTCAAATAGTACTTACCAGTACAAAGGTAGACCACAAGGAGGTAAAGCAATATGTCGCGCTGTTGCGAAGCAATTTCACCGATGCCGAGCTGACACGCTACCAACGTGAGGGACGCGACAGCATCATCAGCGACATTCCACGCCTTGGCATCGTTGAGGGAGCAAGGCAAAGCTCCGCACGTACCATCATCCCCATCATTGAGCAGTTGGGATACAAGAAAGAGAACATAACCGTGACTTTCCGCAAGAAATTCACTTTGTCTGACATTCCTAAACTTATAAAGGATGAAAACCTGCATTAAGAAAAAGATATTGTCTCTATTCTCGTTGATGTTCGGCAACTACCGTCTCATTCTACCTATATTAATATGTGTAGCTGTCATCATCGGTGTGATTGCATGGCTCAACAGAAACAACACCATAGGCATACAGACGAGCGACCAGGGCATAAGCATCAGCAAGGCACAGATAGAGAGCGTCAGGAACATAGGCGAATGGGAGTTTCTCTCAGTCAGCGACGAGGAACTCGTAGACACCACGCGCACCGGTTTCTTTGGCGACGACCACCTTGTGCGCATATACTTTGGCACCCTACGCCTCGGCATCGACATGCGTGACACACGTGAAGGCTGGCTAAGTGCCGACAACGACACCGTGGTGGCAATACTTCCTGCCATAAAACTGCTCGACGAGAACTTCATTGACGAGACCCGCACGCGCTCTTTCTTCGAGGTGGGCAAATGGAGTCCTGCCGACCACGAGGCTCTATACAAAAAAGCATACACCAAGATGAGGCAGAGATGCGTTACGCCTGCAAACATCAGAAGCGCAGAGCGCAACGCTGCCGACCAGATAGACAACCTTCTTCGCTCTATGGGCTTCGAGAACGTGAAGGTACGCTTCGACGACACACAAACACAAGACCAATAACAACATGGAAACAATCAACGACTTCTTTGCTGCCGCAAGTAGCCTGCTATGGGGATGGCCAATGATAATCCTTCTGCTGGGAACGCACGTCTTCCTCACCATCAGGCTCCGCTGTCCGCAGCTGCGGCTCCTTACAGCCATCAGGCTGAGCATACGGCGCGACAAGGACGCATCGGGCGACGTATCACAATTTGGCGCTCTCGCTACAGCCCTCGCCGCAACCATAGGTACCGGCAACATCATCGGCGTGGCAACGGCTATTGCCCTTGGTGGCCCTGGAGCAGTATTCTGGTGCTGGCTGACTGGAGTCTTCGGAATGTCCACAAAGTATGCCGAGGGCCTTCTCGCCATCAAATACCGCCAGCAGACAACTAACGGCAACATGCTTGGCGGTCCGATGTATGCACTTGAGAAAGGACTGGGATGGAAGAAGCTCGCCATAATGTTCGCCATATTCACTGCCATAGCCTCATTCGGCATCGGCAATACCGTTCAGGCCAACGCCATAGCGACAATAGCCAACAGCACCTACGGCATATCGCCCTGGATAATGGGCTCCATCGTCTGCGCCCTAACGGCAGCCGTTATACTTGGCGGCGTGAAGAGCATTGCCAAGGTCTGCGGCATGCTCGTGCCTTTTATGGCCCTGTTCTATGTCATTGGCTGCATATACATACTGATTGTGAACCACAACTACCTATGGCCAGCCCTGTCGCTGATCGTGAACTCAGCATTCTCTCCCCAGGCGGCAGGCGGAGGATTTGTCGGAACAAGCGTCATGATGGCGGCACGCTACGGCATTGCCCGAGGCCTGTTCTCAAACGAGTCAGGACTGGGCAGCGCGCCAATAGTTGCCGCAGCAGCCCAGACACGCAATCCCGTACGCCAGGCGCTTGTATCATCTACTGGCACATTCTGGGACACCGTGGTCATCTGCGCCCTTACCGGCATTGTCATCGTGAGCAGCGTCATAGCCTATCCTGACATCAACTACAGCGACGGTGCCGCACTGACCAAGATGGCTTTCAACAAGATACCCTACGTCGGTGCGCCGCTGCTAAGCTTCGGGCTGCTGACCTTTGCCTTCAGCACGATACTTGGCTGGTGCTACTATGGCGATAGTGCCGTGGAGTACCTGAAGGGCAAACGCTGGACATACGTCTACCGCATACTCTACATTGCGGCAGTATTCATTGGCAGCGTGGCAAGCCTGAACATTGTATGGAACATTGCCGACTGCATGAACGCCCTGATGGCAATACCCAACCTGCTGTCGCTACTGTTCCTCAACGGCGTCCTTGTTCACGAAACCCGCAAATACCTATGGCGTGACAGACTCGACAAAGAGATGTAATCGGAGAAAAAATGTCCTGTTGCTTGTAGCATTTGCCACATGAGCATCGTCTAAGATTACGAATTCCATTACAGGAATATGATTACAATAAACATATAAACAACTATGATTAAGAAAACAATGCTTACGATGCTGGCACTTTCTATATGGAACTTCTCCGCCAGCGCACAGAACCTTAAAGGTTTTGACAAGTCCAACATGGACACCAGCGTAAAGCCTGGTACCGACTTCGTTCAGTACTCTACAGGAACATGGCTGAAAAGTCATCCTCTTGACAACGAGCATGTCACCAACGGTGCCTTCTCGGACCTCTACGACCAGAACCAGCTGCAGATACAGGAGCTGATACTCCAGTTTGCCAATACGCCCCAGCAGCGCGGCACCCTGGGCTACAAGATTGGCACGCTCTACAACCTCATGATGGACAGCGTGCGGCTCAACAAGGAAGGCTTCAACCCAATAAAGGCAAACCTGGAGAAGATTAAAGCCATCAAGGACCGCAAGGAATACCAGCGTGTTACGGCAGAGCTCGACCGCAAGGGTGAGTCTACCATGATGTACGCATGGGGTGTGGGAGCAGACCAGCGGAACGCCGGCAACAACATCGTAGCCATATCGCAAGCCGGACTGGGACTGGGCACACCGGAATATTATCTCAATGAGGACCCGCAGTCGAAGGCCGTTGTCGGAGCCTACAAGACCTACATGACCAAGCTCTTCCAGCTTGTCGGCTATGACGCCGAGACGGCTGCAAAGAAGGTGGAGGCCGTCATGGAAATCGAGAACCGCATTGCCAAGGTAAGCTACGACCAGGTGAAGCGCCGCGACATCAACGCCAACTATCATAAACTTACCTACGCAGAGCTCATCGAGCAGTACCCAGGCATTGACTGGCCAACAGTATTCTGGGTAAGCGGTTTCCCTGTATTCAATGAGGTAGACCTCGGGCAGCCCGAGCCTATACACGAGGTAGAGAAGATACTTGCCGACACAGACCTCGACAATCTGAAGTCCTACGCCGAGATACGCATCATAGCAGGAGCCTCAAGCTGCATGTCCGACGAGTTCCGCAAGGCGCAGTTCGAGTTCAGCCAGACACTGAACGGCCAACCGGCAGACCTTCCCCGCTGGAAGCGTGCCAACTCTCTCGTAAACTCCGTCCTCAGCGATGCCATCGGACAGATGTACTGCGAGAAATACTTCCCTGCAAGCAGCAAGAAGCGCATGCTGGAGATTGTCGGCAACCTGCAGACAGCATTGGCCCAGCGCATCAGCGAGGCTACATGGATGAGCGAGCCCACCAAGGCACAGGCCAAGGACAAGCTTGAGCACTTCATCGTCAAGATTGGCTACCCCGACAAGTGGAAGGACTACACCAACCTCGTCATCAACGACTCTCTGTCACTATACGAGAACCTCGCCAATATCAAGGAATATTTCTGGATTGACGATCTGAACAGGAAAGTGGGCAAGCCCGTGGACAAGACGGAATGGCTCATGTCACCGCAGACCATCAACGCCTACTACAATCCCACAACCAACGAGATTTGCTTCCCTGCCGGCATCCTACAGCCACCGTTCTTCGACCCCGAGTCAGACGATGCCATCAACTATGGTGCCATAGGAGCTGTCATCGGCCACGAGATGACACACGGCTTTGACGACCAGGGATGTCAGTTCGACAAGACAGGCAACCAGCGCAACTGGTGGACAGAGGCCGACAAAACAGCCTACGACAAGCGCACGAAGGTTCTGGAGGACTATTTCTCCAACATCGAAGTAGTGAACGGCAAGAAGATTAACGGCAAACAGACTCTCGGTGAGAACATCGGCGACAATGGCGGACTGAACGTTGCCCTTAGAGCCATGCACAACGCAGGTACAGCAGCTGCCGAGATAGACGGTCTTAAAGCCGACCAGCGCTTCTTCCTTGGCTGGGCACGTATATGGGCAAGCAACAACCGTCCAGAGTATATGGACATGCTGCTTACTAATGACGTTCACTCACCCAACATAGCAAGAGTAAACGGCGCTCTGCCACACATAGATGAGTGGTACACGGCCTTCGGCATCAAGAAATCAGACAAGCTCTACATTCCCAAGAACAAGAGGGCACACATCTGGTAATAAATCACGAGGGCAGCACGCGCTTTCAGCGCGACCATTACCCACATGACATAGCCCAGGGTGTCGCTACGCTCTACCCTGGGCTATGTTCTTTTGCGCTTACAGCGCGATAGATAATAGTTATAAGGATGTGAAACTTTAGCTAATTACAAATTCTTCTCCGAGCTTTCCCTTATTTTGAGTATCATCGGCACTACTTCCCTGTATATTCTTGTATCGCCGTTGATATTCTTCATCAGCAGTTCGCAAGCCTTCATTCCCTGCACACTGGCCTGGTCCATGATTGCCGACAGGCGCGGAGTAACGAAAGCCGCAGTGTCGCCATCGGTAAAGCCTATGATGGCAACATCCTCAGGAATGCTCATGCCAAGAGACTTGATAGCGTCAAAGGCTGCATAAGTGACGATATCATTAAATGCCAGTATGGCATCGGGCCGGTCTTCTGACTGCAGCAGCTGTATCGTGGCGTTGCGTGCAACCTCAAAGTCTATCTTGTCGCACACCACCAGTCTACGGTCAATGGGTATGCGTGCCTCCTTCAATGCCTGCAGATAGCCATGCTTACGTCTCTTCACCATATCCAGGTGGTTTGGTCCTCCAATAAACGCTATCCGCTTCGATCCAGTCTCTATGAGATGCATGGTAGCCTCAAAAGCCGCCTCGTCACCATTGGCCACAACCTGTGAGAACTTGTCCGGCATGCATGTACGGGCAAAAAACACCGTCGGTACGCCCATGTCGTGCAATTGCTCGAAATGACTGTAGTCAATGGTGTCCTGCGCCAGGCAGGCAATGATGCCCTCCACATGCAGTGCAAGGAAGTTCTCTATTGCACGTTTCTCCAGCTCACAGCTCTCATGGCTGTTTGCACTAAAGACCGAATATCCCAGTTTGGAGGCATATTGTTCAATACCGTCAAGAACGGCAGCATAGTAATGCGTAACGAGATTGGGTACAATTACTCCTATAATATGAGGCGACTCCTTGCGAAGGCTCTGAGCGAAAGGGTTTGGTCTGTAGTTCCGCAGCTTGGCAAGTTCCACAACTTTTTTCCTCATATCATCGCCAACCTCATGGCTACCATGCAACGCCCTCGACACGGTCGCGATGCTGACACCCAGTTCCTCGGCAAGGTCCTTTAATGATACTCTATGTCTTTTCATATTTCTTAGGCTATAGGTTACTTCGTATTTGATGCCAATCACTGCATATTTTCAGAAAGGTCAAAGGCCATGCAATGACTGTCATGCTGCAAATATAGGAAATATATTTGAAAGCGCAAACGTTTACGTGATATTTTTTCAAAATTTCCTTGTAGCTACAGAAAAAAGGGTGTATATTTGCAACGAGATTAAGAAATGAGTAATGAATAGTTGATAATAAGTTAGTTAGAAAACAGGACCAATTTTGTCGGGAGACAATTTGGTCTTTTTTTTGTCCTTACCCAAAACATATTAATAAAGGAATATCCTGACCCACGTACCCCTAATTGTCCGTTTCTTATTAAATATAGTATTCCGCAGAGTCTACCAATCCTGCTCTTAAAGCATATTTGGTTGCCTCATGCACATTGTTCACCCCGAGTTTCCGGAAAATATTCTTGCGGTGGGTATTGACAGTATGGAAACTGGAAAAACGCTTCTCTGCTATTTCCTTAGTTGTCATACCAAGGGCTATGTCTTTCAGTATGTCAGTCTCTGTGGCAGTGAGTTTGACAATCTCCTCTTTCCTCTCAGGTCTGAGCAGTAGCTCCGTCACCCTTTGGCATATATACCTCTGTCCAGAAAGGGCTGTACTAATCGCCATTCGTATTTCAGATAGTGGGCTATCCTTGAGCACAATACCAAATCGTGTGCTTGACGCTAAGACCAGTCGGATGAAATCGGTGCTCAGATCATCACTGAACAGCAGCCAACAGGCTGTAGGAAATCTGTCACCAAGAACCAGCAGTTCGGCAGCATCGTTGATGTCGAACAAAGTATAGTCTACAATGACAACGCCATTCGGACAGGACTTTAGTTCTTCTATTAGTCCTGCCTTGTCAGCAACACACCTGCTTTCCACCTCATTGACGGATTGCAGTATGTACATCAATCCTGCCCGGGTGATACCCTGATTGTCTGCTATGAGCACATTCATTTCCTATCCCTCCAACCAAAACACCTCCCACCCGCAATGCCAAGTAGAGAGGTAAATTCGTATTGACTGTACAAAAGTACAAAAAAGAATGGAAACAAATGACTTTTTGGTACGAAATCAGAAAAAATAATAGCAATAGTCAAAAGCGAAAAACGTGAGGGCATGTCAAAATCGAAGTGACATGCCCTCTATGTATTAAGGTGAAAGTTCCGGTAAATTCCTACGGTCACCGACCGTCGGCACTATTCGTTGGAGTCTCTCAGAGGTCCTGCGTGATGCGTCAGAATGTCATTCTGACCATAAACCTTATGCCGTCCTTATGTGCTGTCGGCAGATATTTGTAGTTCAGTCGCCTTACATATTCTACATGCAACAGCTTGAAGATGTTGTGAACACCGGCAATAAGCTCCACGTACGGCCGCTTGGGATCCATGACATAGCTGCCCTGCGGGAACTGCCACAGTTCCGGGTCACCGACATTCTCCGGCAACATGGGGTTGTTCTTGTCAGTAAGGTCACCCCACAGGCACTTCACGCCTATGTATTCTCTCCACTTCAGCTTCTTGAGCAGTGGTATACGGTTGAGGATTTTTCCATTGAGGTCCCAGCTTACGTCCAGGCTTGCATAGCGGTCGTTGAGGAACTCCATGTTGTTGATAAGGTTGAATGTTCCGTCCTCTACAATATACGAGAGGTTAGCCGCAGGCATGATGAGCAGCGGGAATGGCACCTTGTTCCATTGTGCCCCGGCCTTCAGATATGTGTCTATCTTACCCCATGAGCCTACCCAGAACCGCTTGTATATGCTTGCCTCGGTGAGGTTGTAGCGATAGTCACCGCCAAGAAATCCCTTTATACCGAGGGTGTGTCCGAGTCCGAACACGGGAGCATCGAGGTTGATGGGCAGCCTGCGCTGCTTGGTATTGATATATGTACGGCCCGGAGCGAGCTGCAATTGTAGTGACAGCTCCGTGGTGTTTAGTTTCTGGCGTCCGAACTCAATGTTACCGGCGGCCTCGTTGACCTCCCTCTTGATGTATGCCAATGTCTTCAGGCCCCATTCCTGCTCGTACTCGAAGGCCAGCTTCTGCCTGTTGTAGAACATCATCTTGTCGACAGTAGTCCACTTGAATGCCGTGAAGACATTGTCCTTGTCCGTAGGCATGTACTTGTCCGACGGTGCCATCACGTCATATGACGACGAGAATGTAATGGTGCGCTTAGGAAATTCCCTGGGCAGATATTCCTTCTTGTTGAAGGAGTAAGTGAGCTGTCCGTCGTAATATGTCTTCTTCGAGTCTATGCCACGTGCTATATAGCCGCTTGCGAACCAGTGTTTGTTGAGGTTTGCCGTGGTCTGTCCCGACAGTCGGAAACGGTAACCGTCAATGAAGTTCTTGGAAATCATGGTATTCACCGGTCCTATGTCGAACTTGCTTGGATGGTTCACGTCACCTGTCTCGACAAAGTTCTCAATGAGAGCCTTGCCGGCAAAAATGAAATACTTGAATCCCTTAAGCTGCTCTATGCGGTGAATGAATGCGTCCATCGACGACTCGCTCTTGGTAAGCTCCACCGAGCGGTACTGGTTCCAGAACGCCTCGTCGCGCATCATGGCGTCGGCCTCCTTGCGTTCCTTGGCCTTGCCCTTGAAGAGCTGTCGCGGTATCTCGTCGAAGGCGTAGTCGCTCAGACGGGTCACCCTGGTGACAAGGAAGTTGCCGAATGCCCTTGCAAGCTTCATCTCCACAATCATGTCGTCGACGGTCAATGCCCACTCACCGTTGGCAAGCTTCGTATACTGCTGTGAGACATGCAGGTTTTCGACAAAGTTGACATCGCTGCGCCTGGGTATTGTCAGGTCGCACCGCTTTACGTGGAGTGAGGAGTCGGCAAGGATATACAGCTCGCCACGAAATCCGAAGTCCTGCTGGTTGTTCGGAAGGAACTCCAGATGGTAGCACAGGTCACGGTCTACGTAGACGGTGTCCTGGATATAGTATCTGTAGAATCCGATGGCATTCTTGCCAATAGGGCTCACGAAAGGATACTGTAGCAAGCGTACGTAGTCGTCGTAAATATCCACGTCGGTAAACACGTCCTTCAGGGCAACGTTCAGGATGTCGCCAGTCTGGATGAGCTGGTTTACGCCCGTAGAGCTTTGTCCCTTGATGATACTCTTCTCCGTCTTTGGGTCCTTGCGGTATATGTGCTGCGTTACGGTCTCGTCAACAGATACCGGCAGTATGAGCTTATGATTGAACGGGCTTGTCTCTATCTGGTCGATGAGCCACTGCTTCTTTGCGAAGAAGCCGCTGTCGAGGTCAGATGGCTTGATGTCGTTGACGGCAAGGGTAATCTTCTGGTACTTGCTGTATTGCAGGAAGTCGTGGTTCTCAAGGTCTGTCTTCTTCTTTGCCTCGATGACCCTTCTCATAAGCTCCACGGCGGGATTGTCCTTCCGGCTGTATTTTCCTCTCTTCGACTTCACCACCACCTCGCTGAGCTGCTTTGTGTCAGGCTTTAGCTTCACGTTGAGCACGGAAGGCGTGGAGGCCGTCACGTTGACAGTCTTCGACTTATATCCCACGGCACTGAACGTCAGTTGCCAGCCATTGTGGCGCTGTATGGTGTATGCTCCCATGGCGTTGCCGCTCACGGCGACATGGTGCCCCTTGTACGACGCACTCGGATAGAGCAGCGTGTCGCCAGTCTCAGCATCGACAACAACACCGCTAATCTTCTGAGCGTTCACCGTCATGGTTACAGCCAGAAGGAAAAATGCGAATAACGTCCTGATCATATACTCTCCTTAAAGGTTGGTAATAACGAATGGATAACGGCCCTCAGCAGCATTACAGCAACTGATTTAAGTCCGTGATAATCTTGTCGGGCAAAGTCTCGTCATACTGCTGCTCCGTCCATCCCTCGCCCTTGAACCATACGGCCTGGCATCCTGCTTTCTTTGCAGGCTCTATGTCCTTGTAGAAGCTGTCGCCAACTACTATGCACTCCTCCGGCTTAAGTCCAAGAGCCTCAACGCCAAGGAGGAAGATGCGGTGGTCGGGCTTCCTGACTCCAACAACAGCCGACTCTACGATGTCCTTGAAGAACTCCGACAGGTGGAACTCCTCCAGCACGTGCGATATGTTTCCATAGAAATTGCTCACCAGCACCATCGGGTAACTGGCAGCAAGCTGTGACAGCACCTCACGGCTATGGGATGTCACCTCTACTACCTTGGAATAGACATCCTCCAGCACCGCCTTGTGGCCCCGTGTGAACTCGGCCTCGTCGGCCTGCCACGCACCCGACGTGCACAGATACTCCATCTCAATGCGTATCTTCACCTCAAGGGTCTTATGGAACGAGTAGTCGCTCTGTATGATGGGCGTGCGCCCCAAAGTGCGCTCGGCATAGACGTATGCCTCTCTGAACTGCTCCTCGCTGACTGGTATCTGCTGGCGCTGGTAGGCGTGCCATAGCATCTGTCCCCAATGGCATCCCGCCGTATCGAGCGTTCCGCCAAAATCGAAAATATATCCTTTAATCATTGTCTGTTTATTTTTTCAAGTGTAATCTCACAAAGTTTCTCATGCCGACGGCGCATGTACACATACAGGGCCTGCATAACGGTAATCTCAAAGAGCATATACAGCTCCGGCAATCCCGTGAGGGCCGTGACATATATGCAGATGGCCCTGGTGTTGAAGGTCAGTATGTTTGTGTACTTCATCAGCGGCCTGCTTCCAGCCAGGAACTCCTGCCTGAGCCCGTCTGGCATAGCCTCGGCACCCTTGTATGTCGAGCATACAGCCGCAAAGAACTTCTGGAACACCGGTGTACGCTTTTCCTGGCTCTTGCAATAGTTGGAGTAGTTGAAGTAGAACGTCCGTGCGAGCAGCTGCGACTTGGGCAGCGACTCGTATATGGCGCGCTGCTGGGCATAGTTGTCAAGCTCGCTCCCTTCCTTTCCCTTGAGGAAGAAAAGGTGTATCTGCCTGTAGTAGTCGCTCAACGAGCTTTGGGGCGAATGGCAAATCAGTCCTGCAACCACTGCAAGCACCCAGCTCATCAGCCCCCACGTGCAGTCGCTGAAGGGTATTGTCTCGTCCATGAGCCTGTAGGCGAAGGCTGCATAGATGCAGAAGAACCACACATCGCCCGAGAAGCCGTCGAGCATACGTCCGATGAGTGTTTTCTTCCCCGTGAGCCTGGCCATCTGTCCGTCGGTGGAGTCGCAGAAGTTGGCGAACATCAGCAGCACCACGCCAGCAAGGTTATGCCACAGGTCGGTGAAGACAAACATATATCCCGCTGCTATGCCAAGGAAGATGGACAATATTGTTATGACATTGGGATGTACCCCAAACCTGTTCCAGAACAGTGCGAAGACAAGTCCTATAGGGCGCGTAAAGTGCACGTCGAGCCACTCCTCGGTATCGTTTGACTTGAACGATGCCTGCAGAAGTTCCCTGAACGTAGTTCCATTACTGCTATTCATCTCTTAAAATCGTTATTCCTTTTATTATTGCTAAATACTCTTCTGTCTGTTGTAATTCCTCATCACGAATGCCGCTATGGCATCGGCTGCCTCATCCCTGCACCGTGAGAAACTGGGCCAGTCGTTGAAGTCGATGATGCAGAACGAGCCGTCCGCCCTGACTATCGCATCCCCTCCGTAGGCAACGATGCCTGTCTCACGCGCCACAGCGTCGACAGCCTCGTGCAGCGCCGCGGCTTCGAAGGCATAATGGTGTGCCTGTCCATTGAGGCTCTCGTCTCCAAACTTGGAACGTCCGTCGTCCGAGGGATAGAAGTATCTGAAGAAGCCACCTTTTACGGCATACCATTTTATCAGATCGCCAACGACATGTGCGGAAACAGTATAATCGGTTATGTTCCTCGTGGCGAAGTCACGCCTCGCAGCCTCCAGCTCATCCCTGTCACGGCAATAGCGCACGTCGCTACTCGTTTGCGCCGCCATGTCGCCACGCTTTATCCAGTAGCCATCCTCCCCATGCCGTGGCGGCAACGGGACGCCAAGGTTGCTCATCACCGCCTCTATTGCCGAGCGGCGGCATGCCCTGACGCTGTCAGGACTGTTCACTACCACCAGCCCACGCTGCTCCATGCCTGCAAGGATGTCGAGCGTAGCGCTGTTGCGTGCCATCGACAGGCAGATGTCACATTCCATATCAGGCTCCAGCCTGTTCTCGTCAACGACGACGTAATCGGCAGCAAGCCTACTGGCCACAGCCTGCAAGATGGCCATGTCCTTGTCAACGCTGTTTGGCGAGAACCTCACGTCACGGCTGACAGCTATTATCCTCTTGTCTGATAAAGCCCCTGTAGACATACTTACTCCGCAAGGAATTGTTCGGCCTTCGCTATATCAGACGCATGGTCTATATCGAGCACCTTCGTGAAGGGGAATGCCAACAGGCGGCGGTCGTCAACGACAAGTGCCCGTTGGAAGTTGCGCATACGGCTCACTCCTTTCTCCATACAGTCGGCAAGCGTCTTCAGACAGTCGGTATTGAGACCATAGATGCCGCCAGAGACATACCTGCACCCGTCTACACACAGGTCATGGAAGCCAGTGATGGAGTTGCCACTGTCAACGCTTACGTACAGGGGTTTCTCGTCATCGACATAATCAGTCACTCCCATCATCCCATCGTAGCCCTTGGCAAGCGCCTTTTCCAACGCCGCTATGTACTTGGCAAAATCGTCAGGACGGAAAATGGTATCTACTGTTGTCAGCACGACAGGCCCCTCGCCTATCAGCTTGCTTAGCTCGAAGAAACTGTGCATGGAGCTGGGCGTGCTCTTCACAATGTGCCTCAAGGGTATCCGCTGGCCGTCAAGGCCCTCGCGCTCAAGCCTTTCCAGATGGCTTGCCACGTCTGTATATTGCTCGTTGCAAATCACAAAGATGTCATCAGCACCGTTGCTTGCAAATATCCGCAGCAGCCTGTCCACCAGGCATTCTCCATGGACTCTCACCAGAGGCTTGTGCTCCGCCACCCCCTCGGCAGCAAGACGGGAACCTTCTCCCGCAGCTATAATGGCATATTTCATATAAAAAAAATACCTTTGTACTTAAAATTTGGTACAAAGGTAATTATATTTGGTGGAATAAGAAAACTTTTTAGCAGTTTTTTGGTTTTCCACATATGACCTCAGCCCTCAGACCTCCGAACCTCTCGATAATGGTATCATCAATCATCAATAATCAATAATCAATAATCAATCATCAATCATCAATCATCAATAATCAATCATCAATCCTCCGACCTCAGCCCCCTACCCTGAGCTTGTCTGCATCTATGCTTCCCGTTCCCGACACACTCTTGGTGAACGTGCGGACATCACCCTCTACGTCGATGTTGCCGACACCTCTCAGCACGCATTTCAGATTGCCGGAGTTCACGAAGTTGACATCAGCCTCGCCGACCCCCATGAGCTGTATCTCGGTATTCTGTGACGTAATGTTGTCAACCTCAATGTTGCCGGCTCCACGCAGAAAGAAATAAGCGTTATCGCAGATGATGTTGTCGAACTCTACGTTGCCTGCACCGAGCAGCTGAATGTCGAGCGTGTCGGTATCAACAGTTCCCTTGGCCTCAAAATCGCCTGCGCCTCGCATCACAACACCTACCAGGTCGGGCGACGACACATATACCGAAGCTACCTGTGAGCGGTTCAGACGCAGCAAATCCTTGTTGGACAGGCTGATGTCGAGTGTCTCGTTCTCTACCTTCACGACAACATTCCTCCCAACCTCCTTGCTGCCACGCACCTCAACGTTCAGCGAATCAGACTGTTCATAGCATACCTCGAAGGCGCCATTTAGGATTACCCTCTTGAAATACGGCAGTTCCTTTACCTGACGTGAAGCCACGGCCTTATCGCCACTATTGTTTTTCATTTTTTCTCCCGATGAGCAGGAGACCATAACAACCGCCAAAAGAATGGCCAGGAGTTTAAACGTCATTTTATTCATAATCATATTTGTTTGATTATCTGTTTGACGTAAGCTCCCAGCCCAAAGTTGCAATACCGAAACTTTTTTTCTTAACCCTCCACCCCTCAAACCTCTCGCACCCCTTCGATAATGGTATCATCAATCATCAATCATCAATAATCAACCATCAATAATCAACCATCAATAATCAATCATCAATCATCAATCCTCCGACCTCACAGCGCATGCGCTACGCACGATGATGCTGTGATGGCGCATAGCACGGACGATATGAACGTCAGGATGGCCTGTATAATGCTATGCTTCTGTTCGCTCGACATCTTCATGGCTTATTTGTTTTTAGCGGCGTCAATGTCGACAGTTCCTTCACCCTTCTTCTCGGCAGCGAGAACGGCAGCCTGCACCTTGCGGGACGATACCTGTGTGAAGGTGGCATCCTTGATAAGGTTCTGCAGTTCCTCGGCAGGCTTAAACACAAGGTTTACGGACTTGATGTTGCTGGCGGTGAACTTATCCATGCTCTCCGCACCTACGCTCGAAAGCGAGATGCTGAACTCGCCAAGCCCGTCAATAATCACCTTGTTGCCAGCCACGAGCATCTCGCGCAGGCAGCTTACCATGTCGGTGGTCACGCCCTTCACGGTACCCTTCGAGAATACGCCGTTGTGCTCGCTGATGTGGTTGATGAACCTCTGGGTGGAAATTATCTCGTTGAGCTGCACCCTCGCATACGCCTTGTCTGGCTCCTCGGGGTTCGTAGGGTTCCCCTGCATTGCTAAAGAATACTTGATTGTGTTCATAGTTTTAATGATTTAATAGTTTAACATTTAGTTGGTTGTTGTGTTTTTCGTAACGTTACAGGTGCAAAGATACAACATTTTCATTCGTTTTGCAATAGGTTTTCGGGGCCGTTTTTGCGATTTTTGCGAGTTAAGCTTATTTAACAAAACACTTATCGGCATAATATATTGAGGTTCAGAGCATTAACCACTATTACGATAACGTGGAAAAACCACGAAAACTGCTCACACACCAATAAAACAGTACTAGATATCGCTCCTGTCACACAACGGTGAGAGGAGAATCTTACCTGTATGATATTCTTATCACACGCATCTGCGGAGGCTCCCACAGCTACGTGTGCTATTATTTTGTCTCAGCCTGCTAAAACAGGCTGTTTTCGTAAGAGTACCCCATTATTATAGCCATACTGTACGGCTTTCACATTTGAAAATACCATTTTAATTTAGTTAACGTTTTTTTTGTTTGCAATTAAGGTCGTATATTTGCAGCCGAAAGAGTTCTTTGACTAAATGAAGGTATATGCCGCTATGTAACGCTGAAGTGAAATATGAAAAATGAAAAATGAAATATTAAGCGTTTTTGCAATCTGCGAGAAAATATATATATTATAATATATATAATATATTATAATATATATAAAGTAGTTTCTACTCATGATGGTCTTAATATTTCATTTTTCATTTTTCATTTTTCGGTTGCACATTCATTGAGGCATAATAATACATATGGAACTAACAGTACGCATTGTCAGCGTCAGTGAGCTGAAGGAGAGTACGTTTGTAATACCGCGGGCCAACTTTTTCCAAATGTTTATTGTCCGTTTCCAAAAAAAACGTTATATTTGCAGTGCCAATACTGAAACACTACAAGAACCAAAATCCGAAGTAACTGAAAATAAGACACATAAAAAAGTTAGTAACAGAAAATTCCTAATTTAAGTACTTGTATTATTACAGGTTGTCGGTATATGCCGTTCACCAGAAGCAGGAGTGTAGTCAGCGGTATGCCGGGAAACTGTAACGCCCTAAGCCAAAGGCCCAGGGCGTTGTTCCAACCATAAAGGTTGAATTGTTTTATCAGTCGTCCATGAACTTCTTTGCAGCCCTGAGCTGATGTCGCATGTTGCTGAGCAGCTGCTGGCTCTCCTGCAGGAGATTAAGGTATACGAGTGATATCTGGAGGTTGGCGTTGTGGGCCGACTGCATTCTGTCGATATGCTTCTTGCGCACAACCGACAGCTCGTTCTTGAGCTTGTCAGCCTCGGCAAGAACGTCGCGGTACTCGTCGAAACGGCTGGTGGCGATACACGAGCTGGTATCGGTGAGCAATGCGTTGATGCGTGCCTGCAGCGGCTTGTACTCTGCAGCCAGCTCCTCTGGCAGAGGATTGAAATTGTTGTCGACATGCTCCTTTATGGGGTCGAGCATACGTATGAGCCCATAGATGTACTGCATGGAAGCGTTGACACCGACATGGAACCACGTGTTACGCTCGATGGCCATGTCAGCAGGTATGCGTCTCAGTGCGAGAGTCTCCTGCCTGCGCAGCTTCTTCAGCATCTCACGGTTCTTTCGCAAGTCGCGCGACACACGGCGCAGCGAGCTTGGCTTGTTGTCTACCAGTCCGCTGATGATTTCATTATACTGGGCGAGAGTAAAGTCTGCCATCTGAGTCTGTACCCTGGAGACATGCTTGCGCAGCAAGTCCCAAACGATTTCCGGGTCGCGGCTTCTCATCATCAGCCTGTAGGTGTCATCGCTGTCGGCAGTAGAGCTTTTCTTCTTGAAAGCCTTGTTGGAGCGCACGAGCACGAATACCACAAGGGCTATGAAGGCAAGCTGAACGAAAATTCCACCAAATCTCATGGCAAAGGCAACGACACCACCAACAGCAAAGGCCACACCGGCTGTGATGAACCATCCGCCAATGACGGATATCACTCCCGTAACACGGAACACGGCACTCTCACGGCTCCAGGCATGGTCGGCAAGGCTGGTACCCATGGCAACCATGAATGTGACGTAGGTCGTAGACAGCGGCAACTTGTAGTTTGTACCGATGGTGATAAGCATTGAGGCCAGCACAAGGTTGACGGCGGCACGGACCACGTCGAAGGCGGCGCCATTGTCGAGCACCACATCCTGCTGGTTGAAACGTCCGTCCACCCAACGGGAGACAGCTTTCAGAACTGGCACGCGAGAGGTAATGGAGCTTGTCCAGTCGGCAGTCTCCTGGCAGAACCTGACGATGCTTCGTGCAGCCTTGCTGCTTCCGAACATCTCGTCGCCCTCATCCTGACGGCTCAGGTCCACGCTGGTCTTGATGACGTTCTGCGCCTTCTTGGACGTAACCATGGCAAGAATCATTATCAGGCCCGCGCCAAGCAGGTAGAAAGGCGGTGTCTTGGCACTCTCCATGAGCGACGACATGAGGAAGGTGTCAGGCGTCATGCCTCCACCATTGGTTGTATAGTCAACGTATGAGTCGAGACCAGCGAGAGGCACGCCGATGAAGTTGACGAGGTCGTTGCCCGCAAAAGCCATTGCAAGGGCAAAGGTTCCCATAAGGACAATGAAACGGAAAATGTTCACACGCATGAGGTGAAGGAGCTGCATCACAAGGGTGCTGGCAACAAAGGTGCCCAGCAGCAGCAGGCTCATGTTGGCGCTAATCCACTCACGCACGTCATCCGAGATATATGGCGACTTGCCAAGACCCTTCAGGAATATGAAATAGGCCAGGGCCGTGAAGGCTATGCCTCCGAATACGGCTATAGAATAGCGTGAGTGCCTGCCATAATTAAAGGTAAAGACAACTCGCGATATCCACTGCACGATAACGCCAAAGAAGAAGGCCACGGCAACAGACACGAAGATAGCGATGATTACAGACAAGGCCTTGTCGGTGTTCAGAAGGTCGGCGAATGCCAGCGACGGGTCGGCCGACATCTTCAGCAGGGCAATGGCAAACGTTCCGCCAAGGAGCTCGAATACCAGAGACACCGTCGTGGAAGTAGGCATGCCAAGAGTGTTGAACATGTCAAGGACAATAACGTCGGTAACCATCACGGCAAGGAAGATTACCATCACCTCGTGGAACGAGTAATGCAGGGGGAGCATGATGCCATGACGCGTCACGTCCATCATGCCCGAGGACATCACGGCTCCGATAACGACACCGAGCGAAGCTACAATCATCACCTTGCGGAAGGATGCCACCTTGGCACCGATGGCCGACTGGAGGAAATTGACGGCGTCGTTGCTCACACCGACGAAAAGGTCGAATACTGCCAGACATAGCAGGAAGACCACAATGATTAGATAAATTGTTTCCATCAAACTGTTTTAATGATACTTAATTATTTTGCATGCAAAATTATCACCGCCATGTTACACGGAGTTTAAACAAGTATTACAATTGTGTTACAAGTCTTTTTTTTGCACGCGAAATGAATATTAACACTTATTATCTTCCATAATCCAACAATTATTAGTAATTTTGTGCGCAATTATAATCGCGAGCAACATTACATAGATGAGTACTCAGCAGCTGACTCACATACTGACACAAACAGTAGACACCCTTTCGGAAGAGAAATCGCTGAAAGGCCTGTTTCACCAACACACGGACGGAGACCCGCTTCCTTCAGGCAAGATGCTTGAAGATATCATTGATTTGTCAAGGGCAATATTGTTCCCTGGATATTATGGCAAATCATCAGTAAATCTCAGTACAATAAAATACCAGATAGGCGTCAACGTGGAGAAACTCCACAAGTTGCTTACCGAACAGGTGCTGGCCGGACTGTGCTTCGGCGAGGAAGATAACGGCCTGCGAAAAGATGCCACCGGAAGGCGGGAGGCAGCCGAGCAGATAGCCACGCGCCTTGTGGAAAAGCTCCCGGAGATAAGGAAGACGCTCGCCACGGACGTCACGGCAGCCTATTGCGGAGACCCCGCGGCAGAGAGCTACGCAGAGATTATAGCCTGCTATCCCGTCATCAAGGCTCTTACCAACTACCGTATAGCCCACGAGCTGCACCTGCTCGGCGTACCGCTCATTCCACGCATCATCACGGAGATGGCGCACTCGGAAACAGGTATAGACATCCATCCGCAGGCTACGATAGGTGAGTATTTCACCATTGACCACGGCACGGGAGTGGTTATCGGGGCGACCTGTATCATCGGCAACAACGTAAAGCTATACCAGGGAGTGACGCTCGGTGCCAAGAGCTTCCCCCTCGACGGCTACGGCAACCCGATAAAGGGCATACCACGCCACCCGATACTGCAGGACAACGTGATAGTCTATGCCAACGCTACCATCCTCGGACGGGTAACCATCGGCGAGGGATGTGTGGTTGGAGCCAACGTGTGGGTGACAGAGGACATGGAGCCTCAGACAACTAAGATAAACAAGAAATAACACTTCAGAAACAACATTATTAAAACATATACAATAATATGGAATTCGAACTCATTGCCAAGACATTCATGGGCTTAGAGCCTGTCCTGGCGCAGGAGCTCACCCAACTGGGTGCAAACAACGTGCAAATAGGAAGGAGAATGGTCTCGTTCTCCGGTGACAAGGAAATGATGTATCGTGCCAACTTCCAGTTGCACACGGCTATCCGCATCCTGAAACCAATACGCCACTTCAAGGCCAACTCGGCTGACGAC
Organism: Prevotella sp. P3-122; assembly: GCF_002251365.1. GTDB lineage: Bacteria > Bacteroidota > Bacteroidia > Bacteroidales > Bacteroidaceae > Prevotella. The sequence goes on from NZ_NPJH01000002.1 coordinate 77,274, forward strand.
GTGTACAACGAGGTACAGACCATTGACTGGGCTGAGTATATTCCCGAGGGGAAGACATTCTCCGTAGACTCTGTGGTATACTCTGAGGAGTTCCGCAACTCACGCTTCGTCACATACAAGGTCAAGGACGCCATAGTTGACCAGTTCAGACAGAAAACCGGGACAAGACCCAACATATCAATAACAAACCCCGACATCAGGCTGCACATACACATTGCCGAGGACAAGGCCACCCTGTGCCTTGACTCGAGCGGAGAGAGCCTGCACCGCAGGGGCTACAGGCAGGAGAGCGTGGAGGCCCCGCTCAACGAGGTGCTCGCGGCAGGAATGATACTAATGTCGGGCTGGAAGGGAGACACTGACTTCATCGACCCTATGTGCGGCTCGGGAACACTGCTCATTGAGGCCGCACTGATAGCCAGGAATATCTCGCCGGGAGTGTTCCGCAAGGAATTCGCATTCGAGAAGTGGCCCGATTTCGACCAGGAACTTTTCGACACCATCTATAACGACGACTCGCAGGAAAGGGAGTTCGCACACCACATTTACGGCTACGATGTAGACATGAAGGCCGTGAACACGGCAAGGCTCAACGTCAGGGCAGCAGGACTTACCAAGGACATAACCGTTGACCAGCAGGACTTCAAGGACTTCACGCAACCGGCCGAGAAGTCGATAATCATTACCAACCCTCCTTACGGCGAGCGCATCTCCACCCCCAACCTCCTTGCCACATACAAGATGATTGGCGAGAGGCTGAAGCACGCCTTCACTGGCAACGACGCCTGGATATTGAGCTACCGCGAGGAATGTTTCGAGCAGATAGGACTAAAGCCTTCTATAAAGATACCTGTCTTCAACGGCTCACTGGAATGCGAGTTCAGAAGATACTCCATGTTTGACGGCAAGTTCAAGGAGTTCCGCTCTGAGGGCGGCATCGTCAAGACGGAGAGGGACAAGGCCGAGATGGCGCAGAAGCACAGGTTCAAGAAAAACCGGGAGTTCAAGGAGAGGATTACTGCCGAGGAGGAGAACGAGGGCAGCGACATCAGGTCGTTCAAGTTCCTGTCCTTGGAGAGGCAGAAGGAGCGCAAGGAAGACAAGGCTCCACGCTTTGGACGCCGCCAGCATGACAGCGAGGACAGAGGCGAGGGACGCCGCTTCGGCAAGGGACGCGACGAGAAAACGTTCGGCAAAGGCGACCGCAAGGGCGGAAAGGACAACAAATGGGGTGCCAAGGGCGACCGCAAGTTTGGCCAGGACGACAGAAAGGGCCGCAAGGGAGGAAAGAAGAACTTTAAAGATAACGGTTTCGACTATGACGACTAAGACTCTGAGACTGTTGGCCAAGATACTGTTTCTGACCATGATACCGATTAGCGCATCAGCACAGACAAGGCAATTCACACTGGAGGACCTGAACTATGGCGGCAACAACTACCGCAACATGGTTCCAAAGAACAAGTTCACGACATGGTGGGGCGACGAGCTGATACACCTGGATGTTGAGGAATGTCTCATCGTTGACAAGAAAAGCGGCCGGGAGAAGACGCTGCTCACTCTTGAGAACGCCAAGGCCTGGTCGGGACTGAAGGTCAGGAGCCTGCTCTATGCCCAATTCCCCTATGCCGACCGGCCTCTCGTATTGCTCTCTGACGGCAAGGAGAGGGCACTCGTAGACTGGAAGACCGGCAAGACCACATGGAAAGGCAGCGTGAGCGGCAGCGACACCGAGGAATGGAACAGGGCATCGAAGGCATCGGCATTTGTCAAGGACAACCAGCTCTATGTTTGCGACGGAAGCGGCAACACCCGCCAGCTGACCACAGACGGAAGCAGGGACATAGTATATGGGCAAAGCGTACACCGCAACGAGTTCGGCATAGAGGGAGGGCTCTTCTGGAGTCCGGACGGCAACAGGCTCGCCTTCTACCGCATGGACCAGAGCATGGTAACCGACTATCCGCTGGTAGACATTGACACAAGAGTGGCCGAACAGGCACCGGAGAAATACCCCATGGCAGGAATGGCATCCCACAAAGTAACGGTAGGTGTCTACGACCTGACTACGGGGAACACCGTTTACCTGAAAGCAGGAGACCCTACGGACAGGTATTTCACGAACATCAGCTGGAGCCCGGACAGCAAGACCATATACATGTTCGAGCTAAACCGCGACCAAAACGACTGCCGTCTCGTCAGCTACGATGCCAGCAACGGAGAGAAGAAGGCCGAGCTGTACAGGGAGCAGGACGACAAATATGTAGAGCCACAGCATCCCATAGCCTTCCTGCCCTGGGACTGCACTAAGTTCGTGATGCAAAGCCAGAAGGACGGCTACAACCATCTGTATCTCCTCGACGCCAATGGCAAGGAGATTAGGCAGATAACAAAAGGCAACTGGGTGGTGATGGACATGCTTGGCTTCAATACTAAGGAAAAGACAATAGTGTACTCGTCAAACCAGATAAGCCCCATCCAGCGAAACACCTTCGCCATAACCGTTGACGGAGCCAAGACCAGGCAGCTTGACAACGGCAAGGGCTACCACTATGCCTCGCTGAGCGGCAAGAGCGGGTATATTCTCGACAGATATTCAGAGCCGGATGTGCCACGTGCCATCGACATAGCACCGACAACCATAAAGGCGAAGAACAAGCCACTGGCCTACTTCAGGGCTGACAATCCATGGAAAGACTATGCGGTACCAGAATATTCATGCGGAAGCATCAAGGCTGCTGACGGCACAACAGACCTGTTCTACAGGATGGTGAAGCCCGTGAATTTTGACGAGACTAAGAAATATCCCACCATTATATATGTATATGGCGGACCGCACGCACACAATGTAGATGCCACCTGGCACTATGGCAGCAGGGGATGGGAAACCTACATGGCACAGAAGGGCTACCTGCTGTTCATCCTCGACAACAGAGGAAGCGAGAACAGGGGCAAGGACTTCGAGCAGGCTACTTTCAGGCATCTCGGACAGGAGGAGATGAAAGACCAGATGAAGGGTGTGGAATATCTGAAATCTCTTCCCTACGTCGACGAGGCGCGTATTGGCGTGCACGGCTGGAGCTTTGGAGGTTTCATGACAACATCCCTCATGACCAACTACCCGGACGTGTTCAAGGTAGGAGTAGCCGGAGGCCCTGTGATAGACTGGAAATGGTACGAGGTGATGTATGGTGAGCGATATATGGACACACCGGAAAGCAATCCGGAGGGATATGCCCAGACAAGCCTCATCAGCAAGGCCAAGAACCTAAAGGGCAAACTGCAGATAATCATTGGACTAAACGACCCCGTAGTGGTTCCCCAGCATGCTCTTTCGTTCATCAAGGAGTGCATACTGCAAGGCACACAACCCGACTTCTTCGTCTATCCCGGTGAGCCACACAACATGCGAGGCCACCAGAGCACACACCTGCACGAGCGCATATCGCAGTATTTCGATGACTACCTGAAGTAAGGTTTTTTTTCAGAAGACTATAATTTCACAGCAAGACCATAATCAGACAAAGATATGACGAACAGCTTACGTAAGACAGCATGGCTTCTGCTATTCCTGCTGCTGCCATTGCAATCCATAGCATTCGACAAGGCCGTAATGGACCGGCTTGCCGCCCTGCCCGGTATCAGCAAGGTGGAACCTCTTGAGAGCGAGGCTTATCAGGACAAATACGTGATGTTCATAAAACAGCAGGTTGCCCATGACGATGCCTCTGTGGGGACCTTCGACCAGCGGCTCATAGTATGCCACGTGGGCTTCGACCGTCCGACCATCCTTGTCACGGAAGGCTACTATGCCCACTACGCACTCCGGAAGGGATATCAGGAGGAGCTGTCAAAAATACTCAACGCCAATGTCATTACTGTTGAGTACAGATACTTTGCCGAGTCGGTGCCGCAGCCATGCAACTGGGACTACCTCACGGTAGAGAACTCACTTTACGACCTGCACAACGTCAACATGACATTCAGGCAGGCCTACAGCGGCAAGTGGATAGCCTCCGGTATCAGCAAGGGCGGACAGACCACGATGTTCTACAGGGCTTTCTTCCCTGACGACGTGGATGTCTCCGTGCCATACGTCGCTCCCCTGAACAAGAGCACCGAGGACGGACGCCACGAGCCTTTCCTGTCGAAGACTGTGGGAACGAAAGCTGACAGAAAACAGATTGCCGACTTCCAGACAGAGCTGTGCAAGCGGAAGCATGCGCTCATGCCTATGCTCCGCAGCCACTGCGAGAAGCGTGGCTACACATTCCGCGTACCCGTAGAGGACATCTTCGACTATATGGTCTTGGAATATCCGTTTGCCATCTGGCAATGGGGCACGCCGTTGAGCGACATCCCGTCAGTAACGGCAGACGACAAGACCCTCTTCGACCACCTGCTGAAAATCAACGAGCCAGACTACTTCGCCGAGCAGTCGCCGTTCCTTCCCTTTAACGTGCAGGCAGCAAGAGAACTGGGCTACTATGGCTATGACATGAAACCTTTCAGGAAATATTTCTCCATAAAGACTACGGAGGACTACCTGCACAGGATAATGCTTCCGGCAGAGTTTGCCAACGTGAGGTTTGACAAGACCCTGTACAACAGGACTATGAAGTTCCTTAAGGAGAACGACCCAAGGATGATATACATCTACGGAAGCATAGACCCCTGGAGCGCATCGGGCGTTGCAGGGCTGAAATTCCTGAAGAACAAACATAATATTAAGGTATATATGCTTGAAGGCGGAAGCCACAGGACAAGAATAAACTCCTTTGCCGAGCCCGAAAGAGAAGAGATAATCTCTACGCTGAAAGCCTGGCTCGGGATGTGAGCAAGTACAGAAGGATGATAAGAGACAATTCTTTTGCAAACGAGAGCAGAGCCAAACTTGTTTGAGCTATGCCGAGTGCAGCTAAAGAATCGACGAAGACAATTCCTTTGCAAACGAGAGCAGAGCCAAACTTGTTTGAGCTATGCCGAGTGCAGCTAAAGAATCGACGAAGTCAATAGTAAAAGCCTGGCTTAAACATACGTCATTTATCTCCCTTTATCTCCTCTTTATCTCCTCTTAACTACTTGCTAAAATCAATAATCAGTAATCAATCATCAGTAATCAATCATCACAACAACATAGAAATCATGAGAATACTATTGTTAGGAAGTGGCGGCAGGGAGCACGCCCTGGCATGGAAGATTGCACAAAGCAAGAAAGTGGAGAAGCTCTTCATTGCCCCTGGTAACGCTGGCACAGGCAACTGCGGAGAGAATGTTGCCATTGGAGTAAACGACTTCGACAAGCTGAAGGACTTTGCGTTGGAAAACAAAGTCGACATGGTTGTCGTGGGACCTGAAGACCCACTGGTGAACGGCATCTACGATGCCTTCAAGACCGACGGGCGCACTAACGGAATACCCGTAATAGGCCCATCAAAACAGGGTGCCGTGCTTGAGGGCAGCAAGGACTTCGCCAAAGCATTCATGGCACGACACAACATTCCGACAGCACGCTATCAGACATTCAACGGTACGAACATTGAGGAGGGACTAAAGTTTCTTGAGACACTCAAGGCACCATACGTGCTCAAGGCCGACGGACTGTGCGCAGGCAAGGGAGTGCTAATTGTACCAACCCTCGACGAGGCCAAGAAGGAGTTTAGGGAGATGCTCGGCGGAATGTTCGGCAACGCCTCTGCCAATGTCGTAATCGAGGAGTTCCTTAGCGGCATCGAGTGCTCGGTATTCGTCCTCACCGATGGCAAGAACTACAAGATACTGCCAGAGGCAAAAGACTACAAGAGAATAGGTGAGCACGATACCGGACTCAACACTGGCGGCATGGGCAGCGTAACGCCTGTACCATTTGCGACGCCGGAATGGATGAGGAAGGTTGAGGACAGGATAATCCGCCCTACCGTCGACGGACTGGCAGAAGAAGGTATCGACTACAAGGGATTCATATTCTTCGGACTGATTAATGTAGACGGAGAGCCAATGGTTATCGAATACAACTGCCGAATGGGCGACCCGGAGACAGAAAGTGTCATGCTGAGACTGAAAAGCGACATCGTCGACCTGTTCGAGGGTGTTGCCAATGGCGACCTTGCCGACCGTACCATAGAATTTGACGAGCGCGCAGCAGTATGCGTGATGCTTGTCAGCGGCGGATATCCAGAGGCTTACAAGAAGGGCTATGCCATAAGTGGGCTTGACAAAGTGGAAGGCAGCATCGTTTTCCACAGCGGTACCGCGCTAAAGGATGGCACCGTTGTCACGAATGGTGGAAGGGTTATTGCAGTAAGCTCATACGGCAAAGACAAGGAAGAGGCTCTGCGGAAAAGTTTCGAAGAGGCACAGAAGATAGAGTTCACCGACAAATACTTCCGTCGGGACATCGGACAGGACTTGTAACATCAGCCTCGCCGAAGACTTCATACTCACGCCCTCCTGCCCCAGCTCGCTCGTGGCAGGAGGGTGTGGCAACATGACAAACAAGGACTTACACTTTGGTAGGACACATGCAGAAAAGACTACAAAACAGGATAGCTGAGAGCAGATGGGCACTAACGGTATGCCTGATTTATGCCGCGGGAATAATGCTGCTGGAAGGCGTTATAGAGAAAGGCTTATGGCTACAGACTGCCTGCCTCGCCATATCTACGCTGATGATGGTTGAGCTGAACAACAGCAACTCGCTCATACGCATATACAGCCGCATGGTGTCATGCTCGTTTCTCTTACTAAACGTAATGCTTCCACAGCAGGCCGAGTCTGCCGAGGGAGCAATAGTACAGTTGTGCATCATTGGTTTCTATCTGTCTCTGTTCCATGCCTATCAGGACAAGCGGGCTCCCGGATGGGTGTTCTATGCCTTCATGTCTGTAAGTCTCGCAAGTATTGTATGGGTACAGATGCTCTATTACGTTCCACTGCTTTGGATACTCCTTGCCACCAATATCCTTGCTTTCAGCGGACGTACTTTCTGGGCATCAGTGCTTGGCCTCGCTCTACCCTACTGGTGTCTCTTGGCTTTCCACCTGCTAAACGGAGACCTGCAACCTCTTGCCGACCACTTCAGCAAACTTGCGGTATTTGGCCCTATCGCACGCATAGACAGCCTAAACGGCAATGAATGTCTTGCCATGGCCTTTGTTGCCGTACTGTCTCTCACAGGGATAATCCATTTCGTACGCAACAGCTACAAGGACAAGATACGCACGAGGATGCTGTACGAGATGTTCATCACCATGGTGGTGGTGACCATGGTATTCATAGTGCTGCAACCACAGCATAGTGAGAAGATTATGGGTATTCTGATAGTATCGGCGGCACCACTGACAGGCCACTTCCTCGCCCTGACATCCACGAAGGTGACCAATATAGCTTTCATTGTCATACTTGCAACCACGTTAATCATCACAGCAATAAACATATGGGTGCCCTTATCGACATTCTGATAGATTTCGGCTATTGGGGTATGCTTGCCGCAGCTTTCCTTGCCGGCAGCTTCTTCCCCTTCAGCAGCGAGGCCGTAATGACAGCGCTCGTTGCCGTAGGATTAGACCCTGTACAGCTCACCATTTATGCCACCATTGGCAATGTGGCCGGGGGACTGTTTAATTATGGTGTAGGCCGTATGGGAAGGCTCGACTGGATAGAGAAATACCTGCACGTAAGCAAGGAAAGCCTTGACAAGGCCACAAAGTTTATGGGCGGTCATGGCGCATGGATGGGATTCTTCGCATTCGTCCCAATACTGGGCAGCGCCATCACGATATGCCTTGGACTTATGAGGGCAAACATAATAATATCGGTCATCAGCATAACACTGGGAAAGTTCATCAGGTATGCCATCCTCGCATATATCCTTATGTGCGGACAAACCATGCTGGCATGACGACAGAGTAAAGACAAATATATTCCGGACATGAGAAAACTCACATACATTATTATATTGGCACTGTCCCTGATAGCGGCATCCTGCAAGGACAAGGCAGGCACGCGTCAACGGACAATAACCGTAAGCATAGAGCCCCTGCGCTTCCTCACTGAGCAGATTGCAGGCGACAGGTTCAGCGTAGCAGTTCTGGTAAGACAGGGAGGGAGCCCAGAGACCTACGAGCCTACGGCCAAGCAGCTTACGGAGCTTGCCCACAGCGACCTTTACATCAAGGTTGGAGAACTGGGCTTTGAGCGCACGTGGCTCAAGAGGATAATGCAGAATGCGCCACACACCATCATCGTGGACGCAAGCGAGGGTATCAAAAGGGAATTGTCCATCAACGGCATTCCCGACCCGCATGTGTGGATGAGCGCCTCAAATGCCATAGCCATGGCGAACAACATTTACAACAAGCTGATAGAAATAGACCAGAAGGACAGCGCACTATTCAAGGAAAACCTACGGGCGCTTACAGAAAGGCTCAGGAAGGCCGATACCGCCGTACGGGCAAACATTACCCGCGACAAGACCAAGGCTTTCATTATCTATCACCCTGCCCTTACATACTTCGCACGTGACTACGGGCTGACGCAGATACCCATTGAGGAGGAAGGCCGCGAGCCGTCTGCCGCACAGCTTAAAGACGTGATCAGCAAGGGAAAGGAAGAGAACGTCAAGATACTGTTTGTGCAAGAGGAATTTTCCAACAGGAACATTGATATCATCAAGAATAGCCTCAACGTGGAAGCTGTAGCAATAAATCCTCTCAGCTACCATCTGGACGAGGAAATGATAAGAATATCCAAGCTGCTGAAATGAAACCAATCATAAAACTCGACAACATATCGGCAAGCTACGATGGCAAGCAGGTGCTCTCTGATGTGTCATTGACCATCTTCGACGATGACTACCTTGGCATCATCGGCCCCAACGGAGGAGGCAAGACCACACTGGTGAAGGTCATGCTCGGACTGAAGAAGGCAGACAAAGGGCACGTAGGCTATTTCAAGGACGGACAGCCCGTGGAGAATATCAACATAGGCTATCTGCCACAATACTCGTCCATAGACCGCAACTTCCCCATATCTGTCTACGACGTGGTCCTCTCCGGGCTTAGCTCACAGAAACACTTCCTCTTGCCGTTCACCAGCAGCCAGCACCAACAGGTCAGGGACACACTGAGCCGCATGGAGCTTGACTCTTTCGCCCAGCGCCACATAGGCTCGCTTAGCGGCGGACAGCTGCAGAGGGTTCTGCTGGCAAGGGCCATAGTGTCACGTCCGGACGTGGTGATACTCGACGAGCCAGACACCTACGTTGACAACAGGTTCCGGGAACAGATGTACCAGATGCTTGAGGCCACAAACAAGGAATGTGCTGTGGTGATAGTCAGTCACGACATCGCCGAGATACTGCAATACACCAAGCATGTGGCGTGCGTAAACCATACGCTTCACTACCATTCCCACGCCGACATGCCAAAGGAGAAACTTGAGCAGCACTTCCTGAAAATGACACTGTAGGACATTGGCAATAAGCGAGAGCAGAAACTGCACGAAGTCTGAAAATAACTAAATATTTTATCGTGTTTTCTTCATTCTAAGCTAAATATGCTATCTTTGCAAAATCTTTGAAATAATAATTTATCAACGATAAGAAATGAAACAGTACAGATTAGTGGACAATGTACTGGGATGGTTGGCATTCCTGATATCCGCATTCGTATATTGCTCCACCATTGAACCGACAGCCAGCTTCTGGGACTGTCCGGAATTTATCACGACAGGCTACAAACTGGAAATCGGACACCCGCCCGGAGCACCGTTCTTCATGCTTACAGCAAACCTGTTCTCGCAGTTTGCCAGCGACCCGTCTGATGTTGCCCGCATGGTCAACACCATGAGCGCGTTGCTAAGTGCGACAACCATCTTGTTCCTGTTCTGGACTATCACTCACCTGACAAGGAAGCTCATTCTCAAGGACTGGGCAGACCTGACGCTCTCAAAGCTCATTGCCATCGAGGCAAGCGGTATGGTGGGCGCGCTAATCTATACTTTCAGCGATACTTTCTGGTTCTCGGCTGTCGAGGGAGAGGTTTACGCTTATTCATCGGCCTTTACAGCCGTAGTATTCTGGCTTATCCTGAAATGGGAAGACCATGCTGACGAGCCTCATGCCGACCGCTGGCTTGTGCTCATAATGTACATGACAGGCCTGAGTATCGGTGTCCACCTGCTCAACCTGCTCTGTATACCGGCCATCGTGCTCGTATACTGCTACAGGAAATTCCCCAATATTGAGACCAAAGGCTCGCTGGTAGCTCTTGTCATCTCATTCGTTGTCGTCGCAGCAGTTCTGTATGGTGTCGTTCCCGGCATCATAACTGTTGGCGGATGGTTCGAGCTGTTCTTCGTCAATGTGCTCGGAATGCCATTCAACACCGGCGAGATTGTCTATATATTCCTACTTGTGGCATCAGTAATATGGGCCATCTACGAGAGCTATACAGCCAAGAACATCCGACGTGAGAACATCTCCTTCCTATTGGCATTTGCCATGCTTGGAGTTCCATTCTATGGCTACGGATGGTCTGCCGTCGTCATTGGCGTCATAGTACTTGCCGTACTGTGGTTTATACTTAACCACAAGAAGATTGTCGAGAAGAAGCCCATCTATACTATCAGCTCCCGCCTGAAGAACACTGTTCTGCTGTGCATGCTGATGCTTATGATTGGTTATTCAAGCTATGCCGTAATAGTGATTCGCTCTGATGCCAATCCTCCTATGGACCAGAACTCTCCAGAGGACATCTTTACACTGGGCAGCTACCTGAGCCGTGACCAGTATGGTGACCGTCCTTTGCTTTACGGTCAGGCATACACATCACAGGTTGCTCTTGATGTTGAGGGCAATATGTGCAAGCCAAGGGTAGAGGAAGGAGCACCGATATACTCCCGTGTTGAGAAAAAGTCGGCCGACGAGAAAGACCGCTACTTCGTTGTTAGCCACAAGAACAAGTACATCTACGCACAGAACATGCTGTTCCCAAGAATGCACGACCAAGCCCATACGGCTTCTTACGAGCAGTGGATGGGCGGTGTCGACGGCACGGAAGTTCCATACGACCGCTGTGGGGAGCCGATGACGGTGAAGATGCCCTCACAGTTAGAGAACATCAGGTTCTTCCTCTCATACCAGTGCAACTTCATGTACTGGCGCTACTTCATGTGGAACTTCGCAGGAAGACAGAACGACATCCAGGGACATGGCGAGCTGGAGCATGGCAACTGGATTACTGGAATACCATTGATTGACAACGCAAGACTCGGAGACCAGAGCAAGCTGCCCGATGACCTGAAGAACAACAAGGGACACAATGTCTTCTACTGCCTGCCACTCATACTTGGTCTGATAGGACTCTTCTGGCAGTCATTCCGTGGCCGCAGGGGCATACGCCAGTTCTGGGTTGTATTCTTCCTGTTCTTCATGACCGGTCTGGCCATAGTTGTTTACCTCAACCAGACTCCAGTACAGCCACGTGAGCGTGACTATGCATACGCAGGATCATTCTATGCCTACGCCATCTGGTGCGGTATGGGTGTGGCCGCTATTATCGACTTGCTGAAGAAGTGGCTGAAACGAGACAACGTCGTGACAACGGCCGTAGTATCGCTCGCATGTCTGCTCGTACCAATACAGATGGCAAGCCAGACATGGGACGACCACGACCGCTCTGGCAGATATACTTGCCGTGACTTCGGCCAGAACTATCTGATGACGCTGCAGGACAAGGGCAACCCCATCATCTTCACCAATGGCGACAACGACACCTTCCCACTCTGGTACAACCAAGATACCGAGGGTGTACGCACCGACGCACGTGTCTGCAACCTCAGCTACTTGCAGACTGACTGGTACATAGACCAGATGAAACGTCCGGCATACGACTCTCCGGCCGTGCCTATCACATGGCCCCGACTTGACTATTGCTCAGGTACCAACGAATATGTGCAGGTAGAGCCAAGACTGAAGAGCCAGATATTGGACTTCTACAAATCAAATCCCGAGCAGGCAGAACAGCAGTTCGGCAAAGAGCCTTTTGAGCTTTCGAACATCATGAAGTACTGGGTACGCTCCAACGATGCCGACATGCATGTCATTCCTACCGATACCCTCTACGTAACCATCGACAAGGAGGCGGTACGCAAGAGCGGTATGATGATGGCATGCGACTCCATTCCCGACAAGATGGTCATCTCACTTGCCAAGAAGAACGCTCTCTACAAGGGCGACCTGATGATGCTTGAGATGATTGCCAACTGCAACTGGACAAGGCCTATATATGTTGCCCTGACCGTGGGAGCAGAGAACTACATGAACCTTGGCGACAACTTCATACAGGAAGGTCTCGCAAACCGTATATCGCCATTCACCACAAATGCTCCCGGAGCGAAGAACTTCGACTCGGAGAAGACTTACAACAACCTGATGAACAGGTATAAGTACGGCGGTCTGAGCACTAAGGGACTGTACATCGACGAGACCGTTATGCGCATGTGCTATACCCACAGAAGACTGTTCGGCCAGCTCGCGCTCAACCTTATCGCCGAGCACAAGGACGACAAGGCACTGAAAGTGCTGCAGAAAGCGGAGAAGGAAATTCCCGACTACAACGTACCGTACAACTACATCAGCGGTGGTCTGGACTTCGCAAGAGCCTATGCCCTTCTCGGACAGAAGAAGAGAGCCAACGAGATACTCAACAAGGTATGGAACCATTCAGCACAGTATGCCCAGTGGTACCTCGGACTTGCCCAAAGCCGCTTCACACAGAGCCAGCGCGACTGCATGATGCACCTGTCCATAATGAATCAGGCGAGCGAGCTCTATGGTCTCATCGACAAGAAACAGGCCGACGAGAAGGCCAAGACTCTCAACACTCTCTATAACATGTACGTAGGCAAAGGCGGAAACAATTACTACGAGCAATAATGTTCATAGAACAGCCTGCTAAATGGTTGAGATGGCTATACCCCAGGGCGACTTGGAGAATGGACAAGAACAAGCGTTCGGTTTATCTGACGTTTGATGACGGGCCTATCCCCGAGTCGACCCCTTTCATTCTTGACACGCTGAAGGAATTCGGAATAAAGGCCACTTTCTTCATGGTTGGCGAGAACGTGCTCAGACACCATGACCTGTACAACAGGATTGTGGCCGAGGGACACGTCGTGGGCAACCACACTTTCAATCACCTTGGAGCGTTTAAGCACTGGACCATTACCTACGTCCTTAACGTGCAACAGGCCAATGACATCATCCACGCACGCCTGTTCCGGCCGCCTCACGGATGGATGAGGCACAGCGTATACTGGTGGCTGTCGAGGAGCTACCGTATAGTAATGTGGGATGTCGTAACCCGCGACTACTCTAAGTGGCTCACAGCTGATGATGTGGTGAACAATGTCAAGAGATATACACGGAACGGTTCCATCATTACCTTCCATGACTCGCTGAAGAGCATAGACAAGCTGCATAAGGCTTTGCCAGAAGCTCTGAAATGGCTTAAGGAGCAAGGATATGAATTCAAGACTTTCGAATAGTGTCATTAAGGCTGAGGCGCAACGTCTCGGCTTTTTTGCATGCGGAATGGCAAGAGCACAGAAGGTAGACTCCACTGAGGAACGAAACCTTGAACAGTGGCTCGAACACAAAGGGCATGCCGACATGCAATACATGGCAAAACATAAAGAAGTGAGACTTGATCCCCGCCTGCTGCTGAACGGGGCTAAGACCATTGTATCTGTAGCTCTCAACTACTGCCCGAAGGTCACAATACCACAAGACGAGCCACAGATGGCATACTACGCCTACGGGCTCGACTATCACGACATCGTGAAACAGAAGCTTTATGCTCTTGCAGGCAATTTAGGACTTCATACAGACCCCCAAGCGGCAAGACCTGAAGAACAGCCCTTCCGTGTGGTGGTAGATACCGCTCCCATACTTGAACGCTATTGGGCAAGACAGGCAGGACTGGGATGGCAGGGAAAAAACAGACAACTCATCATACCCAATGCAGGAAGCATGTTCTTTCTTGGCGAACTGCTGCTCACAGATGAAGTTGACATATATGACCAGCCTATGGCAGACCGATGCGGAGCATGCAGGAAGTGTCTTGACGCATGCCCGACAAATGCGCTCGGTGACGGAACCATGTTAGATTCAGCAAAATGCCTGTCGTATATCACCATAGAAAACCGTAATGACAAGATAAGCACGCATGATGCAAGTGCTATGGGAAATTGTTTCTATGGATGCGACAGATGTCAGAAGGCATGCCCACACAACCGCTACGCTTCTCCCAACAACACTCCAGAGCTTCAACCCAGCAGGCAACTGCTCGACATGACATGGGAGAAATGGGAAACAATCACAGAAGAGCAATATCAGACACTCTTCAAAGGGTGTGCGGCAAAACGAGCCAAATACAAAGGTTTACAAAGAAACATAGAAGCCATAAAAGGAAACCGAGAGAACAGCATTAAGTGAAGGATGAAGACTCATTCTGTTTTTGATCGAAAGAAGACAACAAGAGCCACGGGCATCCGACTCTTCACTCTTATCTTTAATAACTACAAATTCATCATGGAAAAGGAAATAGCAACTTTCTTCCGCAATTTCGCACTCAGGACAATGCTTGCAGAGCATGCCGACCCCAATAATCCAAAAGACGTGAAACAGGCTATGCTGAACCACTACGAAGACATCTACCCGGCTTTTTCACAGACGGATATCTTCAAGAGATGCTACAACAAGCATGAACACGAAAGAATGGTGGCTGCATATAAAGAAAACTTCACATTGTTGCTTAACGGGAGGATACCACAATGAGCAGAAAGATTAAAGGCTACACCCTCGGAGCGATAGCGGCAGCATCATACGGCACAAATCCCCTCTTTACATTACCCTTGTATGCAGAAGGCATAAGTCCTGACTCTGTGCTTTTCTTCCGCTATCTCTTTGCATTGCCTATTCTTGCCATTATGCTGAAGTCGCGTGGACGGTCATTTGCCGTGTCCTTCGCCGACATACTGCCTCTTGCTATTCTCGGAATAGTCTTTGCCATGTCGTCGCTCACACTTTTCCAGAGCTACAACTATATGGATGCAGGAATAGCCTCAACAATATTGTTTGTCTACCCGATAATGGTGGCGCTGATAATGGCATTGTTCTTCCATGAGAAACTTACCATACAGACTGTTGTATGTCTGCTCATGGCAGTCGGAGGAATAGGACTCCTTTACAAGAATGAGAATGGTGCGACATTGTCGCTTATGGGAACATTGCTTGTTTTCGCTTCATCACTGTCGTATGCAATATATATAGTATCAATCAACCAGACACGCCTTCGTGACATGGCAACGCTCAAGGTGACTTTCTACGTCATTCTCTTCGGATGGCTGATGTTTGTTTGCCGCACCCTTGCAGCAGGAGGAATACAGACTCCACCCGCAGATAAGCCTTGGCTGTGGTGTTGTCTTGTCGCCTTGGCGCTTATGCCTACCGCCATATCACTGCTCTGCACTACAGGTGCCATACAATATATCGGTTCTACTCCAACAGCCATTCTTGGAGCCTTGGAACCAGTTACTGCCGTATTCTTCGGTGTTACCGTGTTCCATGAGTCACTAACCCCACGTATCATATTAGGCTTCATTCTTATAATAAGCGCTGTAAGCATAGTGGTCGCAGGAGGTAACATAACAAGACATCTGACAAGATTCAGAAAGATGTTCCCTAAGTTGAAAAGAACAAAGAGTAAAGAATGAAAATCAAGTAACCGTATGGCTGTGGCTATTAATTGTAGAGGGAACCTTCTTCCTGAAAAGCTGTACCTGCACAAGTCTATCAAAGTCAATAAAAAAAGTTATTTATTTTGTTATTCCGTCCATTTACATTACCTTTACAAAGAATTTCATACAACACTTGACGACAATGAGGAAACTTGCATATTTTATGATGCTCGTCATCGGAGTTGTAACAATAATCTCATGTAATTATGACGAAACATACGCAGAACAGAAAGAACGTGAACGCTTGTCGGCATAGCACTTTTCCTTACCGGTCTGGCAAAAAAGAAATGTAAGGTAAGCGAGCTACGTGCTACATTCCCCAACTATACCATAGCAAAGAACCGCATAGACCTTACACCCGATACCGATATTGATGCCATACTACACAACATCAAAGACATATATGCCAACGACAGCAATGCTACAGTAAACGATATAGACGGAGTAAAAATCGACTTCCCCGACTCTTGGGTACACCTTCGCAAGAGCAATACCGAACCAATAATTCGTGTATATAGCGAAGCGGCTACCATAGAACAGGCCGATGCACTTGCAAAAAAGATAACCGATATCGTTAACTGAAATTCTTTTCTGCATATCAATATCCTCATGCGTATTAATAATAAAATACACAATCAACAAAAAAACAAATTCTGATATTATGAGGATAAACAAGCATCTATTGGCTATAGCCTTACTTGCAGCATCAATTCCTGCATTGGCACAGACTATCCCCTCGTACCCTGACGACAGGGAAAGTCTTAAGGAAATGCACGATTTCAGTGTATGGGTAAACAATAAGAAAGCACCGACTTACCAATGTCAGGTTAACCCCAACAGAAGGGTACAGGACGCTTCATGGTGCCAGTTCGGCATTGATGATAAAGCAACCGTACGGGTAGTTTATCACAAAGAAAAAATTGAACATGCCATAGTACGCCCGCTGTCAAAGGACATCAGGCATACTATGATTAACGATTCTACACTACAGTTCGACATACCAAAGGTCTGCAACAATCGTGGCTACAGCCTTTCTGTAGAAATAAATGGCGACCGGCAACATAATCTTCACGTCTTTGTTGATGGTCCAGAACTGTATGTTCCCGCAAAACCAAGTCCCGACTCTAAGGACTCCATACTATGGGAAACAATAAACAATCATGACGTATTTGTACAAAATCCGAAACTCATATATTTCGGACCTGGCATACACAAGCCAAAGGACCTGCCAAGTGGTGAGATAAAGATTCCAAGCAATTCTACAGTATATATTGCACCCGGTGCTATAGTCAGAGCACGTCTTATTGTTGACCATGCAGAAAATGTTCGCATCATTGGTCGCGGTGTGTTGCTCAACCCACTTCGCGGCGTAGAGATAACCTACTCTAAAAATGTTATTGTAGACGGTCTTACCGTAATCAACCCACTCCACTATACAGTCTTCGGAGGACAGTCTGATGGCATAGTGATACGCAATGTACGTAGCTTCTCACGTCATCCATGGAGCGACGGCATAGACATGATGTGCTGCCGCAATGTCACCGTGGAGGATGTCTTCCTTCGCAACAACGACGATGCCTTTGCACTCTATAACCATCGTTGGTGGTATTGGGGAGGTAGCGAGAACTACCAGATAAGGCGTGCCACCATATTCAGCGACCTTGCCCGTCCGTTCAATCTTGGTGGACATGGCGACGACAGGGCTGATGTAGGAGAAGTGCTGAAAAATGTCAGGGTCGAAGACTGCGATGTGCTTTCAGCAGACGGCAACGGCATATTCCAGATAAACACAGGTGACCAGAATATCGTTGAAGACATACATTTCGACAATATACGCATCGAAGATGTCATTACTGCACGGTTGTTCAATTTGCAGCCTGTATTCTCAAGTAAGTACAACAGGTGTCCTGGAGGCTGCATCAGGAACATATCGTTCAGTAACATCACATTCACAGGAGACGAGTCGAAGCTGAAGGAGAGTATCTTCCACAATTACGACGCCGAACGTACCGTGAGCAACGTAAAATTCAGAAACATTGTCGTTAACGGGAAAAAAGTAAAGTTCAAGGATATCGACTGACTTTCCACAGTATCTTAAGGTGGGTTCTATAAATTCCCACCTTAAGATAGTTTAGTTGACGACCTACGAACAAGCGATATCTACCTATAGCTATATCCGCCACTTACCTCTATTACAGCACCATTGACAAACGGGTTGTTTATACAGAAGTTTACGGCATCAGCCACTTCTTCTACTGTTGCGAACCGATGGATGGCTGTCTTGCCACATATACTGTCGCGGATGGCTTGCGGTTTGCCTGCCTGCCACGGTGTTTCGACAAAGCCGGGTGCAACGGTATTTACCGTTGTACCTGTTCCTTCAAAGAACTTTACGAGATTTTGCGATAGAGCGTGCACAGCACTCTTTGTTACTCCATAAGCCAATGATGTGCCATGAGGATGGATAGCCATTTCCGAACCGATGAACACTATACGCGACCCTGAAGGAATAATATTATAAAGGTCACGGACAAGGTAAGTCGGCGCATTGACATTGACCTGCATCACCCTCTCCCACTCTTCATCAGTGAAAATAATGTGTAGCAAGAAAAAAAAAGTCGTAGCACATGGCATACGACTTAATAGTTGCGGAGGCAGGACTCGAACATGCGACCTCCAGGTTATGAGCCTGGCGAGCTACCAACTGCTCCACTCCGCGATGTTAAATGCATCATTTCTGAATTGCGAGTGCAAAGGTACATCATTATTTTGACATGAGCAAATATATCATTGATTTTTTTGTGAAAATGGTATAATTAGTCTGATTTTCCATGATTTTATTTGCACATATCAAAGAAATAGTCTACTTTTGCACATATTTGTATGATGTGCAATAAAAAAGAAGATAGGAGGCCGACATGTCAATCTCAAAAACTCGCCAGACGCTTGTGGACGTAGCCCGTCAGCTGTTTGCCAAAAATGGTGTGGCAAACACGACCATGAACGATATAGCTCAAGCATCGGGCAAAGGACGCAGGACGCTATATACATATTTCAACCGAAAAGAAGATGTCTACAACGCAGTAATCGAGTCAGAGCTTGAGCGCCTGAGCGACAAGCTTGATGAGGTTGCGGCTAAGAAGATACGTCCTCAGGACAAGATTATCGAACTGATATACACTCATCTGAGCATGATACGTGAGACCGTTGTCCGCAACGGCAATCTCCGTGCCGAGTTCTTCCGTAATATATGGACGGTAGAGAAAGTGCGTAAGAATTTCGACGAGGACGAAATAGAGCTTTTCCGCAAGGTGTATGCCGAGGGAGTAGCCGATGGAGAATTCGACCTTGACAATGTGGACCTCGTTGCCGACATCACCCATTACTGTATCAAGGGGCTTGAGGTTCCATTCATCTACGGTCGTCTCGGCCACGGGCTCACCGAGGAGTCAAGCAAGCCGCTTGTTGCCAAGGTTGTATATGGTGCGCTGGGCAAGCGGGGTGTGATAAAATAGCTTTGACGGACAATACACATATTTATATATATAACAATTCACTAACATTTAAATAACAATTTCAAATGGGATTATTAACAGGTAAGACAGCACTGATTACTGGTGCTGCAAGAGGAATTGGCAAGGCCATCGCATTGAAGTATGCCTCAGAAGGCGCAAACATCGCCTTCACCGACCTTGTTCTCAACGATGACATGAAGGCAGGTCTTGAGGCTACACGCCAGGAGATTGAGGCTTTGGGCGTAAAGTGTCTGGCTTATGCCGGCAACGCTGCAGATTTTGCCGAGACAGAGGCTGTAGTAAAGCAGATACATGCTGACTTCGGCTCCATCGACATTCTCGTAAACAATGCCGGTATCACCAAGGATGGCCTTATGCTCCGTATGAGCGAGGCTCAGTGGGATGCCGTTCTGAACGTGAACCTGAAGAGCGCATTCAACTTCATCCACGCGTGTGCTCCGATAATGCTCCGTCAGCGTGGTGGTTCCATCATCAACATGTCGAGCGTTGTAGGTGTTCACGGCAATGCCGGACAGTGCAACTACTCAGCTTCCAAGGCTGGTATGATAGGTCTTGCAAAGTCTATTGCCCAGGAGCTTGGTCCAAAGGGTGTTCGCGCCAATGCCGTTGCTCCAGGTTTCATCGAGACTGCCATGACAGCCCAGCTGCCTGAGGATATCCGCAAGGACTGGATGAAGAAGATACCTCTCCGTCGCGGAGGTCAGGTTGAGGACATTGCTAACGTATGCCTCTTCCTTGCATCAGACATGTCCAGCTACGTTACCGGACAGGTTATCCAGATCGATGGCGGTATGAACATGTAGTTTTAAAGTTGAGGAAGCCTCACCCCCTGCCCCATCTCCAAGAGAGAGCAAGGGGATGAGGCTTAGTCAACTAAAAAAGAGGATTTATGACAGTAGTCTACGAGGATAACCACATAATCATAGTCTTCAAGGAAAGCGGTGAAATTGTCCAGGGAGACAAGACGGGCGACAAGCCGTTGTCTGAGACGGTTAAGGAATATATTAAGGAAAAGTACAACAAGCCAGGGAACGTGTTCCTCGGTGTGGTACACCGTCTGGACCGTCCCGTATCAGGGCTTGTGGTATTTGCAAAGACGTCAAAAGCCCTTACCCGTCTGAACGAGATGTTCCGCAATGGCGATGTTCACAAAACCTATTGGGCAATAACCCAGCAGGCACCTGAGCAGACTGAGGGGCGGCTTGCCAACTGGCTCGTTCGCAACGAGAAGCAGAACAAGACCTACGTCTACAACCGTGAGGTTCCCAACTCCAAGAAGGCCCTTCTCGACTACCGACTTTTAAGTTCCACAGCCAACTACAGTCTTCTGGAGGTGCGGCTGCTCACCGGACGCCATCATCAGATAAGAAGCCAGCTGGCTCACATGGGGTGCCCGATAAAAGGTGACCTGAAATACGGAGCGAAACGCTCTAATCCAGATGGCGGGATAAGCCTTCTTGCACATCACGTGGCTTTCACACACCCCGTATCAAAAGAACCCATCTCCGTCTACTCGCCTCTTCCCACAGACAACCTGTGGACGGCACTTGCCGACGGAGTATCGCAAAAACAGCATAGCTCATGAAGAAAATTTTCAGACGCATAGGTATAGTCATACTGATACCGGTGCTGCTGCTTGTCATATTGTTCTCATTGTTTTACTTCCCTCCGTTCCAGAATTGGGCTGTAAGACAAGTAGCTGTATATGCGTCTGAAAAAACAGGCATGGAGATTTCCGTTGAGCGCGTGCGCCTTGCCTTTCCACTCGACCTTAGCGTTGTCGGTGTGAAAGTAATAAAGCCCGACAGCACCAACAACCGCCGCGATACTATTGCAAGCATCGGCAATACCATTGTCGATATACAATTGCTTCCACTACTCAGCCAGAACATTGTTATTGACGAGCTGTCGTTTGAGGAAATGCATGTCAACACCGATGGTTTCATACCACAGGCAATAATAAAAGGCAATATTGGCAACCTTGCCCTACAGTCGCACGGCATAAACCTCGCAGCCGAGACTGTGGCACTTGACAACATCTCGATAAAAGATGCCATAGTAGACATTGCAATGACCGACAGCGTAGTTGAGGACACCTCGACGAGCGAGAATTTCTGGAAGATTGATGTCGGACAGCTTGCCGTCAGCCATTCTGATATTACGTTCCGCACATTTGGCGACAGCATGGTCGTAAGCTCAGGCATAGAACGTCTCTTGGTCAAGGAAGGGCACTTCGACCTTCATAAGTCGCTTTACCAGATAGGCAAAGCTGAATGGAACGGCGGAACGCTGTGCTACGACAACACATATTCACCAAAGACAGTGGGCTTTGACCCCAGTCATCTGACACTTACCAACATAGCGATATCCATTAGCGATATTTACTACTGCGATCCGAAGCTCTCGGCCAGCATCCACGGTTGCTCATTCAACGAGAAAAGTGGCCTGACACTTAAAGAGATTGCAGGAAACATAAGTCTTGACTCCACAAGAATGAAGTTGCCAGACCTCAGCGTCAAGACCGAGCATTCCTCACTCACGGCAAAGCTGGCCATGGACCTCAACACCTTCGACAGCATAGCCCCAGGCAAGCTGCACGCCACCATGCAAGGTTCGTTCGGCAAGTCCGACCTCATGCTGTTCCTGGCAGACATGCCTTCCGACTTCATCCGCCGGTGGCCCGAGCAGCCTCTTGCCATAGACGCCATTCTAAGCGGCAACATGGAGAGGATGAACATTGACGAGATTATTGTAAAACTTCCTACTGCCTTCAATGCCAAGGCCAGAGGCTTTGCCGCCAACATAAGCGACATGAGCAAGCTTGCAGCACAAGCAGACATCGAGGCGTCAACACAGAACATGGGGTTCGTCACAGCTTTGCTCGATAAGAACGTAGCGGCAAAGATACGAATACCATCGGGCATAGGACTAAAAGCCCGTGTAAACGCTGACGGAAGTAAGTATTCCACTAATTTCAAACTGAGTGAGGGTGGTGGCAACATCAGCGGAAAGGCATCCATTGACCTCAGCTCAGACAGGTACATGGCAAAGATTTCTGCCAACAGGCTCCCACTCCAGCACTTTGTAACTGGTATGGGACTGTCCTCACTCACCGCCAAAGCCGACATCAGTGGCCGCGGCTTCGACTTCCTGTCACCAAAGACAAGCTTGGATGCAGATATCGACCTCACCCACTTCTCCATCGCTGGCTACAGTCTCGACGGCATCAGGGGCAACGCACAGATGAGCAACGGACTGGCACACGCAACCATCAACAGCGACAACAAGATGCTGAACGGCAATATCGGCATCGACGCCATGACAAACGGCAACAAGCTCAGCGCTACTCTGGCCTGCCAGTTCTCCGAGCTTGACCTATACAAGCTTGGTGTTGTGGAAAGCCCGCTCAACGTATCAATGTGCACACACCTTGACATGAGCACCAATCTCAACGACACCCACGCCATACAAGGCTCCATTGGCGACATCGTACTTCAGGACAACGACGGCATCTATCGTCCAGAAGACATCGACATGGATGTCATACTGCGTCCCGATACCACACACGCCATAGTCAGCTGTGGTGATTTCTACCTCAACATGGATGCCAGCGGCAGCTATGAAGACCTGCTTTCCGCCATTGGCAACGTCAGCGACGAGGTAATCAGGCAGATGGACGAGAGATACATTGATCAGCCAATGTTGCGCAAGCGTCTGCCCTTGGCCAGTATCAAGCTGAACTCCGGCTCAGAGAATGTTGTTGCCCGAATGCTTAAGCGGTACAGTATTGGCTGCGGCTCATTGGCTATGGACATGACGTCATCGCCAACCAGCGGACTCAACGGCTACATGAGAGCCAATGCCATGACGGTAAGCGACATTCTTGTTGACACGGCAAGCTTAGTCATATTCTCCGACAGCTCCAACGTTAGCTACCGCATGCAGGTACACAACAACAAGGACAACCCCGACTACATCTTCAATGCCATTGTCGAAGGTACACTGACCGAGAAGGGAACAACCATAAAGACAAGGTTATACGACTGGAAAGACCGTTTGGGACTGGCTACCGACATGTCGGCAGCCATGGAGGATAACGGAGTAAAGGTGACATTCATTGGTGATGGCCCCGTACTGGGCTACAAGAAGTTCGCCGTCAACAAGGACAACTACCTGTTCCTGAGCGAGGACAAGCGCGTATCAGCAAACCTGAAGCTCAGGGCTTCCGACGGCACGGGACTACAGGTGTACACCAACGACGAGAATGCCGATGCCCTGCAGGACATAACGCTCAGCGTCAACAAACTTGACCTTGACGACATATTCGCAATACTTCCCTTCACACCAAACATGACGGGCATTCTCGATGGCGACTTCCACGCCATCCAGACTCCCGACGAGCTGACAGTCTCATCATCCCTGACCGTATCGAACATGATTTACGAGGGATGCAAAATGGGCGATGTGGGAACAGAATTCACATACATGCCTCTGAGCAACGGCAGTCATTCCGTTGACGGCATAATGATACACAACGGACAAGAGATAGGAACACTTAGCGGAACATACGCCTCCGAAGGCGACGGCTTCCTCGATGCCACACTATCGCTTGCACACACTCCACTTTCGCTAGTCAACGGCTTCATCCCCGATCAGCTCTTCGGATTAAATGGTTATTGCGAGGGAGATCTGAGCGTTAAAGGCCCTTTGTCACAGCCGCAGGTAAATGGCGAGCTGTATCTCGACTCTGCCTACATCTTCAGCCTGCCTTACGGCGTGGAGATGCGCTTCGACAACGACCCGGTAACCATAAGCGGCAGCAGACTCCTGCTGGAGAACTTCGAGATGTACTCGCACAACGACAAACCGCTTACCACGTCGGGATATATTGACTTCTCCAACCTCGACAACATGTATGCAGACATACGCATGAGAGCAGACAACTTCCTAATCATTGACGCAAAGGAGAACAGCCGCTCTGAGGCATTCGGAAAGGCATACGTCAACTTCTACGGGCGCATGCAGGGACCGGTAGAGAACCTCAGACTGCGTGGAAAGCTCGACGTTCTCGGTTCTACCGACATGACATACATCCTTCGCGACAGCCCTATCACCACGGACAACCAGCTCGACGACCTTGTGAAATTCACCAACTTTGCCGACTCTGTGGAGATGTCTGTAACACGTCCACCGCTTTCCGGATTCAACATGGACCTCACAATGAGTGTCAATGAGAGCGCTCATATTCTCTGCGCCCTCAACGCCAATAAGTCAAACTACATCGACCTCATTGGTGGCGGTGACCTGCGTATGCAGTATGATGCCATTGACGGACTGTCACTACGTGGCCGCTACACGCTGAACAACGGAGAGATGAAATACTCACTGCCTGTGATACCGCTCAAGACATTTGTAATACAGGATGGCAGCTACGTTGAGTTCACTGGCGACCCCATGAACCCAAGGCTAAACATCACGGCACTTGAGACCACAAAGGCGGCCGTTTCCGATGACGGAGGCGGCACGCGCTCAGTAGAGTTCAACTGTGGTGTGATAATAACAAAGACGCTTAACGACATGGGACTGGAGTTTGTAATCTACGCTCCACAGGACATGACTATCAGCAACCAGCTCAACACAATGAGCATAGAGGAGCGGGGCAAGCTGGCCGTGACCATGCTGACAACAGGAATGTATCTTGCCGACGGCAACACCAACAGTTTCTCCATGAACTCCGCACTCAGCGCATTCCTCCAGAACCAGATTAACGGCATAGCAGGCAATGCCCTGCGCACGCTCGACTTGAGCTTCGGACTCGACAACACCACCGATGCCAGCGGCAACACACGCACTGACTACTCGTTCAAGTTCTCGAAACGTTTCTGGAACAACAGACTGCGCATCATCGTTGGAGGCAAGCTGTCTACAGGCTCCGACATGTCCAACCAGAACGAGTCGTTCTTCAACAACGTGCAGTTCGAATACAGGCTAAACGAAAACTCCACCCAATATCTTAACCTCTTCTACAACCGCGACAGCTACGACTGGCTCGAAGGCAACATCGGCGAATATGGAGGAGGTTTCATCTGGAGACGCAAGCTGCGTACCTTCGGCGACATATTCCGCCTAAAGGAGACATCAAGCATACCGCCACTGACACAGCCCGCCGACACCACTAAAGCTAAAACAGAATGAGACATCCCCACCAACCGCTTATCATATCGCTGATTTTCTGCTGCATACTTCTAACGGCATGCTCCACAACCAGCGACATACCCGAGGGTGACAGGCTGTACACAGGCCTGAAAACCATCGAGTACAAGGATTACGAACGCAACTCCCACTTCCTGTCCACACAGGAGGAGATAGAGGCTGCACTGGCCTGTGCACCAAATGGAGCCCTGCTCGGAAGCAGCTACTACCGCACCCCATTCCCCTACAGTCTATGGATATGGAACGCATTCCATGATTCTCAATCGGTATTGGGACAATGGTTGTCAAAGACATTTGGTAACGAGCCAGTGCTGATGAGCTGGGTAAATCCCGAGCTGCGCGCATCTGTAGCACAGTCACAGCTGCGCAATCACGGCTACTTCCGCGGCAGCGTTGGCTATGACGAGATTGTAAGCAAGAACGGCAAGGAGTCAAAGATAGCATACACCGTAAACTGCGGGCACCTGTTCACCATAGATAGCGTAAAGTACTCAAACTTCCCATACGACGCCGACACATTGATAGACGCACACTCAGACGAGAGCAAGCTCAAGAAAGGTGTGGCCTTCGACGTAGCATCGCTCGACGCTGAGCGCACGCGCATCAGCAATCTGTTCCGCAACAACGGATACTACTATTATCAGCCAAGCTACGTATCATACCTGGCCGACACGGTAAACGTCCCCGGAAAGGTGCTTCTCGACATGCAGCTTGCTGATGACCTGCCAGACAAGGCCATGCACAAATGGTACATTGGCAACATCCGCATAAACCTCCAGCGAAGCTATATGGAAGAACTCAAGGACTCGATAAACCGCCGCCGCTTCACCGCATACTACAACGGCAAGAGGGTGCCTGTACGTCCCAGGGTAATACTCAACGACCTGAAGCTGCGTCCCAAACAGCCATACAGTTACGCCAACCATCTGGAATCGAACAACAAGATTACCGGTACGGGAGTATTCTCGTCGGTAGACTTCCAGTTCACCCCTCGCGACACGTCAGCACTATGCGACACCCTCGACCTTACGCTGAACTGCGTCTTCGACAAGCCATACGACTTCTATGTGGAGACCAACTTCAAGGGTAAGACCAACGGACGAATGGGTCCGCAGATGGTAGTGGGTTTCACCAAGCGCAACGCATTCAGGGGAGGCGAGAAACTCGACATCAACCTCAATGGTTCCTTCGACTGGCAAACAGGACATGCAGCATCGGGCTCGGCAGACAACGTACACTCCTATCAGTACGGTATCGATGCCTCTGTGGAGTTCCCCCGCCTGCTCATACCCTTCCTGCCACGCCGACGCTACAAGGTTACTCCATCGACTCTCGTCAAGGCATCGTCAAGTGTCATCAACCGTGCAAGCTACTTCAAGAGACATGTGGTATCGGGTGAGCTTACCTACACTTTCCAGACGTCAGAACAGTCGTTGCACCAGTTCTCACCACTCATACTGCAATACGACTATATGTCGAGCCACACGGCAAAGTTCGACTCGGTGCTCAACACCAGCGCCTACCTGCAGGTGTCCATGAAAGACCAGTTTGTTCCAAAGATGAGGTATTCATATATCTACACCAGTCCACTGAGCTACCGCAACCCCATCTTCTGGCAGACAACCATTAGCGAGGCCGGCAACATCCTGTCGGCAGGTTACGCAGCTTTCGGACACAAATGGAGCACAAAAGACAAGAAGATGTTCAAGAACCCATACGCGCAGTTTCTAAAGATTGAAACAGAATGGCGTAAGACATGGCAGCTGAATGAGCACGACCAGTTTGTAGCACATGCCAGCGCAGGAGCCATATGGAGCTACGGCAATTCCACAACGGCACCATATAACGAACAGCTATACGTGGGAGGAGCCAACAGCATACGCGCATTCACCATTAGGTCTGTAGGACCGGGAGCATATCTGCCAACCGAGGCTACATCATCATATCTCGACCAGACAGGCGACCTGAAACTGCTCTTCAACCTTGAATACCGTCCAAGGCTGTTCGACAACCTCTATGGTGCCATATTCCTCGATGCAGGAAACGTATGGTCGCTAAAGGAGGACGACTATCGCCCCGACAGCAAGTTCAAGTTTAAGAACATGTTCCAGCAGATGGCTGTAGGCACAGGCGTAGGACTGAGATACGACCTTGACTACTTCGTCATACGCGTAGACTGGGGAATAGGCCTGCACCTGCCATATAAGCATGGGTTCTACAACCTTCCGAACTTCAAGGACAGCCAGAGTCTGCACCTCGCAATCGGGTACCCATTCTGACGAAACACTAATCCAACATTAGTAATTCGTCACACCAAACAAAAATTATTCTTTCTTTATTTATTGTTTAACGAAAAAAGTGTTATCTTTGCATTGTCATTATATGACAGAGGAAACAGAGAGCCTTTGGGGATGCTGTTAACCTACCCGCCTTTATATGGATTTTCAAACTAACATTATTAAACATAACGTATTATGAAACCAACACTATTTCTCCTTGCTGCAGGAATGGGAAGCCGTTACGGTGGCCTTAAGCAGCTTGACGGTCTCGGCCCTAACGGCGAGACAATTATGGACTATTCAATCTACGACGCTATCCAGGCCGGATTTGGCAAGATTGTATGGGTAATCCGCAAAGACTTCGAAGAGCAGTTCCGCACACAGATTCTCTCCAAGTACGAGGGCGTTGTGCCATGCGAGCTCTGCTTCCAAAGCATAGACAGCCTCCCAGAAGGTTTCAAGTGTCCAGAGGGTCGTGTAAAACCTTGGGGTACCAACCACGCCGTTCTTATGGGTAAGGATGTAATCAAGGAACCATTCGCCGTCATCAACTGCGACGACTTCTACGGACGCGACGCTTTCATGTCTGTAGGCAAGTTCCTCTCCTCTCTTCCAGAAGGCTCAACCAACAAGTATGCCATGGTTGGCTTCCGCTGCTGCAACACACTGTCTGAGAACGGCTCTGTAGCTCGCGGCGTATGCGAGTACGATGACAACCGTCACCTTACCGACGTAGTTGAGCGCACGGAAATCATGCGTCAGGCAGACAAGGACAACGCCATCTGCTTCAAGGACGAGAACGGCGAGTGGATACCACTGGAGGAGAACGTACCGGTATCAATGAACATGTGGGGCTTCACACCAGACTATTTCGAGCATAGCGAGGCTTACTTCAAGGAGTTCCTCTCCGACCCGAAGAACATGGAGAACCTCAAGGCTGAGTTCTTCATACCTCTGATGGTCAACAAGCTCATCAACGAGGGTACAGCAACAGTAGAGGTACTCGACACCACTTCTGTATGGTTTGGCGTAACCTACGCTGCCGACCGTCAGGCTACCGTTGAGCGTATAGCCAAGCTCGTGGCTGATGGTGTTTATCCAAACAAACTGTTCTAATGCTTAACAACATACTGAATGAACAAGAAGTCGCTACCTTACGAGAGTTGATAGCGACTTCTTCTCGTATTGTTCTCTGCGCCCACAAGTCACCCGACGGCGACGCTGTTGGCGCAGTACTCTCCATGGCGGAATATCTGCACACCATCTGGAACAAGGAAGCTTTCATCGCCCTACCCGATGCCTATCCCGACTTCCTGCAATGGATGCCGGGAAGCGAGCGCATCGTACGCTACGACAAGCACCCCGAGCAAGTGAGCGAGGCTTTCGACAAAGCAGACCTTGTGATATGCCTCGACTTCAACAAGGCAGACAGACTGCATGCCATGCAGGAGCCTTTCGACAACTGCAAGGCACCGAAGATTCTCATCGACCACCATCTGCAACCGGACATTCAGGCCAAGGTGACAGCATCGCATACAGAAATGTGCTCCACGTGCGAGCTGGTGTTTCGCATCGTATGGCAGCTCGGGGGCTTCGACACGCTCGACCGCAAGTTTGCCAGCACTATCTATTGCGGAATGATGACCGACACGGGAGGCTTTACCTACAACTCTACAAGACCGGAAATTTTCTTCATTATCTGCCAACTGCTCACCAAGAAGATAGACAAGGACAAGATATACCGCAACGTATTCAACAACTACAGCTCATGGGCCATCAGGCTAAGAGGCTACCTCATGAGCCAGAAGCTGAACGTCTTTGAGGACCTGCATGCCTCATACTTCACCATCACGCGACAGGACATGAAGGACTTCCGCTTCATCAAGGGCGACGCAGAAGGACTCGTCAACGAGCCTTTGAGAATTAAAGGCATGAAAATGTCCATCTCCCTGCGCGAGGACGACCGCAAGGACAACTGCGTATGGGTGAGCCTTCGCTCCGTCGATGACTTCTCCGTGGCAGAGGTGGCAGAGAAATTCTTCAATGGTGGCGGACACCTCAACGCCAGCGGCGGACACCTTGACTGCAGCATGGAAGAGGCTGTGCGCATCACACGCAATGCCATCACATACTTTGCCGACAAGCTGAGGAAATAGCAAGATAAACTCTCCAACACATACACTAATAGTTGAGGGCTGTAATAAACAATATTCCGCATACTACTTTTGATGGGTAGTATGCGGAATAATAATATACATACAGACTGCTTCAGTTAATTATCTGTTTATAGCATCCAAAGTTATTTCACCTCATTGAAATAATATACCATAGACATTTCGTATGATTCGCCATCTTCCTCTTCCTTGTCAGTCTCTGTAATTACCAGCTGGCTGCCCTTGTAGCTTACAGATGCAAAACCATTCAAATAAGAATCCTCAAAGTCGTTTTCCCAAGAATACTGCAGCATAGTCTCGCTGTCATTTACCCATCTCCATGTAGAAACAGCCAGCTCGCTATTGCTGTATTTCACCATATAGGTGCCAGTCTTGGTAAAGACAACCTGCTCAGGATTGGCTATGTCCAGATACTCCCAATCAGACGGGTCAAACTCTTCGTCATTTGACTCAGCCCATTTCTGCAACTTCTTTATCAACTCTCCCATTGTGCTTGCAGTTACGTCAAGCAGTACCTTGCCATTGATTTTGGCAACTATCTGGAAAGAAGCCGTATTCCAAGTTCTGCACAAACGATTTGTGTTTTCACTATCCAAGTCACGGTTCTGCTTTGAAGCCGTATAAGTGAAAGAAGCGCCTGATGACGGCATGAATTCCAGACTATAAGCATTACCGGCACCATCCTCTACGACCTTCACCTTGCCATATCCGGCAAGAACGTATGTACCGTCAGCATCAACAGTATACTTGCCATACAGGATAGGCGAGTACACAGACTCGCTCCTCGTCGCGGCCTTACGAAGCAAATTGCCAAACATCATATGGGCAGGAGATTTCTTTGCTGCAAGCGAAGACAACGACTTTGCACCAGTTGTTGGAAGGTCATTCGATACCATTATGTAGTTACCGCTTTCCGTAAACTCTACTGACGAGAATGCAGCACCGGCATCGGCTATCTGATACTTGGCAGCATAAGCTTCAAAAGCAGCGGGCGCAACATCACCGCCATCGTCATCATCATCGTCACTACTGCAAGACACAAGCGATAGACTGCAAACTGTCATCATAAAAAGGAGTACATAACTCCAAACTCTTTTTGTTGTTTCCATGAATTAAAACTATTAGTACTGTTTGTTATTAAAAAAAGACATGCAAAGATAAAAAGTTTTTTCGGTACAAAAAAATAATAAGCCTCATTATTATCATAATCTCACTGACTGAACAAGTCATTAGCTGCCTTTTGTCCTCAGCATTGGCACTTTGTTAACGCATATGGACACTTCTGCTAAATTTCACCTTCAACTATATCAAAACCTATCAATGCCACAAAAAACACTTGCCCACAACAGGTTATCATTAAAACAATAAAGGCGATTGCCAAATATGCACAACCATCAATAATTATAGCTTACAACGAGTCCGCTATCGGGTTAAATCATGCAATGCAGATATGTTCGTCGCAAACAAGGTTATTAACCTTACAGCCGTAAGGTTATTAACCTTTCGGGCGTAAGGTTAATAACCTTATCGCCAATGCAACCTATTGCACTTTTCTCTTCAATTGCTTGCATTTCGCCTTTTAATTTATTATATTTGCACACATAATTATATATATGTCACAATTTAAACATCAGACAATATGAAATACACACTAGTAATGCGTGGCAACCCACGCTACCCTGAGCGCAGCAAAAAGGCATACGCCTGCGCTCAATACGAGAAGACGTTGTCGGTTGACGAGCTCATCGACCACATCGTAAGCCATGGTTCATCATTCAGAAAAGGCGACTACAAGGCCATCATCTCAACTCTTGCCGAAGCCATGGCGGAAATGATGGCGGAAGGCTACAAGATTGACCTCGCCGAGATGGGCAAGTTCTACCCTACTCTCGATTGCAATGGCGCCGACACCATGGCGGAATTCAATCCCGACAAGCACATCAAGTCCGTAAAAGTGAACTGGGAGCCTGGCGACGACTTCAAGAACCTGAAAGACAAGATTACGTTCCGCGAGGACCTCACCAGACGCCTGCAGAAGGACGCATTGAAGGCAGACATGGAAAAATGGGATAAATAATTCACTACACTACTGTCCCGTAAAAGTGGACTATTCGGTCTTTGAAATTATTGAAATATAGTCTATTAGAAGTAATCTTTCATGTGCGACGATTTGAATTTGTAATTTTGCAGTCCATAAAGGAACTGCTCTATGAACAAAGACAAATATGTGTATGCATTTGATTCAACAACGATTCCGCTTTGCTTGTCCGTGTTTTGGTGGGCAAAGTTCCGCAAGAAGAAAGGAGGCGTTAAGGCGCATGTCCTTTACAATCTAGAGTCTCAGGTCCCAGCTTTCTTCCATATTACGACTGCATCGGTACACGATTCAAAGGCAATGAAGGAGATTCCCTATGAATCAGGCTCATACTATGTATTTGACCGAGGCTACAATGCATTCAAGGAACTCTACAAGATTTGTCTGAATGAATCATACTTCGTGGTTCGGGCGAAGAAGAACTTGCAGTACAAGTGTACGAAATGGAAACGTAGATTGCCTAAGGATGTGCTTTCTGATCCCGTTATTAAACTCACGGATGTGAACACACAGAAGAAGTATCCTGAGAAGCTTCGACTTGTGAGATTCCACGATGACGAGCAAGATAGAGACTTCGCATTTTTGACGAATGCATTCCATCTTACCGCTCTCGAAATTGCCAATCTCTACAAGAACCGATGGCAGATTGAGTTGTTCTTCAAGTGGCTCAAGCAGCATCTCAAAATTAAGAAATTCTGGGGCACTACAGAAAACGCTGTCAGAATACAAATTTGCTCTGCAATCATAACTTACTGCCTTGTCGCCATCGTCCAACACGACATGCAACTAAAGCGGTCAACCTATGAGGTCCTGCAGATTTTGAGCATCTCACTAACGGATAAGACTCCACAGAGAGATCTCTTCGAAAAGACTAATTTCAACGATGTCTAAGAACTCGATTATCCCCTCTTTGAGGGACTATTTGATTAAATTTAACTTCGTCCCATTTTTAACGGGACACTAATGATTCCCGACACCTATGTACTGGAAGAAGGTGAGGTTATCAAGGCATATATTGCCATCGGTTATGGTGAGACACAAGGTAGTGGCCACAAGATCAAGACCGTTGAGCAAGTGAGTAATGCCAGTGACATCACCCCATCGTGGTTTAAGAAAGGCGTTGAAGCAGCATTGCTTGCTCCTACAGCCGTAAACCAACAGAAATTTTCGTTTGAACACGTTGGAGTGAAAAACAATCGCCATCAAATAAGAGCAAAGAAGATTTTTTCCATGATTGGGTATACCAAGATGGATTTAGGGATTGCCAGATACCACTTTGAGATTGGTGCAGGAAAGTCAACTTTGATTTGGTATGAATATAGAAGAGGTCAGAGAGTACACGTTGTCACTTCCAGGAGTGACCGAAGACCATGCGTTTGGTGAAGACATCCTTAATTTCCGCTTGGAAGGAAAGATATTCGTCTGCCTATGGTTAGGCGGTGGCAGGTATGATATGAAGGACGGAGTTTCAAGAATCGCCTTGAAGTTACCTCCAGACAGAAATATCGAACTTAGAGAACAATTCTCTACTGTGACACCTGCCTATCATTGGAACAAGACGCACTGGAGCGACGTTTATTACGAAGAAATGGACGAAGCATTAGTAGAGGGGTTAATTAGAGAGTCCTATCAGCTCATAGCATCAAAGCTCCCTAAAGCCATTCGTCAGAAGTATATCAAATAAGAATGTAACATTAGAAGAAATATTTGGACACTAATAACATAAACTATGGGAGTTATAATTACAACAACTAATAATATCTCATGCTATTCTATTAAGGAATACAGAGGTGCTGTTTGTGCCAATCAAGTGCTTGGTGCAAATGTTTTTGCAGATTTTCTGGCAAGTTGGACAGACTTTTTGGGAGGTAAGTCTGGCGCATATCGCGACGTACTCGACGAATTGTTTGCAGACGTTAGAAAGCAAATGATAGATAAGGCAACAGATGTAGGAGCGAATGCAATTTTGGGATTCCGTCTTAGCTTTAATGAACTATCAGGAAAACAAAAAAGTATGCTCATGTTGTCTGGCTATGGCACATTAGCTTTAGTTGAACCGAACAAGTTTGAGCGTTTGGAAAAAATACAGAAACTCAAATCATTTTTATCTGAGGGTTTGCTAACCCAAGAAGAATACGATGAAGAAGAAAAGAAAATATCTTCAATGTACGAAAACTTCATATTTGATGATACAACCCAGAGTATTGAAGATTTCATTGACATGAATGTTTCTACTGAACAAGACGATTCAGAACAAATTTTCGACAATATTTGGAAACTTTCTGTTGAAGGAATTCAGGAAGCCGAATTGCCTTTTGTCTTAAAGGGTAATACCAGTAAAGAAGTCTTAGGCAATCTGCTTAAAGAAGAACGCTATAATGAGGCAGGGAAATACTACATGGAAAAATCCAAAGCAGATGCTAATGCGGCATATGAGTTTATTTTCAATATTATCTCTCAAGGCAGTCAATCTTTATAGCAAGCAGAGGCGAAACCTCGTGACGAATCGAAAGTAAGATATATCAAATAAATGGCCAACATACAAATTATACAGGGAGACTTCAAAGAGAAACTGGAGTTACCTCTTGCCGAAGGGCTAAAGGCAGGTTTCCCATCACCTGCCGAAGATTATAGTCATGAGACCATAGATTTCAACCGTGACATGATCCACAATCCTGAAGCCACGTTTTACGGCAAGGTTGAAGGAGATTCTATGATGGAGGTTGGCATCTGTGATGGCGATATAGCCGTGATAGACCGTTCTAACGAGGCAAATAGCGGTGCTGTTGTTGTGGGATGTCTGAATGGTGAGTTCACCATCAAGTTCCTTGAACTGCGTCACAAGAAAGACGGATACATTGAACTGCGTCTAGCCAACAAGGACTTTAAGCCCATCAAGATTACTCCTGAGGATGACTTTTTTGTTTGGGGCGTTGTTGTCTGGACTATTAAGCACTGGAGATAAAACAAGAAAATTATGTACGGCATCATTGACTGTGATAATTGCTACGTCTCATGTGAGCGTGTCTTTCGGCCAGACCTGAGAGATAAGCCAGTCGTTGTTCTATCGAACAATGACGGCTGTGTAGTTGCACGGTCGAATGAAGCCAAGAAAACGGGCATTAAGGCCGGAACACCTTATTTCCAGTTGGCAGAGCAATTTCCCAATCAGAAGATAGCCGTATTCTCATCGAACAACGAACTGTACGGCGAATTAACAGGTCGTGTAGTTTCTATCATTCGCAAGGAGGCACCGGCTTACTTCCGTTATAGCATCGACGAGTGCTTTGTCTATCTCGACGGCATGGAGCATCTGAACTTAAAAGCTTGGGGCGAGGAACTTCACAAGAAAATCAAACGTAATGTTGGTATGCCTGTCAGCATTGGGCTTGCTCCCAATAATACTCTTGCAAAGATGGCAAGCCTCTTTGCCAAGAAATACCAAGGCTACCGCCATTGCTGCATGATAGATACTAACGAAAAACGTATCAAGGCTCTGAAGCTCTATCCCATAGATGAAGTTTGGGGCATTGGGCGACGCTATGCTGCAAAACTCGAAGCTCTTGGCGTGAAGACAGTCTATGATTTTGCTGAACACAACCAGACTTGGGTTAAAGCCACCTTCAACAATATTGAGATAGAACGTACATGGCGCGAACTGAATGGCGAAGACTGTGTACCCAATGAAGAAATGGCCAAGAAGAGATCTATCTGCACAAGCCATTCCTTCAATGGAATGATAACAGACCTCGACGGACTCCGTACCCATGTATCGAACTATGCGGCTCGATGTGCTGAGAAACTACGTCAGCAAGGTACTGTAGCGTCCATCGTAGGCGTATTTCTCAAGACAAATGCTTTCCGTGAAGACCTGCCTCAATACTGGAACTTTCAGGAAATGCGTCTTCTTACGCCATCCAGTTCGACAGTTACCATCGTCAAAGCTGCCAATAAAGTTCTCCAGAAGCTCTACCGTCAGGGCTATCACTATAAGAAAGCTGGTGTCATCGTCATGGGAATTGGGCCTAACAGTCCAATTCAGCAGGACTTGTTTGACACAAATGCTGAACAGTTTGAAAAGACGAAGCGACTTGATGCAGTCATTGATCGCATCAACAAGGTCAATGGAACCGAGACCATTGTGCTTGGCAGTCAGCAATACACTCAAAAGGACGGTAAGGGAAAGGCTAACGTCTTTGCCAATGCCATCAAACATGATTTCAAGAGCAAAAATCCAACCACGAGGTGGTCAGATATAATTAAGTTAAAATGAGAAATAGTAAGAAAGCGCAAGCATTAGCGGATAAATGCGCCAAAGAGCATGGCTTCTTCTGTGCATCCTATCGAGGGTGCTCAGCCGAAGAATTGGTTTATGTACCATTGAACAGCAACAGTGAGAACAATCCAACGATTCCTACATATATACTCATTCACGATAATGAAACAGAGTATGTACAAGGAATAGAGTATGTGGATGTTTTAGATGGTGTCAAGATAAGAAACTTCAAAAACGGGCATAGAATATTTAATACACTTTATCGCAGGTTCCAAGAGAAAAACTTTGAATGTGATAATGAAGAAAGTGAAGAATATTCTATCGTAGTTTCGCAATTAGGGCCAAAGAAACCATGGATAAACAAAAGCATTTTATACGACTACTTGGAAATTGCAGAACGATTAGGAATGAAAGTCGAACTCAATCCTAATAGGAAAGAAAGTATTGACGATGAAGGGAATTGGATGTATCATGTAGAATTGAGGAACTTATGAAAGAGACTAAAACCATTAAGTATGAACTTAGAGAAGGACTAAAGTTCACAGGAAGGCAAATTTCTTCCAAACTTGCAATATCAAAGAATAAAAGTCCTAATGGGAAAAGCGTTACCTATATTTTTGTAAGGAGAAATAACATGTATTTCTTCATCCCAGTAACTGATATATACTTTGATGCAAACAACAGAGAACTTATCATGCCGAAGGGACGGCCTGTTCAAGTTGCAAAAGGATTATATACGGACATTATACCTTCCTCGAAATATAAAGGCTATTACGTGTTATCACCGGATTCTGATTATAACCCGATATTTAAGGAAGTTGAATTATCTGATGGTAGGAAAGTTTGGGTAATGGCATACGACGAATTAGTTCTACACCTTTATTCTTGGTCGCTTGAATATGGCGATGAAAAAGAATGGAAGGAAGGTTATCTCTCGACACACCAAATAAAAGTCCATGAACGAATCGAAGAAGAAAAAGTACGTGAGCAGAACGAAGAATTATATCGGATGGCCAAAGAGATGACAGATGAACTATTTGAAGAAGCAGGATATGATTTTATGGATTGATATCATAACATCTTCCATGCAGTAACGTGAGGTGTTATAATATCACTTGCCATAAGCCCCCAGCTGAAGGCGTGATATATTTCTAAGAATGACAAAAAGACAGAAAACAGCAGCCAATGCTGATGAAAAGATAAAACAGCTGTATGAAACGGCATTCCCTGAAGACGAGCAAATCCCTTGGAAGGACTTGATGCGTCTGGTTGAGGAAATGCCGTTGGATTTCACTGCATACTACGATGTAGAAACCTTCATAGGCTTCACCATCGTTTATCCGCGCAAGCAGTTTAACTGGTTCTGGTACTTCGCCGTGTGCGAAGAGCTAAGGAGCAAAGGCTATGGTCAGCAGATACTGAATCAGCTGATTGAACGATATAATGGGCAGCCTTTCGTTCTTGACATGGAGAGTACCACTCAAGTTTGCGATAACCTGGAAGAACGTAGAAAACGTCAGTCGTTCTACTTGCGTAACGGGTTTAGGGACACGAATGAATTCACTAATCAACGACGTACATTCCAAAATTTATCGTGTGAGATATTCGTTATCTGCCAATTATTCACTACCTTTGCACCCGGAAAATGAATATCAGACTCAGGATAATATGGTAAGACAATGTTTCATTCTTTTCGGTTGCCTCGCTCTTGGCGAGCTTATAGTCAGCATTACGGGCATAAAATTGCCGGCAAGCATCATTGGTATGCTTATCCTTACGCTGCTGCTCAAGCTGAAAGTAGTTAAACTGGAGTGGGTGCGCGGCCTGACGGATTTCCTCATCGCAAACCTCGGTTTCTTCTTCGTGCCGCCAGGCGTGGCTCTTATGCTCTATTTCAACCTGATAAAGGCTGAGATAGTACCCATTGCCATGGCTACGCTCCTGAGTACCATCATTGTCCTACTTATTACGGGACACACGCATCAGGTGGTAAGCAAGGGAGAGAATAAGGTGCGAGAGAAAATACACAACAAGAAACAGGAATAACGTATAAGAAGTTTAATAATCATCAGGATAATCGATATGAAGACCATTCTCTGCAACGAATATTTCATGCTCGCCCTGACATTCGGCGTATACTTTGCAGCCAAGAGCATACAGCGCCGTCTGGGCTGGGTACTTTTCAATCCCATACTTGTGGCCATAGCTGTCATTATAGTCTTTCTGCTGTCCATGGACATACCCTACGAGACATACAACGAGGGTGCCAAGCTGATAGCATTCTGGCTAAAGCCTGCCGTTGTGGCTCTTGGCGTGCCGCTCTATCTTCAGCTGTCTTCCATCAAGAGCCAGTTTCTGCCAATATTGGCCTCACAGACCGTCGGCTGCATTGTCGGAATAGTGAGCGTGGTGGTCATAGCCAAGATTTTTGACGCATCAGATGCCGTTGTACTGTCGCTTGCCAGCAAGTCGGTAACAACTCCTATTGCAATGGAAGTGACACAGGTGCTGGGCGGAATACCCTCGCTCACGGCTGCCATCGTGGTGATAACAGGACTTATCGGGGCCATAATAGGTTTCAAGACACTCTCCATAGGACATGTCAACAACCCCATGGCACTGGGGCTGTCCATGGGAGCAGCATCACATGCCCTGGGAACATCGACGGCCATGGAGCGCGACCAGTTTGTCGGGGCATACGCCAGCCTTGGCCTGACCCTCAACGGCATCCTCACTGCCCTGCTTACTCCTACGGTTATAGAACTGATGGGGTGATACGCTTATCGCCCCACCGCTAAGAGCAGTCAGGCTTCCGACTTCAGACTCGTATATAGTATGTCTGTTCTATAGCAATACTGAAGTCCTCTGTATCTACTTTCAGTGTCTTGAACACGTCCTTGCCATCGGTTTCAATCTTTATCCAGAATGTCACCTATTTATTAGGGTGTACAGTTTGATGTGCAAAAAATGGACACTCTATCAAATAAAAAAGCCAAGCGTTTAACTTGGCTGGAATGAGAACGGGTCTCTGAAGGTTAACCCATCCCTCACGCTGCAAAGGTACAAAAAAATCCGTTACTTCCAACAAAAGTAGCGGATTTTTTCATTTTTCACGCTTTCATCCCTCTATTCCTGTACTCCGCACAGTGACAGTTATCTCCATCGTTGTCACAACTATGCAACAGACGCTTAACAATCAGGTAATGCCATTGCCACACCATTGTAAAACACTACCCGTACCTTTGCAGCCGTAAACGATAGATGATAAAAACATGAGTTTAACAAAGAAAGTAATCTCTTCTCTGACATTTACGGCACTGCCCATTGTGACAATGCAGGCCGCAGACATTGAAGAAAGGCACCTACCTGCTGAAAGGATGGGTATACATAGCTAACGGAGCTGAGCTGACAATAGAGCCAGGTACCATCATCAAGGGTGACAAGCAGACAAAGGCATCGCTCATCGTGGAAAGAGGAGGAAAGCTCATCGCACAGGGCTCTACAACGGCTCCTATCGTATTCACATCTGAAGAGAGTGCTGGAAGCAGAAAGCCCGGTGACTGGGGAGGTATCATCATCTGCGGCAAGGCCAAGAACAACCAGAATGAGATGCAGATAGAAGGTGGCCCGAGGACAAAGCACGGCGGTAACGACGATGCCGACAATTCAGGTGTGCTGAGCTATGTGAGAATAGAGTTTGCCGGATACCCATTCCAGACAGACCAGGAGATAAACGGACTGACACTTGGCTCTGTAGGTAGCGGAACAAAGATTGACCACGTACAGGTGTCATACTCCAACGATGACTCATACGAATGGTTTGGAGGAACTGTAAACTGCCGCTACCTTGTGGCTTTCCACGGATGGGATGATGACTTCGATACCGACAATGGTTTTAGCGGAAACGTACAATACGGTCTGTCTGTACGCAACGCAAAGATTGCCGACAAGTCGCAAAGCAATGGTTTCGAGAGTGACAACAATGCCAGCGGCTCGGACGTATCGCCATACACCAATGCAACATTCTCCAACATTACATTCATCGGTCCAAAGCTTCAGACAGGTGTGAACTTCGTAAACTCAACAGACTTCATTACCGGCGGACAGATGAACCCCAACAACGGCTCGGCTCTCGGCAAGTTCCAGTCAGCCATGCAGGTACGCCGCAGCTCACGCCAGAACATCATCAACTCTGTAGCAGCCGGATGGCCTATAGGACTCATCATAGATGGCGAGAAGGGTGATACTCCCGCACAAGCCAAGGCCGGCACCATCCGTTTCCACAACAATGTGTTTGCAGGCATGGACATCATCGGCTCTGATGCCAACAAAGTATACGAGGACGTTCTCTACGATGCAGTCAATACGACTGTCATAGACGCCAACCAGAAATCTTATTCCAACACCTTCTTCTATTTGGAGGCACTTAAGAACAAGTCTTACGACGATGCATCAGCTCTCTATCTCACTGATGCCTATGGTGTTGGTTCTCCATTCATGCCATCGGCTGTCAGCCCTCTGCTCAACACAGCTTCATTCGAAGGCGAGGCCTCATGGTTTGATAAGGTTGCATACGTAGGCGCATTCAACGCAACAGACAACTGGCTCACAGAATGGACATGCTTCGATCCACAGAACGAGAAGTACTAAGAAGCGACCTCCGCTGATAGCGGAACAAAAAAAATGTGGCAAGCAGCATGATTTACTGCTTGCCACATTATTTTGTGTTGGTAAAAAAACAACTTAGAAACTGCGTGGGCACGATTGCTACTGCATGTCGTATACAACCTGCATTAGTTGCTTACCAAGTGCATCGGCCTTTTCCATAGTATCAGCCTCACTGTATACACGTATGATAGGCTCGGTGTTGCTCTTACGCAAGTGTACCCATGAGTCGGGGAAGTCGATCTTCACACCGTCAATATCGTTTACGCATGCTGTTGGGTCGGCAGCAAACATCTCCTTAACCTTTACGAGAATGGCATCAACATCGGTGCTTGCTGTGAGGTCTATGCGGTTCTTGGCGATAGAATAGTCTGGGAATGTTGCGCGAAGCTCGCTAACCTTGCATCCCTTCTGAGCAAGGCTTGAGAGGAAAAGGGCTATTCCAACAAGTGCGTCACGGCCATAATGGCTCTCTGGATAGATTACGCCGCCATTGCCCTCACCGCCTATTACGGCACCGACCTCTTTCATCTTGGTGGTAACATTGACCTCGCCAACAGCAGAGGCCGAATAGGTTCCTGCATGTTTTTCCGTCACATCACGCAGGGCGCGTGTCGAGCTGAGGTTAGAGACGGTATTGCCTGGGGTATGAGAAAGAACATAGTCGGCAACACTGACGAGAGTATACTCTTCTCCAAACATCTTGCCATCCTCACAGATAAACGCCAGACGGTCAACATCCGGGTCAACAACGATACCAAGGTCGTAACCGCCCTTTGCCATCTCGTCCATAATGCCGGTGAGGTTCTTCTGCAATGGCTCCGGATTGTGGGCAAAGTCACCATTAGCCTCTCCATTAAGGATTGTGTATGCTACACCTAGCTTGTCGAGAAGCTTTGGCAGGATTATTCCACCAACGCTATTGATAGAGTCAACGATGACCCGGAAGCCAGCCTTGCGAATAGACTCTGTATCAACGAGTCTCAGTGCGAGTACGCTGTCTATGTGACGCTGGTCAAAGGTATCATCCTCCGTATATTTTCCTACGTTATCAACGTCCGCATAGTCGAAATCCTCCTTCTCGGCAATAGATAGTACCTCATTGCCTGCATCCTTGTCAAGGAACTCGCCAAGGTTGTTGAGCAACTTCAGCGCATTCCACTGGCGTGGATTATGACTTGCAGTGATAATGATGCCACCATCGGCACCGCACATGGTAACGGCAAGCTCGGTTGTAGGCGTGGTTGCCAACCCTATGTTGACAACATCGTAGCCCATGCCAAGAAGCGTTCCGCACACAATGTTGCAGACCATCTGGCCGCTGATGCGGGCATCACGTCCTACGACAATCTTATTTGATGTAGACTTTCCGCTACGCCTAATGTAAGTGGCGTATGCAGTTGTAAACTTTACAATGTCCAATGGGTTAAGGGTATCTCCTGGACGACCACCAATAGTGCCACGGATACCTGAAATAGACTTGATTAGTGTCATGGTTGAAAAATTATTCGTTATCGTCCTCTCTCGTATGTTATGACGTAATAGCATGGATAAACGCTTGCCGTAGCATAACTGTGTCCCATATCGTGTGGAACTATCAGTTTAACTTTCGCTATCTCGTCGGTGATGCTCACCGGACGGCCAACCTGTATGTAAGGCAGCGGCACCAGCCAACCTGTAGGCACGGATGTGTTGGACGAACTGCCGTACTGAGCGCAAAGCAGACTCGAGCCATAGATGAACGAAGCCGTGAACGTGCCACTATTGTTGGTAACGGTCATCTTGTCAACTATAGACGCATAGTAGAGAATATCATTGGTCAGCTGAATAGAATCCGTGAGAATGTTTTTCTCTGTGAAACGGCAGAGAACTGTAGCAGTCTCGCCAGGCATAATTTTCTCACCACAGCCGTTGCGCAAAATCTGCATGTATACGCCCTTTGACTGGAACAGCACATACTCGTTCTTGCTAACGTCTGTCTTATAGCCTTTAGCGGCAAACTCCTCCTCGCTGATAACATGAATGGCTGAGTCGGAAATAAATTTAGCTATGGCATTACGCTCCCTGTCTTTCTGGTCTGCATAGGTCTCATCATCATTACAGGAGGCTATTGCCAAGACACCTATCAGCAGGAATATAAAATAAGTCAGTCTTCTCATTGTATAATATGTTTTTATATTACCATGCGAGACACATATTCTCACATTCATTTGGCAAAGATACAACTAAAAAACCGAAAACAAGTAAAAAGCCATGAGATTTTACTCAATATTAAGCAATTCGTCACAACGTGTAAATGTTTTTTTAACTTACACAATGTTTTTCTAAATTAATAGCTGAAAAATGAAGGAATATCTGTATCTTTGCTACTTGTTGAAACATAACGTAAACACCACAATGAAAGATTTTGAGGAATTGTTAGAATGTCGAGCATCCATGGCTACCGTGAATAAAATAGTCTCCATGGTTAGCGGTGACGGAGAGGCTATCGGACGATTGTGTACGATAGCTGCCGGAGGATTAGAACACAAATCTGGGCATGCGGCATGGGCACTCACCCATCTCTCTAAAGAAGACAAGACTTTATATATCACACCGTATAGGGACTTGCTGACTGACAATATTGTCAATGGTCAGGCTACAATGAGGCCAGGTCTGATGTTGAACATTCTCATTGATATATATGATGACGATAACCCTCGCACAGATCTTCTGGACTTCTGCTTAGAAGGACTTGCTGACAGAAAATACAAAGACGGATGCCGATCTCTAATGATAAAGCTGGCAGCAAGGATGTGCAGACCATGGCCAGAACTTAAAGCTGAACTGCACGGTCGCCTTGACCTTCTGCCGCCTGAGCTGCCGCCAAGCATTGCCTCAGCAAAGCGTAATGCGATGAAGTGCAAGGAATCGAAGAAACAATAACTTAAACTAATAATACCGAACTGAACTCTACCTTCTCTTTATTCTTGGGAACATCTTACGGAGGCGAACAAGATATTTGTTTATGTTTCCACCAGCTACAACAATACTTACAGCAAAGATAATCAGCAAAAATCCTATAACGACACGTACCGTCAATACTTCACCAAAAACTGTCACACCAAAAAATACTGCCGTAACAGGTTCCAATGCTCCGAGAATGGCGGTTGGCGTAGAGCCTATATATTGTATGGCTCCAGTCGTACAGAGCAGAGATATGGCAGTAGGCATCAAAGCCAGAGCGAACAAGTTTCCCCAAAGATACCATTTATCTGCAGGAGGAAGCTGTATGCCATCACCAGCCAACGAGCGGAAAACAAAAAGAAACCATCCGAACAATATCACATAGAAAGTGACTTTCAGTGTTGCCATATCTTTCAGGCGTGTCTGGTTTATTGCCACTATATATGTTGCGTAGGACAGAGATGAGGCAAAGACAAGCATTGTTCCAGTAAATGACAATGTTGCACCGTTCTCTCCCTTATAGAGCAACCCAATTCCTCCTACAGCCATCACTAAGCAGACAACAGTCTGAATGGTCAGTTTCTCATGGAAAAAAACTGCCATAATCAGTGCAACCATTATTGGGTATACAAACAAAATTGTAGAGGCTATTCCCGCATCCATATAATTGTAACTCTGGAAAAGAGTCAATGAAGACAACGCAAAGACAATGCCAAGCACGGCGAGCGGCAAAAGGTCGTGACGGGTGATGGCAAACGAACGTCCGCGTGACCAGAGCATCAAGCCAAGGATAGGAAGCGCAAATAAATATCTGAAGAAAAGTACAGAGTCGGGACTTATTCCCTCTGCATAGAGCGGAAGGGCAAAGAG
Organism: Prevotella sp. P3-122; assembly: GCF_002251365.1. Classification (GTDB taxonomy): domain Bacteria; phylum Bacteroidota; class Bacteroidia; order Bacteroidales; family Bacteroidaceae; genus Prevotella. The sequence goes on from NZ_NPJH01000002.1 coordinate 122,129, forward strand.
AGGATTTGTACCATAAGCTGCGGCAGCAATGGCACCTAAAAGGTAACCTTTAAAAGTAGTATTCATATCATCAGCAAAGGTAATGGAAATAATAGAAATAACAAAAAAAGAACCCCTTTTTTGACATATATGACAAAATAAAAAACCAATCCTTTCGGATTGGAATTACTATTTATAATATAAGTGACATCAAATTCTAATTAAAAAGCCATCAAATACTATTTCTTCAATGTTTTTAGAACCTTCATTACTTTCTCATAATACCTCTGAGTTCTTTTAACACTGTAATTGTTTCCACCATTCCATGCTCTTATGGCCTTCTCAATGTTATTCTGGGTATTGTACTCAGATTGCATAAGCAGAAACATCTCCTTAGATTTTGCAACACTGTATCTGTCAGCCAGTGTATATCTTTTCGTGCTTTTTCTTTCTTTTAGGATAATATTACATTGTGCAACCAAAATTGGCGTTATTTGCATTGCTCCAACAGAATTTCCACTTTTAGCTTTTGGATTACCATTACTTTCTACTTGTATAATGGCATCAATAACTGGTTGCCAGTCAAATGTATTCTTAAATTTTGGTGATGCTGAAGCAACCGTAGAAGTTAATAATAACAATGATACTAATACCCTAACAATCTTTTTCTTTATATTCATAATTTGACTTTTATGGAGCCTAATGTAAGTGTACATTGAAGACCAAACATATATATTCCATGAAAGATCTCAGCTCCGTTAGATACCTTAGCGAATAACAACTATTAAAACAATAGAAAGCTATCCTTATTCTTATCGGGTGCAAAGTTAAGAAAAAAAAACGATACCCACAAGCCTTTGAACTATTTTTAAGACAATTATAACATATATAAAGCATTGAAAATCAACTAATTGACTTATATCAAGCTATATAATCATTAAAAACCACATAAAACATCCAAAAGTAATAACTAAAGCATCTACAAAACATCCACACTTACAATACCCAAAACAACTACATCCCCTACAACACCAACATGCACCCTACCAAACAAAGCATAAAAAACGGGCTCCGAAGACATTCGTCCTCGGAGCCCTGATAAAAGAAGGCGGCTACCTACTCTCCCGCATTGCATTGCAGTACCATCGGCGATGGCGGGCTTAACTTCTCTGTT
>NZ_NPJH01000020.1 GCF_002251365.1 Prevotella sp. P3-122
ATATTATTTTGCTGCCTCAGAATATATATTGCTCAGATATTTAAAAAATGTAAAAGATGATGATATAAAATCAACGCTTATTACTAAATATGGTAAAGTGATAGCCAACGATATTATAGAAGATATGCATTCTCCTGAAGACATATTTAGATATTATGATTTTAGCAGACATTTTGACTGGAAGAATATGGATGTGAACAAAAACTCGTACTTTTTAAGAATCTTAGCTTTGGACAAAAAGTTAAAAAACGCAATTGTAAATAACCCTATCAAACAAGGTGATTTAGAAAAGATATTTGAGTAATGTTCTTATTAGGACTGGAATGAAATTTGTGTGATAACATTATGCGATGCGGTATTGTTTGTAAGTAATTTATAAGTATTATGGGAAGGATTTTTTATTTGGATTTCTTTCCCATAATAATTATGTATCTAAACACCATCGACTGTCGTTTGTAAAATTTAATAAATTGCTTGTAACTTACTGTATTTTTGAAATTATACATATAGTATTATATTCCAGATAATACCTCTTCCAAATTAAGATACACAATTTGAAAGTAAATTATTTTATACATATATTTATTGCTTTCATTTTGTTATTGGGTATATTCTAACGAGGCATAAATGCAAGCGTTCTGCTTTGGTACGCATTGAAAAGAGGCTTGACAGGTCTTATTGGGTGCAAAATAACACTTTTATTACAATCCATCAATTTCTTTCAAAAGGTTTTGTTTGGAAACAGTAATAAACTTATTTGGGGCTATTGTTTTGTTTCCAAAGTGGCTCGTTTCCACAATCTTTTGAAAAGTGCTTATAGTGACATTGACATCAGAAAGGGATAGCAATACGATTATGATTGTCATTTATAAACATACAGTCGAAGTATTGCAAATTATTCCTACTACAAAGCATTTTGTTCGTAAGCAGTCATTTTGGGCCGTATTGTAGGGGATAAGATAAAGGCATAGCTTTGCTGCGATAATTTATATACGCAGTAAAGTATGAATAATAAAAACAAGGAAGGAAACTTTTACGCTTCGAAAGTCCGCCTGTTCCTGAATGAGTACGGCGGCGAGAATTTGCAGGAATTCTGCCATGCAGAAAATGTCAGTTATACCAAGATGTGCCATTGCCTTGGGCGGCCGGCCTACCGTAAGCCCAAAGCCACGCCAACAGTTTCAACAGGAGATAAATCACATGTATCAGATACCCTATTGCCAGTCATTGACTTGCAGCCTCTGGTTGTTGACCTGCCCAATCAACCGGCAGAAACGTCATCCTCGTCGGCTACTCCCGTGCCTGGTAAAAGACGCCATACAAAAGAGTCGTCACCGTGTGGTACCCTGTCCGACGTCGCACTTACCCTTTCCGGCCGGCTTAATGTAAGGATTGGGTCTTGTGAAGTAAGTACATTGGTCACCTTAATGAAGGAGATGGAGGTGACGCTATGATGGGGATGTCCGCTACTTACCACTATTATGTATGTACAGATGAAGTTACCTTGCGTTACAGACATGCAGGCCTGCGGGGTTATATCCGAGAAAAGCTCCACAAAGACCCCTGCAACGGGGATGTCTTCCTGTTCTTTTCCCGTGACTTCCGCCGTGTACGTCTCTACTACCATTACCGCAACAGTGAAGTGCTCACCGACCGTATCCTGTTTGACGAGAGGTTTGTCTGTCCCATCTTCAAAGACCCGAACAAACACGTTTACCACATCTCCTGGGAGAGCTTCGTATATCTCATGGAGGCCTTGCGGCAACTGAACAAGGAAGAGGAAATTGACGAGGTTGATGAAAACGATTACTTCAGTGAGACAGAGGATGAAGATGAGGATTTATCCTATATTGGTGTTAGCAACAATTAACTTATATATCTGACAATCAATTAGATAACATTTGTATATATGAATAAAAATGAGTACCTTTGTAGCATGTTAAAGTCAGAGGAACATAGCCAGCAGATACTCGTTTCACAGCTGAATGCGGAGAAGCGTGCGCGTCGTGCAGCCGAGAAGAAGGCGCACGACGCGGACCTTCGCGTCTCTGACCTGACAACCCGGAACACTGAATTGGAATCGAGACTTGAAGCGCAGCTCAACAAGGTCGCCGAGATGGTCCAGCAGATAACGACCATGCTGATGGGTGGTGGTGCCTTGTCTCTACCGGAATCCCTGAAAGAGGAACTGGTCGGCACCATACGTGCGGAGTTTGACCGTCAGATACAGGAACTGAAGGCTATGCATGAGAAGGAGAAGCAGGACCTGATAGCCTCGTTCAATGCCAGGCTGGCAGCCAAGGATAATGAGATAGCCCGTCTTAAGGGAGAGGACGGTAATGAGGATGGTCAGCCCCCGTCCACGACCGCTCCCGGCTTCTCTGCTCCACTCACGCCAGAAGAACTGGCTGCCAGAAACAAGCAGCTCGAGCAGCAGAAGGCCAGTCTCCAGGTGAACTCTTATGGCCAGCATACTGAGTCTGAGAAATACCTTCATGGCTCACAACAGATAGAGCATGCTGATGACCTGGACCTGAATGGTGAGGATGTCCCTGCGGAAAAGGTGGTAGAGATAGCCCGTGAGCTCCGGGAACATAAGAACATGAAGGGCGTTGACAAGCCCAGACGTGATCAGCCGCTGGTGGAGCAGGCAAAAGATACCAAGAATGACATCGTCCTGGTTCCGGAAGGCCTTCCTGAGGATGCGGAGTATATTGGTGAGGATGTCACCGTCCGTTATACCTACGTCAAAGGCTACTTACGAACGCTTCTCATCCGGAGGAAGAAGTACAAGGACCCGAGAGGTAAATATTACCACGTCAACCTTCCTGAAAAGTACAGGAACTGTATGGGAAGGACGCAGGTTACTGAAAGCCTGATAGCACAGATACTGACGTTGCACTTCTATTACAACATGACTGTTTCAGATATTGAGGAATGGCTGCAAGGCATGGGCCTGAATTTTGCCCATACCACCGTCATTCACTGGATTGAGTTGGGAGCCAAGATACTGGAACCTCTGGACGAACCGCTTCATAAGGAGATCATCTCTTCGGGCGAGGCCCATGGTGATGAGAGTACCGTGGGGTGCAAGGACAAGAGGCTTCCTGACAAGGATGAAAAGGCGGAGGATGTAGAGGATGACCTTCACTACTTCAAGCGGTGGATCTTCTGTTATTATGCCCCGCTTCACAGTCTGACCCAGTTCGTTTTCCATGATCGGGGTCGTCGGACGCAGGAAGCAGTAAAGAAGTACTTTGAGGACGTGATAGAGAAGCTTTACCTGCACAGTGATGGTGCTCCCCTCTATAAATGCTATGATGTAGGGGAGCTTATATTGAGGATTGCCTGTCTGGTCCACATGCGAAGGCCCTTCTTCAAGTTGAAAGAGTTCTCGAAAGATGCGATGCTGATAATGAAGCTGTTCGATTCCATCTTCCATGAAGACCGAAAAATAAAAGAAGCGTTCAGCGACGTGGACGACATACGCAGGGAACGTGGAGTAAGATTGGTCCCGATGTTCAACGAATTGAAGAATTACCTGGATAGGCTTAGCAATAACCTTAAGAAGGAGGATGAACCGGAACTTCTTAAGGCAGTCAACTATGCCCTTAAGGAATATCCCTGCATGCTTCGTTGCCTGGAGGATGGACGACTTGACCTCTCGAACAATATCTGCGAGCGACAGATCCGGAGAGTTGCAAAGTACAGGAACAACAGCCTGTTTGTGGGTAGCCCTGAGTCAGGTGCCCGTTTCGCACGTCTCATGTCAGTCTTCGCAAACATCAAGTCCCATCACTTGGACCCCATCGTTTACTTATGCGACGTGTTCCGTCGAATCGGAACTACTGCAGAGGAAAAGCTGGTTGAGTTGCTGCCCCACAGATGGCAGCTGGCTACCGTCTCAGCATGGGTGTGATAAGACCTAGTTTTCTTAAGAAACAATAAAATACTTCATTTTACCGGGCCTACGGGTCCTAAATGACCGCTTACTTTTGTTCCTGATGGCTCTTATCCTCTTGAAATACCTCTAAGGAATCCACAAACAGATTCCCTATGTTTTGCGTCATGAAGTTGTTATAACTCAACAATTTGTGATTTGAAGCACCAGTCAGTTCATCTATAAAGGTTAATTCTTTATCCATAGCCTTCTTTAGCATAACACTAAAGCCTACATAATGTTTCTGCGCCTGGACAATTATATTGAATACTGCTTGTGCTGCATTAGGCAAACAATAGTTGTTGGATAAGTCTTCTTTAAGTCTATCAAATGGAGTTTTATAGGTCGCATGAAACTGAGACACGGAACACGCAGACAATCTCGCTTTTTCTTCATCAGATAACACAAACACCGGAAAAAACAATTCATCAATCATATTCAAGAACAAATCTTTCTTGTTCTTATTAAAATAGAATATCGCACCTCTCGTTTGAGATATATTCTTCTCTAGCTCAGTGACTGATATGGCATCCCATGTGCCCTGAGCCATTAGGCGATAACATTGCTTTAGAATGTCTATTCGGTTCTGTTGGGTCTGTGGCCGTGGCTTGTTCATACATAAAAAAGGGTACGGGGACTATTACGTCTTACTGTGAAGGTTGTGGATACCCTATGGAAAAGACATAACGCCCCCGTACTTTTATGTACGAAGAGTCATCATACCTATCTGCTTCCATAGTTAAAAACTTCCACATTTTCACAGAGAAAGACAAATATGAACCCTTAAATTCTTATTTTACAGCTGCAAAGGTAACAAATATTTTTTAAATAATATATCAAATACAGCTTAATAAGGCCACTCCATACGAAAATCTACCGCTTTCTGGGACTAAAAGTACGATTTTGTCTCCTTTTTTTAGCGGTTTTGTCCTAATCAGTTCATCAAGCGCGGTAAAAGGTGACACCGCCCCAACATTACCCACCCAAGTTAGATTCGTAAACCATTTGTCGGTCGGCAGTTGAATATTGCGCTTTTGTAGTTCTTCATCAAGTCGCTTATAGAAATACATGGATGATATATGCGGAATGACATAAGTTATCTCATCTGGATCCACCTTACCTTTTGCAAAGGCTGCTTCAATGGCATCTACAAAATACGGTATGCCATATTCATTGAGTTGGCGAACATCCTGTTTGAGACTCCATATAGATTTGTCCCCAAGCTCACGACCCTCAAATGATTTCCATCCGGTCAGACTGCCATCATCGTTTTTATCAGCCCACATATACATACAGACCGGTTGACGATTCGCATACGAAAATGTATGAATCCAGTCTATTGACAGATTGATTTCCCCGTCGGGAACATTTTTTAGAAGAAGTGCAGCGGCACCATCTGAAAGCATGAAGCGAAGAAAATCTTTCTCAAAAGCGAGATGTGGATATTCTTCTACTAAATGTTGGCACTCCATCTCTTCCTTAAAGAAGCGTGATAGCATAGTCGGGGAAATCAACTCTGAAGCAGCACAGACGGCATTGTCACTATTTCCTGAAAGGACGGACATCCATGCTGTCTTGAGTGCCATAAGGCTTGTCATGCAAACACCCGACAATGACGCTGTTTCTAAGGAGTGGTCAAATGTTGCTCCATGAACCATTGACGCATGGGAAGGAATCAACTGATCCGGCATTGATGTCGCGCATGACAGAAACTGTACTTTGTGTTTTTCGTCTTCGCTTATAAATAATTTGTTAATGGCTGAACTGGCAAGCTCAACATTCGTATGTGTAATCCGCTGCTTTTTATCCAAGGCATAATACCTGGTTTTTATGCCGTTCTGACGCAGGATAATGGATTTCACACGTGACGGGTGATCATCAATCAGCCCAAGATACTCTTCCATTTCATCATTCCCTACCGGATTATTCGGGAAGTATGAAGAGGTTTTGGTAATGAATACTTCTAAACTCATAAATTACATAATGTTTGTTATCTTTTGGCAAAGATATGGTATTTTTATGAATTAGAGAAATATTTCCGTAATTAAAATCTAAATCCTGAGTAACTTATAGAGATTCATCAACTGCATTCTCAGCTCAACTGTGTTCAATCCGACAGACAATGAGTCTATATATGATTGTCCATAAAAGAGGTTCATAAAATTACGAGCAGTATTCATTATATCAATATCGCTCTTGATTTCCTTACGTTCAATGGCTTTTTGTAATACTCCAATCCAAATTATAACCTCCTGATTCCTGTTTTCAAGATACTGAGAGTGTAAATCTGGAAAATATTTGCATATTTGCAAAATCAAGGACATATATGCTCTACTTGCATTTTGCACGTTTTTGCCTACATCGTTAAAACGATTCATAGTCTCTTGACAGCCATTCACATAAGCCTCTATAAAATCTTTCATTGAATCAAATTCTGTTTGAGTTATTTTCTGTTTCAAATTCTGCGTATCAACCAAATAGTGTTTTACCACAGAATAGAACAAGCCCAATTTGTCTTTGGCATAATATGTTATGGCACCGCGCGTCATGCCGGAAGCACTCTCTATATCAGCTATGCTTACGGCTTCAAATGGTTTGGATAGGAACAGCTTAAACGCTTCATGATAGAGCTGTTCTTTACGGTTGTTTTTATTCATTTAGCTCTGATTCAGATAATTCGACATGTAATTACTGCGCAAAAGTAATAAATTAATTAGGAGAAGGCAAATAATTCGTTATATTTGTGTACCTTTGTATTACATTACGAGTGTAAACTAATATAAGGTAGCCCGGGGCATAACAGTGAGAATGTGGAAATTTTGATTGTGGAATATGTCTTGGACTACCTTTTCCAATACAATTGTTATTATTCATATCCATTACAAATCTGCACAAAGCAACTGATATTCCATCCATCGGCGACGCCAAATCCCGGAATGATGCTTGCCTTTGTAATGACAGAAAGAAAGATAATCAGCCAAGATATTCCTGTCACCTGCTTCTATCCTCCGCAATAGACGGCTTTTCTTATATCCCTGTCCTCCAAGAACCTTTGCCGAACCGCAGTTATAGCTCAGGCAGGCAAGCAGGAGACTGTCCGCCCCGTATGACCGATACAGGGCGCAGAATTTCCGCAAGTCCTTCCTGAGCAGAGCGTCTGCCTGACTTTCCGTAAGCAGCACGCCTTTACGGTACGGCTCGCCCGGCTGGACGACATGACCGTAGCCGATGGTCGGCCAGTGCTCCGGGCGATGCAGGGTCTCGTAATGTTTGATTATCAGAATTGCCCGCTCAAACGGCGGCAGTTCCATAAGCCTCCGTAACGTAGGCTGGGCAAAACTTGAACCTATATAGATATAGGCAAACAGGACTATGACAAATATTCGAAGTTTATTTCGCATGGGCTCTCCTTTGTATTTCAGCTATCATCGTTTTCACCTCGATTCCCACACGCAGAAAGTTCTTGTACAGCACACGTTCCCTTTCTTCTTTAGACGGAAAGGTGTAGAACTTGGGCAACTCCACATACCCGGCTTCCTCTTTGGCTATCTCCGCCATGTCGAAATCAGTCTTGCAGAAGAACTTGGTGGTCTGAAACTCTTCCGACTCCTGTATATTCATACTGTCGCCGCGCCCGGTCTTGGTCTTGACGAAATCACGCGCCGTCTGTCCGCATATCCAGCCTGTCGGCATATCGGATATTTTACTTGCCGGCACGAGGCTGTCCATGTTCTCGTTCAGGTTGATGCTCGTCTTATCCCGGTCTATGGTGACACCTTTCTTGAGCTGTACCACCTTGCCGAAGATGTCGTTGGAGAGCCATTCCAAGGTCTCCTTGCTTCTTGCCGAACCGCTCACCACATTGCCCACGGTCGTGATGATTTTCTGCATGCCTACCTTCCCGTAATCGGCCTCCAGCTGCGGCAGTTCCTGAAAGCCGAGCGTCACGCTCACTTTGTTGCTTCGGGCAGTACCTATCAGTCGGTCTATCTTATGGAAATACAGGGTCGGCAGCTCATCGACGATGATTGACACAGGTATATTCTTTCCCTGTCCGGTGTTCACGCGTGTGACAAGGCGGTTTAGGATAAGAGCGTTCAGCGCACCGATGATGCTTTCCATTTCGGGGTCGTTGGCAATCAGCAGATAGGACGGGTTCTTCGGATCGCTAACCTTGAGGTCGAAGTCATCACCGTCCTTATGGAATATCCAGTAGGATTCTTTGGTGGCAAGGCGCGAAGTATAGACACGGAGCGTACCTATCATGCCCTCCAATTGCTCCATTGCTCTGTTTTGCAGGGCGGTCTGGAACGGGCCGAGCAACGGCGCGACCTCGTCGTCGGTCTGTAGCACATCAAAAATGGTCTGATAGCTCTGGTTCAGGAACGAGAGAATATGCGGCATGTCGCTGTACTTGCCGAGCCAGTAAGCCGGTTCCGTCACCGGGCCGTTCTTGTATTCACGCACGATGCCGGTAGGTTTCCATATCCTCGTCACCGGGTCTTGTACCTTGTCGGCATAGAGCTGTCTGCCGAAGGCATCATACGGCTCTTTCTCATAGTTCACAAAGAAATAGATACAGGCGGCGAGAAAGTTCACAGCCGATGTCTGGAAGAACTGGTCGGAACCGCCACCTCCCTCTTTCTTGCCTTTCTGCAGGGATTCCAGTAGGGTCTCTGCGGTCTCGCTGGCGGCGGCAAGGTTCGGGATGTATTTCGCCTGTATAGGGTTCACGCGCCGGCTGTACTCTACATCGACGAAGTTGATGATGTTGAACTGGCAGTTCGGCGGAGTCTTACCCAATCGCCTGTTTTTCAGATAGTGATAATATAGTTTGGTGGCTAAGGTAGGGAACTTGTAATCATATACAACCATAGCGAAGCCTTTGGCAGAGTGCTGCCGGACGAACGGCTCGATGATGCTGAATGTCTTACCCGAACCGGGAGTACCTACGACCCAGGTGCCTCGGAAAGGATTGGAGACCGACACGCACCCCCGGCGGAATTTCCCTTTGTAATAAAAGCGCATGGGGATGTTCACCGAATACTTGTTCTCCACCGCTTCGGTGGCCTGCTCGAAGCTCTCGTTCTCGAAGTTGAAGCGGTCTTTGAGAAGACCGTCCTTCAGGAACTTCGAGATATTGTCGAGAGCAACATGGATAAGTACCGCCCCGACGACGGACAGTATCATGTAGAGCCAGATATTGACCTTCAGCGTGTAGATGCGCGGCATGATGGAGAAACCGAAGAACCACACGGACAGTATGACCAGTCCGACACCGCCGAGCAACGGATAGAGCACCTGCTTCTGCGCGTCCATCTCAAGGTGCTTCTTGTTGCGCGTTCCCACGCAGGTGATGCAGATGAGCAAGAAGGTCGTTACCTTGGCATATATCAGGTTTCCGTCATGGTAGATGAACCATGTCTTGATGCGGTCATGAATGTCCACAAGTACCCCGTTCCAGTGGTCGAGGGTCTCCGGATCGACGGCGTACTCGAAAAATTCCAACAGCAGCGACACATAGACCGCCGCACGGAATATCTTGTAAAGTCCCTGTATCTCTTTCGTTTCTTCCATAAGTTATTCTGTTATCTGTTCCTGTGTATGCTCTGCCGCCTGTTCTTCTGTCTCCTCTGCTCCAAATCTGTACCAGCGGTCGTTGACCTTGACCGCTTCCATGCCGAGATATGCGCCTTTTTCCTGCAGGGCGGCATCTATACGCTCGACGCTTACCGGGCCAATACCGCTGATGCCTTGCAGGTAATCCCTGTCAAGACAGGCAAGCTCTCCGATGCACGTGATGTTATGGTCTTCCAGAATTGACTTGACTGACGGCGGAATATTCAGAACCGACACCGGCTCCGAGAGATTGGTTGCCTCTTCCGCCTGTGTCAGGCCCGTGTCGATGTCCAGCCCGGCCTTGATTCTTTTCAGCGAGTCAATCCGGATTTCAAGCTGCGCTATCGTATCCATTCTCTGACGGATGGTTTTCTTTATTTCGTTAGTCTCGTTGATGAGCTTCTCCTTTTGGGTCAGCATCCTTTTCCGTTTCGTTTTCATCGACCGATTCCCGGATTCAAGACAATCCTGTTCATATTTGAGTCCTTTAACAAGTTTGTCCAGCTCTATCGCATGTTTTTTCAGGACGGTGTTTCTCTCGTTGTCGGATGCCATGTCGCCAAGAATACCGTCAAAGCGGTTGAGCAGGGAATCCATCGTGTCTTTCCGTGATTGCAGGAAATCACAGAGCTGCTGCAGTTCTTGACGGTGGGATTCCGCCTTCACGGAGTTGTAGGTCTGTATCAGCACCAGCAATATCAGCACAATGCCGAAAAGGATATGTATAATGTTCATGTCGTTCTTCATTCTAATCGTTCAATGTTACAATGGGTCTCACTTTGTGTGACTGGAGCTTCGGTGTCTCTTGCACGGCACCGCTGCCGAGCGAGTACAGCCATGCTTTCGAGGTCTCCTGGCCGGCTACTTCCGTGGATGTCCAGTACCATACCTCGTCCGCATCGTCGGGTAACGGTTCTCCGCCGCATCTTTCAATGATATGGGTAATGTACGGCTTGGCCACATACAGCAGTCGCATCTGGGCCACCGAGGGGATATAGGCACTCTGCCCGTAACGCCACATGGAGAACACGGCATTGGCCGCCGGCGAACCGCAGCCGCTGTTGGCATACATCTCGTAGGTGTTGGCGTTGCCGTCATGCGCGTACAGGTCGGCGGATGTCCCCTGTGCCACACCCACGCTGTCGGCGAAGGCTTCATCGGGCAGGTCACGGAGGTACACGGCATACCCGTTCCCTTCCATCTTTTCATCATTGTGGAGATGGAACACCACGGCTATAGGCTCCTTGCCCTGACGGTCACACTCCTCCAAGGCCATGACACGGCCGTCGGTGCAGAGCACATGTCCGACTTTCATCGAGGTGTCGGGAAACTCGTGATGCCCGTCGCATGACGCGAGAGTCACGGTCAGCATAAGGGCGAACAGACAGAAGTAGTTGCACTTCAGCATTTTCCACGTCCTGCGCCATTTCACCTTCAACCCTTTGCTCCTGGAACGGCTGTCCGTCTGCCTGCGGGCATTGGCGCGGTTGATAATCTTGTTCATACGGTTCAGTATTTTTACATAATTGGTTTTCATGACTTCTTATTTTACAGGTAGTTTTACGCCTAACACGAAGCCTGTGCGGAACAGGTCCTTGCCCTTTATCATCAGGTCTGACTTCACCTGCCAGTACACCTGCCAGCCGCCGCGCAGACGGTAGTTGTGCTCGTAGCCGGCATGTACGCCTCCCAGCACCCTGTGGGTGTCCGAGCCGAGCGAACCGCCGAAACGGAAGCTACCGTAATGGTTACGACCGCGTACCACGCACGGCTTGTAGGCGGCTCCGATGCTCCACGAACGGTAGTTCTTCCAGAACGAATCCGGGCAGACATGGCCACACGAGGCGCATTTGTCCCACTTGAGATACCCGTTGGCAAAAAACTCCCAAGCATTGTGGTAGGCGTTCTCACGCTCATAGCTGAGTGTGGCGTCCAGCCCGTTCTCATACAGGAAGCCGATACCAAAGGACACACGCCCGTCATGGTCTCCGGCAAACGCTGTGGATGACATGGCAAGCACAGCGACAAGAATCATCAGTATCTTCCTCATGGCTTATTCCTCCGTCAGTAATGCGCTGCTGAAGCCGTCGGCCGACAGCACGTCCTCATAATCTATGTTCACGGATATGGTGCGCCCGGAAATCTGCTTCTCGGTCAGCTCCACCGTCAGCACCTTGTCGTTGGGGAAAGTCAGCTTCTTCACCACAATCACGTTGCGGTAGCCGTGCAGGAATGACCGGGACTGCTCCAGTACCAGTTCCGGCTTCAGCTCCACGACCTGCGAGTTCGTGGCTTTCGACACCTTCTTGTCGGAGAGTTTGAGTCTTACCTCGTCGATGTCGAAGCGAATGTTGGTGCGGTTGTCCACCGAGAAGTCAAGGAAGAAATAGTCCCCGGCGGAATAGATGTTGTTCAGCCGCATGTTCATGCGATGCTTCTTGCTGCTTACGTTGCGAAACCTTGCAGGCGATATCCATATCTGACGTGCATAGCGGTACATATCTTCCGTGGACATCGACACGGCGGGATTGTGGTAGGCGTTGCGCTCCGACAGTTCTATCTCCTTACTGGTGACGGCCTCCGTCAGACGTGTGGTGTATAGCAGGGCGTACTGGGTGCGGTAGCGTTCGGTCACGATGGTGACGATGGCAAGTACCTCGCCGTCTTCATGTCCGGCTTCCTTGGGTTTCAGACGGACGGTGTTGTTGATAGGCTGGTCGCCAGCAACCAAATCTGTGGAAATGTCCACAAAACGTATCGGTTCGGAGGCGGTGATGACGGTCGTCACCTGTTCATTGACGGTAAGCTGCTCCATTTCCTGATAGGTGGTCTGCGCATGGATGGGCTGAAATGCGGCGGTGATTAAGAATGCCGCAAGAATTTTTGAAAGCATTGTTCTCATTGTTGATATTCTTGTTTTTCGTTTGTTGTTTCCGTGAGTCTCTCGGCCTTTATCCTTTCCTCGGCTATCCGGCAATAACCGACATCGGTCTCGAAGCCGATATAGTGACGTCCGCTTCGGATGGCGGCTATCGCCGTGGTTCCCGAACCGATGCAGTTGTCAAGCACCACATCCCCTTCGTCGGTGTATGTCCTTATAAGATACTCCACGAGGGCAACGGGCTTCTGCGTCGGGTGGAAGAAAGTCCCGGTTTTATGTTCTTTAGGAATCTGAATGACAGAGGTCGGGTATTTGTCATCGGCGATGCGGACATCGGTCATACGCATGTTGCCGTAGCACCGGTTGGTGAATGTCTGGCTGGTGCGCCGTCCGTGGTTGCGCTGCGATTTGTCGCAAGGAACCATCTGCGGATGATACACTGGCAGATGCTCGTAGAACACAAGGATGTCCTCATGCTTCCTTAGCGGCATACGATTGGCGTTCAGATGACCGCTGGCCCTGTCCTTATACCAGACAAGGTTGTATCTCCACAATTCAGGCTGCGACATCAGCAGTCTTGCAGTGAACATCCCTTGCCCAAACAGGATGACGGGGCTGTCCGGCTTGATAATGCGCCGATATTGTTCCCATAGGGGTTCCAGCGGTATCTGCCTGTCCCAACCGGCATTTTTATTGTGACGGTTCAGGATGCCGTAAGGCAGGTCGCACACGACGGCATCGACACTTCTGTCTGCTATCCGTGCCATCCCCTTCAGGCAGTCCTCGTTATAGATGTTGTCAATCTGTATCATCATCCTACTTGTTTTTGTTGTTTTCCCTGCTGTTGACCAAATAGACAAAGGTGCCATACTTGAGTTTCACCTTGTTCTTGCGGATGGCTTTCGAGATGGCCCCGGTGGTCTGCTGGTAGGCGTTCTGTATGGCCTGCATGCCCCACTGTGTGAAGTTATTGCCGTAACTGCCGTTGTTAATGCTCATATTGCTGTTCATTGCTCCGGATGCTATGTCCTTGGTGGTCTCACGGAAAGAGGAATTGGGCACATAAAGCCCCTCCATGCCGTCGGTGTCGTAGAGTGTCAGGCTCACCTTCAGGAGTTCGTCACCCACCATAAGGCTTTTGACCGTGCCTTTCACACGCTGCTGCCCAAATCCACTCATAGTGGCGTACATGTACGATCCCTTGGCGAGGACAACACCGTTTATCTCCACCTCGTCGAGCAGACGCAGCCTTACACGCGAACCGTCAACGGCTTTCACATCCTCGTCGATAATCGCTTTGATAAGGTTCGGCTCAGGCTCATTCTCCGCAAGGGTATTGAAATAGGCGGAGTTAGGCTTCTTGGCCTTTACCACGGATTGTGTGGTGGCATCTTCGGGTGGTTGCGTGACGGCATCCTCGTTTTCCGTCACATTGCCTGTTGTCTTGGGTGTTTCCTCGGCAGGTACCTGGGGTTCCTTTACATCCTCAAGCCCTTTCTGTCCGTTCAGGCGTGCTTCCGCCAAAGCCTTGTTCAGTTCGTCGAGGGCTTCCTGCTGGCGTTGTGCGCCACGTCGGAGACGTTCATCCTCGCTCATCGGCTCGGCAAGGGAGTCGTTTGCCATCTCCATGCCGCGCTCACGGCTCTTGTCCAGCCGGGACTGCATCTCCTGCAGACGGCGTTCTGCCTCTTCATCGAGCATGGCAAGGTCTTGTTCCGTGTACTTGGAATCGTATGCTTCCGTATCGCCACCGCGTTCACGGTCGATGTTCTCCACGGCCGAATAGTCCTGGATCTTGCCGTATGACTTGGCCATGTTCTCATACTTGCCGCCAATCTCGTCGGTGCGGAGTTGCGCCTGCGGCAGTTCCGGATTAAGGTACTCCGTGGTCTGCATGTGGGACGGTTTTTCCGCCAGTTCCACATCGAATACGTCAAAAATGAGGTACCCGGCAATCAGCAGTAAGGGATAAAGGATAGCCGGCAGCCTGTATTTAGGCGCACGCCAGTCAATCCTGCTTGTAAGTTCTTTCAGCGTCATTGCTCTCTATATTTATGATTTGTTTGTTACGTTTCTGTCTCAACAGCTCCTCCTGATGTTGTGTCGCCGTGACCGTCTGCTCGGTTTTCGGACGGTTGTATATCTGTACCATGCGGCAGATATTCAGCGTCAGGCATCCGATGACGATGCCGAATACCAGCGTGAGGAACACTTTGGGGTATTTGCAAGCGAAGCATTGCGCATATCCGGCGGCCTTGTCAATTTTCAGAAACTTGGCCCATTTCCGACCGGCACTGACCTCCTTCTCGTATCTTTCGGCATACTTGGGGTCGTTCTTGTCCGGCATCTTCTCTCCGAGTATCAGTTTCTTCCATCCCATAATCAATAGCTGTTTTTGGTTTTCTGTTCAATATCTTTGTTCAGCAGGGTGCGCCAGTTCACGATAAGCAGCCCATGGGGGTTGTTGTCGGTGCGCGGCACTCGTTTCAGTTGCCCGGAGGTCACCAGTTCTCGGGTAAGGATGGAGGTACGGCGTTCTATGCGCTGTCTGCCATAGTAGGTGAACTCCATCTTCTCCTTGTTGAAGTTGATGCTGTCACAGAATATCGAGCATACCGCCGAGGTGCCCATGATGTTGTTGTAAAATCCTTTTTCCTTGAGGGTGTTATACTGGGCAAGTCCCGTTTCATCCACAAGGTACATCGCCTTGTCAAGCGTGTATTTGATGTATTTGTCGTCCGGGGCCAGGGTGAAGAAGTAATGATGATACATCTCCACATGGCTCTTGGCTTCCACATCGAGGGTCTCGTCCATCGTGGTGCGTTGCACGAGGATGGGCACATTGCCGTCCAACACATAGATTTTCTGCTGGGCATCCACTACCATTGAGCGGGCTGTCCAGATGCTCGACAGGCTGATAACAACGCAACCTGCCAGAAACAGGGCGCAGATTATCATCACGAGCTTGATCTTGTTCTCTAAATTTTTAATGACCATTGTTTTGCTTATTTGATTGGTTTCCTATACCTTATTATATATTATCGCATCATGGATGAAATCGCGCCGGTCGTTGACATCTTCGCCTGCTGTGCCACACCCTCGCCGAAGTTTCTCGTACTGAAAGCCGTGTCTCCTTCGGGAATCATCCATGCCGCCAAGTCAGGCACAAGATTCAGGCATTTCAGAGCAACGATGCTTGCAGCCATCAGATAGCCTGCCGAGAAGAAGGAGTTTTGCAGGTAGGCTGCCATCGTCGCCTCGTTCTGGGTAATGGCGGTCAGGTTCTCCACCTGTATGCAAAGCACAATATCAAATAGCAACAGCACATAAAACCCAACGAAGTACAACATGGCTCCATAGAAATGCACCGTCAGATAACGTATCATCCATTTCGCCCAGGCTCCTTCCCATTTGGGCAAGAGTGAAAACGCCCACTGTATCGGACCGAAAATTGTGAGCATACCGAGCAGGATTTGCTGGCAATAGATGGTCGCCCACCAGCCTATTCTAAAGACAATCAACGCAATAACCATCACGATTTTGTCTATGCAGACCACCGCACCGGAGGTCAGTGAAGTAAACCATAACTTGCTGGCATCCTTCTCCATGTTGGTAACTTCATCGACACCGGTCTGTTCCATGGTCGATTCTATCAGTGCGGGATCCATCGTACCGGCACGGGCCACATCCGCCTGTGCCTGCAAGCTTGTATAGAGTGTGTCACGGACGAAAATGAGCTGCTGCACTTCCTCGAACTTATCCCCGATCTGGGCGGCTTCCGCCTGATACAGGTCATGGGTGTAGGAGCCTATGGCATTGGGGATGTACGAGAGGAAGTCAAGCACACACCAGCTGCTGCCGCTGTTGTGCATCCCGGTGTCCGCAGGAGGATACCACCATGTCATCACGATGGCCACCGCCAAGGGACGGAACAGTTTCATCACATCGAGCGGTTCGTTTTTTACCATCATCTTATAAGCCATGCCTGCCGCCATCACGATAGCGAAGAGTGCAGCCAGTGCCATACACATCTGAAGAATCCACCAAAAAGGACCTTGTGACCCGGTGAACGTGGCATCGCACAGGAACTCGTTGGTCTGGAAAATCACGTCATCCACCTCTTCCTCAAGCAAGTTGATGCCAAAGTCGCTAAGAATATTGTCTGCCATTGAATGTTGTTTATTAGTTGTTTATTTCAGAATCTGTCTGTTTCTATGGTTGATTGACACAGTTTCCCATCGCACTCCAGCACGCATCGCGCCACCGGGCCAGTGCTTCCGCCGCATACACGGCGTTCTTGTTTTCCCTTTCATAGCTTGATGCCAATAGTGAGGTGGTCGTCTTGCTGTTAGCCAGATAGACGAGATAGCGTACCAGTTCCTCGTTCTTGTGCGACACGTCGGCATAGATGCTCAGATACTGTTTCTTGCGCTGCGAGTTGGGCATATAGGCTTCCTGCGTCGCTTTGATGGCCGATTTGAACACGTTATAGTATTCCTTCCACACCGTCTGCTGTCCGGGAGTGCCACCCAGTTGCAGGATGCGGTCGATATTCTTTTTGAAATCCGCCATCTTGGAGTTGAGCTTGTCACCCTCCGCCAGCCATGCGACATCCAGTGCGCCGCCTGTACGGTCAGCCACGTTCAACGCCTCTATCTCGGCACGTTTAGTCATAGCGGAGTCCAGTTTCTCCGCATCATCCACCTGCCAGTAGCCTGCAATCCCCACCGTCGTGCGAAACGACAGCTTGTTTTTTGCAGCGGCGGTTTTCCTGTAGTTGCTGTGCAGCAAGGTGTAGTACAAGTCCGGAGTAAGGGAGCCGGAACCGATCTCCGCCACGGTAAACTGGTTCTGTTTGGCGGCATCATGGTTGTAGGTCACGTTCTGCGCAGTGGCCGAAACCATGCACAGTCCTGTCATCAGATAGAGTATCAGCCGTTTCATTTCTTGTTTCTATATGGGTTAAGCCCGCTCTGCCGCCATCGTCCGAAGGCATCTTCGATGATGAGTGACCGTGAACGGGGTGTGTAAATACTTTCTTTCCAATAGCCTATCCGCACTTGGATATACCTCCATGTATCGAAATAGGCGGCATTGAGCAGTTTCTTGATGTTGTCAAGACTGGTGTTGATGTTCTCCAACACAAGCATGAGATCGGATGTCGAACAGGCGGCGGCTCCGGTAGCATACAGCACCAGGTCGCTGACCGAGCGGTACAGGCTCTTTCCCTCGACCGAGATGCGGTCGATGCACCTGAGGCTTATCCGGATGATGATGGTGTCCTGAAGGGCGAGTTTGTTACGCTTCAGCACCTTGGAGTTGTAATCACTCAGCAATTTTTTGTAGTCACCGATGCGGTCGCTGACCGTCTGGTAGGTGGAATACACGTTCATGGAGGTTCGCAACGACTGGTACAGCACGTCTATCACATCGAAAGCCCTGGTATATTTGTCAAGGTCGAAGTTCAGCACCTTGTAATCTTCCGCGGCCTTCGCGCTGTACTCGTGCAGGAGGTTGTTGCTCTGCTCCAGTGTGGCACGGGCAAGAAGCAGGCTGCGCTGGCTCTTGTGGTCGGAGATATAGGCTTCCACCGAGCCTACATCAAAACCGAACTGTGCCTTGGCGATGACCGGCATGGCCAGCATCAGCAGCGTCATCAATATGTGGATAGGTGTTCTCATTCTGTCGTTTCTTCCATTGGTTTGTAATTTCTACTTCCGGCCCTGTTCATCCACCGGGCAAAACTCTCGTCAAGCAGCGTGCGTCTGCGTCCTTGCTCGTCATTGACATAAGGAGCGGCCTTTTTCAACACATCAATGATAGACAGTTTATAGTGCATCATCTTCTCCAGACATACGAGGTCGGCATAGATGCGTGTCAGGCGGCTATCCACATCACGCGCGATTTCCAACCGGTCCGACGACCACAGCAGGTGGTAGGTGTCCGTGCTGTTGTCCTGTTCCATCGGATTGTTCTTGATGTATTCGGTGCTGATTGTGCAGGACGGATAATCCCTTGCAATCTCTGAGATGCGGTTGTTCACGGCGGCGGCATTCTCCCGGTCGCTCTTGTTCGGGTCGAGTTGCATCACATCCACGACCTGGGTGTTGCTGTAATCCGCCGTCAGTGTCCATTCTATCTGCATGATGGCCCTGTGTATCTTGATGCCGAGGAAATATTTCGGCTTGCGGGCGATGCTCAGTGTCGCCTTGAACGTGATGACGGCATCCATGCTCCCGGAGGTGGCGGTACGCACGTAGCTGTAGCCTTCCCAGTGTCCATATCCCTGCCAGGTGAGGTCGAAAGCGGTCTTGCAGTCATTCATGATGGCTGGGATGCGGTAGTAGTCATCAGTCGGCACTTCCTCGCCGCCGACGGCATCCTCACGTGCCGCCCGCAGGTCGGCAAGCTGTTTCCTGACACTTTCCTGTTCCCTTGTCAGATCATCTATCCGGGTCTTGTTGACATTGTACCGCTGACGGAGCACGGCTGCTTCCTCCACTGTAGCTGTGGAAATCTGCTTTATCAGCGTCCTGTTCTCGCTGTTGAGCACATCTATCTGGGTCTGAAGCTCCGCTATGCGGTTGTTGTATTCCGTCTCAAGGCGGTCAAACTCCGACATATCAAGGTTATTGTCAGTCAGTGTGGTCTGCATGGCGCACTCCTTGGAATGGGCGTTCAGTGAACCGCCGCAACTGCGGCATTTATACTGGGTGCTTCCCTGTGATATGGTGAATCCGTCATGGCAGGTCACGGAGATAATCACGCTCTCCGTGCCTTTCATCTTGGCTTCATCGGTCGCCTGATAATAATTTCGGGCATCCGAACCGATGTAATAGACGAATCCCTCTTCATTGTCATTGTACTCCGACAGCCGTGCCTGCATCTGTCTTTGGAAGGTGCCCAAGTCCATGGAATAGGAATCAAAGACATCCTCGTAAACCTCTTCCGTCCGGTTCCAGCTTTTGGTGACCCGGATGGAATAGGCATAGGCTTTGGCGTACTGTTTGTTCTTCTTTGACAAGATATAGGCGTATCGGGAATAAGACAGGTTATAAAGGTACCCGTCTCCCGATGCGTTCATCTGCTTCACCTTCGCCCTCGACCATCCGGCATAACTCTCCGAATTGGAGAGTATCTGCTCCGTCTGTGCCGAAGAGGGATAGAAATTTGCGTCGGTCGTGTTGAAACGTGTCCAGGCACCGCCGTAGAGGATGCTGTTGTCATCGGTGGGCGGCATATAGTCACAAATTGTCTCGCTGCCGCTGTCCCGGCGGTAGATGTACCACCGCTGGGTGTAATACTGCCCCATAGTCTCACGGAGATAGTCGGTCATCCATGAGGTCATGTTGTAACTGTCTATGTTGAAAAGCCGGGCGACATTCTCCGGTCCACCGACCATCGAGAGCAAAGTGCCTCCAAGATTTTGCTCAAGGGACTTGTAGAATCCGTAACTGCTCTCCGCAGCGTTCACAATCGCCGCTACATTTCCTTTGGCGATGTCATTGAACGAGCTGCCGCCGAGCAGGGCCCCCATCATATTCTCGGCTCCCGCTCCGGCGATGCTGACTCCCATGTCATACAGGGTGCTAATGTCGGATTCAAGATTCTCCTTGTTGAAATGGTTGGGAATACTGCCGAGGTCATCAAAAAACCTCTTCCAGTCCACATTGCCACTGCCGGCAAGGTCGAACAGCGGCTGGAACTGCGGGGCTATCTGCAGGAATACCACATCACGGAACGACAGCGAGCTGTTGGTGACGATGGACTCGAACTGCATGCAGAGCGTTTCCACCTCGTGACAGACCTTGAACAGGTAGCTTCCCCAGTAGAGTGCGGTCTGTGGTGAACGGAGCATCATGCCGGCGACAATCCATATCTTCGGCATGATTTTCGCACTTACTAATGAATAGATGCGGCGGTAATAATAGTTTTCCGTTGCACTGCTCCAGATACCGAGGTCGGTCAGTGCCTTGCGGTCAAGGTACTTGGACATGAAGATACCGGCTGTGGCGACTTCGGCGGCACTGTAACGGTCAAGTATCTTCCTGACCTGTTCGCTGTAATACATTTCCGTCGCGGTCTCCGTGCCGAAAGCGGCGGTCATGGCGGCCACCGTTTTCTTATCGTAGTTGACGGAATACCACACCGAGGCCGCAGCGTCGGACGCTACAGCCAGCAGTACGGTCAATATGAGCAGGAGGCGGTACATACTTGTTGATTGGTCGTTTCTTATTTCCCTTTCTTCACCGTCCCCGTCTTGAGAAAACGGTATTTTCCGGAAGTGCAGCTCTCGTTGGCGGGTGTGTATTCCACATATCCGCGTGACTGCAGTTCCTCGCTGGCGGATTTCATCGCCGTGACGCTGTAACCGCTGACAAGACTGAGCAATGCGGCCGGATTGATGCTGATCGTTTCCTGGCGGTCACGCTTGTGACGGTAAAGCAGGTAAAAGAACAGCACGGTGGCTTCCTTGCTGAAATTGTTGTTGTCGCAATCGCGCCAAAATTCCTCAATGAGTTTGTTCTCGTTCATAATGAATGTTGTTTATGGGTTATTTTTATCGTTCCTTGTGGGCAGGTTGAGCACATGGCCGACCTTATGCACCCGTCGGGCAAATTCCAACGGGGCGGCGATGCCGGAGTTGTCCCAGTCACGGCAATATCTTTCGATAGCATCCTGATGGCTGCACCCTAATTCCGACTTGTAGAGTTTGAGGGCATCTTTCTCAGCACGCTCGGTGGTATAGGTCATGTAGCACTCGTGCGATTCCTCCACACCGTACACGCCGCTGGTCGATCCTCTGCGGATGAATACCTCGCGGAAGAAAGAGCGTCCTTCCTTGTTGTCAAGCCTGTTGATGGTAAAAATCTTCTTGCAGTCCATATCGGTGAGTCCGAGGATGGCTTTGATATTGTCGAAGCGTTCACGGAATTTGCTCTGGTCAAGCAGCATCACCACATCGGAATTGTTGATGATGGCCTCCTTCACAATCTCACTGCCGATGATGTCCTGTATCTCCTGTGTCACGACACCGACCGATGCCCAGAACTTACGGGCCGTCTTGTAGAGGTACTTGATGTATTCGGCCATGAGCGGGGTGGCGATGGCTTTCCACGCCTCTTCGATCACAAGGACCTTACGGTTCTTTTTCAGACGCATCTTCTGCAGAAAGACATCCATGATAATCAGCGTGACTATCGGGAACAGCGTGGCATCATCCTTGATTGCGTCAATCTCGAACACGATAAAGGTCTCATCAAACAGGGTGCTGTCCATGTTCTCGTTCAGCGTGGTCTCGTGGCTGCCGCCCTTATAGAAATCCCGAAGCTGGTAATTGAGGTCTGCCGTGTCAATGCCTTTCAGTTCGTTCTTGGTGAT
Source organism: Prevotella sp. P3-122 (assembly GCF_002251365.1). Classification (GTDB taxonomy): domain Bacteria; phylum Bacteroidota; class Bacteroidia; order Bacteroidales; family Bacteroidaceae; genus Prevotella. Next base: position 21,822 of record NZ_NPJH01000020.1, read on the forward strand.
AATCTCCGGGATGCGGACGACGGCGAAGTCGAAAAACGAGTTGAACGAAAGCGGCGCATCAATTTTACCCGTAAAGTAACTGCGGTAGTATTCCTCGATAGCCTGTCCGATAAGTCTGTCCTCCGTCTTTGTCACAATGCCTTCCGAGCCTTTCCATATCTGCAGGATAAGATTCTTGAGGAAGTTGATTTTCTCGATGTTTATCTCTTCCTTGGTAATCTTAAACGGGTTCATGGTGATGGGTTTTTCCTCGGTATAGGAAATGTACTTGCCGCCGAGATACTCGCATAGTCCCTCGTAGGAGTTTCCCGTATCGACCATCACAACATCCGTTCCTTGCTCATGAAGCTGCCTCACGACGGAGTTCATGTGGAAGCTCTTGCCGCTTCCCGATGGTCCTAAACAGAAGAAATTGGAGTTGTCGGTCATCTTGACCTTACCCTCCTTGCCGGTGATGTCGATGGCTACGGGCATCCCTTTCCGGTCAGTATAGTATATCTTCAGCGGGGTGTCCTCGCTGCGCTGCACATGCTCCTTATACATAAGGCAGGTGGCGGCGTCCGACAGGGTGAGAAAACGGTCGTACTCGGGATCCATGTTGTAGCAGTTGCCGGGAAACGAGTTCACGAACAGCTCAAGCTGGTTGTAGGCACGCTTGGAGATATGTATGCCCATGCGCCCGAACATGTTTTCAAGATGGTTCACGGGCTTCTGCATATCTGCATTACGTGGACAGCATACAACGAGGTTGAAGTGTGTATATACAAGCTGCTTGCCCTCGCGTGCCACCACTTCCTGCACCTGCTTGATGTCCTCCACGGCAATCTGGTTGCTCGGATTGGGGATGGAGGCGTGACGGTTTTTCTTCTTTTCAAGAGCGGAAAGTTCCCGCTTTTGGTTGGGAATGAAAATCATCTGGTTGTAGATGACGGTCTCGGCTTCCGGGATGCTGTCGATGGCGGACATGAGGTCAAGGGGCATCCCTGTGTTGTTCACCTCCACATTGGTGAAAGGACGGACAAGGGAAGGAAGCCCGGCACAGTCCACATCGACAAGGGAGAACACGCGACATTTGCGGTCACCCATGCCGATGCCCTCGTCATCTACCTTGAAATTATTCATGGTGACGACCGGACTATTGAAGTCCAGCGTGAAATACCGGTCAACATAGCTGTCACATTCGTCGGCCGTCAGGAACCTCACCTTCATGCCGCTGTCACGCAACTGGTCCTTCACCTTGCGTATCTTCACAAGGAAGTCCTTCCATTTCTTCAAATCGAAGGAATACAGCTTCCCTTTCTTCGATTCCTGCGTAATGACAAGGCATGTGCGCGTATCGGTATAAGGACGGCCCTCAAAATATGAGAAATAGGATCTTGACAGGAACTCTTTTTCCTTTGCGTCCGCCTGCACGAACCCACGGCGGGAGAACACATCCTGTTTGTGTATGGCATAGCCCTCGCCGAGGGTCTGTACCACCGCCGAGAACAGATGGCAGAAATCGTAATAGCAGTCGGCATCGGCAGAATACTTCTGCACGGGGTTCTCTATTTCAAGTATGGCGGAATACTCGCCGGTCTTGGTGTAAATGACACCAATGCCGTCATTGTCCTCCACGGAGAAATAGATGTCACGGAAGACACGCTTGCGTTTGCCTCCCGTTCCGAAAGCGGCCACCGAGATTGCCATACCGATAAGCACTGCTGCAAAGAATATGATAACGTACCAAGTCATTTGTCTTTATCCGTGTTTTGTTCACCCCATTCTTTCAGCTCGTTGCTGATACATTTGTTCAGATGCTCTCTCCAGTATGGCTCATACTCTATGATGTCAAAATAGGGTTCTTTGTCCTCGTCATCATCTATCAGGTACGCAGCGATGTCCCAACTGATATAATCAATCATTTCGTCTATTACCCTTTCACCTGCTTCTTCGATGACAAACTCACCGAAATATTTCAGGGGAATCTTGACTTCGGGGAATAAGAAAATATGCACATGGCTATCCCCGTTGCCTTCATGGTCTTCCACACTGTTAATGCTTATCACCAGATATAGCTGGGTTGGTTCTTTACCATCTTCATAATTATCTGTTAATTCCGCACTTATTTCAAAATGCTTCGGGAGGGGAACCATAGATACGGAATTACTTCCAAACTCCCGTAACCGAAGAATGAATGTGCCTGTTTTGTCTGCCATTGTTCTTTTATATTTATTGATGTGGATTAGAATAGATAAAAGAGCCTTGTTTTCATATCGCTGTGCTCCTTGGAATTGTAGGCGGTGACGAACCATCCGGTCATGTCAATCGAATAGAAAGTGTCCTCGCCGGATTCGCTGGAGGTGGCATAGATGCCTTCCGGCATCTTGAAAAAGGCAGGCATGCTGTCCTTATGCTTTTCAAGATGGTAGGCAAGCCGGGCCATCTCCGCAAGCGACGGTATGTAGGCCGACGGCAGCACACGCTTGTCCTGGAAGTTCTTGAGGGCATGGCTGTCCGCATGGCGGAGTATGCCCTGTGTGAGTGCGGCTCCGTCGTCGAAACCCAATGCGCAACTGCCCGGATATCGGATTCGGGGACTAAACACGATATGTTCCTCATCCTCCTGCGGCTGTCCGAAATAGCCCTCACGCAACTTGCCGTCAGCCGTATCGAAGATATGGCCGGTTCGGAAAGACTTCTTCCCGAACCAGTTGCTCGTACTGTTGTCGTCCAAGGCAACGGCTTTGCCGTGTCGCCCGTCTGTCTGGATGACACAGGCAAGGGTATTCTCATCGAATTTGGAGGTCAGAGTTCCATTCCTTTGCAGGAAATGTCCGATGCGGACAGAGTCCGTGCCGAAAACGGACGGTTTCACAAACGGATGTTTGGTATCTACCCAGCTGCTGCCTACGGAAAGTTTGCCATTGCTGACATGAAGGCGCAGTTCGGTGATGCTTCCCCGTCTCAGAGGCGGTAGCGTGGTGGATATGGACAATTTCTTCCCGTTGATTTTGAGGAATATCTGTATTTCTCCGGAATCCTCCGTAGGAATGAGGTTGAAGTCGTGCGGGATGCCGTTGTTCAACAGGCAGTCCTTGTTGGGAGAACATACGTTGCCGGCATCGGCACGTGTCCCGGCCAGTTTCCCCTTAAGCGGAATCAGGAAGGCTGCTGTTGAAACGCAGTCCCCCTGTATCTCCAGAATCTGCATCACATCACTGATATTGTCGCTTTTCAGTATCAGGCGCAGCAGTGCGGTAAGTTCTTCTAATTTCATTGTAATCTTTGTTTTGTCATTTGTCTGTGTCACGGATTGGATCTGTCCGGCGAGTCTTTCGCCGAGCGGATGGCTAATCGTAACAGTGTCGGCCGGATGCAGTGACGGAAGGAACGGATAACAGACATGGGGTGATGCCGTACTGTCGGCCAGAACAGGGACAGTGGGCTTGAACACCTTGCCGTCGAAACGGAACTCCACGGCTTTGCCGCCCTCCATGCCGTCAAGCCATACGGCAAGCGAGCCTATGGCTTCCAGCTCGCCCTTTGTCCGCCCCGTGACCTCTATCTCAAGGGGCTTGGACATCTTCGACCAACTGTCTTTCACCTTTTCCGCCGTTTGGTGGGCGGACAATGCGTCCCCTTTACGGGTGTTCCCCGAACATCCGGCAAGGAACAAGGCAAGAAAGAATATCAATCCGCAGTGTCTCATTTTTCAAATCTTTTTTGAACAGGTGTAAACGAATATCCCTTTGTCTGTTTTCTTGGTGTGAAGCCCTTTGCGCTGTTTCACCATGATTAAACCGGCTCCCGTGCTGACTGCCATAACCAGTACGACAAGTCCGGCGAGAAAGCCCAGTACACAGTAGCCGATTATGAATCCGACTATCGCACCGCCCGCTGCTCCGGCAGCCCAGTAGATGTAGCGGCCCTGGATACCCAGGAATTCAAGAGGCTTTTGAAGCCCCTTGAAAACCGGGTATGCAGTATAGCCGTTGTCTGCGTTCTCTGCCATAAGGTCAGGAGATTCCGAAGAACAGAGGCAGTGCCTGAGCTGCTGCAATCAGGAAGATGCAGGCTCCGACCACCATCATGATCTTCTTCTTCACGTCCTGCTCCTCGTTGTTCATGGCGATATAGACGCTGATCGCACCTACGACGGCCACGACGCCGGCAATGGCGTAGCAGAGCTTGACAACGATGGGTACATACTTGGCGATTTCCTCGCTGACCGTGGTCAGGGCCGTAGTACCGGCTTCGTAGTTGCCTGCGGTGTTCTGGGCGAGACAGGCAACGGTGCCGACAAGCAGCATGACCGCCAGTGAGTTGAATCGAGGTGATGTGACGAATTTCTTGATGGAATTCTTGATTTTCTGTAATTTGTTCATCTGTTTTGTTTCAAAATTGTTTTACGGTTCTCTTATTTCTCATTTGCGCATTTGAGTCTCTTTTATACACGGTAGCCGAAAAAGGCGGGGAACACGATGGTCGCTCCGATAATGAACAGGATGGCTCCCACCACCATCATTATCTCTTTCTTCCAGCCTTCTTCTCCGGCGTTTATCTTGAAGTAAATCTGCAGGCTGGCGATGACGGACACGATTCCGGCCACCGCATAGCAGATATACACCACATACAGTAGCATGGTAATCACGAAGTCATGGGCTTTCGCCAGTCCGTCCGCACCCCAACTGTAATCCACTCCGCCGCATTTTGCGGAAGCGGACAGGCAGCAAACGGACAGGATTGCCGTCAGTACCACTCTTATAGGATCAATATGTCTCACGGGTATGGCTGACTGTGGATTTACGGAAAGCAATGTCTGATTTCTTGTCATACAGCATCTGTTCAAGTTCTTCAAACGAGACACCACCCTCGCTCGTCACGTCGGTCTCGTCCATATTGTCTGTAAGGTTGTCAAAACGGCCTGTGCCGCCTGATGGGGTTTCCACTTCCGTGGCGGCAACCCTTGAATGGTCATTGTCAGGGGCAGTCTCTTCCCCGAGAGAGAATCCGTTACCGCTTTCCCTGACCGGAGTGGCCACAACTTCATCCTGCATCCCGCTGACATCAAATTCCTCTACCGAGGTTTCTTTCTCGTTTTTCTTGCCGTAAAGGTCTTTGCTGATATGGTAGCCGTAATAGATGATATAGGCTATCGTCAGCACGATGACAAATATTACATACGGTGTCATTGTCGTTTGCGTTTAATTGGGTTTGAGTTTAATTTTTCCGCAAAGTAACATTGAAGATTATGTGCGTGAAAATTATATCCTGACAAATCTTCTTTTCTTAACCGTAATTAGTATAAGACGCTGATTTCAAACTTACTTTCATACTCTGAATGAAATTTAACCGCAAATAGAGTATGATTATATCACAGTATGATTATGTAGTATTTTTAACCACTGAAGCACCAAGAACAACCTCTCATCGTTTTACTTTATTCCGGGCGCATATAGGATGCGCTAAAGTAAAACAATAGAGAAAATGCCGTGAATACAGCCCTTGTTTGTCCGCTTTTGTCAAATATTCCGTTTTTTATAAAGAGTGATATTTTTCAGTTAAATATTTGGCGATAATTTATTTTATCACAGATTCTATCTCCAAAATAGTTTCTAAATGGGGATCAAAACAAATGTATCGTTGCTTAATTTAGCCATTTTCATCAATTTTATTCTGTAAATCAAGATTTTGTGGATTATTTTTGCTAACTTTGCAACCAAATTCTCAATTAAAAGATGATAGACCTCGTACATATAATCGGAGAGACTACCGATTACGACAAGAAACAGCAGCTTGAGGTAAACAAGCCGAAAAGCTGGTGCAAGAGCGTTTCCGCCTTCGCAAACGGGCGGGGAGGTTCTCTGATTTTTGGCGTGGCCGATGATGATACTGTGATTGGATTGGAAGATCCGCAATACGTTTCCGAGAAATTCAGCGAAATAGTCAAGTCAAAACTTGATCCGGTACCGGAATTCTCGCTCTCATTCGAGAAGGTGGACGGAAAGACACTGATGATTGTCCGTATCGAACCGGGAACCATAACCCCATATTATTATATGGGCGACGGACAGCAGATTGCATTCTGCCGTATCGGTAATGAGAGTGTTCCGGCGACTGCCAATATGCTCAGGGAGCTGGTATTACGTGGTTCCCACCAGTCGTATGACAGTTTGTTGTCGGGCTATAAGTTTGAGAATTACGCATTCACAAAACTGCGTTCCGTTTTCCATGCCAGGACGGGTAAGGAGTTTACTGATGACGATTACGAATCATGGGGTATCGTGAACGCGGACGGACGGTTGACCAACGCTGGTGCGTTGCTGGCAGACGAAAGCCCTGTCAGACATTCTCGGATATTCTGTACCCGTTGGAACGGCCTCGACCAGGCACACGGCATAATGGATGCCCTCGATGATACGGAAGTTTCAGGTAGCCTTGTCATTTTGTTACAGGAAGGACTGGATTTCTGCCGCCGCAATTCAAAAAAGATGTGGTACAAGACCCCGGATGGGCGTGTGGAATTACCCGGATATCCTGAAGAGAGCATCCTTGAGGGATTGGTAAACGCTCTCATACACAGGTCTTACATTGAAATCGGCGGCGAGGTACACATTGACATCTTCGACAACCGCATAGAGATTTCCTCTCCCGGAGGAATGTACGAAAACAAACCTGTTCAGGATTGTGACATCATGAGCATTAAGTCGCGCCGCCGTAACCCTGTGCTTGCAGACATTTTCAGCCGCCTCAAATATATGGAACGCCGGGGCAGCGGTTTCAAGAAAATCTGTCAGGATTATAGCCTGCAAACCAACTATCGGGAAGAACTGCATCCGAAATTCTATTCCGACAGTTATGATTTTACGCTGACGCTCTATAATCTGAACTACGGTATCGAGAATGGGGCAACGGAATCATTGCCCCAAATTGCCCCAAATTGCCCCAAACTGCCCCAAACTGCCCCAAACTCAGATAGCATCGAAAAATTCTTGAAAGTGCTCCGTTTGTTTCCCGGGGGAACTATCCCACAATTATCAAAAGAATCAGGATTCTCTGAACGCATGGCCAAATATTACATCCAGTTTTTGAAAGAATCAGGGTCTATACGCCGTGTCGGAACTAATAGAAAGGGTTATTGGGAAATCATAGAATAATAACCGATAGAGACGGAGACTACTATGACACTGACAGACTTATTTCTTGTAGTATGTGAATCCCGACTTTGAAATTCATGCTGACAACGGACTTATATGAATGTATTCCTTATACTGAAACTGTGGGGCAAGCCAACAGTTACCCAACAGTTACCCGACAGCTCCCCAGCAGTTACCCAGCAATAACAAAATAATGGATACTATGTGTCCGTTCCTGTTTGTAAATCCGCATGAATTTCATGCCGACAGCGGGGTTGATGGGTCGTATTTCGTTATACAAGGGTAGTGGTTGGAAAAGCACCACCTAAGCAACACCTAAGTACCACCCAAGTACCACCTAAGCGCTACCCAAGTAAAAAACCGGATTGGGTGTATTGGTATGATTCGTATTGGTGTGCGATAATTTTGATTGCGGCAGAATTTGGAGAACTGATGCGGTTCCCCATAGTTTCCAATCTCAATTGCCCCAAACTTTACCCCAAATTGTCCTGAAGTCAATTCTATAAACATAAAATTCCCTGTCTTATTTTTCTGGTGGAAAAGTAAAACAGGGAATCGTTGTATCTGTATTGAGAATAAAAGTCAGGGACAAAAACGCTTGCCACGAAGAAAGTCGTTAAGGTCTTTGTAGCCCTTATAGACTCCCGAAGCGTCATGTATTCCGTCACGAGTTTCGTTGAGAGTATCCACAGCTCTGCGCCCGGCATCGTCATTGTCAAGACAGCAGGTGACAGTCGGATAAGGGGCAAGCCATTTCATCGCCTTGCGGAGATTGGAAACGGAGTTCAACACCACAAAATCCATTGTCTCGGCAAAGGGTGTGAAATCCGAACGGCGGCATAAGGTCATATAAGACAGAAAGTCCATAAACCCTTCAAATATGGTACACAGTTCATTGCCATTGCCCATTTGTATGAGCGACACATCCTTTTGCCCGACAGTTCCTTTGAAGAACGGATTTCTCACCTCATAGCCGCCCAGGACATTCCCGAAACCTATACCATAATAGTGCCGATGGCCAAGCGAGAAATGAATTTCTCTACAAAACTCCACGGCAACTGAACTGTCTATGCCTCTGGAATCAATATAGGACAGAAGTTTGTCATTGGTAAGCGGCTTTACCGTCACATCCCGAAATGTGCCGGCTCGTTCATCCTGCAATTCAGACGGTATCCGCTCCCTGATGACAAGCTCCGCCGTGGTGTAGTTCTGGATATGCCGGATTACCTCCATGATGTCGTTGGTATTATACATCATCTTGCCAAGGTCTATGATGTCACCGCTCTGCATTGTAGCGAGATCGTACCAGCGGTTCTTCTTACGGCTGACCTTGAACGACGGATGCCGGTCCTCCCTGTACGGGGCATGGTAAAGCACGTATGTCTGATAATTGCGTACAGGGCGTATGCCTATTTTTTCAAGATAACCGATGATGTCGATTCGCTTGATTTCTCCGAAATTCACTGCCATGTTCAATTTCTTAACTCCGTTAATTTATTCTGCTCATATCTGTATTCACGGCTATCCTTGACGATGATGCCCTTTGACATAAGATGCTTCAACCACATCACAAACGAGGTACGTCCACGCCTATAGCCGGTTTCCGCATACATTTCCCGCAATTTGCCGACCAACGTATTGTAACCTTTGACCGGACCTTCGGCAAATACCTTGTCAAGAATCTCCTTGTGCTGCGATACGGTGATATTCTCGAATGTCACCCGTTCCTCTTCATCGCTGCTGAATCCCGGTATATCCTCCGGCAAACCGTCTTCATTGATACGGAAGGCAAAGTTTGAGAACTCCTTTTCCCTGGTAATCATCGGACGGACTTCGCTCACATCAGGATTTATCTCGCTTTTGATGATTTTCATCACGGTCTCCGCCTTGTTGTTCAGTTCTGTACCGATGTGGCCTCTCGTATTGTCATCGCTCTTGTTAAGGTGCAGGACAGTATGGATGTGGATATTGTACATGTTGGTCCACCGCATGAGGTCGTTGATTATCTCAACGGACTCTCCGGGAGAGTTGATGTCATTGATAAGGTCGCGGATGCCGTCGATAACAACAAAACCAATCTTATCATCAACTTCCAGAGCGGAGTCTATGATGTTGCGGCGTTGCTGTGGCGTGAACTCCCTGAGCATAAGGAAATCCAATGACGACACCTCACAGTCGGAGGGCAGTCCGGACATTTTGAGTATGCGGTGAAGCACCTTGAAGCAATGCACGCGACTTTGCTCTGTATCTATATACAGCACCTTTGTCTTGCCTTCTGGCAGTTTGGCACGATAATGCAGCACTTCTTTCCCTGACAGCAATGCCGCCACTATCGCACTCACATTGAATGTCTTTCTCGATTTTGGCTTGCCCACGGATGCACTGAAATTACCTACTGTCGCCACCGTAATCTCATCGACCGTCAGTATTTCCGGCGGGAATACATAACGGTCGGTGGCACGGATTTTGACATACTCGAGGAATTTCTTGAATTTCTCCCGGTTGGCCTTTTCCTGCGGCGTAAGTTCCTGCGGTGCCGGGAATATCCTGTCGAACGGGATTTCTTCTATCTTCATTTCTCCGCTCCTTTCCTGGCCTTACGGTTCCCCTTGGGAAGCTCCATCATGGTCTCAGCCGCCGCCCTGCGGCTCATCTCATACTTGGAGTAGATGACATTGCGGCGCAGCACGTCATCAAGTTCCTTTCGCTCTATGTATATGAATTTTCCACGAGGTTTGAAATGGGTAATCTCCCTGTTGGAAGTCATAAGGTATATCTGGCTTTTCGATACCCCTATATATTCCGCCGCCTCTTCGACGGTCAGCATCTCACGGCACATGAAGAGCTTGGACTCCAGTTCCTTGAAATGCTCGAATATCTCGCCGAGGTCGCCATAACGCTCCATGAAGGCACAGATGGATTCGATGCGCTGCACCGCTTCGTCAACCGTGCTTTCTCCCATCTTGGAGAGCAGATGGCTCACGTTCTCCACCCGTTGTAGGGTGGCTATAAATTCCGATGTCATAAACTGTCCTTTTTGTTAATAATAGCATTCATGCGGTTGCTCCGACCCATCGGGCATACCTATTTCCGGCTCGATGACCATGTGTGACCTTATCCATTTGTCAAGATCTTCCTTGTTGAAGAAAATACGTCCGTTGGTTGGACGGCTGTGGGGTATGTCATACTTGCGCATCAGTTTGTAAAGATGGCTTGAGGTGATGCCGAGATACAGGGCTGCATCCTCGACCGTGAACGTGCCTTTCAGATGGAAAAGCATACCGATGAGCTGGTCAACGCGCGACAGCAATTTGTCGAGCTTGACGGAACACCGTTCTCCCCATTGGGTATCTGTGATGGTCTGTTGTTCATTCATTGTTACTTTGTTTTTTTGATTCCACTTTCAGAGCCGTCGCCCCGTGTCTTGAAAGCTTTCGGCTGCAAAGTAACAATGTAATAGGGCGTTGAAAGCAATATTTTGAGTGACACCTGCAAAGTATCACTCAAAATAGCACTGTCACTCAGGATTTCGGTTCTCTATCGGACATATTTCTCACGTATATGCTTCATCAGAATGTCTATGTCGTTCTTGTAGCTGAAGATGCCGTTGCTCCTTGCACGGTTGAGCGCGGACGAGAAATTGGAACGTGCCTGCGGCTTGTTCTTCCCTTGCAGCAGGATGGAGCCGCTACGCTCAAGGACGGTCTGCCAGCAGCGGCTGACAAGGTTCATGGCACTCAGACAGTCAAAGAAATAGGCGATGCCCATAAGATTTACTGCCACCAACGGAGTGGTGAGTGTACCATGCATCAGGCCGTTCATTTCCTGGACTGTGATTTTCTTCTGGAAGAAGCCTGCGTCATTGGCGCAGTCAGCAAGCAGTGGCATATCCTCGGCTCGGATTGCACACGAGAGTCTTTGTTCCTGCACCCGGTTCACGGAGGCGGTTCCGGATGTTCCCGGATTTTGCTTTCCGTCATCACGACGTTCCGTATAGACAAGGAATATCACCTTATCCATGTCCGGGGCTTCCAGTGAAGGCCGGGTGAAGAATCGTTTTACAAGGTCTGTCCGCTCCAACAGGAGGATGCCGATCGCACCCAACGCCTTGCGGTGGATGTTCTTGCCCACAGCATCTTCATCTTCGGCATAATGATGACCGTCGATAAACTGCAGGGCGAACACCCGTAGCGTCATTACGCCTGTGGCTACATAATCCTGATACTCTCTGTGCGCTTCCAGCAACAGTTGGCGCAGGTGGTCCAGTCCTGCATCACCATTTACGGGCCGGGGTGAAAACTTCCCTGTAAAAAAAAGGAATAAGTTTTCGGATGAATGGATTTACTTCCATACTTCGGATGTTGTTTATGAATAATTTGTAAAAGCAAAAGTCCTCAAAGTATCTACCTTGAGGACTTTTTGTATCTGTATTCAGTCAGACATTCTTATATAATCTACTCATTATAGATGAGCTTACTTCATAAGCTAACTTCATTCTGCGCTTGATGTTCACACGAACAACATTGTTGTTTTTATTGTATGTATGAACGCGGCTCTCTTAATGTTGGCATGTTGAAATATGTATCTTATATGAAGAAATTTCCGAAAGAATAGAATCTATTAAAATAAATGTATCAAGTTCTTGACCTGTTCGATTATAATTGAAGTTCATATTATTATAGTTATTTATCAGCTGGATCCCGTCTTCAGACTGCGGCATTGCGGCTGCTGTCTTGCAGGTCTCAGTTGCCTGCGAATCCGTCCTTCATCAGGAACCGGTGGCAAATATACGAAATTTTACATAACAATCGTTATGTAAATGAAAGTAATCACTGAAATTTAACCTGCATTAAAGCGGTAATCGTTAAATACGATTCATTAGGAAGCAAAAATCTCATTTCACAAAGGTAAATACATCCAAGGCTTCTTTATTATAAATCAGCCATCACCCGTCATATATGTGGCTTTATAAGGGTATGTAGCAGCTGTGTTTTCATCTCTGCAAAACGGTAATATTTACACTTTGGCAGTTTCAGAAATGAGGTGTAACACAAATAGATAACGAATGTACTCTAATTTTTCCTTATAATCCAGATTGGGACGTAATGGATATTTTTTTTGCGTGACACGTGTAAGATATAAATTTCTCACAGTAAAGAAATGTCGTTTGAAATCATTATCATAAACAAGTTTGATTCCCCAAAAACTACATACATTTAATCCGACCCTTCAAATATGATAGATGTAGACTCAACAGAAATGTCGGCAATAAGTGAAAGGATGGTTCGGTCGGTATAAATATATACACCCCTTGACTGACTGACCTTGATAGCCCGCCTGCAACATTTTGGTTAGTCACTCTAAATATATACGCCCTCTGACCGACTGACTTAATTAATCATTCAAATACACCGTCAAACAACGAGACGGCTTCGTCTTTCTTCGTATTGATAATCCGGGCGTAACGCTGGGTGTGCCGGATGGTGGTATGTCCGAGCAGCTGACTGGTAGTGTAAATGTCTATACCCGCTGTAAGACAGAGCGTTGCGAAGCTGTGCCTCGCCGCGTGAAAAGTGATGTCTTTCGTGATTCCGGCATTCTCCATCCACGTTCCGAGGCTCTGCCCGTAGTTTCTTGTCAGCCGGGGAAACACCCTGTCCTCCGCCGTGGCGTCCTCCGGCTTTTCCGGCAGCCATTTCCGGGCGTTCATGTTCAGCGGCAGAAACAGCTCGACACCGGTTTTGTACTGAATTATCTCAACCTGCCAGTGGGTAGCGGTTCTCACAATGTCTTTCCAATGGAGATTCATGATGTCATAGATGCGCAGCCCGCTGAAACAGGAGAACAGGAACGCACCCTTGATGTCCTCACGGCAGCAGGGAGTGGCGATAAGCCGTTTTATCTCCTCTACGGTCAGATACTCGCGTTTGTGCTCTTTGATGGACAGCGAGGCTCTGGTTATTCCCTTGAACGGGCTTTTGGGTATCACGCTTTCACGTACCGCATAGTTAAGCGCAGCTCTGACATAGCACAGGTACAGGAATACGGTGCTTTTTGTCATTTTCTTCCGGTCTGTATTATGTGCGGAACGGCTGACAAGGTACTCCATAAACCTCGTGAGGTATTCCTTGTCCACATCGGCAAGTGTAGTCTCAGAATCATAATCCGTGACCTCCTTGACCGTTCGGTCTATCCACGCTTTTGATGATTCCGCACAGCTTTTCTTCGCATTCTCGGCATAAATGCCCATCCATGCGCAGAACGGCATCCGGGCCTTGTGTGATTTGTCCTTTATGCCCGCAATACGGTTGGTAAGGTCAAGTATCATTTCCTCCTTGATGGCGTTCGCTTGTGCCAGCGTGTTGGCATTCATTATTCTTGACGGTGTGTCGGTCTCCGGCACAAGGTACAACTTCAGGAACTTGTAAGTCCGCTTGCCGTTATGGTATATATCCAGATACAGCGAACGGTTGCCGTTTTTCAGCACTTGCTCCCGGAGCCTTATCGGTTCCTTCATCACCACCTGTTTCTTCAGTCTGCCCATATCTCTTAATCAAATAGTCTGTCAATCAAATAAACTGCATCCACCTTCTTTTTGTCCACGATTTTTGCGTACACCTGGGTCGTTTCCACATCCGAGTGTCCGAGCAACTGGCTGGTGGTATAGAGGTCTGCGCCCATTGTCAGCGTCATCGTCGCAAAGGCGTGACGGCTCACGTGATAGGACACCCGTTTGGTAATGCCGGCCTTGGAAGTCCACGTTTTCAGCACATGGTCGCAATCGCTCAGCGTGGGGACATCAAAGACGGCATCGTCAGGATTTCCTTTCTCTCCCGGCATGAACTTCTGCGCCTGTAGGCTCAAAGGCAGGTAGATTACCTTCCCCGTCTTTTGCTGACGCAATTCCAAATGAGTCTTGCCGTTTTCCTCGATTACGTCTTTCCAACGCAGTCCTTTGACATCACTGTAACGTAGCCCGCAAAAACAAGAAAAAAGAAACGCCGTCTTCACCCTTGGACTCCTACATGGAGTGTCAATAAGCGTCTGCACCTCTTCAATGGTCAGATACTCGCGTTTTTTGCGTTCCCCCTGTATGGAAGCCCAGTCGAATGACAATAAAGGATTGTCGCCAAGAATTTCCAGATCCACGGCATAGTTGAGGGCCGCCCGTATATATCCGCAGTAACCGGATATGGTTTTCTTTGCCAGCGGCTTTTTTGTCAATCTCGTCATCCGGGTGCCGAGATATTCTATAAATCCCTGAAGAAAGTCCTTATCGACCTCATACAATCTTATCCGCGGATTATAAGCCTTCAGGCACACTGATACTGCGTGTACATGATCGACAAGGGCTCTGCGCCCTTTTTTCTCTCCGGACTCAGCGTATTCATCGAGCCATTCTATCAGCGGTGTCCGGGCTTTGTCCGAAAGGATTGTCGCCGGCTTCTTGTTGGTGATGTCAAGAATACGCTGTGCCTTGATGGCATTGGCAGCCTTGAGCGTGTTGGCATTCCTCTCCTTTGCCTCCTGCGATATTTCAGGGACAAGGAAGAGTTTAAGAAACTCATATCTGCGTTTGCGGTCGGTATAGATATCCAGATATATGGATTGGTTGCCGTCCTTAAGCTGCTTGAAGCGGATGCGGACAGGTACCGATTCTGATTTTTTTGTTCTTGCCATTCTCTGCCAATGCTTTATTTCGTATGCAAAGGTACAAAAAATAGCTCATAACGACTAACAAAAAAGTAACATAAATAGCAGAAATAACAAAAAATAACCTATACCCCACCAAAAACAAATCAAAATCGCTTCTATGCAATGCCTTATAAATAAAGGCTTTTGTTTGCACTTACTTATAAATTTCCTCTCTCATTTACGCCATTTCACTTTAACACGTATACCTTTGGCGGAAAAGAAAAACCGTCGTATCTTTGCGGTGGATTTGTACGGTTGTGCTAAAGATGGCTCGACGGCTTTCTTTGTGCGCCTGATACTTCGTTACTCACTCATATCTGGGTGCAAAGATAGGCATTTTGAAGATAACTACATTCATTTTGCCTGTTAAACTATGTTAATACACGAAAGAAATTTTTGCCGCCGTGCCGTCTAATACAACCTAAAGCATTGTATAACAACAAATTAAGAGCAAAATGACTGAAAAAGAAATTATTGGCAAAATGAATGACTTTTGGGCACAAAGTGGCAAAAGTAAGGCAGAAATGAGTCGCGAGTTAGGCGTGGACGCTGGCACATTTGGCAACATCTTGAATGGCAACCGTGGCGTGTCTGCTGGGCTGCTTTCAAAGTTCTTGGAAACGTATCCATCTGTGAGTGCTGAATGGCTCATGCGTGGGGTTGGCTCAATGTATGCCTCTGATGGGGCGGCTGTTGTCGGCAATAACAATGTGGCCAACAACCGCAATACCACAGTAAACGATACGGATGCCGTGCGACTGTTGGCCAACCAACTTGCCGAAAAAGACAAACAGATAAATCAGTTACTCCAGATTATTGCAGCCAAATGAAACACCGATTTGCCCTTTTGCTTGCCCTCTGTGGCCTTTTCTCATGCTCGGATGATGAGACACTACCAAATAGCGAAACAACGCCACCAACGGCCTTGTTTGTGGCCGTCAATGACGTTGAGTTGTTGATGGTTGATGTAAGGGATGGCCAATGCCATCAATTCACGGTTTGGCAATCCGATGGGTCGCGGTTCTACGCTCAGGGCTTCAGCACGTCTGGCAAATGGCCATCATACACTTACATCTATACGGGCAACTCTGATGTGGCCGTGGGGCAATCAGCCGGGCAAATGGAAATGTCGGCTACGTTTGAAGATGAAACGGAGTTTGTGGCTGACTTCAACGCCCATTTGGTATTACAGGAATTGGCAATGAATGTGACGGGCCAATCAATGACTCTCACGATGTCAGCAAAAGATGTCCGTTTCACTCGCCATGATGCACCTTTGGACGTGAACGGTGACGGCATCCCTGACTTGCTGCAACCGCAAATTTTCAGCAAATAAAATTCATCTATTTGTAATTAACTGAAAATCAGCACCAAAGAAAAACATAATTTATATAATGAGTATTATCGTTTTACATACACCTTCGTATTCCCTCGTCCTTCTGATGTTATGCCAGTTGGCTGCACACAGAAATCACGGAGCTCTTTGGCGGCTGTGGAATGAGGGAGGAGGGTCATTGCTTCATAGTCATGGACTCGCATGAAATGGTGTTCGGCAATGTAATCTTGTGCCATCTTCAGGCGTTGGTCGCGAGTGTATGGTGAACGGTTGTTTGGGGATTCATATCCCTTATGCAGTTTGCATTTGCGACCGATGTCACGGACGAGTTGTTTGTCCGGACGAAAGTTGACACCACGAACACCAATGCGCTTGGCGGTAACTTTCTTTCCGTTGCCATCAAAGTCCTCTACCTCATCATCGTCCATCACGCCAATGGAGAGACTGAACGTGCCAAGTTCGTCAATTGTGATGGTATGACCCTCGGCAAGCCAACGTTTCATCTCATCAACCATACGGCACATGACTTTAGCCACATCGCCCTGATTCAATCCTGAACCAGGGTAACATATCTTCTTGACAAAGTCTTCGGAGCTGAGATTGCTATAGGTTTTGACCTTGTAGTAAGCTTTCCGCTCTCCTGTGCCGTTCATGTCCGGCATTTCTCTTTTGATGTATTCTGCCATAACTACGGTTTAACAAGTTTGTTGCCTAGGTTTTACAACCTGATTAAGTAGAGTTATTAACTCTTTCTCCCTGTTCTTGCAATCGGAACGCAGCATGAAATGATGGTATCATGGTTTGAAACGACAGTATCACAACTTGAAACAATCATATTGCTTCATGATATAACGCATTTTGTTCATGCAAGACATCTGGGCTAAACAGGGTCTTCGTTTCTATTCTAATCTCACAAGATCTGTGAGTTCGACATCAAGCAGTTTTGAGTTTTTGATGTATGTTTCCATTGGTGGTTGACACGCATTGGTACACCACTTAGAGACAGTTGTTGGAACACAGTCTAATTGTTCCGCCAACCACTTGTTCGTTTTCTGCTTCTCTGCCAAAACAACTTTAATTCGGTTATTTTCTTATCCATCGTATGCAATTTTTAATATATGATGACAAAGTTACTGCTTTTTATTGAAAATTAGGCACTTTCTTTCGGTTTTTTCTCAAAAGAAAACTCATTTTATTGCAATTATTCTCACTTGTTTCAGAAAAAAACAGTAAATTTGCACTTGTCATACTGTGAAAATCAATAAAGTGCGCAAATTATGAGTTATGAGTATAAACATCCTCGACAGGCCGTCACTGCTGACGCTTTGGTCATAACGCAAAAAGAGCCCCGAAAAGTTCTGACCATAGAACGGGGTGGCGAACCCTTCAAAGGCTGTTGGACGAACTCCCCGAACTTGCGTTTGACCACAGCAAGATACCCAACGATGATCTTGAAAATTTCAATGCAATGGCTATACTTCCTTGTGGGAACGTGGAGAAAGCTTCAAGTCGAATACTCCACGAGGTAAACATTGGTATCGATACGTTTAGTATGGAAGAAATGGTCACATCGGCTGGAAGGCGTAGGTGGCCCGGTTGACGTTGCTGTCATCACGAAGAACGACGGCTTCACATGGTTGAGCCGTAAGAGTTGGTATCACCATAAGGATGTCAATGGCATGTACGGTTACATGGGTAAATAATGGATAATTCCTAAATTCCTATAACATTATGGATACAGACAAGTTTTCAAGCAGACTCCATGATGCAGTGGAGAACTACTATCAGTATAACCCTGACACGCTGATGCCACTATTGATGCTGGCGTTGGCAACTCAGGATAAGATTAAACTAAGCACCAATCACGACGACTCTGCACATGTGTTCTGTGAAGTCTCATTGAGCGAGATAATCAGTTATGACTGGGTTCGGCTTGACCCATCACTCAAAAGAAGAGTAAAGACAGCGATTGCCAATGGCGGAACAACATTCAGCATCGAGGGAGATATAAATCCAACTCTCATGGATATTTATGATACGTTCCACTACTATGACACATTCACAGTCAACGAGGAATATCATCACAGAATCGGTATTCTCTACGAGCATTCCAACAACTCTGCCTGCGACAAGGCCCACAGACAATATGCGATGATATGCTTGGCAGAAGTCATGATTGATGCGCCAATGGAATGGCTCTCCAAGTGTTTCCTACAAATCGCAAACCACATGCTTGTCAAATCGGGGTTGCAGCCGGAACGTCCACGCTTGCAGGTTGCATACGCGTTATGTACATTGCTGGATTATGACGGAGAAGGTAAAATATATAATCCGTTTGCCGGTTGCGCCATTGCTGCAGCTGCCATGAATGCAAGTGGAAACATGTATGCTGACGGCAATGCAAACGACAAACTGTTTGCTGTTGCACGACTACTCAACTATGGCATGGGAGGAAGCAATGAACACTATGCTCAACGAGATTCAACAAAATGGACTGACGCCGGTAAATTCGACTACGTAATGTCAACTTACCGTGGGTATGTAAACGGGCTATCGGCATTTGACTTCTGTCTCTCAAAATGTTTCGACACTTTGACAGATAACGGCAAGTTTGCTGGCATCATTGCTCCAAAAGACATATTCGAGAAGCAGTCACCGGAGTTCAAAGAAGCATTGAAGCGTGACTGGATTGAAACGATTGTGCTTTTGCCTTTCGGAGAAGTTGCAGTACTCGTCAATGCCAAGAAGGAAAAGGCAATGAAGTCAAAGATTCGTTTCTATGACCTGTCCCATCCTATGCTTCGAAGTCATCCTATACCTATGGTGCTATCTGACGATGACTTTGCTGACATTCTGCGTGTATCTGACGTGAAGAAGAAAAGTTATCTTCGAAGTTTGGTTGTACCAGAATTTGAGGAACGTGACGGTTACGAAATCGTTACATTGGGTAGTCTTGTAAAGAAGATGCAACGCAAAGCATACTCTTTGGCAAGAGTTCCTGAGGACGAGAGGGTGCTGGCTGTCATCGACAGAAAGAGAACATACAACATGTATGAGACAGTCTGGATGAACGGCATAAAGAAATCCAGAATTGGATCCTTGTTCGCTCCAGCATATCACCTGTCATGTGACTGTTTGATTACAAATATTCGTGGACGATTGGAACCACGTCTCTTTGTTGCAGATAATGGATCTGCATTTTTCCAGGATGGTTATGCTTTTGAGATACAGAATGGATTTGACAAGAAATGGTTACTTGAACAGTTGAACAAGCCATACGTTTTGCGCCAGCTACATCCTTACGGAATGGACAAGATGGTGCCAGAGGCAATAACAGAGGACCAAATTCTTGGTTTGAAGTTGTATAAGGAGATTGAGGGGAAAACCGATTTAGATGGATTTGACGATGATATTACAGGCGAACTTCCTACAGGATTTAAACTAACAGGTAACAAGTCAGTCTATACAATTCACAGATTCCTTGGACATGGAAGCTTTGGCTATGCCTACAGCGCATCTGCGAAAAACCTCGTTACAGGAGAAGAAAAGGAAGTGGTGCTAAAGGAATTCTTCCCGTGCAAAGACTACCATCGTGAGGGAGAGAATATGAAAGCTGTTCCAAACGAGAATACTCGCTTCGATATAGATGTTGAAAGACAAAAATTCCGTGAGGAAGCAGAAATCATGCATAAACTTGGCAATACACCTGACAGCCATATTGTACCAGCAGAGGAGTTATTCGAAAGCGAGAATACAGGAACCACTTATTACGTAATGCCTTTCTATCACACTGGTTCCCTGGAAGACCTGCAGCATTCTGGAACACAATTCACTGAGGAGATGCTTGTAAACAATGTGGTCAAGCCTATTTGCAAGGCCTTACACATTGCCCACAAATGTAAGGTTCTGCATTTGGACATTAAGCCAGAAAACATTCTCGTTGACGACAACGGTGTAGCAGTATTGACAGACTTTGGAGTTGCCAAACAGTATGATAACGAGGGTGACATCATCAACAGAAAAGGAGTGCATGGAAGAAGCGAGTATGCCGCACCAGAAATGAGACCAGATGGCGCTATGATAACATTTGGAAGCGAGCCTGATATATTTGCCCTTGCTGCAACTCTATATAATTTGGCAACCCAACGTCGCCCACATCCAATACAATATCATAGTGACGAGGACGGCGATCTACGTTTCTTCATGGGAAAAGAAGGATTGTCCGTTGGTTTCATTGAAGCAATTGTTGCCGGACTGCAAGCTGCTGCTCCTGCACGTCCAGCTAATGCTCAAGCATTCCTAAACCTCTTCCCTGGTTGCGAAAACATCAAACTCTAATGCATATGGCACAATACGGTTATTACATAGTACTCGACTTTGACGGCACGGTAGTGAAACATCGCTACCCTGCCGTTGGAGAGGATATTGGTGCATTGCCAGTTCTCCGCAAGCTCGTGGCTAACGGTCACCACATATTGCTCAACACCATGAGAAGCCATGATTCTGAAGGAGTGGACACTCTGCAACCTGCTATAGATTGGTTCGCAGAACGCAACATCCCTCTCTTCGGCATCAATGAGAACCCGACCCAAAAGGAATGGACGTCATCACCCAAGGTATATGGCAATGTCTATATTGATGACGGAGCACTCGGTGCGCCACTGAAGGAAGATGACACTCCACATCCAACCTTAGGTGCCGCCTCCCCTTTCATTGACTGGAGCGTTGCAGCCATCCACCTCTATTACAAAGGTCTCTTGACTACAAACGACATCATTGACCTCGTAAACGAAGGAGTGATCAGCAAGGATTTGGTGCTGCTCATTAGCAAGAATGTACATGAGGTGTGGTCAGCCGGTCGAATGAGCGAAGGATAGACCTACGGGCCTGTTCGCAACGACCAAATGCGTAAGACACCATGCCTTGTTCCCTATGAAGAACTTTCTGACGAGGAGAAGGCATACGACTGGAACACAGCTGCAAACACACTGAAATTAATCATGTCGTTAGGTTTTGAAATAAAGAAAAAACAATAAGCTTGTGAACTATAGTGCAAACCGAGAGCAGAAGAATGTATTCTTATGCCGAGGTGCAGCCTATAGTCTATAAAAAGTATTTTATGAAAATAATAAAAGACGAACAAAGGCAGATTAATCTGTATCCTCTTGTCATTTACTTTGTCCTTTCTTCAAAAGACTCAAAGGAAAGGGCAGAAGCATTGAACAAACTTAACAAGTACCAGGGATTCACTCGTGGTATCTTTAAGTTCCAAACCATCGAGCATGTTGGAAAATATAGTGAGGAGGTGTCTTCAGAATTGACTGATGCCATCAAACGTTACAACATGTTTGTCAGACTTGTCGATGACAATTCCGACGCATTCTACTATGCAGTACACAACGTAAACTTCAACTTGAGTGCTGATGAAGTGGAATATTCTATTCAGAAATTCATTGTGGAGGTATGCAAGCAAAACATCAAGCAACTGGCTTCGCGAGATACTGAGTATTCACTGCATGGTGTATCTCCGGAAAAACAAACGGCAGTTCGTCAAATGCAGCAATCATTCCGTGAAGCAATGACTCTAAGAGGGTATAAACATGGATTATGGGCAAGACTGTTGGGTGAAGAGGTCCTCGAAACCCGTCCTATAGCAAGCATCACCAAAGATGGGAATGCTCGGGAAATGCCTAAGGGATTCACAGAGAAGTTTGAGAAAGCTGCCAAGAACAATAATCCGCAATATCTGTGGTCATGGCTTGAAAGTATGACAGGCGCTCCTGGCAAAGAAGAATCAGACGAGATAGCCAAAGGCTACTACAACAAGAAATACGCTCCATCACTAAAGCGTGACCAACGCAGACGTACTCAACCAAAAGAAAAGCCTGCAATCTCTGTTGAGTTAAAGCTTATCGTTAAAACCATGCTTAAGAGTGGAAGGGAAAAGAAGGAATTTGGCTTTGTATTCACGGTAAATGATGAAGTATTCCCGGTTTGCTTTGGCAGCAAGGACCAAACGATGCTTTATGCTTGCACATTGCTCAGACAGAAGATGGGCGAGAAGATGTATCTGCACGAATTCTTCAATAACTCAAAAGGCTGTAGCAGCAAGGCAAAGTTCAAGAGGGGCAAGTCTGAAAAATGGCTTAAAGCTGTTTATGAAGCTATCTTCCCTAATGATGCAAGAGAATTCAGCGACTGGATTGGTAAGGTCAGAGAGACGCGTGGCCGTCCACTGAATCAAGGCAAATCTCAGTCATCCAAGCGTATTGAAGAGATTCTTGATTCACAGTCATCTGCCATATATTTCTGTTCTGTAAGTACAAGGGAAGATGAGATTGGTGACTCATTCTATGATATAAAGATTCATCCTGAGAAGATTGTCATTCCAGAAAACATGCAGTTTCTCATTGATGAGTTCAATGATCTGATGGGAATCTAAAGAAGACCGCTCGATAGTTTTCTTATACGTATATGGCAATTCTCCGCATGGGTATTTATTCGTACCTTTGCGGAGAAATTTTATTATAACGGTCAAATATACAAAGAACAATGAGCAGAAGAATCTCTAAAAAACTATCAAAAGGTCGCTTGAATCCAATGGATGACATGGATCTTCTTCAGCAGCGCCTTGAAGATCAAGGAATGCGTAAAAGTTTTGCTTGCGTTTTATCGCGGTCCAGGAACAGGAAAAATCAACAAGCGTACGGAGAACATCTCGCACTCTGTAGATAAGATGGACAATGCTATGCAGAACATTATCCTTCAGGAGATTGAAGACTTGGAAGGAATACTCATTGCAACGACCAATCTGACCTCTAATCTCGACTCTGCCTTTGAGCGTAGATTTCTTTTCAAGATAGAATTTCATAAGCCTGCAACTGATGTAAAGGAAAGATATGGAGCTCGATGCTCAAGAATATTAGCAATGATGATGCACAGACACTCGCTTCAAAGTTTGATTTCTCAGGTGGTCAGATTGAGAATATTGCTCGCAAGCGTACCATTGATTTCATCCTCTCGGGTGAGTTCGCAGACATTGAGGGCATTGAGACATATTGCCGTAACGAACTCCTCGAAGACAAGAAAAAGTGTAAACCTATTGTTGGATTTAATTCATAAATTAAGAAACTATGACAAAACTTATTGGAAAAATCATTGAGTGGATTTTTATTGGAATTGCATGTATCTGTTTGCCTTTCGCTATGATTTTCGGAGTCGTTTCCGGACTCTTCAACAAAGCTTTGGGCAGAAAATACCAAGACTTCACAAAAAACGTGGAGGGTCTTGGAGAGTTGAAGGCGAGAGGCATCAAGGAGAAAGATTGCAAGGAATGGATAGGACGCATTAAGATTCCTCATTGGAATGAAGCAGAGATTCGTGTAAGTTCAAAGTTGCTGAAGAATGAGACACTCCTTACAGAAAAGGTCAATGAGTATCAAAAGGCTATGCAGAATATTGAGTTCATCATCGAAGCTATTCACAATAACGATGTTTACAAAGATGCGTTGAAAGACGGACAGGACACATTGATTGCAGAAGAGGAAATATGCATAGAACTCAACGATGAAGATTCAAAGGAAATGGATCCTTATATCTCTATCTCCTATCCCTCTGGCAATTATTATGTATGGTTCTCGATTCAAAATGGAGAAATGACATACTTCGATGTGTCTAAGAATCAAGACAATTAATATGACCAAGTCAAGAATTAAAGCATCATTGCTCATTGTGTTTCTTCTGATCTTGTTCTCTTGTTCTACAGACGCAAGAGAACTAGTTGTGAAGGAAAGATTTATCTACAATCGAGTCATTGCACACTATTATGTCAGTATTGAGAAGTACAATGGCAATGGATGCGTTCGTGATTCTATTAACAAATGGTTAGACCTTGTGGTAAACGACCATTTGAGATGGGCATATTATGCTGATTCGACAACACCGCTGCGATATGATTCAAAAGATTTTGCAACTCAATATCGGAAATATGCATATATGCATATCGCTCGGCTATTCAATACGACAAAGATCTTAGCAGCTGTGGAAACGATGTGAGGAAAGGTGAAGCATCACAAAGAGATTCCCTGAAGATTTATAAGACATGCGAAACTTTCCATAGCATTTCATATAGTGTAGAGGAATATTTCTGTTGGGGCTATACTCATCCCACTCGCTATAAGATCAATGCCGTATTTGACAAAGAAACTGGTAAACGTTTAAAGAATGAACTTTTAGAAATAAGTTAGAAACAGATTGAATATGAATACAATTATTACAATTAAGAAAGACGACGAACTCTTCCCAGAGGCATTCAGAGCCATTGGCGACGATTGCCCTTCACAAATCTACGTGATGGGGAACGTGAATCTCCTTAAAGAAACCAATTACGTGGCTATTATTGGAGCTAGGAAAGCAACAAGAGCAGGTAACTCTAAGGCATACGAGCTCGGGGCGGCATACGGAAAACAAGGTGCTGTTGTTGTCAGTGGACTTGCCTTAGGATGTGATGCTTCTGCACATCTTGGTTGTCTTGCTGCAAAAGGAAAGACAATAGCCATTGTTGCCACAGGTCTTGACCTTGTACATCCAAGAGAGAACGAGCCGTTACAAAGACAGATCCTAAACAATGGAGGTCTCATTTTGTCTGAACAGCCACTTGGTACTAAGGCAAATCCTTCACGATTGGTTGCACGTAACCGTCTTCAGGCAGCCCTTTCATCCGATGTTATTGTGGCAGAATGTCCAGAACATAGTGGAACCATGCATACCGTCAGGTTCGCTCAAAAATATGGCAAAAAGGTTAAGGCTGCCATCTTTAAGCATGTTGCAGAGGAAAATTCTGGTAACAGATTCATCATCAGCTCAGGTATCGGAGAAGGCATTTAACAAGAACAGTTCAGAATGTTACTTGTGCTGAATAGGACGTGTTATTGCCTATATAAAAGGACATCTTGATGAAACTAGATACAAGGTAAAATCAAAAAGAGATCATGTCCTGATACAATCACATCTTATTGCTGGTGATGACATAGGTATTGAGATATATTGGAACTATAAAGATCCTATAGGGTGGTTTGACGAAATTCTTTTGCAAGAGAACAGACTTCTTGCTACAAAGGAACGGAACTGTCAGAACTTACACCCAAGAATACCAATATCAGTTAAGCCAAAGTTTGTTGATAACAATCCTAATCACTAAATATGGAAGAAAAATTGACTAAAAAAAAGAGATGCAGGAAATGTATTAAGCGGAATGATAAGTGTGGAGATTATGAAATGTCTCGACTGAACAACGGAGCACCAGTCAAATCTTGCACCAATTATTATCCTATTTCAAAGTATAATTCCCCATATGAGGTAGAAAGAAGAGCAAGAAGACAGAAATTTATTAATTCTGTTATGTCAGACGAACGACTTTCATACCAACAAAAGATGCAGAAAATACATGTCGTAATAGAAATGTTCAATTTGATATAAGAATAATGCAAAGTAAGCCATATAACAAACGCCGTTTGTTTAAATTCAAGAATTGGAGCTATCTGCTTGACGATGATGATAAAACTGCATGGATTGCCAAGGGGCACATAGGAAGATGCAAGCGATACAAAATCCCTAATAGTGTTGATATTGATGGCAAAAGATATACAATTACCAGTATAGAAATGGGGGCATTCAACAATCCAAGAACCCTTAGGCATCTTTCCATTCCTGACAGTATTGAGTATGTTGACGAAGATGAATTCCTATTTATGTCCAAACTAAGAAGCATATATATAGGAAAAGGATTAAAGCATCTAACAGATTGGCATTTTCGAAGAGAAAAAAGTAATGTGCCACTTTTGATTAATCCTAAAAATCTGTATCTTAAAACACAGAACAACTTAATACTAACAGGTGATGGTAAAACTGTATTGTGTACAATGAAGCGTTGTCGCAGTTATATTATTCCAGAAGGGGTTGAAAGGATTTACGCTTGTGCAATGTGGTGGAATAAAATACTGGAGGAGGTTATTCTTCCAAGTACGTTGAAAGTCGTGGGTGATAATGGTTTGTCAAATAACCCCAATATAAGGCGATTGGTATTTCCTGAAGGATTTGAAACGTTTGATGTACAAGGTCTGATGGATTGTACGGGACTTGAATATCTTGACTTGCCTTCTACACTAAAAAAACTAACAGACAGTCTTTACGGTTGTTCTAATCTTAAGACCATCATCATCAGAACTAATCACGTTTTTGATGCTTCCGTTGATTTTGACGATGTGCCTCGCGATTGCAAAATCATTGTACCTTCGAACTTGCTGGACGATTATAAAAAACATTCTTTCTGGCAGAATTACAATATAGAATGCACACAAAGTGTATCTGTTTGACGATGAAGAATATGGAAGTATATTGGAAGAGTTTGTCATGCTCTGTATATCTCGTACATCTCATCCATCATCACTTCATTACATTTTGGAGAAAAGATGTAAAACAGCAGATATTTACAACGATCAGATGATAATTTCTGTATATCACTCTTGGCTTCAGACACAAGCAAATTCATTCGGTCAGGAGCATAAGCAGAAATTGAATACTTGCGTGAGAAGATATACTTTGAGTTTTCAAATAGGCAATTGAAGTCAGCTCTATCAATAGCTATTAAGGACTTACTCGAAAGAATACGCCCCATGAAACGGCTGTAACGCTTTCTGCTAATCCATGGTAAGAATCGCTCAAACCATGGAAATAATAATTCTTACTGACCATGTCCTATTTGCGTAAATTGAAAGTTATCATCAAGAATAAATGCTGTATGGCAATCTAGACAAGCAAACCAATCCGTAATCATCGGTTCTGGCATCTGTGAATGACCGAACACCTGAAAACATCCAGGCAGATGATTCGGAAGAGTATCGATAAACTCTTCTATATCTGCCCATACACACGATCCTGTAGTTAGGTGACCGCCCCTATACCAAGACACATCACCCAACGCAGCATATATGTGATCTTCATGGAACATCTTATTGAGATGTTTGACTTCATTTCCACGTTTAATCTGACCGAATATCATTTCGTTCTCCTTCAGCCAGTCGGGAATTATTCCTGCATGAGAGAAAACAACACGTTTCTTCCCTACCCTTTCTTCATGAACAATATCAAATAAGCAGAGATTATCTTTGATAAGAGATTTTATTTCGTCATGATTATCATCGTCATGACGGCATTGTGGAAGGTAGTTACTAATGTAGCTTAGGTCGTGATTTCCCAAAAGTAAAACTACATTATCCAAGTGTTGTTTCTTAAACTCTATAACTTCCCGAAGAGATTGTAATCCCTCCCAGAACTCAATACCCTCATGGGAATAAGGATCAGTATAGTCACCAAGAAAAATTATCTTCTCGTTCTCACGTCCCTTTACAGCGTCTTTCCAGAAACTTCTTCCGTGTATATCAGGGATTATTATCATCATCGTTTAAGTTTAAATGTTCATCAATACCAGGATAGCCTACTTCAAAACGTCGTCCTATATCAAAATAGATTCTATCCACACCATAGGCAGGTTCAAATTCCAGACAGTCTATTCCATTACAAACGCTTTGTTTCAACTGTCTTAATTCTGAATATGGAAACACTCTGCTAATATATTCATACTCCTGTCCAACATCTATAACACAAAGAGCAGTCTCAGGAGTTTTGCCGTCACCTGTACTATCGATGGCTTCCAAGATTCGTCTCTCCTGTACCGTCGATACATCATACATATCTATAGTACCATTGGTGACAGAATCCATAACTTCCTTTTCAAAATCTTCCAAAGACTGAAGATTGAATTCTTCGTACTCCTCATCCGCCACATCCTCGCTTTCATATGCCCAATAGTCCATGCTCAGCTCATCTGGCAATATTCCTTCTGCGTATTTATCCGTAAAAGTGTAGCCATAGATATAAGCTCGCATAGTTTCAACGTCAATATCAGCAGGAGATGTATGTAGCTTCAGCTTCACATCCTCGTCGTATTTGTCTTTGTACTTAGTGTAATCTACCTTTTTGAATTCTTTCATTGTATATTATTATAATTATGATTGTTATACTAATGCTATTATCTCAATACGAAAATAGGCCTCTCCCATATCGGTTTCAAAGGATTTTGAACGATCCTTCTCATCAAATTCAACCCCTGCTCCATACAACTTATGGCAAAATGCAATAAGTTCGTCTTTTGACTCAGAAACAGCTATCGGAGTGCTTATCCAGCGATTTATCATATTGTCATTGTGGGTACGTTCCAGGATAAACAAGGATTTGCCAGCTTGTTCAACAACATGCTTTTTATCTCTCCCTGCACGTATCATCGCTTTTCGATGTCTCTCGAATGAGCAATTTACGGCCATCATTCTTCTTCAGTCATGCTATTTTTCATCGTCTTGATTCAAGTAATTATCAATTTGTGAATAAGTAATATGTCCTTTCTTTACGAGAGCAACTTCTTTTTCTGCTCTGAACGTAATCAAATCATGCTCTATGGCTTTTCTGCGTCTGGTCAAAGGAGTGATAGCGTGTTGGTATTCAACATTATTGATGATTCCCTGTTTCATCTGTGATTTGAACTCACCCCTTGCTGCAACAAGAGACTCTATCTCAAGTTCCGCATTGTGTTTTCTTGTACGATACTCGACACGAAACGCTTCCAGTTCTTCCTTGTAATGCAATATTCCAAGGTCTTTATACTGATTCTGTAACTTGTAATACTGTTCCTTAAGACTGCAATACAATCTTTTAAGTATATTGGTGTTTCCTTCTGCAATATCCAACTGCGTTTCCAACTCAGATTCACGGCTTTGACCTACAGCCAGCAAAAGATCAACCACCTCAGGAAGAGTATAGGCTTCATACATCTGTTTTGCCTTAGTGTAACGCTTGTTGATCTTCATGAACGTACTCCACACATTAATGAAAGGGGAATGAGAAATGTCACCTATTTTACCATCAGGATATACGCAGGTACAATGATTGCTTCCACTTAGAGGGCTTCCTGCTATTCGGCATGTCAGAGCATCCCTACCCTTCCGGTCCTTTGCAACGTTAGCATCACAGTTCAGCCACCATTCTATATATACTCCGAGTGTTGGATAGTAAAAACCTGACGTTCCCGTATATGCCAAACCATTCTGTACTGGTACTGGGGCCAAGAACATTCGGCTATCATTCAGTATGCGATGAGCATTACGGAAGAAGAGGAAAGCATTCTTATAGAAAAAGTCTTTCATTTCATCTTTGCCAGTCTCTGCGTTCTTTACTACAGGCTTTGAGCCTACTGTGAAGTATTCTTCGGATTTGTCAAGTGAAAGATTATCTTCACTATAGATTTCAGGTTGGACCACTTTCGGATAACATACAAGTTCCGAACCATTAATTAACACTATGCGATTGTCAGGAAACTCAGTAGATAATGCATCTAAATCAACTATTGCCATAATTCTAAAATTTTTAATGTTAAACATTCTCATCATAACTTGTCCACCGTAGCATTGGCATTTGCTCGGTTGGCATCCCGTCTTACAGGAACTCTTGATGATGCTATTAAATTATAAATCTGGATATGATAGATAAAAAGCCAGAACAGTTTGGACAAGCACACATAGCACTGAAGAAACAGCCATGAAGTAATCATAGCCAATGCAGTTCTTCTGCTTTGTAAGCCATATCATAATAAGCCTGACGCCGTTTCTCATATAGATCAGGATGCGACTCTTCGATTTCAAGTTCATCCACGTCACAATTTTTCTTTTCCTTAATAATATCAATAAGGAGAGAAACTTCGTTGTCATCCAATTCAAGGATGCCTATACCTTCTGTCTTAACAGCACCGGAATGTGAGACTCCGAGACAAATTTCGTTTTCAATGTCAAACTTCATAACAGTCCAGAATTGATGGTTCGTTATTATTTTGAGTGCAAAATTACGAAATTTTGCCGGTGAAATCAATCTCTATATACGTATAACGAAACAAACATCATGATGTTCTGTAACGCTTATAACACTATACGTATAATAGGCTTCTATAGCTGAAAAGTTCTCAATACCTTTGCCGGAAATTAGAAGTAAATAAGAATGAGTATGATTTTGAATGTCTTTATTTCCTTGTGTGGCGTGGTTTATATATTTTCCTGCGCTGAGATTATTGGCAGTTGGATATTAACAAAAAAGAAACAAGATTTGAGATGGCCATTGAATTTCTCAATCATTCCAATTTTAGCCCCAGTAGCAGCCTATGATAGTATATACTATGCAGATATTATGTATAAGGCGAAAAAGCCTTCATTTGCAAAATATTGGCAAGAATCATTATATATGTGGTTGAAGCATGGCTGTATGTCTATAGACGAATGGGCAAAATTACAAGAAAGAAATGTTAAAGGAATTTGAATAAGATAATCATATTAGATATGAACAACGAAAATGATGATTTCAAGCAGATTGACCGCAAGGTGGTAACAGAAGCTACAATATTAGATATGGAGCTAGACATGTGCCATGATCCTTCAGAAAATAATGAATTACAGGAGTATTATCGTCATCTGCTTTGTAAGTATAATTTGTTTGA
This sequence comes from Prevotella sp. P3-122, assembly GCF_002251365.1. GTDB lineage: Bacteria > Bacteroidota > Bacteroidia > Bacteroidales > Bacteroidaceae > Prevotella. The sequence goes on from NZ_NPJH01000020.1 coordinate 52,585, forward strand.
AAAGCCGTTTGTGGAGGATGCGTCAGAATCAGACTATCACGAATATACTGAAGAAGACGACATTGCAGTTATTACTTGTGAAAACGAGAAGTATGGATTGTATGACACATTTGAAGACAAATATCTTTTAGAACCAATATACAATTAACTCATAGAAAAGGAGGACTATCATCACATTATCACCAGAACAGGTAATAGGTTTGGTTTCTATGATACTGAATTTAACGCAGCTCCGAGATTTGAACAATACAAGATTGGACGTTCTCTATCTTTCATTAGATTTATGCTTAATGGCAAATGGGGATTTATGGATAAAAACGGAGAACGGACTGACAAAATTGAAGAAGCACGAGCGTACATTAGGAATCCAATGTTTTACATTAGATAGACCAAATTGTATGTGTAATTGATATTTTTCTATAAAAAATCAAAAAAAACACAATTAAGCAATAACTTTTTGACTTAAAATTCAAAGAATTTTATTAATATTGTTCACATATTAGATTACAAGCCACATCTTTATGAATAGAATCCGAAATCTGCTTTTAAGCCTTGTGTTTCCTCTAATGGCATACGGTCAGCAAATCTACGACCATTCAGGTACACTGATAGGGAAATACGAAATTGGGAAAATATACAACCGTTCTGGCTCTTATGAAGGCAAAATAGAGTCAGATAAATGGTATAACCATTATGATAGCTATATAGGCTATATGAAGGATGACAAATTCAACGATCGCTCTGGTAGTTATATAGGTTGTTGCAATAATGGACGTTACTATGACAGAAGCGGTTCATACATAGGCAGCATAAGTAATGGACAAGTTTATGACCGATCAGGTTCTACGATTGGTCGATCAAAAGACGTGTCGAACAACATAGTTGCATTGGTGTTTTTTTACGGAGTTTTCAATTTAAGATAGTTCAAAGTTATGAAAGAAATAAAATGTCCACATTGCCATCAGGTATTCAGTGTTGATGAATCCGAGTATGCAGAACTTCTCAGTCAGGTACGTACCGATTCCTTCAATGAGGAATTGAATCGCAGAATTGCAGAGATGCAGGAAACCAAGGAAGCAGAACGAAAAGCTGCCCTGGCAGAACTGTCTCGTGCAAGTGAAAAGGAGAAGGCAGAAAAGGAAGCCCTTATCCTGTCACTACAACAAAAATTGGAGAGTGCAGAAAAGTCATTGAGCACTCAGGTTGAGTTGGCTGTATCAAAGAAGGTGCAGGAACTGATGACGGCACAGAGTCAGAAGGAACAGCAAATGGCAAAAGCATACGCAGAAAAGGAGGAGCGCCTGAACAACGAGTTAGCAAAGAAAACTAACGAGATAACCGAATTAACTGCAAAAGTTTCAAAGAGTGACACGGAGAAGCAGATGGCTGTTTTGGAGGCAAAACAGAAAGCTCGTGAGGAACTCATGCTTGCAAAGGACAAAGCAAATCAAGAATTACAGCACGCTAAAGAGATGGCCAGTGAGAATCTTCGTGAAAAGGAAAATGAAATTGCTCGTCTGAAGAATGAGGCTGAACTAAATGAGCAGAAGTCAAAGAACAGCGAGATGGCTATTCACGAAAAGTATAAGAATCAGATTATCCAGACAGAAGAGCAGCACAAACGTGAGCTTGAGATGAAGGACGAAGTGATTGCTCAGTACAAGGACTTCAAGGCGAAACTGTCTACCAAGATGATTGGTGAGTCATTGGAAGTGTATTGCAACAACCAATTTGAGACTTTGGTACATCCTTATCTGCCAACAGCTGAGTTTGGGAAGGATAATGATATTGTTGATGGAACCAAAGGTGACTTTGTGTTCCGCGACATCGTTGACGGCATAGAATCAGTATCTATCATGTTTGAGATGAAGAATGAAGCGGATGAAACTCAGGCAAAGCACAAAAACTCCGATTTCTTTAAGAAACTGGATTTGGATCGCACAAAGAAGAACTGCGAATATGCAGTATTGGTATCTCTGCTGGAACTCGACAATGATCTGTACAACAATGGCATCTATGCCGTACCAGGTTATGAAAAGATGTATGTCGTTCGTCCTCAGCAGTTCCTGACCATCATTTCCCTTCTTGTTCAGACAGGCAGAAACACCGTAAAAGTGAAGAAGGAACTTGCAGATGCAAAGAATCGTGAGATTGATGTGACACACTTCGAGGAAAGACTTGAAAACTTCAAGGGAGTATTTGGCAAACACGTTAAAGATGCTGCCTCCCGATACAACAGTGCGCTTGAAGACATAGACAAGGCAATCAAACAACTGCAGAACATGAAGGAAAATCTACGCCTTTGGGTTGATCACCTTTACAAGGCAGAAAACAACTTCGAAGATATCACTATTCGTAAGCTTACCTACAAGAATCCTACAATGAGAGCTAAGCTTGATGAAGCTCGTAAAGCTAATAAAATAGAAGTGATTAACGATTAAGCATATATGATTACTGTTTTCCACGGGACAACCAAACTTTTCAAAGAGTTTCGCCCACAAGATACAATAGGAACTGGTGAAGGTAAGTCGAAGTTCGGATGGGGTACTTATTTAACCTCAGCTTTTGCCACAGCAGTACTTTACAGTGGCAAAGGCCCGGGACGTGAAGCTGCCGGTCATTACGTGTACTCTGTTGAGATTCCTAACCCAGTAACAAACGAATCCAAGTACTTTGTTCTTCATAAGCCAGTGCCAAGTCAGGTTTCCTCACTAGTAGAAAAAGAAATAGGACAGATAAAAGATCGCTCTGCCTTAGAATGGGGTAACGATTTTCGTACAGAGCTTGAAACCATGCTTTTTATTAGAGAATATGGTCGAAAGCCAAAGGGTAAGAGTGAAGTGGGAACAGCACAGAAACTTTGTGCCGACTGGTTCTACAAGCATGGCATCATCGGAATTGCCTGGCCACAAGGCAAATGGCCACAACGTGGTCTAATGATGCCTGTAGAGAATCTGAATGTCGCAATGTTCCATGGCAGTGACATACACATCACAAAGGTAGAGCGTGTAGAGGTGGAGTTCAAGGCAAAAAGCAAGAACACTCCTGATAAGGTCACCTGCATTGAGAAGAAGAATTCCGAGAGAATAACAATAGATATTGACGCTTTATAAAATATATGGCAAGAACAAGTGTAAGACATCTGATAGAGGAGTTCTATCCTCAGTATTACAAGTGGGAGTCCTATCCAGCAGAGGATTGCGTAGTATTTTGTTCTACTCATGAAGAATGGGGAGTACTGGGCAATATGGCTGCTACTCCTATAACCATTGACGGTGTGAAGTTTAAGAGTGCCGAACATATCTTTCAGATGATGAAGTTCAACGATCCTCAGTATGTCCTGAGGGTTTGGAATGGTATTACTGCCCCTGGCAAGAAGAGTAACTTCATAAAGATGACAGCCAAGAGCTATGAGCCTGATCATCGTCGCACTGATTGGGGCAGCATGATAGTTGATGCCTTGAAGTTTGCCATGCAGCAGAAGTACGAGCAATGCGAAGCATTCCGTAACGAGCTGGAGCGAAGCAAGGGCAAGATTATTGTAGAGCAACAGGCTAACCCTAAGAAACCTGCCGACACCTGGAGCGCAAAACTCGAAGGCGACAAGTGGGTAGGTTCAAATCTCACAGGCAGATTGCTCATGGAACTCCGTAACAACGGCAAACTGGAGTACAACCTGCCAAAAGATGCTCTGGAGTTTATACGTATAATAAAGGAATCATAATATACCACCTGTTACAGGTATCATAATTGGTCTGACAAATTTCATATCTACACTAATTAACACCCAAATATACGAAAATTATGGCAAGTTACGCACAAATTAATCGTAAAGTTATGATGGACACTGTACATCAGTGCCAGACAAATCCCGAACTTCAAGATGCTATATGGCATTCCATTAAAAACCAGCAGATTGTAAAGCATGGTTATGACCTTGAGTATGTAAACATACAAGAACATAAAACTCAGTTCGTCATCTCAGGCAAGAGAACCTTTGAAGCCGCAAAGGCCTATAGGGGGAGAAAAGTCGCAGTGTTGAACTTCGCCAATAACCATAGTATTGGCGGTGCTCCATTCAGTGCTGGCGCTCAGGAAGAGTCATTATGCCGCTGCTCAACGCTTTATCCTTGCCTGCAGGCTATGAAGGAGGAATTCTACGACAGACATCGCATAGCGTATGAGAAAGGCGAAATGAATTATATGGGCAATGATGACCTGATTTATACACCATGTGTTGTCGTTTTTAAGTCTGACGAGCTTACAGACCCTATATATCCAAAGATGACGAATGAATGGTTCGAGGTGGATGTCATTACCTGCGCTGCTCCAGAATTGTGGCATGGCAACCGTATGCCATCAGATTATGAAGCTCAGATAACTTCACGCATAAAGCAGATTCTTGATGCGGCTGCAGTACTGGCGAACGCAGACGTTCTTGTCCTCGGTGCTTGGGGCTGTGGCGCGTTCAGAAATCCGGCAGACATCGTGGCACGAGTATTCCGCGAACAACTTAAGAATTACAATTTCGCCATTGTAGAATACGCGCTTTCACATCGTGGGGATTTGAGCAATAACAGCTTTGCGCGTGCTCTGATGAATACCTGCGATTCTGCCAAGAAGCCCAATAGCGAGTACAACCGCAAATATACAGACAATCACATCAGCAGCCTGCTCCCTAATCAGGTGTTCGTTTTTGGAAGTAATATCAAAGGAAAGCATGGTGGTGGCGCAGCAAGATTAGCCCACCAAAGATTCGGAGCAGAATATGGTGTTGGTGAAGGCATGACAGGTCAATGCTATGCTATTCCTACCATGGAAGGAGGCACCAGTTATATTGGTGAGAAAGTGGAGGAATTTATCTCTTATGCATTAGCTCATCCTGAAAAGGAATTCCTTGTGACAAAAATTGCCTGTGGCAGCGCAGGATTCTCCATAGAAGAAATTGCACCTCTGTTTGCAGATGCAATAAGTGTAAGAAACATAATACTGCCAAAAGAATTCGTTGATGTGATAGAAAAGAAAAGGTTCATCTGACATTTCGAGTGATTACCACTTATTGCTGCATGGTGTGTGTATATTACCTTCATTGCCGCTCATGATTATTCACCTTATCAGTGGTGTAGATATATTCGGAGACTATGACAGATATATAAGGATCTCTTTTAAGGATAAAATCTATAAGACATCACTCCATATTTGGGATGAGCCAAAAGAAAGCACAATTATGATACTATTTCATGGTTCGCCATTCTTGTTTGACAAGTTTGACCTTAGTGGTGCAGGAGAAGGAACCGGCATCAAATTTGGTTTTGGAGTTTATCTGACAGAGGTAGAAGCTTCGGCAGTACACTATTCACAACCTCGTAACCTGGAGCTAATGCCCGAGCACTATCTCTACACGGTTGAGATTCCTGAGTTGACAGAGGGCAATCACCTCGCATCAGCCCTTCCTGTTTCTCCTATTATAATAAATAAGGCGGAGGCAAAGCTTGGGGTAAGTGCTCCCGAGAAGGTGAAGGCGCAGGGCAAGGAGTTCCGTAAATGGGTAGGCATGACGTTTACTGGAGCAAAGAAGAATGGCTTTGCTTCGGAGAAGGCTGCAGCAGAACTGTTAAACAGCCTTGGAGTACTCTATAATGTATGGCCAACAGCGATGACAAAGCCTGATGGTCCGAAGAACATTGCTGTATTTGATGCTACCAATGTGCGCATCATCAAGCGTGAGCGTATTGAGATTGAGAACAAGTGTAAGAAGTGGGTGTTAACAAGTAGAAAAGAAGTTTGATTATGGCATATTCATCTGTAAAGCCAAAACCAAGTATTATGCAATATGGATATTGATATTCTAATTGAAATTGACAAATTCCCACCATACGATCACTCACCTTTTGATCCGTACAAAGATACAATAAGCGTATGCAAGGAAACCTATATTAAAATTATGAGTCTACTTGAAAAAGTGCCATTTTTAAAAGCTCGTAATTTTTTGCTTTCATTTTGCTGCATTCTATGGTAGTAATTGTCCCGTAAAGACGATTTATAGTCATAAAACACAAAAAAAATAGGGAGATTTTCTTATTATGGGTTGGATAAATGTCAACAAATATAGTATAATGCATCATATAATCAAAATTAAAAGTTATGAATAAAATTATTAATTCTCCTACTGAAATTTCAAAGAAGGAAGGCTGGATGGTATTCCTTGCAGGGCCTATGAAAGCCTCGCCTCGTGGTTGGCGTAATAAACTGGTGAAGGCTGCGGGCGAGATGGGTATGGACGGTGTGACTTTCCTTAGTCCTCGTTTCACTACTATGCACCAGCCTTCTAATCAGGTGCAGTGGGAAACCCAAGGTCTGCGCATGTGCGACGTTGCTCTCTTCTGGATTCCGAATAAAGATCCTAAGGCAGAGCTTGGTCATCGTGTCTATGCCGAGACTACCAAGATGGAATTGGCAGAGAACATTGCTCGTGGCAAAAAGATAATCCTTGGCATCGACTCAGAAATAGCCGGAACTCGTCACATGAAGTTCCTCGCCAAGCGTTATGGTATTAAGAAAGTACATACCTCTATGGAGGGTTGTCTTGAGGAATTGAAGGGATGGATAGACCGCCCACAACAAGAGCATACGCTCGAAGCACCTTTGTTTGACTCCGAGGAAGCATTGGCAAAGCACCCTGAGTTTGTGGATATGCTTGCTATGAACCAGACTATCATGGAGCGTTGGAATCGCGTTGTTGCTCCTGGTGATAAGGTAAAGATTGATGGTGAGATGCCCGATTCGTGGTGGATGAAACTGATAAATGGGAAAATAGAATAAAAAGAATGCGAAAGGACAAATACTACATAGAGCTTACAGAAAGAATCGTGATGAGATTATCCGTTTGCTTCGCAGTATAGGACGAGAAGGTATAGAATTGAGCATCTTGATGCGAACAATTACTTTACCTATGCAGCTTCTAAGGCTCGTTGGGTTAGGGTCATGTCAACCATTTCTGTATAGTGGAATCGAAAAAACATTTCACTTGCGGATTGAAAAAAATCGAAAAGAGTGAATCCTGGTTTGTTAACTGTCAACCACCCAATTATATTGACAGTACAAGCCACACAATTAACATTTCATCTATATGAACAGAATTACATTAAAACAGTACAACAATTCACTCTCAGTAGCTAACCTCTCACGTCAGGAGTCTCTTGACCCTCAGTCGCTCAACCTCTTGACTTACTCAGGTCCGAAAGATACTTGCCAAGGTGTTGCTACTGGCAGACTCGGCAATATGGCTGGTGGATTCCACTTTAACCTTTTGGGTGTCAAGTGGTACGGAACAGAGCACCTCTACCTCTGTGGCGAGTGGAGCACCGAAGGCAGGCGTTCTGTAGAGATCCAGGAGTACATCCGTAAGATGGCTTCAGGAGTCTACGCCAAGCGTTGCTCGAAGGCTAAGTATAAGGCTGAGATCCGTACTGACTTCACCTCCTTCCGTTATGACTGGATGCTTTGGTGCGTTTGGCAGAAGTGTCTGTTAAACAGAGAGTTTGCGATGCTCCTTCGCAGTATACCAGAAGATACAGTCATAGTTGAAGTGGTCAAGAACGACCCTGTCTGGGCGGCTTATCCCGATTCGGAAGGCATCATCCGTGGTGGCAATGCCATGGGCAAGATCCTCACCATCTGCCGCCATTGTCTAATCACAGGCACCGAACCTGACATCAACCGTCAGCTCCTTAACGAAGTCGGCATCTACATCCTTGGCAACAGAGTTGAGTTCTAATCGAACTTCTCTGTTCCGACCCAAACTTACTCATTGGGACTTTACTATATTCTCTTTTAATCACTTTAAAACTCATTTATATGGTTTGGACATTAGCACTTTCAACTTATCTCAACGATGCTCCATGGGAGAATGGAGCCACAAAAGCAGAACTTATCGATTATGCAGAGCGCACAGGTGCTCCATCAGTAGTAATCGAGAATCTCCAGGAGATAGAATACGAAGATGATCTCTTCTATTCCATCGAAGACATTTGGGAAGACATCCCAACAACAGATGACGAATTCGGCTGGAAAGAAGACGAGAATTGATTAAAGAAAGAATAGAATGAAATTATTCAGAATTAATCTCCTGTTATTAACTTTTTATCCTTTATTAATTATGTTTGGAAGTAATAGAATTTCAGTTTACAGAGGTTACTCTACGTGTGGCACTCCTGCATACACCATTGAAGGTAACAAAATATACCGCGGCTACTCAACATGTGGCACACCAGCTTTCACGATTGATGGCAACAGAGTTTACGATGGTTATTCCACCTGTGGAACTCCTGCATACACCATCGATGGAAACAGAGTGTATCGCGGCTACTCAACTTGCGGAACGCCGGCATATACCATAGATGGCAACAAGGTCTATGACGGTTACTCTACGTGTGGCACTCCTGCATTTACATTAGTGTAGATTTGTTTTTATAGAACATTTCGATTGGGTTGCTGTCTATCTTTCAGTTGTTATCCTGAGCAGGAGTATTTGTTCTTAAAAGTGCGATTTGACTTCGTCTTCTTCCTTCGCGCCTCGGGATAGTCTGAGTAAACTCAGCCTCTCCTCTCGGCTTGTCGTCAGTTCTCACCAAGCCAAAGCAAACAAGTTTCCTTTGGTCTTCCGGCTTAACGAAATCGTTGGAACTATACCCATTAGCCCTCAGTATCACGGTCACTGTCTGACGACATACCTCAGTAATGGGTATAAAAACAAGGCATTCAGAGCTGTTACACAAGGACACTCTCCGAGATGACTCTCACAGAGAGAAAGGCTGTATCAGTAAAAGGACTACCAGAGGCAGTGCTTCGTTAGATGTACACAACCCTTTATTTTGATTTCAAGTCTGAATAAGACATTCTAAAAGATGTTTCAAATATGAATAAAACAGTACTTAATGACTATCGTAAAGCACCCGGACGTGCTGCAGATGACAACATACGCCTGATCGAGGCTGCAGGAAAGAGCATATATTTCCTGGAACGCACATGCCTTGACAACATGATTAACCGTGCTATCAGCTCACCAATTGCAGTAGCTGAGACCAAGGAAGAAATCATCGATTTTTGTCGTAGAATGTATGGTGACGACATCCCGTTCGATGACAACGGCAAGACACCGACCATACAGATACCTATGGGCGAAGCATGTTTCCAGATAACGACGGTTGCTTGTCTGAAGCAGGAAATAAACAACACTTATAACAGACAGTTAGTGTTTACTGAATAACTTATAACTCCCAGGCAATTAAGTTTATATAACATTATTTAGTTGTTTAACAAAAAAAATAAATGGTTCATCCGACATTTTGAGTGATTATCATGACTTTGACTGATTTTACTTCACAGATTATTTGTTGGTGTCACTCCATATTTCTGATGAACCTTAATTGGTTTAGCAAGAAAGGTTGGCATGTTGAACCGATTGATATGAACACCAACAAGCAACAGTCGTATTCATTTCTGTTAAGTCGAGAAAACACCACAGACAAAGATTTGGGTAGCATGTTTAATTAAACTATACGTATAACCTAATTGGCATTTTTAACAGTATCATGTAACTTTGCATCTCCAATTAAAAGATTTATGAAATGAACAAGAAAAAAACATTAAGTGTATTAGGTACTGGTTCCTTCGCTTTTGATACTATCGTCAAAAGAGAATACCCAGATGGTTTTATTCCAGGCAAAAGAAACAGATTTGTAGAGAAGGTGGTTATGGAGGAAATAGGCAGTAACCCTGGTAATGTCATGTGCATCCTAGGTTATTTGGGATGGCATTCCTGTCCTATAGCTCTGTTTGATGATAGTGCTCAGGGAGTACAGATGACCAAAGACTTCCTTCGCTATGGCTGTGATACTCGTTTTGTCAACAATAGTCCTGATGGTGGAACGAACTGCCTGAAGGTAATCCATTGCCTTGATGAAGAAGGTCGTCCAACTCGTAAGTTTTCAAAGCGTCATGCACCAGGAAGCGGTTTTCCTCGTGATAAGGCATTTACTGTGAAGGGAAATGATGCTACTTTACCTTTATTTATCAAAAGCCTTGATTTTCTGCCAGATGTGTATTTCTACGAGGGAGTAACTGCTGCATGGCGAGAACTTGGTAAATATATGCGAGAAAAAGGTGTTTTGGTCTATTACGAGGTTCAAAGTACAAGAGGTAACGATTTCTCTAAATTCATGAAATGCATGAAGGAGAGTGATATTGTGAAGTTCTCTGACGAAACTATCCAAAACGTTGATTTTGTTGACGAATTAAAGGATAAACTTATTATCCAGACACTTGGATCCAAAGGCGTGCGATTCAATCTCAGAGGTGAGGGGTGGATAGAACTACCACCTGTATTGAATGAAAATGTTGTTGACACAGAAGGCTGTGGAGACTGGACAACAGCCACTTTAATCAACGCTTTAGGTAAAAGAGGGTTATTGAAGCCTACGGATTTCACCGCAGAGTTGATTAGTGAGTGCCTTATGGAAGCACAGGGGTACGCTTCGCGCAATGCCAGTTTCCTTGGAACAAAAGGAGCGATAGCAGTAGATGAATCATTCAACCTTCAACCAAGTGACTATGTAAACACTGATAATCAATAGATTAATAGCATAACGCAAACTATGAACACTATAGAACTTACACCAGATAATTATAAAGATCATTTTCCTACCGAACTCATAGCTTGCACCTATGCATATTCTGGAGCTATGGGGGAAGGAGGACGAATACAATTTATGGATAAGAAAGGTAAATTGTACCATCTGAATTATTGCTATGGTCCACATGAATGGGATGATGACATCTTAAATGAAATATTTCCTTTTGACAAATGTACACCTGGCATTATTGATTCTGGCGGTGCACCAGAATATTGGAATACATACTATATGGGAGCAGGAAACTTCCTTTACATACACGATTCTATCTTAGAAGCATTTGAAAAGAGAAAACAAAATATTGATTGCTTACTCTATAGAGATTGGGAGACTATAGTAAAATCAATAGTAGAAGTTACAAAGCGGTAAACACAAAGATAATAAGAAAATCTTTTCCTTTACAACGTTCATTTCTTCTTGGGATAAACGGTGCAATAAATCTCCAGTTTAATCTGGGGTTTTATTTTTTTGTACGTATGACTGACTAACAAATCCTCCCTTAATGATCATCAAAACTATGGACGCAAAAGAAAAAGTATTGTCAACAATGAAAGAAGCAGGTCAGCCTATCAACGCAGGTAGAATAGCAGAACTCAGCGGTCTCGACAGAAAAGATAAACTTCAGGAATATCAGATTGCATATCGACGTTGAACTATCACGGAATACATATTATCACTACAAGATGTAAATAAAGAACAGATATTATAACTGCTCACATTGTCGTTTAAACGTGGCTAAGTCAAAAGCATCACATAATCACGGTATTTTAGTCGCAAAATTTTAAAAAAGGTATGCATATTCTTGTTGCTCCGTCACATTACTTGTATCTTTGCATAAAAAAATAGCTGATACATGAATAAGAAAAAGATAACGGCAACTATACTTCTTATTTTTTCAACGATAACCAATGCAACAGGACAGACAGATAGCATTGCCATAGACAGCATTCAACATAGCCATACCCTGCAAGACGTAACGGTAAAGGCGAGGAATGGGGGCAGGTCCTTGCATCGCATCACCAATACAGAGATTATAGGGAAGGGGGAACTGATACGAGCAGCTTGCTGTAACCTTGGGGAATCGTTTACCACAAACCCATCGGTGGATGTGTCATATAGCGATGCTGCAACAGGAGCAAGACAGATTAAACTGCTGGGACTCAGTGGCACATATGTACAGATGCTCACAGAGAACATGCCCAATCTCAGAGGGGCATCAATCCCCTACTCTCTTGGCTATGTGCCTGGACCATGGATGCAGAGCATACAGGTGAGCAAAGGGGCATCGAGCGTAAAGAACGGCTATGAGAGCACTACGGGGCAGATTAATGTAGAGTTTCTAAAGCCTCAAGGCACTGATGGGGTTAGGGCGAACGCATATCTTGACAGCGACCTGAAACAGGAGGTTAACATAGACGGAAGCATACATGTCACAGAGAAGCTATCTACCAGCGCACTACTCCATTTCGAGAACAGGCAGACAGACCACGACGACAACGGAGATGGCTTTATAGACATGCCTAAACTACAGCAGTTCAACAGCATGTGGCGCATGGCTTATGTGTCGCCCACATGGATAAGCCAGTTGAGCATCAAGGCTCTGCATGACGAGCGGACGAGTGGGATGAGCCATCACGTCCATCATCATGCAGATGTGGAGTTTTATGGGATAGAAGTAACTACCAACCGCTTTGAGGCGCAATGGAAGAATGGATTTACCCTCAATACAGACCATAACACTTCGCTCGCACTCATGCTTAACGGTTCAATACATGATGCCGAAAACTTGTTTGGGAAAACCATGTATGATGTCAACCAAAAGAACGGATATGCGCAACTGATGTTTGAGACAGACATGGCTCATGACCACAACTTGAGCATAGGAGCGTCTGTAAACCACGACACCTATAGTCAAAGTCTTGAGCTGTTCAATCCTATAGAGGGCGAAGAGGGCAACCTCTTTGGAAATCCTCACGAAACGACTTATGGTCTGTATGCACAATATACATATAAATATGGTGACAAACTGACTATCATGCCAGGCGTAAGGTGGGACTACTCCACTGAGCATGGTGAGTTCTGGACTCCACGCCTCCACATAAAATATTCTCCCTGGGAGTATCTCACATTGCGCGCTTCTGCAGGAAAGGGCTTCCGTTTGCCACATGCCTTGGCTGAGAATGTGTCTTTATTGGCAAGCGGAAAGACATTCATAGCATACGATAAGCTAAAACAGGAGGAGGCTTGGAACATGGGCATGTCTGCATCGTTACGTCTGCCGATAGCCGACAAAGACCTCGAGGTAAATATCGACTATTATTACACAGACTTCCAAAACCAGTTGATTATAAATCCTGACGGAGCTGCTGGCTCCAATACCTTCGCATTTGAGAACCTCTCTGGCAAGAGCTATACTCATGCTGCACAGATAGATGCCACCTACCCTCTCTTCGACGGGTTTATCGCTACAGGAGCATTCAGGTATATAGACTCCCGTACCACTTACGACGGTACACTTCGCAGGCGTCCGCTCACCTCACGCTATAAGGCATTGCTCACCATGGGATATAAGACTCCTCTTGAACTGTGGCATTTTGACATAACTGGCAGCATAAACGGTGGAGGTGAGCTATATGACCGCAGCCGCTATCCAGCCTACTTCCAGTTGCAGGCACAGATAACACGGGAGTTTCGTCACTTCGACTTATATATAGGCGGAGAGAACCTCACCAACTATACTATAGACAATGCTGTCCGCAGCGCATCAAATCCTTGGCAATCATCATTCGATGCTACGCAAATATGGGGACCTTTGAATGGTGCAATGGGATATATTGGAATAAGGTTAAAGGTATAAAAGCTTTGAAGGGTTTGAAAACTTTGAAAGGTTAAGAGTAATAACAATAATGAAAACAAGAACAATGAAAAAGATTATCATCACCATGGCATTAGCGATTGTCTCCATAACGACATTCGCACAGAAAGCAAAGTCGGCAGACACTCTGCAGATAACCACAACTCCACAAATGCACTGTTCTAACTGCGAGAAGAAAATCAAAGGCAACATACGTTTTGTAAAGGGAGTCAAGAAGATTGACACATCAATTTCCAACCAGACTGTGACAATAGTGTATGAACCTAAGAAAAGCAACTACCAGGACTTCGTCAAGGCTTTTGAAAACATTGGTTATAGCATAGAGAAAGTGAGCAACAAGAAATGACGGAAAAGGCATTCCGACTATCGCTACCCATACGTGGGCTTATTTGTTTTTGGGATTCTAAAACGGACTCCTCGCATCGTTCATGGGATATGCCGTATAGAGAAGCCCGAGTATGGCAATGACTGTATAACACAGTTCGATGGAATTCATTGCACTCACCATGCTTTATGTTAGTTTCCCGCTGATTGCGGCATTGACGATGGAATATCCGACACGAAGAGATGGAGTTCGTTGCCATATACATATTTATAGCCATATCCATAAATGACTACATGCGCAACAAGTCAAGCAGGATGTAAGGCTAATTGGGCATCAGCTCCACTCCCTTATACCTCATCTGCATCGATGAATACCCTCACTTTGGATGTATTGCTGGTTAGAAGTGTCCTATTTTCCTCATCCTTGTCGTACTTCTCCAGGACTCATTCCAAATTCATCTTTAAAACATTTGGAAAAATAAGATGGTGAAGTAAAGCCGGTATCATAAGCAATCTCTGATATTGACAGATCTGTTGTTTTCAAGAGATGCCTTCCTTTTTCCACTCTTGATTTTCTCAACAATTCAACTGGTGACATACCTGTAAGAGCCTTAACCTTGCGATATAGTTGTACACGACTCATACCAATCTCTTCACCAATACGCTCTACGCTGAAATCCGAGTTCGAAAGATTTTGCTGAATGGTATCACGCAATCGTTTAATGAATGTATTGTCAGACGTCTGTAACTGTTCATCTATATTTTCAATGACTTGTGACGAGCTATCAGCAACATTCTCTGCAAATACCTTGCGAAGAGTTTTTCGTGTAGACAGAAGATTACATATTCGGGCCAATAACACCTGAGCCGAGAAAGGTTTGGTGAGATAAGCATCAGCTCCATGTGCATATCCTTCCACCCTATGCTCCTCCAATGTACGTGCTGTCAACATAAGAACGGGAATGTGACAGGTGACGGAGTCGTTTTTTATCATGCGACACATCTCCAAACCATCCATCACAGGCATCATCACATCGCTGACTATAAGATCTGGTACGAGCATTTTCGCTTTCTTCAGTCCCATTTCTCCGTTATCCGCCAATGTTACTCGATACATATCCTGCAGAATAGTTTTCAGCAGTTCCCTAATATCAGCATTGTCATCCACTACTAACACTTCTGGTTTTTCAACTGTAGTTTCATCGATTAAATCATACTTAACCAAATCATCAGTTGAGGGAGCTATTGGTAAAGTATCATTACCTATAGCTTTAGGTTCATCAATGCCTATTTTTCTGAAATCAAGAATCTCATCTACCAATTTTAACAAATTACCAAGATTGCGATGCATCATATCAACAAGCTGTCTCTGTTCCTTCTTTAATGATGTATCACATTTCAGCTGTTCTACTGGTCCGGAAATCAAAGTTAGTGGAGTGCGAAGTTGGTGTCCCACATTTGTGAAGGAAACCATTCTAGCATCCGCCATATCTTCCAGTTGCTTGTAAAGTTTATGTTGTTCTGTATTACGTTCTTCTAATTTATTATTAACTATTTTTAGTTGATAGTTGAGTCTTGTTTTAACAAGGTATGAACGATAAACAAGCAAAGCCAGTAATATAACAAGAATAACAAGGATAGTAAAGAAAGTAATCACCTTACGCTGCACATTTACCTGCGAGAAATAAACGTCTATCTTGCCCTTAAGCATCTCAATATCAACATTTGTTCTCTCTAATTCTTTGTATTGCGTCAGCATCAAGTCTGCATTACTTTTGTCAACAATAGCCGATTGAAGCAGGTTAATACGTTCAAATGATTGCCCTTCAAGTATCTTCTTGGCAAGTCGCATTAGTTCTATTCCCTGCGTAGGATATATATAGGATGCCCTAAGAATGCCCTTCTGAACAAGTTCGATTCCACCGCCAGGTGTTGGCAGAGCATCAACTCCATAATAAATAATATTATTTATTCCATGAGACATAGCAACCCTACGAGCACCAATCGCCAAACGGTCGTTATGACCAAAAAGACAGTCTATATGACCATCATACTTTAGGAGAACTTCCTCCATTGCTTTCTCTCCGCTCTTTTCTGTCCAATCACCCAGCTCAGAGGAAATCACACGAATTCTAGGATACTGTTTTAAAGCGTCTATGAATCCATTGTGTCGTTCAATGGCAGGCGAGGATCCTTTAAGACCTGTAATCTCTACTAAAGTGCCAGCTCCCTTCATATGATCTGCGATTAATTTTCCCATGGTCTGCCCTATGTTATAATTATCTGCACCCATGAAAGCGGTGAATTTATCGCTATTTGTCTTTCTATCAAATAATATAATCGGAATACCACGGTCATATGCTTTATCAAGAACATCCGTTACTTTATTAGTAGAGTTAGGAACAACAATAAGCAAATTTACTTTCTTATCGACAAATTCTTGTATTTGCTGTATCTGAAGTTGATCACTGTCATCAGCAGACATTAACTCCAAATTGATATTATCAAAAATATAACTACCCATCTCTAATTCCTTATTTTGTTTGTATCGCCATATATCCTCACTACATTGCGATATACCAACAAAATATGGGCTACCAGGTTTGCTACATCCACTCAATAAGAATAGAAAAGCAAAACTGATAGAAAAACGTATCAATTTATTGGTATAAAGATTACAGGTTAATTTCATAGGTCATCATATAAGTTTTCTAATGCAAAAATACAAAATTAATCTTATATAACAAAATATAATAAAAAAATATATAGAATAAATCTCAGAATATAACAAAAAACGGGCTCCGAAGACATTCGTCCTCGGAGCCCTGATAAAAGAAGGCGGCTACCTACTCTCCCGCATTGCATTGCAGTACCATCGGCGATGGCGGGCTTAACTTCTCTGTTCGGACTTCCAAG